>JBBRMU010000068.1:0-1555 GCA_038230655.1 Patescibacteria group bacterium | reverse complement strand
TTTGATTATACATTAATCTTAATGTATGGTGCAAATATCATTCCCCCCATGGCTTTTAAACAATAATAGTTGATTGAATAAATTATATTGAGGTTAAGCGTATTACAAATCTTGTGCTGCGAACCTATTGCGTCAGGCGGACCGGATGCGCGTCTATTCGCACCAATGTTGCAACTTTTCCACCATTTAATGAAGTTTTATCAATAAAGGAACGGAATATTATAGAGTGAGCCTGACTGTTCCATCTGATTCCCTATCACTTTGATTAACTGTAAGGCAACTAGGTGAAGATAGAAAAATTACATTTAGCTTAGAGGATACTATCTTGTATTCAAAGCCGCCACAACCCATGTGTTGTGTCTGTGATGGTTTCCCAATCTTGATTTTTTTTAATTGGAAGTTTGTAGTAGAAAGAAAATAAAACTCTCCCCAAGTGGTGTCATTATCATTATTATAGTGTCGTGTTATTAAAACAAATCCTTTATTAAGCTTATCATATGGGATAAGTACACCAGCTATAAGATGAGCATCAGCAGAAGCAAGAAAACTAAAATCTTCACTTAAAGATTTGTGATTTGTATCACCAATGTATATGGAAATTTTTCCTGTTTCTCCTGATTTCTGCATTAACCATTGATCATATGTATCATTCATTCCAGCAAAACGAGAAGTTTTAGGATCATAGGTATATAGTATACGAGGAGTATTAGCTGCTAAAACATCATATAATTTAATAATGCCATCATCAACCTGCATTAGAAAATGAGTATTATCTGTCCATTCATAAAAAGAACCAGTATACGCGCCCATTTCGTTAGAACAACTAATTTTTTCAGCTCCCTGTATCAGAAATGAATAAATTAGTCCGTGCTTTTTATAGAGAGCGTAATCGCAGAGATTCTTGGGATAAATAGTATTAGCGTCATAAAAGAACATATATTGTTTATCTGGTGAGAAAATCCCTTCTACATAGGATAATAGTTGATTATTTGATTTGAGCTGATTATATTCACCTATAGCAATTTCTTTTGGAAATTTATTATTTTCGGTTTGTGAAGTAGATACTGGTATTGAAGCAATAGAAGTTGGTTTTATTTCTAGTGTTGGAATTGGTTTAAAATCATCAATAACTACCGGTGTCATTTTTATTGCTTGATACCTTTCGCCTAGCAGAAAACCGATAAAGGGTAATAGAATAAACATGAGTAATGCTAATCCTTTTGATAGGGGAATAACAGTAGTTAACTCTTTTGCCAGTAACATATGATCAGTATTTCATTAAAAAGAGAGAAAATCAAGTGGTGCGACATTGATGCGAATACCGTCTGGTGGTGTGAGTAAAATGAGTCAAGATCGAATATGTTTTAGAGCACAGTGAAAGCCTAAATACTATATTTTATAATCCATCCCATCGGGCGGACCGGGTGCTTCTCTATTCGCACCAATTGTATTATTCTTTTATAATCTGATGCAGTTTTATATATCTAAAATTGATGAATTGGTAATAGCTCGATAATTATACTTTTTCTATTTTAGGGTAGAAATGACCGATTCA
>JBBRMU010000067.1:0-1711 GCA_038230655.1 Patescibacteria group bacterium | reverse complement strand
ACTCATGCGAATTTTATCTATCTTCCGATAAAGACACTGTATTACCCAAATGGAAAAACAGCATTTATTTTTGCTGAAATACAAGGCAAATAAAGAAGTGATCTAAAATTTTTGCGGGCAGGATGGAACGATTTTCGAACAGCCCCTTGGAGTGATATTATAGAATACCCACAGCATGCACTGCAACAAACACAATATTTCTTAAACTTATAATGCATTAGAAACACAAATATAGTAAATTAAAGTTTAGCTGGCTCGCTCAAATGCTATAATCTTAACAATTATATGCAATTCTTTATCCTTGATGAAACTGATATTCACGATACTATTAAGAGAGATAGCAATCTAAGATTCGACGTTTTAATTTGTGGAGGAATAATAATTTCAGAGATAACCCTAAAAGGAATCAATGATTTTATTAAAGCATTAAAAATTAAATATAAGTTACCTAAGGAGGCTGAAATCAAATGGTCATCTGAAAAAGCGCTCATGGCATGGGGATACGATACGGTTGAAAGTTTAGAAAAGAAAACAGAGCTGGTTAATAGATATAAAGACTTAAAACACGAAATACTAAAATACGTAAGTAACAGCGATATATCTATACAAATTGTTATAAGACCTACTGAACTTATACATCTTTCAAGAGAATCTGCACAATTTCTATCATTTTCTAACGCTAGTAGGAAATTTGAACGAATATTAAAGAAAAAGGGAGACTTGGGAATGATTATTGCTGATCGCTTTTTGAGTAAAGATCACGGCAATAATTTAGATGAGATAAAAAAAGTATGGTATGAAGGAACACGCGATGGACAATTTGATAACACACTCCTAATCGTACCTAATATGATTTCAGACTTAAGCTACGCACATCAGGTAAATGATGTTGTTCTTGGCTGTATAAAGCTATATATGGCAACTTTAATAAAAGATATTGATCTTAAACCGGATTATAATGCTCAGGATGAGAGCTTGCATAAATATCTAATGGGTCTGATCGTTGATAAATTTGATGTTCCTATGAAAAGTTATAAGCATGACAGGCTAACATTAAATTCTGGAATACTAATTGAACCCCCGAAACAAACTCGTTACAAGGGTGGAGAGCCAGATGTTTTTTTAGATAAGTTAGAGGAAAAATTAAAACAAGATTTTTCAATCTGCTAATTTCATTCACTTGCTAGAACTACGCTAGGTTATACTTTCTCTCTTTATCCTACCCATGACACATAAATCATGCTAACATATTAATATAGTATTAGATATGGAAAATGTAGATGAAAAGATATACAAAATAGCTAAGAAAGAGTTTTCTAAGCATGAATACATTTCCACTGGCAAAATTCAACGGATACTGCAGGTTCCATATCTAACTTCTGACTCTCTATTAGATATACTAGTTTTAGAAGGTTTTGCTTCGCCTCGGATAGGAGCATATCCATTCTTTACCAGATATATCTAGCTTTTTTGCTAAAAACGCTGTAATATAAGGATAAATACCATGCCATTAACAGAGGAACGTAAACAACAAATTGAAGCAGAGGAACGAGAAAGCTCACGTTTACAAGAACGACAAATCTCTCATTCAAATAAATCAACTGTAAAACATGGTCTGCCTGCACTTTTCTCTTTTTTCATTCCTGGTCTAGGACAAATAATAAAAGGACAGGTAGGAAAAGGAATACTCATTTTTGTTGGAATGATTTTT
>JBBRMU010000066.1:0-1743 GCA_038230655.1 Patescibacteria group bacterium | reverse complement strand
CAAGACCTACCGGACTTCTGACATTCCCAAGTTCCTGTTCGTCGATGAGTGGTACATTACTGTGAAGAAACATTTTAACCATCAAAACGAAAGATGTTACGGTAAGGATTTCCGTTTTGTTCGCACATGGAAAAAGTTTCGTCAGTTTCTGAAGACCCCACTCAGTGCGATGGTTTTTGCTGGTGTATTTCGTGACGGCCGAACGAAGCTTGTAGTACTCAAGAGCAGATTACGCATTAACCAACAATCCTACAAACTACAAAGATGAGTACTTGATTCCTGTGCTAAAGGGCCTCCCTAGCGAGATGGAGAGAAAATAAATTATTTTTTACCAAGATAAAGCTCCTTGCCACGCCGCGGGAACAGTCCAGGATTTCCCGAAGGAAGAACTGCCCACCTTCGTTCCGAACGACAAGATTCCTCTAAATAGCTCAGATTTCAATCCGCTGGACTACTGTATCTGGAACATGTTGAAGGAGGCACTTTGTAAACATAGGCTTATCTCGAATTTAAAAAAACTCAAGCGATGGTTAATTGAAGAGTAGACGCTAATTCCACAGGAAGCCATTCAGGCCAGTATTGATGTTTGTATGGCCCGTGTTGGGCGTGTTGAGCAGGAAAGCGGTGGAAACATCAAGTGATTTTTATTTATCTTCAAGTAGTAGAGTATTTTTGCTGTTTCTTAACCTCTTTTGTTTTCTTGCAATAAATTATTTGTGGTACGATAAATCCGATTCGCTAGCGTTCAAAAAGTATCGCCGAACCCGGTAAGTACGTTTATTCTTTTTTTTTGTTTATAAGTTCACTTTAATTTTGTTGTTACGTTGTCTCTTCTTAACTTTTCTTTTTAAAGATCTTTTAGGTTTTTCTATATTTTTCGAATTATCTTTGTTGCCATTGATGTTTGTGATTTTAGGGTAGGACTATCAGGTTGAGCGTATTCAGGCCGCCTTTAATCATGAAATATACACTATTGTAAGTTCTTTGCCTCTCCTGTTGGTATTTATTTTTTTCTTTCAACAGGAAAGTTTATTTCGATTGGGTTTAACTTTATCTACGACTCTCAGACGAAATGCTGGATTACTTTTTATCTTATTTTTTATCTCTTTGAGGTTACTAGTTAAGTTACCCATATATGGCCTTCGTTTGTGACTCCCTAAGGCTCATGTTGAAGCTCCACTATCTGGTTCAATAGTTTTAACTGCTGTGCTGTTGAAGTTGAGTGCCTATGGCATTTGTCGGCTATTGTATTTGGTATCGGGAATAAATTTTCTTTCTCATTGATTTGCGGTAGCTCTAATAAGGGGAGTTGTTTTTAGTAGGGTGATTGCTCTTCGTCAGGCGGATATAAAATCTTTAGTGGCTTATTCTACCATTGCTCATATGGGGGTTATGTTATCTGGTCTATTTTGCTTTTCCTCTGTATCTGTTAGAGGTGCTTTGATTATTTTACTTGGTCATGGGTTCTGTTCTTTTGGCTTATTTTATTTAGTTGATTTTCATTACGAGCGGAATCTGACGCGCCAAATTTGATCAATAAGGAGGAAAAGAAATTTCTTTGTCTCTATGGCAGTATGTTGGTTTCTGTTTCTTGTAGTCAATTTTTCAGCACACCCCTTTATAAACTTAATGGGGGAGTTGCTGATTAGTTCAGTTAATCATAATCAGTACTAGCTATATGGTGCTAGCCACGGTAACTAGGCTTTTGGAGGCTGATTTTTGCCTTTTTGTTTTTAAAAGTGT
>JBBRMU010000065.1:0-2059 GCA_038230655.1 Patescibacteria group bacterium | reverse complement strand
TTTCATCATCCAAACAACATTAACTAGTTAATTTAATGATTGAGACTTCACATCCGATGCCTTGAATATTTCGTGAAATTTCATGAAATGTCGTGAGTCTGCTACTTCTTGCTATTCGTTTTGCTATTTTTTCAAAGACAAATTTCTTAGTTCTCAAAAAAATTAAGCCTCGTCTTTTGCTACTTCTCTTTGAGGGAATACTTGCCGGACGAGGCTTATTTAAAAGCTCAAATCCGTCCTTAAGCATCACAAACAAATCCAAGTGACGTTTCAGTCACAAAAAAACCCAATCCCGTTTTGTTCCGAGATTAGTTATGTCATTTCATTCAAAAATCCTCCTCGTCACTCCAAATTTTTCTCGTGTCTGAGTAACTTTGCACACAAAGAGATGTTTTAAGGCACACCTCTGCCCACGCGGAATAGTTCAGCTGGTAGATAAATATTCGAATGTCAAAGAACTGGACGAGAGGCCAGTTGCTCAATAAAGCAAGGGCCCAACGCGATCCTTACCGATCTCAAAACATAATCTACACAGAATCATTTTTATTTTTCCCACCTCCTTTGCTAAGTAATTCATCATTCGTATTTCGATTGAACGAGCGTGTTTCACAACTTCGCCGGCCAATAGAACCAATTTTCTTCTTGTGGTCTGAACGAAACATCCATCTTTTGAAATCGTAAACGAAACCATTCTCATCATGTTGTATGCAATGATCCCCATAAGTCCCCAGATATTGTTTGCCTTGAGTGACTGGCAGGGGAAATGATAAAAATCCATTCCCTGCTTCAGATCTTTGATGTTGTTTTCGACTTGTGATCTTCGTCTGTAGAACTTGATAATTTGCTCGTTCGTCATTTCAGATTCACTCATATTGGTGACGATTGCATAATAATGATAAGGATGATTGTCTCCAGCTTTGATCTCTTTCTTTTTTGTTCTGATAAAAATGACCCTTAAGAAAGTTCGTCCTTTGACGAGTCCCTTTAGAGAGTAGATCGCACTTCCGATTTCGCATTTGTCAGATTTAAAAAAATGCAATTTGGTCTTATGCCAGGTAATTTTATTTCTGCACTTTTCGAGCTGTGGTTCCCAAACATTTTCCTTAAGACAGATAGCAAAGTTTACGTTGTGAGTGAGTAGACAATTGTAGATAGCAAGACTCCCATAGGCAGAGTCAGCTACAAAAAACTTCTGAATACTTTTAGGAATAACCCGAAATGCATTCTCCATCATCTCTACTGCACCTTTTCCAGAATAGGTGTTGCCTTTTCTTAGATCAAATCCATAACAGAGTCCTTTATCGTCAAAGATATTTTGTGAATTCAAACAACGAACTTTTCTATAACCAAAATCAACACCTTCCATTTTTACTCCACACTGTTCGTGATCAGATGAGTCCATCTTGAAAACTATTTTGTAAAGATTTGGCTCTAACCACAGCCGCATTTTGAACGCCAGCATTGGTAGAATATTTTGAATCTGTTGGATCTGTCTTGATGTAAAAAGCCGTAGAAATTTACCAATAGTAATGGAAGAAGGCGAATCAGTAAGTTCGCGAAAAAGCGGATCGTGCCCTAACCAATCAAAGTCATCCAGACATTCAGCACCTGCGACAAATCCCATAATTCCAGTAAAAAGCTTTTCAAAGCTACTCAGCCCCCGATCTCTTTTCTTTTTTGGGAGATAAGGAGCTACAAGTGATTGGATTTCAAATTTATGAAACAGATCATCAAATAAATGAAGTCCAGAAAATGAAGATAAGGGCTTGGCAGAATGAGTGATTTTCAGAGATAGTTTTCTCATAAGAGGGTTTGTCTTTTGTTTGATTTAATCTTGGCGGAAAAAATTAAAACAAGTTTCAAACCCTTTTTCATTTCGCATGGCCGTAGATGCAGGGCCGAATAATCAGATATTCAGGTGAGAGTAGGAAAAATGTTCCATGAGAGCGGAAATGCTTATTATCGTGCTGCTTACGGAAGGATTAACTATGAAAATTAAGTTAGAAGAAAGTAAATCAGTCAACTAGCGTGCGTACTGGGCGATTATTTTAAGCAAGAG
>JBBRMU010000064.1:0-2089 GCA_038230655.1 Patescibacteria group bacterium | reverse complement strand
CAAAACTATAAGTTAAAGTCAATTTTTTAAATTTCGATTGATTATGATATTACATCAAGAGTATGAGTAAAAAACTTGATGCTCTTTTAATTGGGGATTGCATGAATAAAAATATAGGCTTAATATACCGAACGTGCCTGAAGAATTGGCGTGATAAAAATTTTGCTTGACAGTATGATATTTTCATGAATTTTTTGAATGATCATGAAAAAGTGCAACTTAGAATCCAGCATAAGCAAGAACGGGATGGACGTGTACGTGACCGGATAAAAGCAGTTCTGCTCTATGATAAAGGATGGACCCCACAGCAAATTGCTGAAGCACTCCTCATTTCTGATGAAGCGATTCGTAATCACATAGATGATTACAAAATATCACAAAAGCTGAAGCCCCAAAATGGTGGATCTCAGGAAAAACTCTCCAAAGAACATTCCAAAACACTAGAGACCCATCTAAAAAGCCACACCTATCTTTACATCAAGGACATCATAGCCTACGTGAAAACGACATTTAAGATTATTTATACCGTTCCTGGCATGAGGACATGGTTACAAAGACATGAGTTCTCCTACAAAAAACCTTCAATTGTACCTGGGAAGGCAGATAAAGCACGACAAGAAGAGTGGTTAGCCGATTACGAAAAACTGAAACAAGAGCTCAAAGAAGATGAAACCATTTGTTTTATAGATGGGGTTCATCCTACGCACAACATACAACCTGCCTATGGGTGGATCAAGAAAGGTGTGCGAAAAGAACTCCGAGCAAATACAGGACGTTCTAGGCTAAACCTTTCGGGAGCAATCGATATTATTAGTCACAATATTGTGATTCAGGAAGATCAAACGTTAAATGCGGAATCCACGATTCGATTTTTTCGGAGGATCGAAGAAGCATATCCTGACAAACAAAAAATCCATATATTTTGCGATAATGCGCCTTATTACCGGAATAAAGCAGTGAAAGAGTACTTGGAAAAATCGAAGATTTACCTGCATTTTTTGCCCCCATACAGTCCCAATTTGAATCCAATAGAACGATTATGGAAGTGGATGAAAGAACGGGTGATATACAATACTTATTACGAGTATTTTGAAGAATTTAAGGGAGCAATTCTTGGTTTTTTTGCAGTGTTATCGATAGCTGCTTCAGAGTCGATTTTAGGTCAGACGCTAAGAAGTCGAGTGAGAGATAAATTCAGTTCAATTCAGGCACCAGAACAAAGCTTTTGAACTGACGCCAAAAACTTAACGATAAGAACGATACAACGATAAGAACGATGAAAAAAAAAGAATTACCTTATTCTGAACTAACAAACGCAATATTAGGTTGTTGTTTTGATGTAATGAGAGAACTAGGACCTGGCTTTTTAGAAAAGGTGTATAAAAACGCACTATTCATTGCGATGAGACAAAAAGGGCTACAAGTTGAAGTGGAGCAATCTTATGAAGTAATATTTAGAGGGAAGGTAATTGGCCAATATAACGCAGATTTGGTTGTAAACCAAACCGTAATTGTAGAGCTCAAATGTTGCGAGAGCTTGATTGGCGAGCATCAGGCGCAGTTGTTTAATTATTTAAAAGTATCAGGTTTGCCTATTGGTTTATTAGTGAATTTTCGCCGCAGAAAGCTAGAATTGAAAAGGCTCCAAAGCAATGAGGAATCTTTTGATGTAGAAGTTGTAGTAGAAGAAGTCTCGCATTAAGTTTTCAAATTTCTATATCGTTCCTATCGTTGTATCGTTCCTATCGTTTATCAAGGAAGAAGATCTTGCTTCAATCATGTTTGACCAATCCTAGAATTTCCTTCGGTATATTAACTCCTTTTAATATTTAGTTTTATATATTATGTGGAATTGATTTATAAAACTCAATATCGAATCATTTTTAAATGAAATGTAATGGAAATTGGTTTCCGCTCCAAACAATACAGCTTAACTAAAAAAGCGGAAGTTTGAAGCTAGATAACTTGCTTTCTGATGATGAAAGAAGGAGTTTTAGGACGGAAGGAGCTTGATTTTTAGTTTCCATCGCAAAGGATGCCTAAAAATCAAGGGAACTTGTCCTTTGCAGATGCGCATTTTTCCGTTCTT
>JBBRMU010000063.1:0-2141 GCA_038230655.1 Patescibacteria group bacterium | reverse complement strand
GCGCCATCATCGGCGAATCCTCCAAATTCTCGCTCTGTCCCTGCTCGTTTCTATTATCTACCTGGCTCATCTTTCGCTCCTTTAACTAATAAATTAGAACAAACATACGCTTTAGTTAAGGCAATTCCTGTGCCAGATATTTCGTGATAAAGCATAACTGGATTAAATATTTTTAGTTCACTGTTATTTGTTTGACTATGGCTGCTTCTGAGGGCAATGTTTGCTGAAAGGTTTTTACAAAATTATTTTTTACTTCTACATCCGAAAATTCGATAGCTTTTTCAGCTTGTTCAAGAAGTTTAAGAAGTTTACCTATAATAGCTGTGCCACTAACGTCAGAGTTAAAATCGTCCTGGTTTTCTAAAGCAAGCTCAAGCACGGTACTCAAGGAACAAGGTTCAAGCTGCTGTAATTTATTCTTAATATAGTCAAAAAACAAGCTTTTATCTGTATCAAAAATTACTCGCAACGCCAGTGCTTGCAGAAATTTATCTCCTAAAGCCTCAGACAGTATTTTCCAGGCTGTTTCACCCGCCATTTTGCTTTCCCTAATAGATAATTTTGTGAGCGCACTTGTAGCAACGAATAAATCGTCTCCTAACGCCAATTCTTTAAGAGTCTCGTCGGATAACTCGTCATATTCTATGTCAGCATCAGTTAAAAGAAAAAGTTCATCACGAGTCATTTTTTATCTATTACGTTCAATCAAGATTAATACGGTTTTCCTTCAACAGATGAATCCCACTATCATCATAATAATATTTACTTAATATATCAAGCCATTGTTCAATAGTTTCGCGAATGTCGTTGTAATTTTTAGCTTCGAATGTTCTCAAAATATTATCAGAGCTACCTTTTATTAAATCAAGTTTATAATAGCCGTAATAATCTTCAGCTGGATACCAACCAAGGTCTAAAATGAAACAAGGCCAGTTACTATTGTCAGGGCAAATCCGCTCTATAGAGAGTAAGTCCTCTGAAAAATCTTCTGAATTAACAAACGAACCATTTTCAATAAATGGTTTTATTTCCCAAAACTTATTGAACTTAATTGCCCATCCTGTTGGAACACGAAGCGGAACAAGTTTTAACTCCAGATCAACCTTCATATTTCATCTCCTTGTTCAGGTTTGACTAATTAGCGAGGATGCGAATGCACACTACCCGAACTCCATTCAGCTCTAATAGTGTTAGTCTTACTACCACCTGATGCATACCCTATATTAAAAGGGAATGAATAAAAGATATGATAAGAACCTTCTCGGTCTTTAATTTCCCCTTTTTCTAAAGCTTCTCGCTCTAATTGTATGATTTTGTCATCATTAAATTCTACGAAATATTGTCCATTTCGGCGACCAGTAGTTGCATTTTCCTCACGTTGTTTATTAGTATTGCCTTTTACGTGCTTTCCTCCACTATAATTACTAGCACGTGTATGATTCGTTTTTGAACCTAGAAACATTTCTCTTAATTTTTGCTCTTTTGCTTTTTTCGCTTCCTCCTCAACCTTTTTCTACAAACTTTGTACAGATTTGTTTATTTTTTGATATTCCTCTACAATAGAACCTGCCGAAGATTTAGCTTCAGAATATTTTATTAAGCCTTCAGCAGCTTTCCACTCATCGTGCAAATTGTTAATTTCTGCTGCAAATCTGTTCTTAAGGCCTTTATCACCTTCTAATAGCTTACCTATATTTTGAAAAAGAGCTGGAATTTCATTATTCAGTTGTTCGATTTGTTTCCATTTGTCCTCATCATCTTTGCTAACCAAAGCTTTTGTTTGGTCTTCTGCTCGCGCAATTTCTCCACGCACTGCCCAATTCTTACCGCGTTCTACTGGTTCTAGTGAGGTTAAGCGGTACCGCAACTTGATAACGGCTAGTAGAGGTTTGAGAACTTTATTCCCAACCTTCTTACCACTGTATTTATTAACTGCCGCTACTCCTGCTGCCATTCCTTTCTTTAAGTCTTCATCTTTCTTTTCAGGTGAACGATCTTTGCCTTTAATTTTGTCGGAAATGCCTTTAGCTTTGCCTTTGACCCAATCTGTGCCTTTTTTGAACTTGCCGGACAGCTTCTTGAAGCCGTTGACGGTTTTTTTGATGACGAAGTCTATGGCGGAGTTGACGGGTTTCTGGACG
>JBBRMU010000062.1:0-2331 GCA_038230655.1 Patescibacteria group bacterium | reverse complement strand
ATTCGAACATGAAATTGCTGGTAAACCAGTTGCTTTTTTGGAAATATGGTTGATTAATTCGTATAACTAACTAGATTGTTTTCACGGCGTAACGACACATGCAATAATTCAAATTTAGAAGAAGCAGTGTTATCCGATTTATTGTTCAAAAGTCGCTCCATGATGTTTAGAAATCATTCTCCCAAGCGTTAACGTCACTGGATAATTCAGACAAATCAAACAGTAAAAAAAAGAACCCAGAATCAAACAGAATGTTTCCCCAAGTTTTGTATATCAAGACATCCCAGCAAATTTAAGGAGACAAAGAATATAAGAACAAAAACCTGCTAATTAATTTTGTTACCGTACAGGAAGATATTTAATATTTTTCATGTGCACATTATGGACTGTGTAGATTTTTGAAATCTAGCAGAATAGTCCGTGATGAATTGAGTTGGTAGAATGCAAAGAAATGTATCAGAAAAGCATTAAGCAATAGCATGCTAGAACAGGTGGGCATCCGCGCATTCATACCTTCTACCTCGATAAGCTCAACTTCATTGAACAGAGCATGGACAAAGACTCTAAAACCACTAATTCAAAATTTTTAATTAAATATTTTTTCCATGGATTTGACCTTTTTTCATAGTTTTAAAAACATCTCGCTTTCCTTTGGGTTTTTTTTTCATGGAAAGAAGGACTTTTATAATCTGTACCACATTATGGTTAACGTTCAAAATAAAAGGGTCAAGCGATTTCCTCGAAACTGAGCTGAATAATTTTGTTGCAAGGCATCATTTTTCTTTGTATTTAAACATTATCTAATATTAATAACACCCTAACAAAACGTTCATCTACCATGCTCCTCGCAGGTGAAACTCTGTTCATTTGGTAGCCAATTTATTGGTCGATTGATCGGAATCTTTATCGTATTGATTGTTTGATTGATCAGATTTACAGGTTAGTTGATTGTTTGATTGATCAACATCCTTATTGAGTTGATTGATTGATCGATTTCGTCTGATCTTTTCTAACACTGATTTTGTATATTTAGTTGATTCACCTTTTGTCATCATTTGTTTTCCTTCTCCACATGGATGACCAGGTACGCCAGCACAGAAGAGAGGCTTCTTTTTTTCATTTCGGGAAAAGGAGTGAGTAACCTGGGGCGAGTTGCTATGTTCAAACTGGGTGAAAGCGTAAAATTGAAGAAATCAATGAAAATTATCAAATTACTAACCTTTCATTAGCACAAATCTAAGACTCTTGGAGAAAGATCGAGAAGCTACTCACTTTCCGACCTTTAGTCAAACTTTTAATAAGTAACCCAGAGCGACTGCTACGTTCCATCTGGGCGTAAATTCCAACAATCAAATTGTGGGATGCTAAAATGGGATCATAAGGCTTTTCAGGATACAATCATAGTGCTTTTTTAGGAAGCCATCACAACAAACACATTTTTTGTTTAATTTTATAACCAAGAATTCGGCTACTTTAGCGATGGTGCAAGGCATTATCGACTTTTCAGCGAATACTCTTAAATTTTTTTTAAAGGTGTAATAATTATTGGTATATAAAGGGAAGTCTCAGCACAATTTATCTCTTACCAAATTTTTCCACCAAAATCTGACGCAGTCAACATCCAATCGTTGAGAAACTCTCTAGATCAACTCCACTCACACGTATGTAATACTATTCACCGTTCTAAATCCTTACTAGTTTAAAAGCGTTTGGTGTAAACAAAACACATCGAGAATTTTTTAAGTATTAAGTGCCATGGAGATGTTTAATTTTGAAAACAACTGTATCGCTCTGTGAGTGTGGTCAAACTGAGCTGTCCGAACTCATAGTCAGTGACGCACTCCTATATTTTCCATTTTTTTACTATTTATCTAACTACTCAGCTCTATCGTAAAATTCCCGTACAGCTGGAAACAAGAGGTGATCCAGTTCCCACAGTTGCAACATTATTTCTTCTTAAAGCTCTAGATACTTTCATCAACTTCATAATAACCTAAAAGATATCTTTTGATTTAAAACATATTTTTCGTTGATCTCAAAAGGTTTGGAAACATTTTTCAAAACGATATTTTTTTTCAACAGTATCTATATATTTGTGTTTATTTTCTTCAGTTGAACACCAATCAGGCCAACCTTACGTTTCAATTTTGTCTTTTAGAAAGGTATTTATATATTCAGCAAATAGTCCAGTTTCACTATGCTCCCAATGCCATACTTCGTAAACATTCATTATTTTGTAGCCGTTATCCATGGCAAAGTGTAGCTCCGGGGTACACCAAGTCCCGTGCAAAGCACGATTTTTATCAGTATGAAGACAGAAATCTTGACACT
>JBBRMU010000061.1:0-2460 GCA_038230655.1 Patescibacteria group bacterium | reverse complement strand
TAAGAATGATAAGCAAGTACACTCTGTCTCGCTGGAAAGATCAGATAGTTTAGTCCATGATCTGACTAAGGCTTTCATAAATATTCAAGGGGAGTTTATGCTTCCTCCTAGAATTGTTCTGTATCCGTTTACAGAGAGCCATAAGGAGTTAATTCAGTTAGTAAATCACAAATGGAGCGAGGATCTCTTTGCTCATATCCCAAAAATCGAATCTCTTTCTGAAGAGGATTTTCATAAAGGACTGGCAGAGATATTCTCATCCCAAATGACAGCTGACAGTTCTACAACGAATTCAGCTGTTGATTTGACTCCGAGTGAAGATGAGCTAGACGAAAGTAAAGGAGAAGTAGTTGAGTCTGAGATGACAGAAAAAATTGTGGAACCAGCGGTAAAGACAGTAGTTAAGCCGCAAGAAAATAAAGAGGTGATGGGTTTTACCGTAGGTAGTGATGCCGGAATGAGTGAGATTGTACAAAAGGAGAATACTCATCACAGGCCGCTCAACGAGGAAAGCACGATAAATGTAGACTCAGTCATGGTGAGCCCGCCTTCAAAAAGAGTTGGCATGGCTGGTTTTTTTTCTAAATTTAGATTAAACTCTAATGGTATGAAATTTCCGTTGAAACTTCCTCTAATTATTACAGCCATAATTTTAATACTGATTGCAGTGCTACTCGGTAGTGAGTATTCCTTGCATAAGGAGACTATAAAAGTGACTTTTCCATCCAAAAGCATAGAAAAGTCAGTGACTCTGACAAACACTGATGTTGTTATTAAATCAGGCAGCTTATCTTCAGACGTTTCAGAGACAATTTCAACATCTGGCAAAAGAGATATTGGTGAAAAATCTAAGGGTGATGTCACAGTCCACAGCTTTGATGATAAAGAAAAAGTAATTTCTAAAGGGACAGTTTTGGATATAGATGGAAAGAAGTTTATTCTTGATCAAGATGTAAAAGTAGCTTCTGCCTCCGTTAGTTCGGACTCTACCTCGAAGACTTCAGGAGAAGCTAAAGGAACCGTCGTAGCTGATACCATAGGTCCTGATTACAATATTGAAAAAGGGAAAAAATTCCACATCGGTGATCTCTCATTTTCAACTTTCTTCGCTATTAATGAAGCGGCTTTGAGCGGTGGAACTAAACGCCAGGCTCAAACTGTAGCAAAAAAAGACTTAGATGACTTAAAAGCAAAAGCCCTTGTAACAGGGAAAAAACAGGGGTTAGACAAAATGAGATCTGAAGTTTCTTCTGATCAGCAAATTATCGACTCGATTACAGAGCAGAGTTTAGATGATGTCAAATTTTCGAAAGAGATAGGGGATGAAGCAAAAGAGGTTGGGGTCAAAGCAAAGGTTGCGACCGTTTACTACTCTTACTCAGAAAATGAACTGAAAAAAGCACTCTTAAAAAACCTTCAGCCTGAAATAAGCTCAGGATTTTCACTTCCATCAGAAAAAATCGAGGTTAAAGTTAAAGATGCAAAAAAAGTTAAAGAAAAGATTACTCTAAAGGTTGATGCTAAGGGAAGCTCAGTCAAGGAAGTGTCTAAGGATGCAATCCTAGGAGCTGTTACAGGGAAAAGTAAGACCGAGGCGCAAGCTGTATTAAAGTCAAAATTTGAGGCTGTTGATACTCAAATAGAGGATAACGGATTAAGCATCTTCCCCTGGATTCCCTTTTTCAAGAAAAATATTACAGTTAAAGTTAATTCATTATAATCAGATATGCCATTACGCGTTTATACTAAAGAGTACTACTCTGCAAAAAAACAAATTGCCCATTTTTTTTCTTATATCTCACTAACAATTGGGGCAGTTCTGCTTTTCTGGTCTGCGTATCCATTTATTTCATTTGAAATTTATGCAAAGCTCTTTATTCAAAGAGATTTGGCAAGTCCGATTGCGAACACTAAGAACATTGGTTCTCTAACTGAGGCTAAATCGGTTCTTGGCACATACAATGTCTACTCAAGTAACTTAAGAGACTTTGTCCAGGCTGATCTTTGGTTTCCATCAAAACCTCAAACTGTCCCACCATCTAAACTTGAGGTCAAGGATTACTTCCTGTCCATACCTAAACTGAATATAGTAAATGCCAAAGTGTCTGTTGGAGGTACCGATTTGGCTCATAATCTTGTTCATTATCTTCCTACGACTCTGCCTGGCGAAAATGGAAATGTTGCCATATTCGGTCACTCAGCTTTACCCTATAACTATAACTCTAAAGACTATCGCACCATCTTCACCTACCTTCCTTCTCTGGAAAAAGGGGACAAGTTGTTCGCGAAGGTCGGTGAGAAGACATTTGAGTATGAAGTTTTTGATATATTTATAGTAACACCAGATCAGGTCTCTATATTAGATCAAAAATACGATGGTGCCTACATGACTACTGTCACTTGTGTGCCTCCAGGAGGAACTCAAGACAGATTGGTTGTCCGCTCAAAACTGGTAAATAC
>JBBRMU010000060.1:0-2584 GCA_038230655.1 Patescibacteria group bacterium | reverse complement strand
TTGTCCGCACGTAGACAATTCCTTTTTGAGTGAAAATTTGTTCAAATAATTTAAACGCAGACACAGCATCTGATGGATAAATCACGATACTATTTGATATAGAACGCATCATTGAGATGTCTTCCAAAGCCATCTGTGAAGGCCCATCTTGTCCAATCGACACACCCGCATGCGAACCAACAATTTGGATATTTGCCTCAGAATAGCTAGCCATTCTAATCTGGTCAAAGGTTCTTGTGAAAAAAGCAGCAAAGGTTGAGATGAAAGGAGTAAATCCGAGCTTTGATAAACCAACAGATGCAGAAACCATATTCTGTTCTGCAATAAACATCTCAAAAAACTGCTCAGGGTTGGTTTTTTTTACTGTCTCGGAAAAGGTAGAGTTTGAGGTTTCTCCGTCTAAAACAGTAACTTCTGGGTTATTTTTGCAAATTTCTATAAGAGCATCTCCATATGCTTCGCGAGTAGCGACTAATACATCTTTTGCATATTTTGGTTCAGTTTTCACTTCTGTAGTGGTCTTATTATCTATAGAAATTTTTTCCGGCTCCTGGATCTTTCCTCGTATCGATGAGTTAACTTCACCCAATTCAGATAAAGCAACATCGAGTTTTTCTTTTGGAAGAGATTTTCCGTGCCAGTTATCAGTATTTTCTAAAAAGCTGATGCCTTTACCTTTAACTGTCTTTGCCACTATTATGACTGGTTTATCTTTTGAGTCCAGTGCTTGTTTATAAGCTGACTGAATTTTTTCAAAGTCGTGTCCATCGTCAACGATCACGGCTTTCCATCCGAAAGCCTCAGCACGTTTAGCATATTTCTCAATATCCCAGCCAAGCATAGTTTCGCCTCTCTGGCCTAGTCTGTTGACATCTACAATTGCTGTTAAGTTATTAAGTTTATAGTAAGCCGCTAATTCTAGTCCCTCCCAAACCTGACCTTCCGCCATTTCCGAGTCTCCGAGTAAAACCCAGACACGAGGTTCTCTTTTGATGTTTACGTTTTTTATATGAATTTTAAGTCCTAGTGCCATTCCCATCCCTACAGAAAGACCTTGACCTAATGAACCAGTGGCAACATCAACATACTTAAAACGAGGGGTAGGATGCCCTTCAAGGACTGAGCCAAACTTTCTTAAAGTCAATAACTCTTCATGACTTACCACACCTGCTGCTTGATAGAGAGAGTAAAGAAGGGGAGCAGCGTGACCTTTTGATAAAATAAAACGATCGTTAAAAATATATTCTGGATTTTCTAACTCATAGTGATAGATACCATTAAAAAAAAGTACCGTCATGATTTCTACTGCTGAAAGTGAAGATGTAGGGTGGCCCGAGCCTGCTGCAGTTGTTGAGGTGAGAATATTATAACGGATGAGTTTAGTAAGTTGTTCAAGATTAGATTTTTCCATTTATCGTGGAATCTCCGCTAATGCATTTGGAGAAACTACTATTGGATTATCGTCCGAGTTTAAAGTAAAACCATTTTTACCGTTTAATTTAGTTTGAATTAAACCGGCATCAGCTTTCCTTTTCATAATATTCAAAATCGACAGCTCTCTTGAAATTACTTTTCTCATTTCAGGTGGCTTTTTTTGCTCTTCTTGGGTTAGTAACTGCCTTTCATTCTCGATTTCTTCTAAATTCATTCTACTCGGGTCAAAGATATATCCACCCTGACTAAAAGAAAGATTTACTTGTTTTTTATCTCCGTTATTGTCATGAATGTGATATGTTTCCAAAATTTCTTTATTTATCCTTGCTGCTGCTCTACTAATGCCTTCATTATCTGTATTAGGAAGTAAAATGGCATACTCATCTCCGTGTAGATTATATGCACCATTATTCAATTTTTCGGCATTGGTTGGTTCAATAAGTGTATCAGTTGAGCGGAAATGAACACCTTTGACTAATCGTTGGCCTGTCTCACGGATAGTCTCATCACCCGCATTATGGCCATGTTTATCATTAACCTCCTTTTTAAAATGATCCAGATCTCCCATAATTATTCCTACCTTAAAACCCTTTTCAAAGCACTTTTTAAGTATGATCTCAGCATCTTCTTCAAGGGCGTTCTCATTATCAATTCCAGAAACTTTATTCTTCCTTCGGTTGTTTCTTTCAGCTTCTTTTTGAAGGGAGTCACGCTGTCCTTTATATGTCTCGTAGTCCTGATTTTCTTTTCCTCTTGTTATAACTAAGTCAGCTAATCTTCCGGCTTGTTCAAGTTTCTTAAGTACTCCAGATGAATAAACTTCTGAGACGTCTAAGCGTCTTGTTGGGCGTGGTCCAGGTGGGAAAAGTTTATCTGGAGATGATTTACTTTCAGGTGAGTCTGGCATATATTTATTATACCTAATTATCTAGTCACTTGATATGTCTTTACTTTTTCAAGAAGCGTTTTGGCTTCAGGGTCAGTCTCAAAGTGTTTTCTGACTGGTTCTATCAAATCATTGAGAAGTTTAGTTACAGCCTGTTTTAAGTCCTGAGGATGTAACTGTTTGTCTGAATAAAATTTCTCTAATTCCAAAAAGGAATGGATGTTTAATTTTCCTCCGAATTTATCCGGACGTTCAACTGTTATC
>JBBRMU010000059.1:0-2653 GCA_038230655.1 Patescibacteria group bacterium | reverse complement strand
GAAATCCAAGCTTGCCGCTCTGAATATTCCAACTGTTTTATTCGTGTTATCGGTTTTGATAATATCAAACAGTGCCAAACCATGAGCTTTATTGTCCATAAGCCTACTTCTAGCCGTTTCTAAGAAGTCTAAAAATTTAGTTATTTAGGAGGGGTAAATTATTGCCTCTCTTTTTTTTGAACTTTAACTAGCAATGGTAATTTACATGATTTGGGAAATAAAATAACTCATTTGAGATTGAAAATGCTTTATATCTCTAAAAGTTTGCCGTAAAGTCTATTTAAGTTTGTGCCTTGTTATATTCTAATGATGCTTACTTATAGTTTTGATTACTAATGAGTTTAATATTTACAGAAGTCTTTCCAGTTTGTATCGCAACTTTACCTTCGCTTTTTACATATAAGCTAATAACAGAAAACAAAGAGATCGCCACAATGGGGTGGAAACTTGCATATCGATTAAAGTCTGAATTTAATGGGCATTGGGTTTGGAGTGAGTCAAGAATTATTGGGGATAAATTAATACTTGATACTGAGATTATGAAGATTGTAGAGATCCTATGGCAGGAGCAACCTGAAATCTTTAAAAACTTACAAGAAGTAGTGCAAGATTTGGACTTTGAAATCACGACTCAAGTTCAGGCAGATTTTGTTGCATTCGGATTATTTAGCGATATCGATAAAGAAATAAAGTCGATCCTGATGGCGAAAGCTTGTGATATTGGTAAAGTCAGAATAGAAAGAACATACCCAACAAAAGCATGGGTTGTTGATGGAAGAGCATCTATATCGATTTCCGTTGACTCAAAAACAATTTATAAAGAAGATTTAAAAGCTTATTTATCGCAAGTCACAGATGCTAATAAACTCGTGGGATTAATGGTAGCAGATAAAAATTCGAGCTTTAAAGATGAAATTGTAAGTATAGTAGGTAGGCTAGGCACACATAGAACTAGGCTTCTAAATTTAACGAAAAAAGCTGAAACGAGGTCTTTAATTTCTAATGCTTCTGATGAGGAAATAGTTGTCTCTGTTGGAAAATCTCAATATCACTATCTCGTTAGTGGCTTACGAATTATTATTCGAGCAGGTGACTACAAACGTTTTGGCGTAGATTCTCGGAAAGCTCTTAATGTTTTGAAGATAGAACCAAAGCTGCGATCTGAATTAGTAAAGCTTATATCTGAAGTAGCAAAAAAAAGAAATTGGATTGAAAACGCTTATTCGTCCAGCAAATCATCAGATATATTTTTGAATTCTGAAAAGCTGAAGTTTATCTCCAATCTTTGTTTTGGCAGTTCTCAACTTGGAAGACATGAGGATATGTTGAGTAATATTCAAAAGTATGGAGTATATAAAATTGCAGATAGATTCTCAGATAGTAATCCAATTCGGATTGCATTTATTAAAGGATTAAATACAGAGGACTTGGGACTTAATTTAGAAGATCCAAAAAAATTCTGCCCTGCTTTAAAAAGGGAATTAAAGAAACTAAAATTTAATTGTGAATATGTTGGATTAAAAAGTGTTCAAGAAGATTCGAGAGTAAAGATAGAGGATGCAGTTAATATCTTAGAAGAGAAAAATCCTGATATCATACTGGCTTTTTTCGATGATGACTCAGATGCTGAAGGTAGTGCATATTATGATTTTAAATCTATAGCAGTAGGTCGTGGCATACCTAGCCAATATATCGAAAAATCTACAACCTCAAATACTTTTGCTCTTGGTAATATCGCCTTGGGAATAATAGGGAAAACAGGAAATACCCCATTTACCTTAGCTAAACCACTAGATTATGCGGATTTGGTAATTGGGATTGATGTTTCTCGTCAAAAAAAGCAAAATCTTGCAGGAAGTGTTAACGCTACAGCTATAGCTCGTATCTATTTTGCTAACGGTGAGTTACTGCGTTATCGCATTCACGATGCCCCACTTGAAGGGGAAACCATTCCAGAAAATGTGTTAAAGAGCTTATTTCCCATCAATGAATTTAAGGGGAAAAGGGTAGTTATCCATAGAGATGGTTTATTGCGAGGAAACGAGAGAGAGGCATTAAAATCATGGGCTAAAGAAATTGGAGCAGAGTTCTATCTAGTCGAAGTAATTAAGGATGCTGTACCAAGAATTTATTCTTATCAAGAAGGGGAAGTTTTACAACCTTCCAAAGGTGATGTTTTTAAGTTAAGTGACACTCAAGCTTTTTTGGTCTCATCATTACCTCCGTTTAAAAACTCTACTCCTCGTCCTTTGCAAATTCGGACGGAGGCACCTTTTACAATTGAGCAGGCAATTAATTCAGTTTTATCACTGACACTTCTTCACTATGGCTCGATCAGAGGGACGAGATCGCCAGTTAGCATTCATTTTAGCGACAAGATTGGATATTTAGCTTTAAAGGGAATTAAACCAAAAGATCTAGAGGGAAACATACCTTACTGGTTATAAAGCCCCAAAACTTAAGGAAAAGTAAGTTATCTTGCCTCTCTTTTTTATAAAAATAAGGTAAAGCTATCGTAACGTGTCAATAACCACTGGTAAAATAGGGGTTGCCAAAAGAGGCAAAATCTGGTTTAACAAAGAGATGAATATCAACAGCAATACTAACCCAGTCGAAACAAATACCCCAGTCACGGAAGGTTTACGTCGGCTGG
>JBBRMU010000058.1:0-2836 GCA_038230655.1 Patescibacteria group bacterium | reverse complement strand
CTTCTGTTCTTTTTTTTGTTTTTTTTCAACATCTTCGTTTCCTAGGACTCGAGTTCTGATTTTTCCCATAGATTTTTAAATGAGGTAAGAACGCGTATTGTACTACTGTCCGATTCCGCTCCCTCAATTGATAATATGTAAAGACAAATTTTCTATTTTTAATAAAGCTGAAGAAATGCAAATTTGAGCGCAATTTTTGTATTTTTATGCTTCGATATCGACTCCCATTGATTTTGCAGTTCCTGCAACTATTTTCATGGCTGGTCCTAGCTCTAAAGCATTCAAGTCATCCATTTTCTCTTTTGCAATCTGTTCAAGCTGAGCTTGCGAGAGTTTTCCAACTTTCTGCATGTTAGGTTTGCCTGAACCTAGCTGTAAACCAAGAGTTTTTTTTATCATAGCAGCCACAGGAGGAAGTTTAGTGACGAACGTAAAACTTCTGTCTTCGTATACAGTAATTACAGCAGGAATTATTTGGCCCTTTTGCTTTGCTGTATGAGCATTATACTCCTTAATAAACTCCATAATTGGTACTCCATGCTGGCCTAAAGCTGGCCCAACTGGCGGAGCTGGTGTTGCCTCACCTGCAGGAAGATTAAGCTTAATGATTGTCTTTACTTTTTTTGCCATATTATAGTTTTGTTACTTGTAAAAAGTCCAACTCGACTGGTGTCTCTCTATCAAAGATTGAGACGAGAACTCGAACCTTCCCCTTTTCTTCATCGATAGCTTCAATTGTACCAAGAAAGTCTGAAAATGGGCCGTCTGTAATCTTTACTGCCTCTCCGACTGAGAACTTAGTCTTGAACTTAGGCTGTTCTTGCTCAACAAATCTCATTATCGCCTGTACTTCTTTTTCAGAGATAGCTGTTGGCTTTAAACCTGCACCAACAAATCCGGTAACACCTTCAGTTGTACGAACGACTAGCCATGAGTTATCATCTAAAATCATACGAAGAAGTACATATCCTGGAAACACCTTCTCAGTAGCCTTAGACTTCTTCCCTTTTTTTACGACCACTATGTCTCTGGTTGGGATTATGACTGCAAAAATTTTGTCCTCGACTCCCAAACTTTTGACTCTTTGCTCCAGTGCTGATTTAACACGTCCTTCATAGCCTGTTTGAACGTGTATAACATACCACTTAGCGTCTGGATTATCTGGTTGTGATATGGCAGTTTCGTCTTTTACCTCTGTTATATCTGGCATTCTTCCATTATAAAATAAATAATTAAGTTTAAGTAGCTAAATTTCAACTACATTATCTTTTAGTTAAGAACTCTAGTATCTTAGCTAGTACGACGTCAATTATACCTATATATAAGCCGATTATCAAGGAGATTACGATTACAACCATTGTTAAACGTATAGTCTCTTTTCTAGATGGCCATGTAACTCTTCTAAGCTCTTCCACAAGTCCATTAGTAAATCCTTTTACCACTAGATTTCTATCCATGACTATTATTGTAACATATTTGAATAAAAAAAGTATTTAGTATAGAGTATTAGTAGAAATATGAAAAAAATCAGCCACGAAATAAGGATTATGGTAGTCTTGTTTATGATTATTATTCTGAGTCCAACTTCACTAAAGGCTCTTCAAATGGAGTCCCAAAGATATCTTATCGAGTCCGAAGACGTGTCAATTAGTACTGACGAACAGACAATATCAGAATCTGGATTTCCTCTGAGTAATTCTGAAAAGATAGAGTTTGAAAAAAACGGATATATTATCACCTCTAAGCCATCAGAAAGTTTTTCATTCAGCCTTGAAAAGAGCAACTTAGACTTTCCAGGATTGAGCCCTAATAAGCCATCAACTGCGACTAACAAACTATCTGCGAGCTCTACTTCAGGCTATCAGATTAATATTGTTCAACAAACTCCCCTGACTTCTCTCACAGGAGATGCCATTAATCAGACAACTTGTAACGACAAATGCAGCAACATTCACGCCAGTATATGGACTGATAACTCAAAAACCGGTATTGGCTACACCATTAAGGGTGACGACTTCTCAGAGGACTTTAAAAATATAAACTTCTTTAAAGCCTTTGCTCAAGAGATAAAAAAACAAAAACCTGTCTCGGTCATGGGAAACTCTGGAACAAAAAACATATCTGAAGCTGAGTTAATAATCAAGATTATTCCAACAGCTAATAATACTGACATATATAATGGAGTGGTGCAATTTCAGGCTCTTCCAAACTTTTAAAAGATATGAAAAATACAACTTTAACATATATCATAGTGCTATTACTACTACTTTTGATAGCAACAAAAGTAACCTATGCTGAGACCTCGGATCTTTCAGTCTTTCCTAGTGTTATAAAATTGGTCGCAAAACCTGGTAGCCAACCTGAATTGAAATTTACTTTAGAGAATAAAGGAGATCCTCAGATAGTCAAACTACGCATCTATGAATTCCAACCAGTTAATACCTCTGGGCATATAAAGCTCGGTAGTATATATACGGGCCCTGTTGAATTTAAGATAGAAGATGCCCTTCTTTTATTTAACAACCCTTTCCTTTTGAAGTCAAACTATCAGCAAGAAGTGAATATAAAGATGTCCATTCCAGAAAAAATCTTAGAAAAGGACTACTACTTTACTTTACTTGCCGAAACATCGCCTTTTCCAGCCCCTGATGGAGAAACAACAGTAAAGTTCTCAACACAGCTTGGAACAAACATCCTTTTGAGCATCTCGAAAGACGGACGTACAGAAAAGAAAGCAAGTATTCCTCTATTCGTAGTCCCTAGGAATATAAGACTACCCTTCTTTAAAAATATTTCAATCTATGACAGCTTTGATAACATCCCGGTAATTCTCATG
>JBBRMU010000057.1:0-2993 GCA_038230655.1 Patescibacteria group bacterium | reverse complement strand
TATCGGGACAGTGGCAGATCAAAAGGATTTGGTTTTGTAGAATTTGAGTCAGAAGAAGACGCTCAAAAGGCTATAGATGGTCTTAATGGTCAAGATACTCAAGGTAGACCATTGGTTGTTTCTGAAGCTAGACCAATGGAACCGAGAGCTGCAGGTGATAGAGGCCCTCGTAGAGAAGGAAATAGAAACGGTGGACACGATAAAGATGTAAATAATCAAAGTGATTTTGGAGGAGACCAAAGTCAGGATGATAGTAATGGGGAGATGGAGTAGTTGTAGTATGGTATTAAGCAGGACTGACGTAAGTTATCCTGCTTTTTTTGTTAATAAAAGTTAGAAAAACAAACTGACGTACTTAATTACCGATGATTAAATAAGCACTTTTCCAAATATATATTGATCAATCCCAAAGTAAGACTTTACTCGATGACCTTCTAAAATCAAACCTGTTTTGTTATAAAAATCTCTTGCTTCAGGTTGAGAGGCAACCTCAGCTTTATGACAGTGTTGTGAAACTGCTAATTTTAACCAGGACTGTATAACTCTCTTTCCAATACCTTTTTTTTGAAACTCTTTCTTTATGCCTAACCACCTTAGAAGGCTAACACCGCCGTAAGGTTCATCTACTACTGCAAATCCTATGATTTGAGACTCAACTTTTGCTACAAGTATTATTTTTAGAGCATGTTCGAGAAAGTAACGGTAATTTGCTTCTGAGTAATACTTTTCTAAAAAAAGTTGAGTAGTTTCCTTTGAATATCCAGGAAAATCTGTTTCGAGTATTTGCTTAAATACTACCCAAAACGCTTGAACTTCACTTAAATGTAATTTTTCTATTACTATGTAGTCCATATATTATATAAAGAGCAACGAGTTAATAAGGTTTAGTTTAAAAAGATCCACACCAACTGGCCTAGATCATTTTAGTATATATTTAGTATAATTCAAGTAATGAGAAAGTATATCCCTAAAGAATTTGAAAAAAAATGGATAGAAACCTGGCAAACAGAGAAAACATTCACTGTTAGTAATGATTTGACTAACGTGAAAAAAATGTATATTTTGGATATGTTCCCTTACCCTTCAGGGGCAGGGCTGCATGTTGGTCATCCACGTGGATATGTGGGAAGCGATATTCTTGCGAGATTTTATAGAATGAATGGGTATAAGGTTCTTCACCCAATTGGCTGGGATGCATTTGGATTGCCGGCAGAGAATGCTGCAATTAAAGCTAAACGCAACCCACGTGAAATTACAAAAGAGAACATAGCTAATTTTAAACGTCAGCTAAAGATGCTTGGCCTTTCCTATGATTGGGACAGAGAGTTTTCGACGACAGATCCGGAGTACTATAAGTGGACTCAGTGGTTGTACATCAAACTTTTCGAGATGGGTCTTTTACATAAAAAAATGACTGCTGTATTATACTGTCCATTTTGTAAGACAGCTGTTGCCCAAGAAGAGGTGTCCTCTGATAATACTCACGAACGTTGCCAAACCTCAATTGAAACTCGCGATCTGCCGCAGTGGATCTTTCGGATAACCGAGTACGCAGATCGCCTTGTCGATGAACTTGATGGTTTGAACTGGCCACAAGGAATTTTAGAGATGCAGAGAAACTGGATTGGAAGAAGGACCGGCGTGAATATTATGTATCCAGTTAAGGATACAACAGAAGAAATTACCTGTTTCACCACAAGGCCAGAAACTAACTTTGGAGCAACTTTTATCGTTCTGGCTCCTGAGCATAGCTTTGTTAAAAAAATTCTCTCTGGAGTGATGAAAGTGAGTGCTAAACATAAAGTAGAAATAGATACGTACGTTGAGAAATCTATCTCCAAATCTGAACAAGAAAGAATTACTGAGCAAAAAAAGAAAACAGGAGTATTTACCGGCTTTTATGCAGAAAACAGGCTGGATAAAAAGATGATGCCAATTTACATATCTGATTTTGTTCTGGGAAACTTTGGTACCGGTGCAGTTGTAGGAGTGCCAGCCCATGATAAAAGAGACTTTGAGTTCGCAAAGGCTTTCAACCTTGAAATGATCTCAGTTGTTAAGCCTTTTGTATCAGAAAAAAATAGAGATAGTAAACATGGAGAGTTGCCTAATACGGCTCAAGAACTATTTGAAGATGATGGCACTATAATCAATTCTGAGTTCCTTAACAATCTCACTACAAAAGAAGCGAACGTAAAAATCATCCATCACCTAGAAGACAAAGGGTGGGGCTATGCACACAAAACGTATCACTTAAGGGACTGGATTTTTTCACGTCAGCGCTATTGGGGAGAACCGATTCCAATGGTCTACTGCAAAACTTGTGCTGCTCAACATATTTCCTACTGGGATACCGATAGGGGGAAGATCTTTTTAGAGCATAATCATAATGTATCAAAAGTGAACAAAGAGGTGCAGGAGAATCTCTATGGTTGGTTCCCAATCGATCAAGAAAGTTTACCATTAGAGCTGCCTTATCTAGAGTCATATGAGCCAAACGAAACTGGACAGTCACCTTTGGCAAAAGTTAAAGACTGGATAGAGACAACGTGCCCTCATTGTGGAGGACGCGCAGAAAGAGAGTCTGACACTATGCCTAACTGGGCAGGGTCATGTTGGTACTTTCTGAGATTCGCTGACCCTCACAATAAAAACGAACCATGGAGTAAGGACTCGATGAAGTGGCAGCCCGTAGACTGGTACTTAGGTGGAGCTGAGCATGCTGTCTTACATTTGCTATACTCAAGATTCTGGGTAAAGGCTTTTCAGGATTTAAAGCTTTTAGACTTCAACGAACCGTTCTTAGGTTTGAGAAATCAAGGAATGATTTTAGCCGAAGATCATCGCAAAATGAGTAAATCTTGGGGTAATGTCATTAACCCCGATGATGTGGCCGAAGAGTATGGTGCAGACGCTTTAAGAGTTTACGAAATGTTTATGGCTCCTTTTAACCAAGAAATATCATGGTCAACAAGATCCTTAGAGGGTTCATT
>JBBRMU010000056.1:0-3126 GCA_038230655.1 Patescibacteria group bacterium | reverse complement strand
TTTATGCTGGGATTAAATCAAAAAAAGATTTTTATATTGCTGAATTTTAACCGGAAACCTACTATCACCGTCAGTATATAACCACAACTAAGGCTCTCGCTCCTAAATATAAATACTCAGGCAACTATGTATCTTTAAAGGTTATTAAAGATACAGGATTATTATGTCTCTATAAAATAAATCCTTATTTTATAGGGTTTATCGCTCCAAGATTTCGATCTATGGGCTGACTTTTGGTACGCAATTTTTATAGACAACACTCTATTATTCTCAGAAAAACTAGTATATTATGGCACTGAACTTCCAACAGACACGGGATTTATTACGTGAATTTCAATTCGAGGATTTATTTATAGAAGAGTTGGGTTGGTCACAACCGACACGTACAAAACCTGTACCGCTGAAAGTTGAGGAGAAAGCCTATGAATACAAGTGTATTGCTGAGGTGTCGGGTGTAGCTGTTTTTGAAGTTACAGCAGCAGATGGGGCTATTCCACAAGCTAAAGTTCGCACTGCTATTCATGAAGAGATTACGAAATTAAAAGCTGAAAATTTGCTGATTTTTATTGATGAAACACGCACACGTAGTCTTTGGTATTGGGTAAAAAGAGAGAAAAATAATGGAGATGCAAAATTTCGCGACATTCCTTGCGACCATTTGTATGTAAAGGGTCAGCCTGGTGATTTATTTTTAAGTAAATTGGGTTCGTTAGTAATTGATATTACGGAACTCGAAGATGATAGTTTGTCAGTAGTCAAAATTGCTCATCGACTGCAAAAGGCTTTTGATGTTGAGCGAGTCACAAAACAATTTTATAAAGATTTTCAAGAAGAACATCAGCGTTTTTTGGGTTACGTTAAAGGAATTAATAATGAAAATGATAGACGTTGGTATACTTCTGTTATTCTCAATCGCTTGATGTTTGTTTACTTTCTCCAACGTAAAGGTTTTATCGATAAGTGCGATGATCAACCTAATGGTGATTTTGAATATCTCCAAAATAAATTAGAAAAAAGCAAACAGCGCGGTAAAGATTTATTTTACAGTGAATTCCTCAAAGTACTATTCTTTGATTCTTTCGCTAAACCAGAGATAGACCGCGATCCTTCTGTACAAGCATTGGTAGGAAATGTTAAGTACCTCAATGGTGGCTTATTTTTAAGACATCGCATCGAACAAGAATATAATATTCAAATTGCTGATGAAGCTTTTGAAAAAGGTTTAGAGTTATTTGCACGTTATTCTTGGAATTTGGATGATACACCAGAAGGTAAAGACGATGAAATTAATCCTGATGTTTTAGGGTATATTTTTGAGAAATATATTAACCAAAAAGCTTTTGGTGCTTACTATACTCGTCCGCAAATAACTGAATATCTTTGCGATAGAACAATTCACAAGTTAATTGTAGACCGCGTTAATGATGCAATTTCTGACAAATATAAACCATTTGAGGATATTAATGAACTTTTACTCAAATTGGATACTAATATTTGTCGTTTGTTAATTAAAGTTATTCTCCCTAGCTTATCAATTCTTGACCCTGCTTGTGGTTCAGGTGCATTTCTTATTGCGGCGATGAAAACTTTAATTCAAGTTTATAGTGCAGTGATTGGTTCGATTAAGTTGATGGGTGATGCTAATTTACAAGTAGAAATCAGAGAACTCGAAAATCTACACAAATCCTTACCTTATTATATTAAAAAGCGGATTGTTACCGACAACCTCTATGGTGTTGACATCATGGAAGAAGCGACGGAAATTGCTAAATTACGTCTTTTCTTAGCATTAGTTTCTTCAGCGCATGATGTGAACGAATTAGAACCGTTACCTAATATTGATTTTAATATTATGGCGGGTAATTCATTGATTGGATTAATTAAAGTCGATGAAACTGCGTTTGATACGTTAGGCAATTCTAAGCAAGGTAATTTATTGCAGTCTCTAGCTGTTAACCAATATAAAGCTATTTTAGAAGATAAGAATCAATCTATCGAACTTTACAAAAAACACGCTTTTATTCCCGGTGAGGAAAAGCTAGCTAGTGGCGATGAGGGAACTCATCAAGATGGAAGGTTGCTAAATTTGCACAAACACATCGAAAACCTCAATAAAAAATCTCAGGAAAAGTTAAATCGTTTGTTGTTAGATGAGTTTAGTCAACGTTTAGGAATTAAATATGAGGAAGTTCAGTTAACTGGTAAATCTACGAAGCGGGTCTTAAATGTTGACGATATTGCTGCTTTAAAACCTTGTCACTGGGGTTATCATTTCGACAAAATTTTAGAACGAGGTGGCTTTGATGCGATTATAACTAATCCACCTTGGGAAATATTCAAACCACAAGCTAAAGAGTTTTTCGCACAGCATAACGAACTAGTGACGAAAAATAAGATGGATATTAAAGTTTTTGAGAAAGAGCAGAAAAGACTGTTGCAAAATCCTGAAGTTGCTGATGCTTGGTTAGAGTACCAGTGTCAATACCCTTATGTAAGTGCTTATTTTCGTTCAGCAGAACAGTATAAAAACCAGATTTCTGTAGTTAATGGGAAAAAAGCAGGAACAGATATTAATCTCTATAAGCTATTTCTGGAACAGTGCTTTAATCTTTTGCGTCAAAATGGTGAATGTGGAATTGTCATTCCTAGTGGGATCTATACTGACTTAGGTACTAAGCAACTGCGAGAAATGTTGTTTAATCAAACAAAAGTTACAGGCTTATTCGGCTTCGAGAATCGGAAAAAAATTTTTGAAGAAGTTGATAGTCGTTTTAAATTTGTTGTCCTTACCTTTGCAAAAGGCGGGAAAACAAGAGAATTTCCATCTGCTTTTATGCGTCATGATGTGAAGGAACTGCAAAGATTTCCAAACACTGATAGTTTACCAATTACTATCGATATGGTGCGGAGAATATCACCAGATAGTTTAGGAATAGTTGAGTTTACAAATAATAATGATTTATCGATAGCAGAAAAGGTTTCTAAATATCCACTTTTAGGTGAAAAGATAAATAATACTTGTAATATCAGTTTACAAAGTGAATTTCACATGACTAATGATAGCTATCTCTTTTGCAAAGATAGCAAAACTGGAATGATGCCTTTATATGAAGGCAAAATGATTCA
>JBBRMU010000055.1:0-3149 GCA_038230655.1 Patescibacteria group bacterium | reverse complement strand
CAACTCGTTGAGTTCCGTTCGTTTGAAATAAAGCCTTCCTGCAAATTTTCTCGGACGTACTTTGCCTTTATAGACAAGCTGCCTGAGTGCATGTGAAGATTTACGCAATAAACGGGCCGCCTCTTCTGTAGTTAACCATAAAAAGTTGTCAAAGAACGGTTGAGCATCGAAATGCTCTCCGTGATCATACATCTTTTTATTCTTAATGTAAGTCCCATGGGTAGTTGTTTCGTTCATAAAAGCTCTGGAACGCGCCCCTTTAACTGGACAGATTCAGACCCTACTTTAGGATAGCTTTTGGCCCTAAACTGCCGATAAGGCGTAAAAGGAGCCCTAATGAAACGTACCAGAAGATCATTCGATCTTTCCACCAAAACAAAAATTGTCGCCAAAATCAAGGCCGGCACCTTATCCATCAATCAGGCCGCAAGAGACATCCAGGTCGCTCCCAGTGTAATCAGTTATTGGATAAATCAGTTTACCGAAGGCAAGCTGGAGTCCAAACCAAGTAAGCGTGAAAAGAAACTTGAAGAAGAATGTCGTGAACTGAAAGAGCGCCTCGGAAACCTCTATAACATCGTTGAGAATTTAAAAAAAATAGCGGACTCCAAACAACGTATGAAAAGCGCCGATTCCTGCGTAATAACAGAAAAGAATTTACATCTGTTTCTGAAGGATGCGAAGTCCTCGGACTCTCACTGAGTAGCTACTATTACGAACCAAAGGTAGACCCAGTGAAAAAGATGAGAGAAGAAGCTGATCTCAAGAGCGATATTGAGAAAATTCATTACGAATCTCCGGCCTATGGTTACCGGCGGATTCACCACGAAATTCTTCAAACGACCGGCGAGATCATTAATACAAAACGAATTCGTCGTATTATGACGAAGTACAACCTGCACCCTGTTTATTACAAGAAGTGGAAGATTGCGACCACGGATTCGAATCACAGTGAGCCGATTTATCCAAATCTTATTCAGGAAATGAGTTTGGATAATATCAATCAGGTGTGGGTGGCAGATATCACGTACATTCGCATTGAAACTTGCTTTGTATATTTGGCAGCGATTATGGATCTTTACTCTCGAAGAATTGTTGGTTGGGCAATATCAAAAAATATCGATAAAGATCTTTGCATGGAAGCTTTGGCCATGGCAATTGAGAGAAGAAAACCACCGCGAGGGTTGATTCATCATTCTGACAGAGGCGTTCAGTACGCAAGTCACGCTTATACAGACATGCTCAGGGATCACGGGATTCACATATCAATGTCGGCGAAAGGAAACCCATATGAGAATGCATTCTGCGAATCGCTGATGAAAACTTTGAAGTACGAAGAAATTCTTTTGAAAAACTACGAAACAATGACTGATGTGCTGACAAACTTGCCAAGGTTTATCGAAGAGGTTTATAACAAGAAAAGACTTCACTCATCAATCGGGTACAAGAGTCCGGTAGTGTTTGAAAGTTTATTAACGACGATGGCCGAAAGACCTATTCTAAAAATCTAGGCTAAATCATCCAGCCTGAAGGGCGCAGTCCACTCTCCCATAAATTGAAGTAAAAGAAACTCCCAAAAATGCGGCCACGCACAAAGATGAATCGAATTAATAATCAACTCCTTTGTTAATTAATGCTAAGTCTTTTCACTAAAAATTCGCCAAGGGTAAGATTTGAATTATTTTTCTTGTTGAATTCAATTAATGCCCTTTCGACCTTTTCCATGTCGCTTAGTGTGGATTCCTGAATCTTCTCCGGGTCTTTATCAGTCAGCTTGGTGACTGAAAACAAGGCCAGGTCCTTAAAGGTAATCTCACGACCGTAATCCTTTTGATTTGCCCGCTCTAGAAGCCCAAAAATCAAATCAAGCTCAACTTTTTCACAACTCAGATCTACGAAAAACTTAGATCGATCTTTATTTAATACATACTCACTTATTTGATTTTTGGGCTTCCTTCCCCTCTTCTTACTACTTAATATTTTTACATTATTCATAACTACTCCTTTTATAATTTGTTACCCGCTTACCCTCTCATCTCTTATTCCAAGCATAGAAACTGACTCCATACACACAACTCGTTGGGGGTGGGGAGTCAGTTTCGGAGCGCGGAATTCCTAATTGATTCTGATACTTTAGCGGGTAACAAAAAAATGTATTGTACACAGTTTGCAGTCTCTTTAGCATTCATTTGGTCCCAGTTTGCACGAGTGAGAATATGGTCGATAGACTCGTTTCTCTCCCCTTGAAATACCCTTCTGGATCTGTCATAAAAGATTTACTGGAAGTCAAAAACGGATTAAAAAAGAACATAAATTTATTCATCTTTTCAACCCCGATCTTTTCCTGAATAGTTACCATATAACTATCAACCAGACTTTTTTGTGAAAACATATACAGGGCATAGTCAAAATAATCATTGTCGCCGTATTGAATGGCCTTCTGGATGATCCTCTGTTTTGACTTCCTAGTAAGCTCAAGCTCAAAAGCGATTCTGAATTTCTTACCGTTGCGCTCGCCCTCAAATAGGGCATCAGGATTAATCTTCACTGTTGAATTAAAAACTCTTTTGTCATTAATCTCATGCTCAAGCAGGGCTTCTCTGATCCAACCATTATGCAAAAACATGCGACTAATTTCAGAAACCTTTATGTCATGGACTAATGAATTCTCTGAAACTGATGTTGGGTTCTCCTTGAGTGACAATGCCGATTCCCCGCGACTGCTGAGATAGACATATTTCTTCCGGCTATAAGGCTCTCTAAATCCTTCCAATACTTTTTTTGATTCAAGCTCCCTGATGACCCTATAGAACGCATGATAATTTGATTCAAGCTCTGACTCCTTCATTAAACTTTTAACATCCATAATCCGCCACTTCAAAAGTGGCCGCAGATAACTTAGATGGACACTATTTACTAAATGGCAATCTTCAATGTTTTTAATCATCAGGTCTCCCTTATTTATCAAATGCTCCTGCTTCTTTTTTCTTCAACACAGCAATTTTTTTCATCACCTCCTTGTCCCTATTTCTAATATTGATAAGATTTACTTTCGCAGGCCTACCTTGCCTTAATAGAACACACTGACCTACGCCAAGATTCTTAATGATATCGGGATGGACAATAAGCTCATGAACTTCCCGTTCACT
>JBBRMU010000054.1:0-3298 GCA_038230655.1 Patescibacteria group bacterium | reverse complement strand
TGAATCGGTCATTTCTACCCTAAAATAGAAAAAGTATAATTATCGAGCTATTACCAATTCATCAATTTTAGATATATAAAACTGCATCAGATTATAAAAGAATAATACAATTGGTGCGAATAGAGAAGCACCCGGTCCGCCGTATGGAATAGTTCCCACCATAATTTTTTTAATTGACTTTTCATTCTACGATTGCCATACTTAATTTCAGATGAAAGCATTTAGGAAAAATAAAATTGACTTAGTAAAAATATTACTAATAGCTATTTCAATATATTCAGGGGCATTGATTGATAATTCACTGGAAATTCTTAGTTCTAGATATCTATTCTTTTTAGCTTTGGCTCCTTTAACTTTCATAGGAATTGGCAATCCTACTAATAAATTGTTAATTAACATAGCCTTTATTATCCCTATATTACTCATAGAGCTTCTTACTATTTCTGTGCTTCTTTTTCTTATTCTTCAATATTTAAAAAAAAGGAATATCTTTTTGATACTTATTTGGATTACTCTTCTATTAGCTGGACAAATATTAAACACATTTATAGAAAAATCAACAGCAGATAATTTAAAAATAAAATTAAATCCTCCCAATTGTTGTAATCCAGTTCTATCAACTTTAGGATATGTTTGTATGAACCCAAGAATATGTGGTCCTCCTGTATATTCTCCAAGTTATTATTCGGCCAAAGTTGTTCAGAGTTGTTTATCTCCCTCTGAAGTAAATTATGCCTTACATGGGATGTGTCCAATTTGTCTGTCTTCTTCAACTTTGATAACCACACCGAAAGGAAAGGTAAATGTAAAAAAAATAAAAGTTGGTGATTTAGTTCTGACAATCGATAAAAAAGGTACAGTGAAAGCTGTTCCAGTTTTGAAAGTATCAAATGTTGAAGTTCCTAAAAGACATAAAGTAGTTCACCTGTTACTCAAAGATAAAAGAGAGGTATATGTATCTCCAGGTCATCCTGATATAGAAAATAAATCTGTTGGCAGTTTACGAGTAGGAGATAGCTATAATGGTTCTATAGTTATTAAAGCTGAGTTTGTACTATATACAGATTTAAAAACATATGATTTATTGCCTGCCGGAGATACTGGTTTTTACTTTGCTGACGAAATACTCTTAGGAAGTACATTGAAATAATCTACAGATAAAACAGCATTAAACTATAAAAATGTGACACAAGCGGTTCGAATAGGGATGGGTCAGCCCCGCAGTATGGAATGGCACCCTTTTCACGACATAGATTGGCTTGGTATAAGGGTCTAACTTGAATATATACCATAAAATTTGGAATGTCTTTTTTTCTTGAAAACCGTAATTTAGCCTCAAAGATGGTTCGAGTCCCATTACTTTCTTCCACTATTTCCATTTTTTCCAAAAAGCGTTGAAATAAGTAATTTCATATGATATGATAATAAGTATGGATACTACAAATCAAAAGGAACGCTTAAACGCTTGGATTAATCCTTCCACTCTTAGCCTCATTAAGATATATGCTGCTGCTAAAAATTTAAATCTTTCTGAAGCTACAGAAGAGGTAATCAAAAAAGCAATTGGACATATAAAAGTAACTATTAGAGAACCTCAAAAAACTGATTTACGATCTTTGAGCGGAATTATTAAAGAAGGGCTTCCTGTAGATATATCTGAGAGACATGACAAGTACACATGGGATGAATAATATTATTATTGGCGACTCAGATGGTCTCATTGCATTAATTTATCAAAAAGATAATCATCATCAAACAGCATATGATATTGTAGTCAAAATCTATGAGCAAGGATTAACACTTCTCTTTCCTGTAGTAACGATTGCAGAAACAATAACTACCTTTACTCGAAAATTAAATAATCCAGATGCTGCTTCCAAATTAACAAATCAAATACTTGAAGGTCCATTAAAAATGGTAGATACTACTGATGCCATTATGAAAGAAGCTGCTAAATTATTTAACCCAAACAAATCTAAACAGAATACATTTTTCGATGCTGTTGTTGCTGCAACAGCTAAAGAGTATCGCGCTCATTCTATCTTCTCTTTTGATAACTGGTACGGCAAGCAAGGATTTAAACTAGCAAAAGACCTATTACTTTAAAGTTATTTCACCTGTTCTAGATGTAAATTTGCATCAAATGATAAAAATGTTGAACAAATGGTTCGAATAGAGACGCATCAGGTCCGCCTAATAGGATGCTCCGGAAAAGTTGTATTTAGCCTTTCTTTAGGCTCTATGCTCAGTTTTATTATTTCCTCACTCTTACACCATTTACGCACACTTTATTCCACGAAGGAATAGGATTCGAACTGTAATTGTGAGATGCGACATCATAATCTACAGAATGTACGATGTTATCTTCAAATAAAAGCAGGATGAATAATACAATAAAGATTGTATTAAATAAGTGTTCACCATTATATAATAGAATTACATGAATCTGAATAAACAATTATCTCCCACAAAATCCTTATTATCTTTATTTACTGTTATTGTTGTTATAGTCGCGATCATATCCGTACTATTTATCTCCAACTCAGCAAACCAAAAAAAACAACATGTGACAGCCAATGCTGAAACGAAAGGTTATCCCGCAACGTTTCCTTTTATTTCTCCTACACCAACTATCCCCTGTACAATTTATGCCGCTCCAAATGGTTTAACAACGAATAATGGCCGAACTCCTTCAACACCTAAGCCGCTGTGTGTGTATCAAGGTGCCTCAGATTTAGCACAACCTGGGGATACAGTCTGTTTGATGGCCGGTACTTATACAGAAACTTCCGCGTGTTATCCGCACGGGGGAACAGCAACCGGAGGATATGTCACCTATACTGGTAACTACAATGGCGTAGCAACCATAGAAGGATCGTTCACTAACGATTCGCTTGTCCGAATTGCCAACAATGGTTCACCGGAAGGGAGTTATATCAAATGGCAAAATACGAGCTTTAACTGTATGACTAATACTCCGTCTGCCATTAAAGTAAGCGGTGGAGGACACCACGTCATCATAAAAAACAAGGGTCTAGTCTAGGAAACTAATAACTATAGGTATTCTTTTCGATCAGTTTTAATAACGACTTAAACAAATCTTTTCTATTGTTAAATCGCCATTCTGACTCTTTTAAGTATAACAAGAATTTATCTGTCCTTACTCCATTAAATTTCTGCAGTCTCCGTTTGGTATAACTCCAGAATGATTCAATTCCGTTTACATGATTTTTACCTCTGGCAAACTCATTAACCTGATGATGAATCCGTTTATGTTTATATCCGTAAAGAATGAGTC
>JBBRMU010000053.1:0-3326 GCA_038230655.1 Patescibacteria group bacterium | reverse complement strand
GTGTCACCATGTGTCAAAGTCTCGAGCGAGACATGGTCAGGGTCAGCATAATCTCCCTACTAAACCCCAACTTAATTTTAAGAAGGATGATGAATTGGAAGATGGTGTGCAAATTTGTGGGAAGAAAATATGAGGAAGAAAATATCTATAAAAATAATATAATAAATATCTCACAATAATAATATTCAATCACTAGATAGATATTACTCTCAATGATATCATACTATCATATTGAAGTATAATTCTTCCAACAACACCCCAAATTCCAACTTCCCAAAACCCCTTCTCAATGATGGAGAGTTTCGCCATTCCTCCATCTCCATTCTGAAAAATGACATTTCTCAAGAAAAACATTAGACCTTCCAACCAAACCAATGGTGGAAGGTGACATATAGGAAATGTCATCTAACCACTAGGGAAATTCCTGGAGGCTAACTGAAGCTGCAGTGAAATCCAAGTTTTCAGGGATTCCAATATGGCTACATTGGACTGCTCACGTCTCCATGTTGAGTTTGGATATACCAAAGATATGGTAGATATGGTAGCCTCACCTCAAATTAGCTTCATATAGCATAAGACAACATCTGTCACCCAGTAGCAATCTCAGAAATGTTTGAATGTAAGATGTTTGTTGGGTTGAGTGTAAGATGTTGGTTGCTGTTCTGTGTAAGATGTTGGTTGCTGTTCCAACCTAGTGTAACAAAGTGCACTTTAATTGATTCTAAATATTGGCTCAGTCTATATAAGCAGAAGCAAAATTATACTAATAAACTAAAATAAATGAACTGCAGCACCTAAAGCTACTAATATCAGCCATAGAATAACTACAAATGCACTATATGTGGACACCTTGAAGTAGGATTCTTCCTTGAGGAGCATTGCCTCAATCACCAATGTTTTGCTTGTCAGATGGTCCACTATGTTGAAGTAATGAATATGAATTACATTTGGTATAAGAGAAACTAGCCTTCCTTTTAAAAGGGAAAGAATGAGCCTCAATATCAGAGGGAACCTTCCTTGTATATAAATTTCTTTACTAATTCTTCCAGAAATAATTATTTTTTTTTACCATTAAAAATAATTCTTTTTTTGACTATTAGAAAATAATTAATTAAAGCCGCCTGCTTCAAGCATGCCCGTTGGGCCAACGGGAGGCATTTTGGGCCCTCTATATCTCATGAACTAAAATAGATGAAGAATAGAGGTAGTAGGGTACCTGGCCAACGGGCAGGGTAGAATAAGAATCAAAAAGAATCTCACCTTATCCTATTTTAGTTTTTGAGATCTGAGATACGCCCCCCTGATTCATATAAGGTGGTCAGGTAAAACCCCAAAATTTAACGATAAAATTATAAAAATTCTATAAAAATATAAAAAATGAACGCCCATCCACTTCGCTACTTTATGATTCTTAAATAACAATAACAAGCATATGAATGCTTTGAAGGAACAGGAGACTATAGAATAAGGTGCAATGAATGCAAATTGACTCTATAATTTAAAGATAAATCAACTTTGGACCGCCATTTAAACACAATCGGTCATCGAACATTCACATAATTGAACCCGCTCTAAAACATTTAAACAATGCTTTTCTAATAATAATAGGATATTCAAGAGATTGTTTAACATGTCAGAGCATAGTAAACTAATAGTATATTAGTATAATAAGCTTATAATAATGACAGCATCTTTAATAACAGCGCTATTGATACTGAAAATAGTCCAACTAGGCAATCAATTTCGTTGCAATAATCTTTTTAATCAAGCCCAACCAAGGTTTAGAAACTATGGTTCAACGAAGTAGAATGAATTTATAAAGGTAATGCAACTGGGAAGGAGTATACACGTTATAATAATAATTTAATAGTGTGGAATAGACAATAATTTGGTTCAAAAATGGAAATAACCGAAGAAAATGTTAGGAAATTTGTGCAGCAACATTCAGGTGCTGGAAAAGATACACGTATGATGATTGCAGCATTCAAATTTCGGTTTAATTACTGTGAAAAGAAGGATTTTGATTTTAAGCGCTTAGCTACAGAAAGTTTACACAAGAAAGAACATAGATTCTTAGAAAAAGATGAGCTTTAAAGATTGGACAAACAAAGTGAGCCGTATCCTCGTTACAGATTGGGTTGGCATTTGCTTTATGATTTAGCAGCTCGTGTTTAAGATCTTATTGCGTTCTAATTTAACTCATTTGAGCCTCTTGCCAATGGTGGAGCAGTCTGTGCATGGATTGCACATAAGACACGTGAGAAACGGAAAGGATTTATAACAGAGCAAACTTTAGATTTGTTAAAAGAATATTAACAAAAACAGAATAAGCAAGGAAATGATTTTATTTATCCTGTAAACAACGATTAAATAAAGAACAACTTTTCATAATTCTTTACTAGAACACTCAAAGTTAATATATAATCACATGATTTTAGAACTACTAAAGTCACAGAGCTCTTGAGAGATAAAAAAATGGACCTGAAAGATGTGCAATTATATGTTGGTCATAAAAATGTTTAAACAACATTGAATTATTAAAAGGCTGACCGCGATCATATAATTGAAAAGGTTTAAAAACTTTCAAGTATAGCTAATGGAGATGTAAAGCCTTAAGTAGAAGAAGATAAATATTGTGACAGTGTTTCAGTACAATAAATAAAGGAACCTTCACCCACAAAAGATGGAAATATTTTGATATCCTAATAATTATTTGATTCATTTAAAAATCGACCAAAAATAATTAATGCAAAGGTAACAGCAGGGAATATTATTATACATAAACGCAAGAAGGTATAAAGTGTTCAGACAGAGAGAAAAATACGAAAGAAAGATTGATTTGAATTAGTTATGTTTGATTCGGGTTTGGTTTGTTTTAAATCTTATTTTTTTATAATAAAAAATCACACATTAATCAGCTTTTATTCCTCCAAAAAAGTCTTCAACCATCTTTAAAGTTTGTTTATTCTATCCTTTGCTAAATAAATCTTGTTCTCTATGTACTAGCCGTAATATTTACCCCATTTTTGCCATTTTTCGATGCTGGAAAGTTTTTCTTGCTGCTCCCAATATTCGATTTATTCTTCCAATTCTTTGACTCGATCTACTAATAATATTATTACACTATTGGGAATCTAGCATGACCAAAACAATTCTTACTCAAGAATCATGTGTTAGAAGTCTTTGTAGCTCGTGAAAACATCAATATCTGCAGTTTCAAATAGGGAAGGAGTTTCGTAGAAATAATACGACATTTTTTATAAAAATTTTTATAATTTTATCGTTAAATTTTGGGGTTTTACCTGACCACCTTATATGAATCAGGG
>JBBRMU010000052.1:0-3332 GCA_038230655.1 Patescibacteria group bacterium | reverse complement strand
TATGGCGTATAACGGAATTGAGGATCTAAAGGAGTTCAATGATGAACTTACTGAGTGGTTAGTAGAGTACAACTCTGTTCGTCCACACCAAGCCCTTGACTACCTTACCCCTCTTGAGCATATTGATACCTACCTCAACACTGAAGTGTCACCGATGTCCTCATCTCATACATCGTGGTGTCGCTTCTTCGAAGTGTCGTATAATACGCCGCTATGCAATAGCTAGTGCCTTTAGGGCACCCGATTACTTGATTTTGCGACGCTATGAATATAGCTAGTCCTCTTGTAGGGCGCCTCTACGAAGTAGTAAGTACTTTTAGAGTGCCTTAATGCGACGGGCTAACGGCCCTAGTGCTTTGCACAAAATAAAGTATGAGTGGTATATGATATATTGAATGTATGAAAATTATTTACGAGACATCAAACTATATAGTTCAGGAAATGGACAAGCCTCACATTGACAGAAATGATGGAGGACATCTTCGCATTGTTCCAAAAGTTCGGGTAGAAGATAGAACAAAATTATCCCCTGAACTAGCGAAGGAACTTATGAAACTTACCATGATTGTTGGAGAAGCAATGAAAAAGGTGATGAATGAACACGGAGTAGATATAGGAAGAATTAACTATCAGGAAAATGGTAACTGGAGTGTTTTTAAACCAGAAGGATCGTCTTTGGCAATTCATTTATATGCAAGAGCAAAATCTGCAAAAATTCAAAAGTATGGAGATGCACTCAACTTCCCGCATCCAGAGACAGGATTTTACGATAACAATGAACCACTCACACAGGAAGATAAAGAAGGAATAAAAAAAGAGATAGAACGTCTACTTCAAACTGAAAAATATAGAAACTTTTAATACACGGTAAGAAAATGAATTATCCCTCCTCCTCCTTAATTCCATTGTCCTTTCTCCAGTTATAACTGCTTTACCGCCCACTTGAACTCTCTCTATTTCATTTCTTTCTACCGTGAGTGACGCAGAAAGTTAAAATCTAGGACTGAACATAGTACTTTTCACCATATTTTTAAAGAATCTTGAGGCTTTTTTAATTGCTCTTAGACTCTGTCGGAACTTTTTATGAGAAAAACTATCTTTATTATACTTCGCTATAGAATTCCATATATTCATTTACATACATATTCCTCATATGGTAGATTGTATCTATAATGAATTCTTCCCCAAATGACAAGTCTACACTGGAACAGATAGATGCGATAATAAGAAAGTTTGCTGACTGGCGTGGTGAGAGACTAGCACAGCTTCGCGCTTTCATCAAGCAGGCTGACCCGGATGTGATTGAAGAAGTGAAATGGAAAAAACCTTCGAACCTTGATGGAATTCCCGTTTGGTCTCATGATGGACTAATTTGCACCGGCGAAACGTACAAGAACCATCTACGACTGACATTCGCGAAGGGGGCATCTCTTAAGGACCCCAAAGGTCTTTTCAATAACTACCGCGCCATTGTTATTCATGAAATCGACCAGATTGATGAGGCAGCCTTCAAAGACATCATCAGGGCTGCAGTAGAACTCAATCACAAAAATAAGAACAAAATGAAGCCCTAGCGGGCGTAGTATTCCAAAAAACAAAACAATTGCGTTTAATGCTACCCGTTCAAATCCAGACATAGTCAGGTATTTTTTGACCAATTTCTGAATATTCTTGACACTAATTTTAGTGAGATACTTGAGTCGCCACTCATTGACGATTTCCGAACTTTGGGTTGATACGAAAGCATGAAATATTCTGAGCTACTTTCCTAAAATAGCAAATATATTTATCTTTAAACATATTATTACAATTTTATTCTTACGGAATTATCTAATCATTAAACTCTTTAAAGAATTTTATCGCTACCTTCTTGCTGATCTGAAGGGTTGACAGTATCCCTTCCTTCTTCCGCTAATATCGTATGTGTTATCATGGGAAGAGAATCTATGTGTGCTTGGGAAGCATTATTTGTTGCAAGGATTCTTTTTCTTACTTCATGAAAATTCCTTGTACCCATAAGCGTTCATACAAGATCTGTATTGGGCATCCACTTTAAGTACGTTTTTAAACTACTCATTAAACGAGCTAAACCATCGCTAAGCTCACTGATTCCAAATCCTTCTGAATTAAGTCCAGTGAGAGTAAAAAAATCTTGAGTGAAAGTTTGTTGACTATTAAAATTTACTGAATTCCGAATATATTGTTCTATTAAGGTAGGCGAGAAAAAAATAATTTTATCATTTCCTTCAAGATCAATTGATGATTGCATATAAAAAGCTATTGTTTCATTAAGCGCTGTCCTCTCAATATCATTGAAACGACCAGGTGATCTCTCTAAAATCAAAGGATCTCCGATATGTCCTCCTTCATGATCTTCTGTGTCTATACTTCGATTTGGAGCAAAGACTCCAATGCCGACATCCCGGATTGGTTCATCTCCTAAATAGCGCTCTGCAAAGTATGTATTTTCTAAAGAGAGAAAATTAGTCACACCGTGAGCTTCCGGTAACTTCAACTTCTTCCAGTCTGTTTCATTGAAACTTATTGTAGGAAAATAAAAGGGTGTACTAACAACTTGATTGAGAACTCGATTAGTTCTCCAAGAAAAAGCTAATGAAGGTAATTCATAAGGACCCTTACCATATGACCGACGGAATTTATCTTCTAATGTTCTGGACAATAATCCCATCATTTCTTGATCTTCAGGAGCATTTGGACGAATAGTTGTTGATAGCATCAACCACATGAGAAGTTTTGGATCTCCTTCAGATATTTTCAGATAATCTTTATTAATATTTGGTTTAATTGCGGCAAAACGCTCCCGTAATGGAATTTGAGCAAAATGATGTGCTTCGGATAATTTTTGATGGATAGGTGGTTGTAATTCCATAATACAAATTAACCGTTTAGAACAATCACTCCTTAGAAAGGTACATAACTAAATTATCCATAAATTATTTTCTATTCACGTGCTTTATGTTTAATAAAATAAAAATCATAGTACAGATAATAATGCTTGAAAGTGAAATAATATCTGCAATTTTTCGAAGCTTTGTCTGGGTGAATTTTGTATCAACGATATACTTTCCCGGATCTAGATAAAATGTCATGATTCCTCTATATTGCTCATCCTGGAATTCAATAGGCACTTGATTTCCATTTGCCATAATTTCCCAACCGGGAAAGTATAAAGTATTTTCTCTAAACCTTGTCTTATTATGTACTGTAACAGTATAGACATGTTCTGTCGTACTTCGTTTGATCTGTGTGATAGTTGCAGAGCCAGTTATTACTTCCAGTTGATTTTTATATCCCTGTTCCATAAAGCGCAC
>JBBRMU010000051.1:0-3397 GCA_038230655.1 Patescibacteria group bacterium | reverse complement strand
CTTTAAAAGTTTTTTAAAATAAAGACTACTAGACTCATGATGCGCTTTAACTCTTAAGGTATGATTCACTGCACTTATTATATCAAGATATATCAAAAGATGCGACAGACTAGCTTCAACTGTGACAGTTTAGAGGAGGTAAAGATTCTGATATAACATTCCACATTGGGAGTGGAATAGCTTTGCATATAGGATTTTTATGCTACTCAAATACAAAATACTTAATTTTTCTAAATAAGTATTGAATTTATTATTTTGTATACGGAGTTCTAATTTTTCTGTCTAAAGAAGGCGGGGATCTCTAAGTCAGTCATTATTTTAAAGCTAAAATAACTACGTACAATTATTTGGGAGAAGACTCACGAAAGTGGGTCTTTTTTTTGGTTTTCCAAAGTACATTAACATTCTATAGCGTTATTAATAGTTTGTCAAGCATTAATAAACAAATGTTTACTTTAGATATTGTTAGATTCTGTAACAACCAATTGCCAATTAACGACTCATCAACTATTATTAATAGTAAACAAATGTTTACTTATAAATAATTCTTTATTATGGACGAACTAGACTTTATAAGATACATCACAATCAAGAAAAGCTTAGCTGCTAACTCAGTTCGCCTTTGCAAGACTCGCTTTAATATAATAAACAATTGGCTCAAAGAAAACAATAAAGAACTTAATAAGGACTCTGTAGAAGAGTTTTTCTTTTTCTTAAAACAAAAAGGACTCAACAATAATACTCTTAATACATACTTCTTCACCCTCAGATATATTCAAGACTACATAAAGGATCGCGGATCAGATAATAATTTCTTTGAGAGCTTCAGCGCGTTCACTAAAGTAAAACCCACCATCATCATTCTTACCCCTGATGAGATTGAAGCAATCATTCATCAACCTCTCACCTATGGTAGATTTTATAAAATGAAAGCCGAAGAGGTTACAGAAAAACTTGACTTCAAATATAGAACTCTCTGTATGTTTCTTGCCTATACCGGTTGTCGGTTTGACGAAGCAGCTTCCTTAAAAGTGAAGCTGTTGGACCTATCTATAGGAAGAGCAACTTTTGTAGAAACTAAAAACAAAGAGATTCGCCACGCTTATATAACTGATCCACTTATTTCACGAATGAGGATTCTTATTCAAGGAAGAGAACGTGAGGATCTTGTCTTTACCAGCCTTACTGGGAAAAAACTCCATGCAACAGATTTTAGTGAAGATTTGCATAAGAGAGCAAAGACGGCCGGGGTAACAAAACGCGTTCATCCCCATCTTTTTCGTCACAGCTTTGCCACCCAACTTTTGATGTCTGGAGTAGATCTTACTATGATTGCTTCTATTCTTGGCCATAAAGATATTCAAACAACCTATGAAAATTATGTTCATTTAGCTGATGAAACGCTGAAGAAGGCTACATATAGGCATCCACTGGTCAGACAGCATATAGATCCAAAAGAAATAATAAAAATGATGGAGGAATTAATTAACGGATTCAAAATTGATACAGATGAGAGATTTAATTATAAATTCGAGCGAGGCACAAATTCTCTTGCATTTACCCTCTTCGTTAAATAACTTACCAAAATGGGAACTTTTTTGTATGCGAAGCTACATATTTATGGTAAAATATTGTAGTGGGGCTGGTAATAATACACTATTTTATGCCTAGATGGTCCTGAGGTAGTACTCATACAAAGGTAAGAAGACATATCAAGCCAGCGCGAGATAGATCGTTCCCGAAATAAGTCTAGGAACACCATATATAGCACCACCGCTCCACATTCTTAAGAGGACTGCCAATGCGGGCCTCTTTTTTATACATAGACACAAAACCGTCTATCATACTGGAGGGTTTGGATAGTAAACCGTCAAATATAATCGAGGGTGAATATCATCTTACTTCTACACGCAATTTACATCTACCTAGTAGATACGTTAAAGAGGCTGTAAAATCCACTCATAGAGAGGAAGGACGCTAATAGTTTTCTTATCAAACGTAAGAGTATCTTTCTCATTCTCTGTTAATAGAAGCGCAGTATTCTCTCCTACTTCTTCCATCGCATCAAGTAAGGCTCGGGTTTCTCGTTCCCTCACAGTAGGCTCAGTTAAGCTTTGGCTTACCTGTATAAGCAGTTTCTTTTTTGGGAGATAGAAATCAACTTCTGTATCTTTTTCTGTTTTATAATAATACACGTCTTCATGAAATTTCCTAAGAGCCAGGAAAACAAGATTTTCGAGTAGTTTTCCTTTGTTTTCTGAAAAAGAAAACGCAACAGATTTTACAAGCCCTGTATCAATACAATAGACTTTTTTATTTGCTATTTGTTGCTTCTTTACTGAATATGCATATTTATTAACGACAAAAATAAGCCAGCTTGTTTGTAGATATTCCACATAGTTTATCACTGTATTGACACTTCCTAGCTTCAGTAATTCTTTCAGCTTATTATAGGAAACGAGAGAAGAAATATTGCTCAGAAGATAAAATCCTAGTTCTTTTAGAGCTTTTACATCTGTTATCTGATAACGTGTTGCAACATCTCTATACAATACATCATCATAGAGTGTTTTATGCCAAGCAATATCCGGATATTTTAATGCATCAGGTATTCCCCCTTTTTGCAAATATTCAGCAAATGCTTGTTTTAATTCTCCACGTTGTACCGTGGTAAGAAGTCTTATATTTGGAATTAGAATACTTTTAAAGCGTAAAAATTCTTCAAAAGAAAACGGCGTCAGTTCAACCGGCAAATACCTTCCAGTCATTCGTGTACCAAGTTCTTTACTAAGTAATGATGCATTTGAACCGGTAATGTAAAATTTATACCCACTATTTGTCATTCTGGTAACAAATCGCTCCCATCCTTCAATGTTTTGTATTTCATCAAGCAGGAATACTTTTTGATTCCCAAAAAGCTCTATCAGAAGCTCATGAAGTTTTGAGAAGTCCGAGGCAGTAAACGTTAGAAACCGTTCATCTTCAAAATCGACAAAAAAATAGTCGTTATTGGAATAATACGTACGGGCTATTTGCGCCAATAGAGTTGATTTCCCTGCTCTTCGCAGTCCCGATATAATAACCGTATGTGGAGTCTTTACGAAGCTACTAATTTCCTGCAGCTTTGTTCTCTCTACGCCAACATCTTTTTTGAGAAATTCTTCTCTTTGTTCAATAAGAAGTGTTTTTATATCATCCATAGTTTTCATTTATAATGAAATTATAGCGCATAAAGTTTTCACTGTCAATGAAAACTTTTCCAGTTATACCATACTTAAAATAAAGCTATATCCTCTTATTGCACCAATTTCTTTTGTATATTCAGCCATTGCGGTCTCTTTTTATTTTTCTACTTTTGAAGCCTTTAACCTTTTTTCCTCATTTTTTATAATTTTAT
>JBBRMU010000050.1:0-3421 GCA_038230655.1 Patescibacteria group bacterium | reverse complement strand
GTCGTTCACACCATCTCCAGTTACGACGACGATTTCTCCAAGTACTTGATACAGACGTACAATTCTAGCTTTGTGAAATGGACTAACCCTTGCAAAGATACTAACGTTTGGGATTAGTTTGAGTAGCTCTCTATCTGAGAGATTATCTAACTGTCTGCCTGTTAAGATATCATTTCCTTTTTGAATAAGGCCAACAGCATTCCCGATAGACTCGGCTGTTTTTTCGTTGTCGCCAGTAATCATTACAACTTTAATTCCCGCCTCTTGGGCTTTTCTGATTGCATCCTTAACTTCCGGACGTGGAGGATCGTATATCGCAACCATACCTAAGAAGATAAATCCTGCATCTAATGATGGTGATTTCCGAGCATCTTTATAAGCTAAAGTTAGTACTCTCAATCCTTTTTCAGCCCACTGGTTGGCAATCTCATCTAGATTATGAAGCTCGGCTGGCGTGATACTCCGAATCTTATTACTCAACATTATCTTGCTGCATATAGGTAAAATAGACTCAAAAGCTCCTTTTGTAAAGATCAGCTCTTCTGTAGCATTCTTTACTTTTACCGTCATCTTTTTTGCTACACTATCAAATGGCACCTCTTCAAGTAGCTGCCACTGACTTTTTACCCTTTCAGAGATAACTCCTGCCTGATGTGCTAAAAAAAGCAGTGCACCCTCAGTCGGATCACCTAATATATCGTGTTGCCTCTCCTCTCGTTTGAAAACCAGTGCGGCTGTTGAACATAATATTCCATTGAGTAGTAACTTTGAGAATGTTGGATCATAAAGAGGAGGTAGACGTGACTGATCATAGAGAGCGTTTGCAAAATACAGCTCCTTGACCTTCATTTTATTAGCCGTCAGCGTGCCTGTCTTATCTGTGGCTATCAATGTTGTGCTTCCCAATGCTTCAATAGCAGCGAGTTTCCTAATAACAGCTTTACGTTTAGCCATCTCCTTCACACCTATAGAAAGTGTTATTGTCATTATTGCAGGTAAAGCCTCAGGAACAACGGCCACTGCAAGTGAGACAGCAAGTAAAAATGAAGGAAAGTATCCTCCCCCTTTATAAAAGGATATGGAAAAGATGAGTATTCCAAGAACAATCCCAATAATTCCTATTTTTCTTGATAGATTCTCCAGTTTTTTTTGAAGTGGCGTTGTACTTTCTTCAACTTGAGATAAGTTAGCAGCAATGGCGCCAAACTTTGTATTCATGCCTGTTTGAATAACCTCCATAAATCCTCGACCTCTGGCAACAATAGTTCCCATAAAAATTTCATCATCCAGATCTTTTGAGATGGGTAACGACTCTCCCGTCAAAGCGGACTCATTAATCTGCAAGTTAATTGTTTCTATGATCTTACCATCGGCAGGCACTTTAACTCCCTCTTCTATAAAAACCACATCTCCTGGTACAAGATACCGGCTGTCTATCTCCGTTTCACTCCCATCTCTAATAACTCTTACTCTACTTACGGTCATTCTCTTCAAGGCAGCTATTGCTTCACTTGCTTTTTTTTCCTGGTAAATACCAAAAAAAGCGTTTAGAATCACGATCGCCATAATGAGACTACCATCGATATACTGCCCTATTAAAATGGAGATAACTGCAGCAAATAAAAGAAGAATTGTGAGGAAGTTGTTAAATTGGTCAATAAAAACCCTGAACAGACTTTTCCGTTTCTGCTCTGCAAGGACATTCAATCCATACTGTTTTAGTAGCTCTTCAGCCTGGTGAGTGGAGAAACCTTTTATCATAAATGTACTCAACTTTGTACTGCAAGTGGTCCTCGTTTAAGAAAAGGCTTTAAACCTTTGTATGCCTCTTCCATTGTCCGAACGAGTTGATTGATGATCTCTTCAGCCTGAGTTATGCTGATTGAACGTAGATTATGTGGAAAATAGTGAAATATCTCATTTCTACCAAGCCTCCATGTATCCCAAATCATATCGGCTAGCTCTGTATTTATATGCTCCTTGATCTTAATATAAAGTGAACGTTCACCTAATCTGTCAGAAATGTTGGGAGACATCAGCTTCCCTAGTCTCAGATGATCTGAAATATAATCAAGATGAGAAATAAAGTCAGCATCATAAAATATCTTTTTAAGAAAACCTTCATAGGCTTTTGCGTATGGAAAGACTAAAAAAGAGTAATCCTGAAAGATGAATGTACTCTGCCTGATAATATTATTTGTTAAGTAGTGACCTTCACGTAGTAAGTCTTGTTGAGGTTTAGAAAGATACTGCCATAAATCAGCATCCATATTATCAGGTTTATCCATACTAATAATTATACACCAGTATGTATATTAATAGTCTGTTTTAAGTAGTATCTTATACCTTTTCCAGATCTAATTTAAGAGAAGGACTCATTGTAGTCTTAATATAAGCACCTTTTATATGCGCTTTTCCAACACTAAGCAAAAAGGCTTGAGCATTTTCTACAAGTTGGATCTCTTCAAAAGAGATTTTACCTATCATTTGGTGAATTAAAGCGAACTTAGGCTCAGTCTTCCATCGAAGAGTCCCTTTTTCAAATTTTTTCACTACTTCCTCAGGATTTGTTGAGACTGTCCCAGCCTTTGGATTTGGCATAAGTCCTTTTGGGCCTAAGGTTCGAGCGTATTTAGCTAGCTTAGGCATGAATGATGGATGAGAAACAAGGATATCAAAATCGATAACTCCGTTCTCAATCTGATCCAATAACTTCTCGTCAGCGATCTTTACTCTAACAGTCTTACCCGTTGAATGAGGGAGAGCAATTTCCCCCTTCAAACCTTGCTCATCTACATTTAGATGTAACTCAACTGACTCGTCAAATGATGCGTATTTGAGCTTTTTCAGAACAGGAATACTATCTTTCAAAGAATAGGCTTTCTTCTGGTCAACTTTCTTTTTTGCGTCTTTGTATTTTTTTCCACGAACGTGTGCCTTTTTTTCAGATTTAGAAGATTTTTCCTCTTTTGACTGTTTTTTATCCCATCCTGAAGCCATATCATTTTCTGAACCATCTGGAGATGCTTTCTCCATTTTTTCCTTAGACTCAGCAGCGATTAAGGCTTCTGTAGATTTTGAAGTTTTCTTCTCAACTTTCTTTTTAGCAGATTTTTCCTTCTGTTCTTTTTTTTGTTTTTTTTCAACGTCTTCGTTTCCTAAGACTCGAGTTCTGATTTTTCCCATAGATTTTTAAATGAGGTACGAACGCGCATTGGACTACTGTCCGATTCTGCTCCCTCAATTGATAATATGTAAAGACAAATTTTCTCTTTTAATAAAGGTGAAGAAATGCGAATTTGAGCATAATTTTTGTATTTTTATGCTTCGATATCGACTCCCATTGATTTTGCAGTTCCTGATACTATCTTCATGGCTGGTCCTAGCTCTAAAGCATTCAAGTCATCCATTTTCTCTTTTG
>JBBRMU010000049.1:0-3506 GCA_038230655.1 Patescibacteria group bacterium | reverse complement strand
TTTACCGCATTCGATAAGTTCCCCTTTCTCATTAAGGCGCATTAAATAAATATAGCCGTCTGTAGATCCAACAGCGAAATAGCCGTTTCCTAGCGAGCATGGGGAGGAAAAAATCCCCCTTGAACCTTCGTTTTCATGTTTACCGCATTCGATAAGTTCCTCTTTCTCATTAACCCAAGTTCAGTCACCAGTTGACGGTTTTCAATCGATTTTCTAGAAAACCCCCGTGGTTACCACAGCCCCCTCGTCGAATAATCGCTACAAAACGTGTGCTTTCAATGTAGTGACTGAATTTTAATATAAAATAATTTTTATATTTTTTTAAATTCCGACTTCTGACATGATTCGGGTATGTTTATAAAAAAAGCCACCAAAACTGATCTCAAAAGCGGTAAATTATATTCCGCTTACCATCTCGTTGAGTCCTTTCGGACCGAGAAAGGACCAAGACAGCGAATTCTTCTTTACATGGGTTCAGAAATAGATCTTCCTGAAGGAGAACATAAACTTTTAGCACAACGAATTGAAGATATCATCTCGGGTCAAAACCCCCTTATTCCATATTCTAAAGTTGTTGAACGTTTAGCCCAATTTTATGCCTCTCAAGTTATACGCCGCCTTTCGGAGCCTCAATTAAATCAAGAAAGCTCTCCGAATAAAGAAGCTGAAAAACGATTTGTCAACATCGATGTAAACACTATAGAAAAATCTCAACCTAGATCTGTAGGTGCAGAACACCTCTTATTACAAATGGCAAAACAACTCGAACTTTCTGCAAAATTGAGTCAATTAGGTTTATCTAAAACAGACGTCTCTGTCGCTCTAGGCTCTATTATTGCTAGAGCTGTAAAACCGGGCAGCGAAAGAGCAACATATAAATGGCTTTGTGATCATAGTGGGATTGGAGAGTTACTTGACTTTGAATTTAAAAAATCATCTCTGGATAAACTTTATCAAATTAGCGATACACTTTTAACTCATAAAGATGATCTAGAAAATCATCTTGAAATAGTTGAACAAAAGTTTCATGGTTATCAAAGCACGATAGCATTGTATGATCTTACCAACACATATATGGAAGGGCAGGCAAAATCAAATCCCAAAGCAAAACACGGACGTTCAAAAGAAAAGAGATCTGATTGCCCGTTAGTAACTATGGGATTAGTCATGAATGAGCATGGATTTTTACACCGGACATCAATTCTTCCTGGGAATGCCGTAGAGCCTAGGACTCTGGAAGAAATGATAAAAAATCTAAATTCTCATCAAAGTTTATTAAAACCAATTATTATCCTAGATGCGGGAATCGCCAGCGAGGATAATCTCCAATGGCTTAGAGAGAATGGCTATGAATATGTGGTTTCAGCTAAACAAAAAGCCCCTTCAATGGAGCTGGAAGGTGAGTTAATCGCCGTTGGCGATCTTAACAATTTTGTAAAAGCCGCTTTGATCAAGAACGATGGAAACGAAGAAAAGTGGTTATACTGTGAATCAGAAGCTAAAGCCGCGGTGGCTAATGAGATGAAGCAGTCCTTTAGAAGTCGCTATGAGGAGGATTTAAAAAACCTTGCAGCAGGCTTAACAAAGCCCAAAGGAAGAAAAAAATACCTAAAGGTGCTAGAACGGTTAGGTAGATTAAAAGAAAAGCATAAAAAAATTTCTGGTTGTTACAAGACTGACGTCACTGCATCTGAAGATGGGCTAAATGCCATATCGGTAAAATGGGAAGTGATAGATGAAAAAATAAACGAGAAATTGACCGGGAAGTATTTTTTAAGAACAAACATAATGAGACTAGGCCCTAAAGAATTATGGCATCTTTATAATACGCTTAGAGGGGTTGAAGATGCTTTTCGTTTTATGAAATCATCTCTAGGACTTCGTCCTGTGTACCACCAAAAAGAAACACGTGTTGATGGTCATCTCTGGATAACGATTCTTGCATACCATCTCATCAAAAATTGTTTATATCAATTGAATAAATATGAACTAAACCATCACTGGCAAACAATTCGAGATATTTTGATAGGTAGAATAAGAGTAACAACAAAAGCAAAAACTCAGAATGGGAAAACACTTTATCATCGAAGTACAACAAAAGCTGAAGGAGATCAAATAGAAATATATAGAGCTTTAGGGTTATCACCTCAAATACTCAAAGCAGAAATTACGATTTTATAAATTTCAAGATGTAGTGCCGAATCACTCAAACTTCAACTCAGGTTACAGAGTGCTAATCACTGAACTTGGGTTAATTCTTGAGTTCAAGATGGAATCCGAACACTTGATGGAAAAATCGTTCATTTTCCAGGGTTAAATATTTAATTTAATCTATTATTCGCCTTTAAACAAGGGGTGAACTAATGGGAACAAAACATAAAAAACTATCAGTTAAAGAAAGAGAAGAAATTTTTCGTTTAGTCTGTAATGGTGAATCAATTCGTGGAATTGCTCGTTTTCTTGAGAGAAGTCCTTCTAGTATTTCAGAAGAATTAAAACGCAATGAAATGACCAGAAGCACGTATAGTCTATCTGAAGCACAGGTCGATTGTAATCTAAAAAGCACTCTTAAAGGAGCGCGATCAAAGTTACAAAAAAATCAACAGCTTCTACATTTAACAAAAAATTGGATTCTTAATAAAAAATGGTCACCCGAGCAGGTTTCAGGTCATTTAAAGAAAAAATTTAAAGACGATAAAACGCAACAAGTATCTCATGAAACTATCTACCAATATATTTACAGTATTTCAGATCCTGAGGAAAAAGAAAAATATGCTAAAGCCTTGCGTAGAAAAAGAAAAAAAAGGAACCCTAGAAATGGATTAAAAAAACAACGAGGACCTATTTCCAACCCAATTTCGATACACGAAAGACCTCAAGAAGTAGAATCAAGAGATATTCCCGGTCATTGGGAAGGTGATTCAATTGTAGGAAAAGATAATAAATCAGCTATCGGTACCCTTGTAGAACGTACTTTTAGATATACTATCATTGTTTCATATGGAAAAAACAAATCAGCAGAAAATGTAGCAAAGGCATTTGCTGAAGCATATAAATCTATTCCCAAACATTTAAAAAAAAGCCTTACATTTGATCGTGGATCAGAAATGGCAAGGCATGAGCTTTTTACTCAACTAACAGGAATACCAGTTTACTTTGCTGATCCAGCATCTCCTGGACAAAGAGGTACAAATGAAAATACCAATGGTTTAATTAGACAGTTTTTTCCTAAAAAAACTGATTTTTCAAAAGTCTCTAAAGAAGCATTGAAAAAAGTAGAAAACATGATTAACAACCGCCCTAGGAAAATACTTGGATTTAAAACGCCTATGAAAGTATTCAACGAATGGAGAAAGCAAAAGGTTATCTCCTACATAAGTAAGAGGTAGTATTTTCTAGCGCTCTGAACGTCCTGAGTATTATGAGTGTTTTGATGCGACTCCGAGCGACCTCAGTGTTATCGATATTCCTATGCGACTCCGAGCGACCTCAGTGTTATCGATATT
>JBBRMU010000048.1:0-3576 GCA_038230655.1 Patescibacteria group bacterium | reverse complement strand
TTGATTTTAGAAGGTCATCGAGTAAAGTCTTACTTTGGGATTGATCAATATATATTTGGGAAAGTGCTTATTTAATCATCGGTAATTAAGTACGTCAGGTTGTTTTTTTAACTTTTATTAACAAAAAAAGCAGGATAACTTACGTCAGTCCTGCTTAATCGCTTACTACAACTACTCCATCTCACCATCACTATCATCCTGACTTTGGACTCCTCCAAAATCACCTTGATTATTTACATCTCTATCGTGTCCACCGTTTTTATCTCCTTCTCTACGGGGTCCTCTATCACCTGCTGCTCTCGGTTCCATTGGTCTAGCTTCAGAAACAACCAATCGTCTACCTTGAGTATCTTGACCATTAAGATTATCTATGGCCTTTTGAGCATCTTCTTCTGACTCAAATTCTACAAAACCAAATCCTTTTGATCTGCCACTGTCCCGATATACAATAACCTGAGCTGATGTTACAGTACCAAACTGAGAAAAAAGCTCTCTTAATTGATTATCGTCAACTTCATACAACAAATTTCCGACGTATAATTTTTTACTCATTGTCTAACACCCCCCTTCCATTTTAGTGCTAATAAATGATCAGCCAAGAAAAAATAATATCTCTGCTTAAGAACAGAAAAAAGAAGTACACCAATAGTAGAAACACAACTTGCAAAAAAATTCACAAAACTCTATATACGCTGCCTAATATAACGAGAACAGGTAATTTTTTTAGTATAACAAACCTAAAAATTTCTGTCAATGAAAGAGAAATATTAGCCCATTGCAAGCTAGAGAATGATGAAATTTGAGTCTCCTCACTTTAATAACCCTATAATTTTAGGATTTTCTAAAATATAACCATCAATACTATCCATAATGCTATATGGCTGTTTTTCATTGTGCTAGTTTACTAGTACATTAGTCCAGTCGAATCTGCCTTTTGGATTGTATTAAAAAGTCGCCTCTTCAGATAAAAAAGTAGAGATTGATAAACTCACATGAGGAGATTATAATCATGCTATGACAACAGAAGAGCGTCTAAACTTAGTTAGACAAGTCGGTGAAGAAATTATTAGTGAAGAAGAACTTCAACATTTGCTCCAATCTAATAAGGATCTCATTGCCTACGATGGCTTTGAGCCATCAGGTCAGATACATATCGCTCAGGGTATTCTTAGAAGTATCAATGTCAATAAAATGACTAAAGCCGGAGTAAAGTTCAAGATGCTGGTCGCTGACTGGCATGCTTTGGCTAATAACAAAATGGGTGGCGAACTTGAAAGAATTCAGACTGTTGGTAAATATTTTATTGAAGTGTGGAAGGCCTCTGGTATGGATTTATCTAACGTGGAGTTTGTGTGGGCATCCGATTTAGTCAAAGATCCTGACTACTGGAAACTTGTACTTCAGATAGCGAAAACAAACTCTATAAGAAGATTTATACGAACGGCTGAAATAATGGGAAGAGATGAGTCAATGGATTTAACAGCAGCCCAAATAATATATCCCTGTATGCAGACCGCAGATATTTTTCTCCTTGGAGCACACATCACAGAGCTAGGTATGGATCAGAGGAAAGTCAATATGCTCGCCCGTGAAGTTGGATCACAGTTGGGATACTGGAAACCTGTTGTAGTGAGTCACCATATGCTTATGGGACTTGGTAAACCATCCACAGATATCACTGATAAAACTCAAAGAACAATTGCACTTAAAATGTCAAAGTCCCAACCAGACTCCTCTATTTTTATGACGGATACCCTCGAGGACATTACAAGGAAAATAAATAAAGCCTACTGCCCCGAAGGAATTCTTGAGGATAATCCTGTACTTGAGTACTGCAAATATATTCTCTTTGAAAAGTTTAATGAGATAACAGTTGAACGTCCGGATAAATTCGGCGGAAACTTAAACATTCATTCCTTTTCTGACTTAGAGAAAATTTATTCAGACAAACTGTTACATCCTCAGGACTTAAAACAGGCTGTAACTAAACTTCTCAATGATTTGATAGAACCGGTCAGAAAACACTTTGAAACTGAGCCTAAAGCCAAGGCGCTTCTTGAAAAAGTAAAGACATATCAAGTGACTAGATAGAATCTTGATTAACTATTTTAGTTAAAGTATAATTAAAGTATGTCAGATACTGAAGAATCCTCGCAACCGTCTATGACTAAACCAGAAGTAGGCAAAAATTTTATCACTAAAATTTTAACTGCTGAGGATCTAAATCCCGAAGGATTAGACTCCATATCTAGAGAGGAAGAAAGGGAGATAAATAAAGATCGTAGTGAACATTTCAAAAATAGAGTTAACCACTCGCTTGAAAAAATAAATAAACTCGAAGAACTTGTTGGGATAGATGGACTTACAAAACTAGATAATAGACTCTCATTTGACACTAAGCTATCAGATGAATTCGCCCGTTCTTCTAGATACGGTCATAATCTTTCCTTAGTTATGATTGATATTGATAACTTTAAGAGGATTAATGATACGTATGGACATCAAGTAGGTGACTTAGTACTTCAAAAAATTTCTGCTCTTCTGCAAAAGCAAATACGTAGCCAAATTGATGTTGCTGCACGGTACGGTGGTGAAGAATTAGCCCTGATTCTTCCCGAAACAACTGAGATAAATGCAGAATACCTAGGAAATCGTATTAGAGAAATTGTTGAAAATCAAAAAATAAGTCTCCCTGACGGAAGAGAAATATCAGTAACAATTACCATGGGAATTAGTAATGGTGTAAAACCAGATAAAAGTATAGTTAACTCTCCTGAAGAAATGATAGCATCAGCAGATCAAGCTTTATATATTGGGAAAAAAATTCGTGGTGGCGAAAAAACGAAAAATCAAGTCGTATCTGCCACAAGCATTACAACTGATGAGCTTATGAATCTTCAAAACCTTAAACCTGCTACTTGATTTTGTAATAAAATCCAAATTTTGATATACTCTGACTATGAACTCAACTACTACTCTCCATGATTTAGCAAAATTACTCCGCTATAATATTCTCACCTCAACAACAGCAGCAGGCTCCGGCCACCCTACATCTTCACTTTCAGCAGTAGAACTCATGACGGTACTTTTTTTCAATGGTATCTATCACTATGATTTAGAAAATCCAGAATATATTTTTAACGATCGTTTTATTTTATCAAAAGGTCACGCTGCTCCCCTTCTATACTCTCTCTATCAAGCAGCCGGCGTTGTTAGTCATGAAGAGTTATTGACTTTGAGAAAGTTTGACTCAGTCCTTGAAGGGCATCCTACCCCTCGTTTTAAGTATGTTGATGTTGCCAGTGGTTCATTAGGTCAAGGTCTTTCTGTAGGGATGGGAATGGCACTAGGAGTTAAAATTCATATAAAGAACGCGAAAATCGAAAGAGAACCTCATGTCTGGGTTTTACTCGGAGACTCGGAAATGGCGGAAGGTCAGGTTTGGGAGGCATTAGAATTGGCGGCTTACTATAAACTTAATAACTTAACAGCAATTGTAGATGTCAACAGACTAGGTCAGAGAGGCGAAACTATGCTTGGCTGGGATATTGAGAAATATGCTAAACGTGCTGAGGC
>JBBRMU010000047.1:0-3952 GCA_038230655.1 Patescibacteria group bacterium | reverse complement strand
TTATCATTCTTAAAAATTACGATATTTGCAAAACTACCGTCAAGTTCTACAATGACTGAGTTGAGACGAGTACCTTCTTTTTTACCTATTAAAGCAGCTACAGCCTCGAAACACTCAATAAATCCCAGGGGATGAAGTTCAAGTTCCTTAGCAATTGTTTTTATAACTGACTTCAAGTCTTTTTTTATCTGCTTAGACTCGACATCAAGATACTGAGATGTTACAAAAAAAATCGTCTTATTTAGTTTTTTATTTGTATCAGTCTCAAGTCGAAATAGTAAATCATCTATATCTTCGACAATATTATGTAGTCCATTAGAAAAAGCTGTTGAGTGCTGCCCGATCACAGAAATATCGGCACCTTTCAAGTCATAGACATATCCTATAGCTCTATTTTGTTGTAGTAATAATCCAAGATATGACTCTTTTTTTTCAGTTGCTTGTTTGAAAAAAGGCAGCTTCATACTATGATTGTATCAGAATTACGGTATTTTAAACTGAGTATATATTTGGGTCACTCCCTGTTGTGCCGTATTTAAAGCTTCATCATAAGTTACTCCTTGAGAGGTTGCATTAATCGCGTTACCTATATACTGGATTATGCCGTCATTTAGCCCTTTATCACTCGTACGAGAGATCACTGGCAGAGACCTATATTGATCAGCTTGCTGAATAACTACACTTAGGTAATCATCTGAAAGAAGTTTATCTCCGAGATCTCTTCTCGAGTAGGGCTCGCCAAACAATCCAAGAGCCCGATTCTTCTTCTCATTTTCGTAGAGTTTTGTCATGCTGTCTTTTTCTGATAAGAATTTTAGAAATTTCCATGCTTCAAGAGAGTTTGGACTCTTTTTTGAAACTCCTTCTGCCCAGTATGTTGCAAGAGATATAGGCTGACTACCTGGGAGATTAAAAGGAATCGAAGCCACTTTTAACTTAAGGTTGGGATTTTGTGCTTTTATGGTCACAATCTCCCAAGAAGGAGCGATAATCATCGCTACTTTCTCTTGTGTAAATGCGGTAATGGAGTTTGGCATTGTGTCATCCCAGATTCCAACTTCAGCAAACTTTCTATAGCCCTGTAAAGCACCCACACCTGCTGGATCTGCGAGTTTTCTTAGGTCTCCTCCATTTTGGAGTAACAATAGTCCAAAGATATCAGAAAAATGCTCTACATTGGTAGACGTTCCAATTGCAATAGCTGAGGAACGAAGCTGTCCATCAGGGTCTTTAAAAGTAAATTTACTCAGGAAATTCTGATCAATGAGTTCATCCAAATTTGACGGCGGTTTACTTATATTAGCTTTCTTAAACAGATCGTCGTTATAGAGAAGTACTAGACCGTCAATCTCTAAGGGAATGCCGTAGTAAGAATACTGTCCTTTCCTTTTGGCAATGTCTTGAACGCATCCACTGTAGTCTGCATTCATACACAAATCCTTTGACTGGATCGGGTAAAAAGTTTTTTCAAAGTCTGAGTGAGACATAACTGAAGAAGGAAGAGGTGATACTATATCTTTAATTTCTGGTAGCCAAGTATTGTGAAATCGAAATAAATCTGGCCCCCGGCCTTCTGGGATCTGAGCAGATAGCTTCTCTCGATAGTCATCTACTGACATTTTCTGAACATTAATCTTTATATTGGGATTCTGCCTTTGATAGTCCTTAATGAGCGGGTCAAAAACAGTACCATCCTCCCATAACATCCAGTAAGTAAGAATAACAGGCTTTTTATTTTTTCCTCCTCCCAAAATAAGGCTGATTATAATGAAGAAAATAATGAGAAAAAAAAGAACTCCGCCACCGATAATGAAGTATTTCGACTTGCTTTCCTCGTAAATTGGGGGCGGCTCATCATCCTGGGGGACTATCTCAGGCTTCTCACTAACATAGACTTCATCTGGAGCTGCTACTCCAGCTGGTACTTCTTCAGCCTGTAATGGTTGTTCACCTGAATCTTGATCATCTGTTACTGTTTGATACAGTGGCGTTGGATGCTGTTGATCTGTATAATTACTATCAGTTACAATAGGTTGATTGTGATCACCATTTGTTTTATTATCATCCATAGAATTTATGATACCAAATACTCATACAAAAGATAGGGTAATTCACTATTCTCTCCTAACACTCATAACTTTATTTTTACTTGGAATAGGAGCTCTTACTTTTATTATGTATAAGGAGAAACAGTTGAACGATAAAATCTATCCAAATATATTTGTTGATAACGTAAGTGTTGGTGGTATGAGTAAGTCAGAGGCAAAGGCACTTTTTAGCTCGAAAAGTAAAGGATTAGAGCATATTCAACTTAATATTATTTATAATAATGAACATATTGCAACGATGAGTGCACAAAAGCTGGATATCCACTCAAATGTTTCTGAAATTGTTGATAGAGCCTATGATGTTGGAAGAACTCCGCTTGTTTCTTCGCGTTTTTATCAAAAATTAGTAACAATATTCCATATTGTCCCGTATAAATTTGAAACAGGTTATAACTACGATACTGGCATGATCTCAGACTATATCCGTGATGTATCTGATCAATACAATAAACCGGCAAAGAATGCCCTATTTTCGTTTGCTGATGGAAAAGTAACTTCCTTTAGAGAACACGAAAATGGGTTGAAAATTAATGATGATAAATTTACTAATGACGTAGAAAAGGCTGTCAAAGAGATAGAAAAAAAACCTACTGATAAAACAGTTAAAATCACAGATAGAGTAGTTGAGCCGGAACTAACTCTCAGTAAAGCTAATAACTTTGGAATAGAAGAATTAATAGGAGAGGGTCAATCTGATTTTCATCACTCAGATGACTCTAGAATTCATAATCTTACACTAGCTGCATCGAAATTTAATGGTGCTATAATTGAAAAAGATAAAGAGTTTTCCTTTAACAAAATTCTTGGAGATGTTTCCACTCTAACTGGATATCTGCCCGGATATGTTATCTTAAATGGAAAAACTGTTCTTGGTGACGGAGGGGGAGTCTGTCAGGTATCTACAACAATGTTTAGAGCAGCTTTGAATACTGGCCTTCCGATAACAGAGAGACATAATCATGCTTACCGAGTAATTTACTACGAAAATGATCAACCGACTGGATTAGACGCAACCATATTTTTACCTGATGTAGATTTAAGAGCAAGGAATGATACACCTGCCGCGATTCTTATCGAAACAGATATTGACTCAGATAATCTTATTCTCCACTTTAGGCTTTACGGTAAAAAAGATGGCAGAAGAGTAGAGTTATCTAATCCGATACTGACTGACCAAAGTCCGCCACCACCCCCACTAACTCGTGATGATGCAACCCTTAAAAAAGGTGTCTCGCGTGTTGTAGAACATGCAATACCTGGTGGAAAATCAACCTTTAGTTACAAAGTATATAAAGGTAGTGATATTTCATTTGAGAAAACCTTTGTCTCGTGGTACCAACCATGGGCGCAGGTGACACTAGTAGGTACTGCTGATTAAATCGTTATCTTTGTTTCGTTTATCACTTTATATTTAACATGTAGATATGAGTCTTTTAATACATCGCATTTAACAAGCTTTAAAGCTTTCACATGAATTAGATCTCCTTCTGTATGCAGAGAGCTTCCCCCAATAATAGACTGGGTATTCTTACCACCTATTAAACATGGAGCAAATACAATAGAGACATAATCAATTAACTTTTCTCTAATCCAAGATGAATTGAGTGTGCCTCCAGACTGGATTGTTATCTTATTTACGAAGTATTTTTTTTTCATTGTACTTAATAAAGTACTAAGATTAATTTTGTCTTTATATAAGAAAACTTCAATGTTTGGAAACTGTTTTTTAAGTAAAATTGCTGGATGTTTCTTGTTTGTGGTAACTAGATAGAGTTTTTTCACCCACTTAGATAAATACTCAACTCCTTCTTTTTTTAAGTGAGGCTTACTGTCAATGATGATAA
>JBBRMU010000046.1:0-4253 GCA_038230655.1 Patescibacteria group bacterium | reverse complement strand
GAATTGTTTGAAAAGGATTTGTGTACCAAGGATAGGGTACGGTATGTAATTTTGATCAAATGATTGAAACTGTTTGGATCTAGGCCTATAGATGCGAAGAGGCCAGATTTCTCCGGCCTCGTATGACTTCTTTGACAAAATATTCAGTCTTAAGGTCGTTGATCAGCGGATTCCATCCCTTAATTTGGAGGAGTTTGCCCAAGTTTTCCATTTATAAGATCTGTAACGTAAATATGACAAGAATATTCCCAAATTTTTGTCGTATTCAATTCCTTAGATCTTATGCAGCGAAGTTGATCAGAACTTCTTTTTTCTGCTGTCGTAATTGAAGTAAGATCGTAATTCTCGATTGAGATATTAAGCATCCCATTCCAGAGATATTTCGCTGGCTCTCCTCTTACTGATACGACTGTTACAGACTCGTAGTATGGAGAATATGGCCAGTTCTTCATTGTGGAAGTTGAGCCTAAACCTTCTTGATCAGCACCAATAGCAAACGAGGAAACAAATAAGCACATCACTATGAATACAATCATTTTCATTTTAACCTCCAATTAAGAATAATTACCTCTTTATTTAGCAAACTCCCAGAGCTGTCGTAAAGGGCATGGGTAATGATGCTCTAAAACTAATGGTATTGATGGGCTTAATAGATCGATTATCTTTGTCCTACCGCTAATCTTAAGATCTTGCTTTTATGTGGTGGAAGCTAGAGTTGCTACTCCGGTATGGGCCTATCGTCCCATTTTTTTAACCTTTCAGTGAAGTTGCAAAATTAAGAGAATCTAGGATAGATGAAAAGACGAAGAAAGGAGTGCATGAAAGTATTAAGGGAGGCCTTTTCATCTGCCACCCATTTATATGAAACTCTGAAGTCATGAGGTCATGAATTGAAAACAAAACTAGTGGATATGATTCCATTAATTGACTTTAACAAAATCGCAACGATCATTCTTTTCATAATTTCCCGTATTATATTGAAGGGTGAAAATGGGTCCGCCAAGTGTACTGGGTGATAAAATCAAAATCTCAGTGCGATTTCCCCCAAACTTTTCATGATGCACAGTATATGAACTTAAAAATTGGTCACTCGCCAAAGTTTTATAAGTCATCCAAGAATAATTATTCTCTGTAGGATCATAACTCGTACTTCCCGGGTCTTTAACAGTTCCTTGGCCAGGTAAGACTGAGCTCGTAAAATAGAAAAGATTGTGAGGAGAAGGTTCACGAAATTCCAAAGTCAACGAACCCTCCGGAAGCTGATTTTGCTTAAGTGCCAGTGATATTGTCATGTTTTCAATGTTTCTATTTCCATTCACCAGAGTGCATTTGCCTACTCCTTTATAAGTCCCAATGAATTTTTGTAACGAACTTGCCTGAGCAAACGTTGTCATAAGGATAAATGTAAAAATCGTTTTCATAAAACTCCTTTATCTTATAATTACTAATTAGAGGCTATTCAAAATCAAGACAACCTTCCAATCTCGGATGACAAGACTCTGGTGCCGGAAGATCTGGAATCTGATGACAGTCATCAGGAGAGAATTTTACAGTCTCTGTTCCTAAACCTTTGATCGAAACTGGATAATAATATCCATCCGGACCTTTGATTTCTTTAGGTCAAGATTACAAGATTTGAGTCAAAAATGAGAGTTTAATATCTGGACAACAGTCACTCCTGCTTTTGGTACATTCATGCTTTCCTTCTCCACAAATATTGTCTTCAGTCTACAACTCAGACTCAGTGGCTTCGGTACACTCGAGATAAATTCCAGCCCACTCGATACCGTCATAACTGATGGTACTCGGTGCATAACAGCCGCGCCCAGAGACCTGAGTGACTATGTGAAGGTGGTGAACGTTTGGAAGAGGTAGTTTAAACTCAAATCCACTTGCATAAGACCCACAACGGTTTGGTGTAATGTTGTTCCAAGGTTTTATACTCGCTGTAGAGTTTGTCTTGACTCCATCAAGGTCGAGAGACACTAGCGCTCGATGGCCATTTACCTTAATAGTTACTTCAACCTTTTCTTTAAAAGAATCCAAACTTTTACAATTGTAAGTATTCGCACTTACCACGAGAGTGGACATTAAAAAGGTGAATACCAATGCTAATTTCAAAAATGACTTCATACTTCTTCTCCTTTATATTATGTTTCTAAAATACTATTCGAAATCTACACATTCCTCGCGTCTTGGGTGACAAACTTTTGGTCCTGGACGATTAGGAATTTCATGACAGTTCTCGGGGGAAAAATTTATGATTCTCTTTTCTAGACCTTTAATAGAAACAGGATAAAAGTATCCGTTTGGTCCTTTGATCTCTTCAATCTCCAGCTTCTGCGGCATGTTCTTCCATGTAGAACGGTCTGCTATCTTAGTCACAAAGCTTAGGTAACCATCATGGAAAGGGTAGGTGTTGGAGCTAGCATAGTCTGCGAGAAAAAGATTACGCGTACCATACGATCCAACCGTGTAGAGCCCATCGTACTGAATGGTTACAGTATGCTCTTCGTAGAGCTCGCTAAGTTTACACAGATAGCCAGCGTGGGCATTAAAACATGAAGCAACGAAGAGAAAAGGCAAGATCTTTTTCATATAAATCCTTTGTTGTTATCGATTTTGAGTATGTCCAACGAACACACTTAAAATAAAAGTCATAAAGCGAGTTTTCGTTTCAAAAAAACGATCTAGAGGCATTTTCTACATCATTCAAGCCTTGCCTCAATTTCATTATGGCATCTAAGAGGTTCTGCTTCTCTTTTTTAGGTCGTAGTCCCAAAATTTCGGCAAGATCAACCCCGAATACTTCAGCAAGTTTAATATATGGCTCGCCGGAAATGTCTCTTCCATATTCCCAGTCTCTGTAAGTTGAAACGGGAACAGAAAGAAATTCTGAGACCTGTTTCTGTGTGAAACCATTATCCTCTCGAAGCCTTCTTAATCACTTGCTCATCGTTTCCATGTGGATATTTAAGCGATTTTTGATAATTCTAAAAATTAATTGATTTAATGTCGTAATAAGAAAAGTTAATACATCTATATCCGTTTTGATTTAGATGAGCTTCAAGCTCTCTCATGTTGAAAAACTTATGAGTAATGTTTGAAACTGACTGGATGAGCAGGATCTCTTGGTCTTGATATGCGAAGAAGGCCAGATTTCTCCGGCCTTGTATAAATTCTTCGTCTAAATATTCAGTTTTAAGATCGTTGATCAGAACTTTATGCTTAATTCCTCAGAAAGCCCTTCGTTCAAGTTACCATTAAGTCGAATCAAATTACCTAGATCTTCGATAGTCTGATTCGGAGTCGCCTTAACAGAAATTCTATATCTTTTTCCTTTTTTCAAGTTGAAGGTAACTTTATAAAGATCCACTGATTCACTTCCTAATCCTTCCGATAAAAAAATAGTTCCGCCTCTTCTTGTTAATTTCTCATATACATCTATAGTAACCTTAACTCCTAAAGCATGCTTCCCTTTCAAGTGAAAACTTAGAACTCCTTCGTTCACCTTTAGGTCTCTAGGCTGAAAAGCTTCTTTGAACTCTTTTAGTGGGTAGGCCCTGATAGAGAGAAGTTTTTTATCTCCTGAACCGTGGAGATAAAAATTCGAACTCCCTTCAGAATACGCACTAAACAAACTTGAAAGACGAAGTTCAATATCAGTATTGATAGGAAGGTCACTGTCGGGTGAAGTGATTATAACTCGCGTATCTGAAAAATTTGTTTGGTAGCTAGGATAAGACTCTGAGGCGCATGAGTAACTTTCAACTCCGCTCGCTGGACATGAATACCCACTACAAGGTCTATAACAAATATTATTCTCTGAGTTTGAAGACGAAGAGCAGTCGTAGGACACTTGAGTAAGTCCTCCAGGACAGTGGTCCTGAGGAAGGCACTGACGATAACATACCCTAGTGCTTGTCGAGTTCGGCGGTCTTACAGAACATCGGTAGGAGATTTCCGTCTGGAACATAGGACAGTAGTCTTGAGGCATACAGGGTCTCTGACACCATGTCTGATTAACATCTACCTCTTCGTAGGTGGATTTGAGGTTTACATTAAAGTCCATCGGCCCAGTTGCATGGAAAGTATAGGTGTCACTGGCGATAGAGAAGTTCGAATGAAAAAAAATAATCATTATGAAGGCTAAAAGTTTTTTCATACGGACTCCTGTTTTGGGCTTGGCTTTCATTACCAGTAATCCGCTTTCTACAGAAGAAGTGCATTTTGACACCGGATAAAAGGTAATG
>JBBRMU010000045.1:0-4276 GCA_038230655.1 Patescibacteria group bacterium | reverse complement strand
CTTCTTGGTTTTATGCGATATTTTTGATGATAAATACCAGAGCTGGAATATCGGCAAAACAACTTCAACGAGAACTGGGAGTAACTTATAAAACAGCCTGGAGAATGTTTAAGCAAATAAGAACGCTAATGGCTGATACTGATATTATTCCCTTAGATGGAACAGTTGAGATAGATGAAACGTATATTGGCGGTAAACCACGTCTTCATGAATTTGGTGAAGGAACAAAAGATAAAGAGGTTATTATGGGAATGATCAAACGTGATGGTAAAGTGATATTAAAACATATAGAAAACACTGGTAAATGGGCATTGATTGAACAGATTGACAAATATGTGTCTCCAAAAGCCGGAGTTATTACTGATCAGTATGCAGGTTATAGACAGCTAAGAAAAAGAGGTTGGAAGCATGACTATGTGAATCACAACGTTACCTTTGTGACTAAAGGTGATATTCATACCCAAAACGCTGAAAATGTCAGGAGTCATTTAAAACGAGGTATATATGGAGTATATAGACGTGTATCTAAAAAATATCTTCAAGCCTATGCTGATGAGTATGCATTTCGGTACAACAAACGAAAGAATGAGTCTCAAATGTTTTTTACGCTTATGAACCAGATTGCTTTGACGAAGGTCGTGAAGTAACTGCTTTTTTAAGGACTGTTAAAAAATCTTTCTTTGAGATGGAAGTCTTTTTAGATAAGGTTCGCTTACTTTTTTGTTTAGGAGTTAATATATTAAAAGTATACAAGAATTAATTGAGCTCTAAATAGATCTTGATTTTATATATAGATTATAGAATACTGATTCTAATGCAATTACCAAAAGAATTAACTACAGTTACTCCTTTATCGAAAATTCTGGCAATTATTTTATTTATAATGTTTCCATTTATTGGTTTTTGGTTAGGCCTCAAATACCAAGCTAACTTTCAGCCAGCTCGGGTAGAGGAACAAAGTATTAATATTCAACCCTCACCTATTATTAGTATAACTGCTAGTATTGCCTCAGATTCTATACCATCAATAAATAACATCATTATAAATGATGTCTTAAAGAAGAAAGATAGGTGTTTAACTTACTCTGACGTAAACATGAACGATTGGGGTATGTATCATGCTTCTAGAGATTACTTAATCAATATTGGATATCATTCTGATTATCTCGATAAACATTTTTGTCCATTACAAATTGATTATGATAAACAACTTAGTTGGGCTAGCGTAACTTATAAAGCATCTTTTGAGCCATATTATGGTTGGTGGCAGCATGGCTTTCCTGTAGTAAAAGATGAAAATTCTATTCCAAAATTAGTTAATGGTCATGCATCTGTAGATTTTTCATGCAAGGCATGTGTACTTAAGATTCCTGTTACAGAGATTAAGAATACACTTTCTGCTAAGCAACTATATGATTTAATGCTTAAATTGATTGGACCGTTTGATGAACCACTCCATGTAGGTATGGGTCCTGGAATTGGAAAAAATACAATGCGACTGTATGCTACTGCTTCTAATAAAAATCCGAAATCGACAAGTTGTGCAGATACTGAAAGAGGGGGCAATATTGATATTGAAACGGGAGAAGGAAGTGTAAGTTATGATGGTGCTTGCCGAGAATTTTTGAAATAGTTTTCTTTATTAAGAAAATCGACTATCTGTTGATGTAGTATTCCTCGATAGTAGACCACATATTCTTTTATAATCTTTATGATTCATAAATTCCTGTATCTTTTTACTATGTATGAATCTACAGATATACAGAAGTAGTATTATTTCATACCCTTTTTTCATTATTATTTTTTCAGCCATAGACTTTATTTATTAATTATTATTTCTTTTGTTTTTATTTACTTTATTCTTTTAATTATTTCTTTACTGATTACTATTTTTTACTTCATACTTTTCACTTTATTATTAAGATATATATGCCTGGGTCCTCACCCATACATTTTAAATAAGATAATACACCTTAAATTTTTCTAAATTCAAGGCTAATGTAACTTACAAACTGTCCCTGAAGGAGGGGACAAAATATATTCTATAGATAAGATTACTATTTGCCATTTACAATCTTGGAGGAGTAATTATAATCTCTTTTCAATGGCATACATGACTGGAAGGGATATGTGCCAGTTTATTGGCATTTCCGTGATTTACAAGTACTTATTAATGTGACTTCATAAAACGGTAGTATTTATTGACAGGCAGTTCCAATTTTATTTTTTAATATATTGAAGTCAGCTGAGTCAGTTCGCCCGTCATTATTAAAGTCGGCTTTACAGTTATGGGTACATATTCCCTCCTCCGCCCTATAAATTGTTACATCTTGTGCATTAATAACTCCATCTCCATTGGCGTCTCCTTGACAAACCATTCTTACATCATCTATATAAAAACGTGGTTGAGGATGGATGGATAAATTATTAAACTGTAAATTATAAATTCCTTCATTTTGTGTATTCCAGTCTCCAAAAGGAATGAACACTTTTCTCCAGGTATCTTGCGCAAGCGATCCTCCTTCAATGTAGTTATTTAAGGGATTGTATATGGATCGCAAAGGACCCAGACTTTGTATATTGATACTTATGCTTTGATTTGAGGCATCGCCACCATTTATATACAATTCTAATGCATGATAATTTGAAGTACTTATCGGAGTTCTGGTTATAGATGCGCCAACGTTCCTTCCTCCGTTTCGAAACGTTATACCTATTGAAGTGAGTCCTTGGTGAACAAATGAAGTATCCACTAAAGACAAGTCTATTGCATTTTGGAAAATTCGCCAGTTATTTATGAGCCCATTGTCAATATAAATCCATGATTCACCTGGAATACCTGGTGTAGGGGTAATATACGATGTAATATACGTGGATGGCGTAGGTAATGGAGTAAGAGAAGGCATAATTGGTGTCAGTGTTTGAGTAGGCGTAATTGTGGGAAGTATGCTAGAACAATTATACCTCTGATTATCTCTTGTACCAACAAGAGTGTTCCATAAACCACCTCCAACTGCATATAATTGAGAACCGATTACACTTGTGTCTGAAAAATAGTCTCGTGCCTCAGCCAGAGGGGCGCGCATACTCCATGTATTTCTTAGGGGGTCCCACGCTAAAGTGTCGGTTACTGCTCCGGTGTATGTATTATTTCTCCCTCCTGCAATAATCCATGTATTGTCAACAATTCCATGCGCTGCAATATATCGAGGGTAAGGTAGATCAGCAATAGGATCGTCTTCCCATTTATCAAGTGAGGGATCATACCGATATGTTTTGGTAGTCGCCTCTCCATTTTCCATTAATCCTCCCGCAGTATAAATATAATTGTTGAGAGTAGTCAACATAGCAAGTGGCAAAATAGGGGGAGGATTGTGGGTAGTGCTCCAAGAATTGGATGCAATATCATATATCCCCACAGTTCTATCAAAAAAAGGACTCATACAATTCCCTTCTCTACAACCGGCCATACGGTATATTTTTCCATTCAAGAACACAACGCTGGTAATTAAAGGATATGCTAAGGGAGCTAATTCAGTATAACTATTCGTACTTGTATCATATCGTAATACCGAAGTTGTAGCTTGATCGGCAATGATACCTCCAACCAAATAAATATATACACCGTCAGTTGTGGAGGTAATATGTCGTCTCGTAGTGGGTAATGATGCGATCTCTTTCCATTGGTTTGTCTCTGGATAATATTTAAATGACTGGGCGGTCTCGATGGGGAAACCATTACCTCGATCTGCATAGCCGCCAAAACTATATAATGCACCACCAACTGAAACAACGGTGTTCTCTTCAATCTTGATTGGATACGGTGATTCCTTTGTCCAGATTTGATTACATACGGCAGGCGCACTTTTGTTTAGATTATTATTTAATAAAGTGGATTCACTTGCATGCGACCTCATATCTCCATTAGTATTTCGGGAAAGAATACTAATGCCAACTACACTAATAATTAAAGTAATTATTCCAACTAACGAAAACATCTGTTTATTAAATTTTATTGCGAGAAAATCTTGATTCATAGGTAGGTATTATTACTATATTGATATTTTCATGAGATGTCAAGATTTATGTTAGAAAGTCTTGAGCAGGGGTCAGCGGATGGTATACAGTTTTGAGGGTGATATGAGGTGTAAAGAAACGAGTGTCTTAAGGTGTTAGGCTGGGAGTTTTGTAAATTACTGATCCAGTATGTCCCTGGATGGCATCCATTTAGATTACCTGGAATTAAGAAGTATTAGTCCGGAGGCGGCAAGGCGAG
>JBBRMU010000044.1:0-4750 GCA_038230655.1 Patescibacteria group bacterium | reverse complement strand
TTTAAATTATGAGGATACTCATGTTAACTCCCTATCTCCCCTATCCTCCTGCTTCAGGAGGTCAGATTAGGACATTAAATCTTCTGAAACATCTCAGTAAAAATCACTCAATTACGCTTATAGCCCTATATAAAACTGAAAAAGAAAAAGAATACGCGTCATATCTAAAGTCATACTGTAAGGAAATATATCTCTGTAAACGCCCCGAAAAACCCTGGCTGCCAGTGAACATTCTTAAGTCGATAACATCTTCACAACCATTCCTAATTATCAGAAATTACTCTGTAGAAGCACGAGAAAGAGTTGAAAAACTCCTAAGTAAAAATCACTATGATGTTATTCACGCCGAAACATTTTATATCATGCCTCATATCCCAAAGACCACAACACCAATTTTTTTACTCGAACAGACAATAGAGTATGAAGTATATCAACACTGGGTAAATAAGCTACCATTTTTCTTAAAGCCACTCTTACATATTGAGATTTTAAAGCTAAAACTAAAAGAGAGAGAGTACTGGAGAAGGGCTTTCTTTGTCGGGACTGTCTCGAATGTCGATCAAAACAAAATTAAACAGCTAGAACCAGAAATAAACTCAGTGATTATTCCCAACGGTGCAGGTGACGACATGTTTGTTGACACTCTACATGAGAAAAATTTAAAGAAACCTACTCTTTTATTTGTGGGTAGCTTTTACTGGCTCCAAAATACCGAAGCAGCTGAGTACCTTTTAACTCAGATTTATCCAAAATTGATAAAGATAATGCCGAATATTGAGATCATTATCGCTGGTCAGAATGCTGCTACTAAATTACAACCTACATCAGGTAGCAACATCAAAATTGTAGATGTTGCTCAAGATGACTCTTCAACTATGGAGAAACTTTTCAAAGAAGCAACTCTTCTAGTAGCCCCCATCTTTGGCCCTGGTGGTACAAGGTTAAAAATACTAGCTGCCATGGCCTCAGGTCTACCGGTTATAACAACTGATACAGGCGCTTCAGGGCTCGAGTTAAAAGATAACCGAGATATTTTTATTGCTAATACAGCAAATGATTTTATAGAAAAAATTCCAGTTATCCTAAATGATAAAAAACTATACGAAACTATCAGAAAGAACGCCTTCGATATAGCTAAACACAAATATAGCTGGAACTCAATCTCTAAAGAGTTGGAGATCGTTTATAAATCAATTAGAAAAAAAGATGAAAATCGGAGTTGATATCAGTCAAACAGCTTATAGAGGTACTGGCGTTGCCAGATATACAACTTCATTACTCAAAGGTCTTCTTAAAAAAGACAGTAAAAATGAGTATATCTTCTTTTTCTCATCGTTACGTCAAAATGTTCCTGTTGAAATAATGAGTATTCTCACAAAGAATGTTCAGATGCGAACATATAAATTTCCTCCTTCACTCCTTAATGTTATGTGGAACTCCATGCATGTATTACCCATTGAAAATTTGATAGGAGATGTCGATGTTTTTTTCAGTTCAGACTGGGTGGAACCTCCTGCGCGGTCAGCTAAAAAGATTTCAACTATACATGATTTAGTCCCGTATAAATTCCCTGAAACATCAAGTAACAAAACAAATTTTGACTTTAAGAAACTCTCAGTTACCCAAAATATTGTTGAGACTCATAAACAGCGTCTTGAGTGGGTAAAGAAAGAGAGTAGTCTTATAACATGCAACTCAAACACAACAAAAAGAGATACTATGGAGATTTTGCATATTCCGAGTGAAAAGATTCGAGTAATTTACCCGGGTGTAGATATAACTAAGAATGAAGCTTATAGAGAAGATTATGAAAAAAAGTTTCCTCAAGATCGGCCATACATCTTAACCGTCGGGACACTACAACCTCGAAAAAATATTCAAAGGTTGATAAATGCTTTTACTGTAGCAAATATTCCTAATATTGATCTTTATATTGTGGGAATGCAGGGTTGGGGTAACTTAGTTCAAAATAACAGCAAGAATATTAAGTTCCTTGGATATGTCTCTGATGAACAGCTTCCATTTCTTTACTCTTCTTCATTTTTTTTCATCTATCCCGCCATTTATGAGGGTTTTGGATATCCGGTGATTGAAGCAATGAAAATGGGAGCTGCTGTAGCGACCTCAAATACTTCATCTCTTAAAGAATTGGCAGATGGATATGCGCTTCTCTTTGACCCGTATTCTGAAGAAAGTATTGCTGCTGCGATTCATAAGCTTTCTATAGAAACTAAACTTCGTAAACAGCTACAAGAGAAAAGTATAGCTCGTGCAAAAGATTTTTCTGTTGAGGCGTTTGCTGACGGATTTTTAGAAATTTTTAAGGAGCTTTCATGATAATTGGAGTTGATGGAAATGATGCGAATGTCATAGAACAGGTTGGGGTTTCCGTATATACGCTGAACCTTCTGAATTTTTTTCAGAAAAAATCTGATATTAATACTCAGTTTAGAATTTTTCTACGAACTTCCCCTCTTGAATCAATGCCTAAACCTTCAGAGTTTTTTCAGTATAAAGTTATTAAGGCTAAGTTTATGTGGTCACAGATTTTTTTACCGATAGAACTTTATTTAAATAGTAAGGTCGATGTTTTCTTTTCACCAGCTCACTACTCGCCACGCTTCTCCCCAAGTCCAACCGTAGTAACTATTCACGATCTTGCATACTTTTACTATCCAGATGAGTTTTTAAAAAATGATCTCTTTAAACTTAAAAACTGGACTCAGTACTCGATAGAAAATGCTAGTAAAGTGATTGCCGTTTCAAAAACTACAAAAAGAGATCTCACAAAGTTCTACAATATCCCTGATAGTAAAATTAATGTAATATATAATGGTTACGAAAAAAAACAAACCTCACCTAACCATTTCAGGACATTCCCACTGAAAACCTACGAGCTTGAACCTCAAAAATACATACTCTATGTAGGAACACTTCAACCAAGGAAGAATATCCAAACTCTAATTAAAGCGTATAAAACCTTCCATGAAAAAAATACTGATTATAAACTTGTTTTAGTAGGAAAAAAAGGGTGGCTCTACGAAAATATTTTTGATGAAGTTAGAAATCTCAAGATCTCAAATTCTGTGATCATTACAGGGTATTTGCTAGATAGTGAAGTTACTGAATTATATAAATATGCATATTGTTATGTGCTACCTTCACTATATGAAGGCTTTGGGATACCCTTACTTGAGGCAATGTCTCAAGACTGCCCGGTAATTTCCTCATTTTCATCAAGCCTTCCTGAAGTCGGTGGTGAAGCTTGTATATACTTTGACCCGGAAAATGTAAATGGCCTGGTAGACGATCTTTTTTCTTTGGAAAACAGTACTCTGCGAAGAGAGTTAATTAAAAAAGGGAGGGAAAGAATAAAACTTTTTTCCTGGGAAAAATGTGCAGAAGAGACACTCAAGGTAATAAAATCTGCTGCAAAAGAGTAAATCTTGTAGTGTATAGTCCATTGAACTTCTCTAACTCAAACATTAGACTAGAGAAATGATTACCTATAGAGATATAGAGAAGCTAAGACAGGTTTTTGCGACGAAAGACGATTTAAAGAACTATGCAACAAAAGGTGACTTTAAAGACATGGAAAGTCGGATGGATCTTAAATATCCCAGTAAAGATGACCTTAATCTCTTACGTCTCGAGATCCTCAATGAAATCAGAGTATTGCATGACGAAATAGCAGTGATAGTAGGCTATCGTGACGATTTAGAAGATCATGAACTGCGAATTACTAAACTTGAGAATAAAACTGTGACATAAATTAAAGTTACTGTTTTTATTCGTCAAAAACGAGCTCTTCTGATATACTTACTGTATGAAAGTCAGGCTTATTGATGATAATTTTGAACCAACTGTATTTAACCAAAAAGCAGTTCACCCAATGCAGACTTGGGAATGGGGAGAGGCAAAAAAATTTCTAGGCAATAAGGTGTTCCGTATCGGAGAGTTTGAAAATGATACCTTAATAAATACATTTCAGTTGACACTCCATCCGATTCCTAAGACCCCTTACTTTGTAGCCTATTTACCGCGGTCACTTCTCCCTTCTGCACAAACTGTTGAGTATCTAAAAGAGTTTAGTCAAAAAAATAATGTTGTTTTTGTCAAGATTGAACCAAATATTGAAAAAAAAGATTTTGAGGTTAAGGCATCTAACATATTAATTAAGTCAACGCATCCCCTCTTTCCTTCTTGGACACAAATGCTAGATCTCAAACCTTCAGTTGAAGAACTTCTCGCAAATCTCAAGTCAAAGACGCGTTACAATATCCGTTTAGCTGAAAAAAAAAGAGTTCATGTCGAAGAGGAGTCGAATGATAAAGGATTTGCGATTTTTTCTAAACTTTACTTTGAAACTACCAAACGGCAGAAATACTTTGGCCATGACCAGCACTACCATCAAACCATCTGGGATTTCATGAAAAAAGGGATGGCGCATATCCTTGTAGCTTACTTTGAAGAAACCCCCCTTGCGGTATATGAACTATTTTATTTTAATAAAATCCTTTATTACCCCTACGGTGGCAGTTCGAATCAACATCGTAATCTAATGGGTGCAAATCTGCTGATGTGGAAGTCAATCGAGCTAGGGAAAAAACTGGGAGCAGAAAAGTATGATATGTGGGGATCATTACCACCAGATTATGACCAGAATGACCCTTGGGCAGGTTTCACGCGTTTTAAAGAAGGCTACAACACCCACTTTACAGAGTTCATCGGGACATATGATATTGTTGTT
>JBBRMU010000043.1:0-4771 GCA_038230655.1 Patescibacteria group bacterium | reverse complement strand
GTAATCTAAATGGATGCCATGCAGGGTCATACTGGTTCTGTAATTTACAATACTCCCAGCCTAACACCTTTAGACACTCGTTTCTGTACACCTCATATCTCCCTCTAAACTGTATACCATCCGCTGACCCCTGCTCATTATCTGTGAAATATCTTCTTGACAATCCAAAAAAAAAAAGATACGATTATTTCATATGAAAATTCTTAATAAATTATCGTCAGTTGCTGGAGCTACGTTATTACTGTTCTCAGGCATTCTTATCTCTGCAAATGGAGGAGTGGTCTTTGCAGATAATATTGCTAAAGTTGATCCGGGTTTTGAGATACCTAATTTATCAACAGTCTTATCTTTTGCCATTAGATTAATTTTCATAATTGGTGGACTATCAGCACTTGTCTTTCTTCTGTTGGGTGCGTTAGCGTGGATCACATCAGGAGGCGAGAAAGAAAAAGTTTCAGAGGCTCAGAAAAAGATTCAAGCCGCTGTAATTGGTGTAATTATGATTGCAGTTGTTCTGACTGTAGTTGTAACATTAGAGCAGGTAGTATTTGGACGTGCAATATGTTTTGGTCTATCCTGTGACATTGTGATTCCACCACTGATTCATCCTAACCACTGATTCATCCTGGATAATTATTCCTACTTATGCCGTTTAACTTTATAGTTCATGCAGATATACTACCCATTGCGACAAGTGGCTGTATAATAGATGGAGTTCCTACTCTTGGTTGTGCAGAAATCATGTTTCAGAATCTTCTTTTTATGTCAGCAGGAATCGTCCTTCTTATTTTATTTATCATGTTTCTTATAGGTGGATTTCACTATCTTACTTCATTTGGAAATCCAGAAAAAATCAAAAAAGCTCAGGGAACCTTGAAGTATGCGATACTAGGTTTGGTGATTTATATGAGTTCTTTTATAATTTTGAAGATTATCGACGCAGTCTTTTTAGGCAATAACGGAGATATCTTCAAGTTCCATATTCCTACCGAGTAGGTGTCTCGTAAATTACTTTAACTCCATCGTCTTCTATAATTGGGCTTAAATTTTGTTGAGGCCTTTGTAAAAAAGCATAGATAAGGAAGGATAGAACAATAATCCCTGAGATGACAAAAATTACTCCTATAACTTTCATAGATTTACTTTTTCTTTGAGGATGTACTGTGGTCTTTTTTGAACTTCAATGAAAATTTTACTGATATACTCTCCAATAATCCCAATAGTGATGAGTTGAACACCACCTGTAAACATAATTCCTACAAAAAGTAATGTCCATCCAGAAACCCAGTTGTGAGGGAAGAATGGGGGAGAGAAAATTTTTCCAATCAGTGCATATAAAATACCTAAGAATCCAATCGTTGCAGACGAAAATCCAAGGTAAGTAGCGAGGCGTAATGGTTTTGTCGAAAAGGAAGTAATGCCGTCTAGAGCAAAGTTAATCATCTTTGAGAGAGTATAGTGAGTTTCTCCAGCAAGACGTTTTTCTCTCTTATAGTACACATAGTCTGTTTTATAGCCACTCCAGGCGACTAAACCTCTTAAAAATCTCGAGTGTTCAGGTAAACTGTTTAGAAACTCTACAACAGAACTATCCAGTAATCTATAGTCTCCAACATCTTGTGGAATAGGGATATCTGATAAAAAGTTTATGAATTTATAAAACCATTGTGCAGTTAACCTCTTGAAGAATGTATCAACTTCTCTTTTTTCCCGTTTTGCATAGACGATATCTGCTCCATTTTGCCATTTTTCAATCATCTTAGGAATGATCTCCGGAGGATCCTGACAGTCAGCATCAAGGCTAACGACACAGTCGCCTTTAGCAAATTCATATCCGCAGCTTAGTGCTGCCTGGTGACTAAAGTTACGGGAGAAGCTGAGGAGTTTTATAGCTTTGTCTTTTTTTATAAATGTTTTGATGAGCTCATTACTCGAGTCCTTAGAGCCATCATCTATAAAAATAATCTCATAACTATATGATTTAATAATTGGAGCTATTCTCTCTATTAGAGGTTTAATGTTTTTCTCTTCATTATAGACAGGGATAAGTATGGATAGAAAGATATTTGTGTGTTTCATTGAAGACTAGTATATCAAATGATCACTTTATTATGTAACGGAGCCAGGAGTTGAACCTGGTCTAGGAGATTATGAGCCTCCTGTGCAGCCGTACACTACCCCGTTATGGTCGATGGATTATTATTGACAATGGGCTGAGAGGTTGATGGATCATCGTCTACCCCAGTGTTATTTAATTCTGTCCATTAATGTACTCAATTGTACCTGATTGATGCTTTGATGTCAATTTTTAAGGAAAATATGGAGCCACTGCTTATAAACTGGAGCAGATGTCGGTCTGATGATAGTCGGTTCCAGAGTGGGGGTAGGCACAATTATCGCTATTTCATTTTCTCGTACTAAGTTGAGTTTATTACGAATTGTTTTTTCGAGCTCAAGTCTGTCAGATTCTTTTATTTTCTGCATCCTAAGATTGTTATTTCTATTTTTTTCTTTTTCCAGATCATTATTTAAAGTAGTATAAAACTGGGTGTTTTTCTGGTACTCGTTGTAGTTCTTAAGGAGAGAAGTCACTAAAAATAAACCAATTAGGCCAACTAAAAGATTTCTGAGCATACTTTAAGTATACTACTCCTACTGCAGGGACTGAAGGGCTTTCATTATCCTCTCCGGTGCTGCCTTGTTCCTGAGTTGCTTCATACAGAGACCAATAATAGCGTTTTTATTCTTCTCAAAAAGTTCCCGATTCTGGGTGATAATAGCTTTAACCTCGTTAAAAAGTACTTCATCAGAAATCTCGTCGGGAAGGTATGGTGAGATTATTTCGAGTTGTTTTTTTGAAGAAGCTGCTAGATCAGTTCTACTGCCTTTTGTGAAGGCTTCGATGGACTCATTAAGCTCTTTGCACTGTTTCCTTAGAATGGCCACGGTTTCTTCGTCTTTAAGAGATTCTTTTTTATCGATTTCTTTGTTCTTAATTTGTGATAAAATGAATCTTAATGCCTCTACTTTTTCCTTTTCGCCGGCTTTGAGGGCAGTGATCTGGTCAGACTGAATTTGATCTCTTAGCATTTTATAATTATATCTATATGAGAAAAAAAAGCAATACGGACGTCTTTGAGATAGTCTCCAAGTTTCAAAGGACTATTCTGGATAATAAACCACCGGGTACGCAGATGTATCAGGAGGTAAGGATGATGAAGTTCAAGATTAAGCCTGTGTTAGGTGATATTTCGTTTTTGAACCTTAAAAACACTAATTTTATTGAGATTCTCTGGAGTTTGGGAAAAATTGATGAGTTCTTCCAGAATCAAATTGACACTCTGAACACTGATCAGCGGGATATTTTTTACAAACTTCTAGATGATATTTATGAAAAATACCAGGAAGAGTTGAATGAAATTGATCTCAAAAAGGAAAATGTTTCTCAAGCATCTGCAGGATTTGAGATGGAAATTTTTAAAGAACGAACTTCAAAGGCAAATTAAGAACCCTAGAGGTTCGAAATATTGTTTGGACAGTCTAAATGTCATATATGAAAAAATTCCCAGTTATTCTTGATTTAGAGACAAAACATACTTTTCGTGAGTTTAAAGAACATAAAAATTTAGGAATCTCAGTTATCGCAATCTACGACTATCGAAACAGCAAAGGACAAGTTTTTAGAGAAAACGAGATAAATGCGCTATTTCCTATTTTAGAGAGCTGTTCGTATATTATTGGCTACAATATAAATAGTTTTGATCTCCCAGTGCTTCAAGCATACTATCCTGGTGATATCACCCATTTTGCTTCCTTTGACCTTCTTGATGATATTCGGTTGAAACTTGGTCGAAGATTGGCTTTAAATGATCTCGTTGCAACGACTTTAGGAAAGAAAAAATCCGGTCATGGGTTAATGGCGATTGACTACTACAAAGAAGGCAAGTGGAAAGAACTATCTGATTACTGTCTTGATGATGTAATGGTGACACAGAAGTTATTTGAGTTTGGCGTCCGAAACAGAGAGGTCTTTTACCTGGATGAAACGGGCAAAAACTCGATTAAAGTTGACTGGAAAAGGTATTTGGAAGAAGACTCAGGGAATGATATGCCGCTCACTCTTCCATTTTGATTCATGGCTCTTTCAGTTTTCTCGTGATTATTGTGAATCCCAGGGTCGATTGCCAGGATGTGAAGTCCTTTGCATACTCCTCAGCCTCTTCATCAGGTACAAGAGTTATATCATACTTTTTAGGATCATATATAAAGTATTTATCTTGATATCTGACATCAATATCTGGACTAATCACTTTAGATTTAAAGTCCCAGTCGACAATATCTTTGCCTAAATAGATTGCACGGCTACCGTCATCAAACTGAATATCAGATACTGGGTTTTCCGAAGCAGGATAAGAAAATATCGCTCTTCCTGACCATTCCATACTTTTACTGGCTTCAATTTTACTATATGTGAAATATTCCATGGTTGAAAAATTAAATGTTAAAGAGGGTTGTTTTAGGAGATGACTCCAGATTTTAGGAGGTATGATGTGGAGAGAAGTTGTTTAGAACATTTACTCGGGGATTCATAGTATTTATTGTAACTCTATTACGTTATGGTGTCAATAAATCGTTGTATTTTCCTTAAATATCCGCCATTGGAGAAAGGGATACAATATGGAAATGAAACAACTAACAAAAATCGTGCTGTGCTGGGAACTATTTGAGCAGAATGTCCCGAAGGGACATATTGCAGAGAGAGTTGAAGTTC
>JBBRMU010000042.1:0-4842 GCA_038230655.1 Patescibacteria group bacterium | reverse complement strand
GAAGATCTACTCCTTTTGCATTCCTTCATCACCATGAGCCTTCAATTCATGATACAATTCGAATTATCCCACCTGTCTATTTAGACACCCTCTCTGTCTCTCTGGGAACTTGGAGTGGATACCATCTGCTGGCTTATCACCTATGTTAGAAAGTCTTGCAAAATGGTAACTGTAACACAATGAAGAAGATGTCACGTAGGCTTAATTCGGGTTCCATTTCTTTTATATGATGATAAAATGAGGAAAAACAGCAATATAAAAAAAATTAATACTTGATTGTTTTGACCAAAACTGCAGCAATGATGCTCAAGATTCCAAGAATGATAGAAACGACATTTAAAATAACACCTTTTTTAGCTGGATGTTGTTTCAGGGTGTATAAAAGGCTCATTATTCCCATCACGATTGCCATAATCGCTAGACTAGGTATGATAAAGAAGGAAATAATCGCTAAGGCTACCCCGGTAGTACCATTTTTTTCTAGGTTTTTTGGGTCTTTGAATGCATTTTTTTTATACCATGGTAGTTTTTCCTGATTATCAGGCACGACAGGATTTGGTCTGGATGGACTTGTTTCTTGCATCGTTATAGGAGTAAAATTCTGAGAATTATTTTCTGTCATCTGTATGAAGATTATCAAAATTTAGATATATTGTCAATAATTTTGATACGTAGTCACCGTTTCAATTTTGTCATAAGTAGAAGATTATAACGATGGTATAATAAAAGTACCCGTGACTATGAAGAAAGGGGATAACCTTAAGAAGCGTTAGATCTTTCTCTCAAGTTCCAAACAATAAATGTACAGGAGTTTCAGCAAACTCGGGATCTCTTCAGCAGTGTACTATTAGTCTCGACCAATTTCCAAACGGCCATATGTATCGACTTTTTCTTTGATTTGAGGAAATTGATCAAGAGAGTATTTACTCATAAAGTATTTAACTGAGTTTTTAGACTTAGTAATGAGCTCAAAATCGGAAAAGGAGGCTACTTTAAGGTCTGCATATCCATGTTGACGGACACCATAAATGTCTCCCGAGCCCCTTAATTTCAAATCAAACTCAGCTAACTGCATGCCACTGTTTGTTTTAGCAAAGTATTGGAGCCTCTGATTGCTCTCTTCACTAGCCGTAAACAACATACAATAGGACTGTTTGTCGCTCCGTCCGACTCTACCGCGAAGTTGATGAAGTTGAGCGAGTCCGTACCGTTCTGCTCCCTCGATTATCATAATTGTTGCGTTAGGAACGTCTATTCCAACCTCTACCACCGACGTAGCAACCAGAATATCAAACTGCTTATCCTTAAAGGCATTCATCACTTTTGATTTTTCTATAGGTTTCAGCTTTCCGTGGAGCAGTCCAACGCGCCAATCTTTAAATATTTTTTCTTTCAAGTTCTCATACTCGACTTTTACTGCTTTAACAGACTTCATTGTCTCGATTTCCGACTCTTCAATAAGTGGGCAGACAACAAAAACCTGAGTTTTATGCTGCCTGATCTGCTCTTTAATCCAAGTATAAGCTTTATCTCGCTTAATCTGGGGAATGACCCACGTTTTAATCGGAAGACGTCCTGCTGGCATCTCGTCGATGACAGAAAGGTCAAGTTCACCATAAAGCGTTAGTGCAACGGTCCGGGGAATAGGGGTTGCCGTCATGGTAAGCAGATGTGGGTTAAATCCTTTCTTCTTTAGCATAGACCGCTGCTTAACGCCAAACCGGTGTTGCTCATCAATTATTACCAGTCCAACCTTATCAAGTTTCAATGACTCATTTAGCAAAGCGTGAGTGCCTATGACAATATCAAAATAGCCTGTCTCATCAGTCTTACTATCAATTTTTATAGATTTTTGGGCACCAGTCTGTAAGCCGATAGTAACTAACTGATTTTTGAACAGTTTAGCAACCGTTGAGTAATGCTGCTGGGCTAATATCTCAGTTGGCGCCATATATAGTGTCTGGAAACCGTTCAAATGCGCTATATATGCGGCTATTGCTGCCACAACCGTTTTTCCTGAGCCGACATCTCCTTGGATAAATCTATTCATGGGGGTTTGTTTGGTTAAGTCTTTAAAAATATCATCGACAACTTTTTTTTGTGCATTAGTCAGAGAAAAGGGAAGATTGTTTATGAATACATCGATCTCTTTTTGATACTTCTCTATCTGTAAACTACTACCCACTTTCTCATCTTCCCACTCCTTTTTAATGATCGCATTTGATAGCTGAATGGTAAACAGTTCATCAAAAGCGAGCCTGTTTCTTGCTTTTTGTGCTCGTTCCTTGGTGTCTGGGAAGTGGATTTGTCTATACGCCTCAATTTCATCCATCAAGGTATTAAAGTTCTGGATATCTAAGGGTAGCCACTCGATGTTCTCTACATTCGTTTCAAGCGACTGAAGAGCGTACCGCATTTTTTCTCTGATTGTTTTTGTCGAAAGACCTTTTTTTTCAGGGTAGATAGGCACTATTCGGCCAGTATGAATGGTTGGTTGATCGTCGGTTTTGAGTATTTCGTATTCAGCCGGTTGAATTGTATAGGTATTAAGGAAACGTTTCACTTCTCCAGCCACAGACAGTAGAACGCCCGGTTTTAAGAGCTGAACCAAATAGGGCTGATTGTACCAGGTTATCTCAATCTTTCCCGTTTCATCCTCAATTGTCGCTTTCTGAATTTTAAGACGATTCCGAGTGTAAATATTTTTGGCTTCTACTACCCTCCCTTTTATAGTTACTATTTCTCCTTCTTGTACTTTATCGATGGTAGATTTTAGAGTGTAGTCTTCATAGCGGGAAGGGATATAGTTTAAAAGATCCTCGAAGGTATGTAATTCAAGAAGCTTGAACTTATTGACGGTGATAGATTTGGTCCGTGGAAGCAGTTCAAGAGGGTCTGACAGATTCATGTCTCTATTATAGCAAGATTTGAGGCTATGATGAGATATGTAAAAAAGAGCTAAAAAATGTAATCTGCAGAGGTTCACGTCTTTTCTGGAGAGACAGCCCTATAGTATCTTGATTTTTACCCTAGATCAATCTGCGAATCCCCTAGTAGTTCATTCAACTGTTCGGTCTGCATTTTTTTTTGTTTCTCCTCACTTTCAGTTAACTTAATTTCCAGCTCGCTGCCGACTTCAAAAAATTTAAACACTCTAAAAAGCGCGGGATTTGTCTCAAGAATAGTCCTGGGATGAACCATTCCTGTGGCCACCTGAGCAATTCCCGCCTGTAGTTCTCTCATTCTCCGAATATACTCCCTGTGTGTTGCTGGTGCTCTCAGAATTCCCTTACTAGAGAATCCTACGGGGAAAAATTGGGATTTTGCCCTCTCCCGCATGAATGAAAATACTACTAAAGCATGATGAGCCGCTTCCCTTGCTTCCAACTCAACCTCTTTTAACGCTCCAAACCTATCATACAAGCTTGAAGAGCCTTCTATAGCTGAATTAAAATAGTCAAGACTATGACTACGAAGATAGTCTTGCGCTGGCTGGGGATTTACATTAACTCCCTGATAAAATAACCCCAGTAAATTATGAGTATGTCTGACAACTAAGGGTGGAGACTTTGAGGCGTCTTTATAAGTTATAACTGACTGAAATTCAGTTCTATTGGGTAGGTAAAATTCACCTTTCTCATTCATTATCGCAATTATACCACCCTTTTTTTATAGGGTGAAAGAAAAAAACTCTCACATAACCAAGGCGATAGTAAATTATTGAAGGTAGAGAAGTGGTGAAAGGCTCATTAACATCAAAGTTATAACTCCAAACAACATAATTACGATAAGGATTTTTTCACCTTTTGATTTTTTTTTGATGTTATCTATCACTTCTTTCATACTTCAATTATATACCACTTTTTTAAAATTTTGTAAAAATAATGTATGGGGTCAGTTATTAAAGGAGCTCAATTAATTCTTCGACATCTTCAACAGAGTGTGCGGGAAAATTGGCGATTCTGATCTGATGATCTTTCATTTTTTCGTATCCACCGCCTACTATAAATCCTTTATCTTTAAGCTTTGTAAGAATTTTAGCCGAACCATGTTTAACATTGGCGACTATAACGGTCTGAGATCTAAATCGGGGATTTTGTTGTGGTACTGAGTATCGAGGTGATGATTTCAGAAATGTATAGAGGAGTTGAGCCTTCTGTTGGGTTTCTTCTCTAATAGTTTTAATTCCCTTTTGCAACATATCCTTTACTACTTTAGAAAACAAATAGAGATACAAAACATTTGGTGTCTCGAAGGTCTGCTGTTTATCGGCATATGTTTTCATTGAGGAGAACCGACGGTATACGGTAAGACTGCGGTTGAGACCCTCTACATCTCTAGCTTTTTGCAGGGCTGCCGGACTGAGGATCAAAACGGCCAGACCAGCCGGTAGCCCGAAGCCTTTTTGCACTGAAAAAAATGTACAGTCGATATATTTAAAGTCGATCTCAACATAAGGTGTTGACGAGACCATATCAAGAGCAATTAGGGCTCTAGGAAGCCCCAATTTAAGTCGATACAGTTCATCCATAGGAATCATAATGCCGTTGTTTGTTTCGTTGTGCGTCATCGTAATCAGCTCACAGTCTTGAGAAATAGATGACGGTTTAAAGTTTTGACCATGAAACTCATATTTTTGGGCTTTCTTTTTCATGTTGACTGATGCTTCATAGAACTTAGTTGAGAAGGCGCCACTTACTACATGAAAAGTATCTTTTACAACACAATTTTCCAGAATCCGCTCCCAACACTCAGTCGCTGAAGAAAGAAACAACACTGTGTAATTTTCGGGGATATTCAAGAGTTGTTTAATTGAGTCAACTGTATGTTGGAACAGTCTCT
>JBBRMU010000041.1:0-5080 GCA_038230655.1 Patescibacteria group bacterium | reverse complement strand
GAGCGCCTTAACACACATTGAAACCCAGTCGCAGATTCTTTATAGTGAACAAAGAAAGGCAAAGAAACTTGAGGAAGATAAGAAATCGCTCGAGAGAATTGCAGGCAGGAATATGTGGTTTAAATAAAGCACGTGGTTTAATTATGATTTGAGAGTTTACACTTATGAATAAAAACGGTAGGATCATCAGCATTAAAGGGAACATAACCGAGGTAAAATTTTATGATAACCCTCCCGCAATCCATGATCTTTTAATCTTAGAAGAGGACAGTTCAGTACAAATGGAGGTTTATTCTTCTTCTAATGACTTGACTTTCTTTTGTTTTTTACTGTCAACTTCTTATAAACTTCATCGGGGGAGTGTGGTTATCAATACAGGAAAACCGCTTATGATACCTGTTGGAGAAAGCGTTCTTGGAAGAGTTCAGAACTTATTTGGTGAAACACAGGATGGGCAAGGTTCTTTAGCAAAAACTGAACTACGCTCTATCTTTGACTCAAATATTACGCTTGAAGAACTCGTAGTCCCAAGTAAAGTTCTCCAGACTGGTATTAAAAGCATTGACTTTTTTGCTCCAATATTTAAAGGTGGAAGAGTAGGATTATTTGGAGGAGCTGGCGTTGGCAAAACAATACTTTTAACTGAGATCATCCATAATGTTGTTAATATTCAAAAGAACGATACACTCTCTGTTTTTACAGGGGTAGGCGAGCGTGTACGTGAAGGTCAGGAGTTATATGAAACTTTAAAGCAAAGCGGAGTATTACCGGCAGTTAGTTTAATCTATGGTACGATGGGAGACAACCCTGCCGTACGTTTTAGAACTGCATTTGCCGGTATTACAATTGCTGAGTACTTTCGTGATGTTAAGAAAAAAAATGTTTTGTTCTTCTTAGATAACATGTTCAGATTCGTTCAAGCCGGATATGAACTTGCGACATTAATGAATGTTATTCCTTCTGAAGGAGGTTATCAAGCCACTCTTTCTTCAGAAATGGCAAGCCTACAGGAGCGTCTTATCTCACAAAAGGATGCTTCTCTAACGGCGATAGAGGCAATATATATACCGTCTGATGACCTTACCGATAATGCTGTTCAGTCAATCTTTCCTTATCTAGACTCTACAGTTGTTCTATCAAGATCAATCTATCAGGAGGGGAGATTCCCAGCTGTGGATCTTCTTGCTTCAACCTCTTCAGCACTGAATATTGAGGTTGTAGGTACTTCTCACTATGAAACATATCTCCAAGCTCAGTCAGTTCTAAAAAGAGCATCAACTGTGGAGCGGATTGTCTCACTTGTTGGAGAGTCTGAGCTATCTCCGGAAGATCAGGTGATATATAAACGTGCACGGATTCTCAAAAACTATATGACACAAAGTTTATCTGTCGTAGAGTCACAGACAGGTCAAAAAGGCCAGTACGTGCCACTAGAGACCACTGTAATAGATGTGACAGCTATACTTAAAGGTGGCTATGATGACTACCCTGCAGAAACATTCATGAATATTGGTTCACTTTCGGATATTCAACATTAATATGGCGGACTCAATGGATGAAAAAAAAGGATTTATGTTGCAGGTAATCTCACCGGATACCACTTTATTTAAAGGAGTTGTAAAAAGTGTATCAGGATTAAACGAGAAAGGACCATTCGATATCCTTTCTTTGCACACTAATTTTGTAAGTATCATTAAAGGAAGCGTTAAAATTAATGATATTAATGGTGTTAAAAAAGAAATTGAAATAGGGAGTGCTATCTTAAAAGCATTTCAGAATACTGTCTATGTTTTTGTTGGATTAAATGAGAAGGATCAACCTACTTTATCACCAACTCTCCCTAAATCGTAACCTTATTCTCAACTTTTATCTTGCAGAAGGTGAGGCTGTTTTTGGAAGTCTTATTTTTGGCTCCACAGTAGCAATGTCAGGTGTCGGTAAGCTAAGCTGTTTTGGCCTCTGTATTTTCGCTTCTGCTGAAGCCACAGGAGTTGCAGTTGGTATTGGTTTTTTAGCCTGTTCTTCTTCTTTAGATAGCTTATTTTTAAACTCTGCCAACTCTGTAGCAGCTTTTTTGTAGTCAGCAGAGTCCTTACTTGCTCCTAGGAGTGTCAGAACATTTTGCATTGAATCGACAGCTGTTTTAATATCTTTCTTCTGGTATGAAGCCCATGCCAGGTTATAGTATGCATTTGGCCAGTCTGGTTTTAAAGTTGCTGCTTGGGCGAATAGGTTTTGAGCATTCGTGTAGTCACCAAGAGTATAGTAAACTCCTCCTAAATTAAGTCTATAGCTCGGGTTGTTTGGATCCATAGCTATCGCTCTCTGATAAGCGGCGACTGTCCAAGCGTCAGAGCCTTGAGCAACAGATAGAAGATTCCTATAAAGTGCTGCCAGATTTTCAACATTAACTGCCTTTTGAGGATTAAGAGTTACAGCATCTTTGCTTTCTGCGATTGCTAGTTGGATCCTTTCAGTAATATCACTTTTATCCTTGTCACTTAGTTTAGCTTGAGATTTATTGTCTCCAGAAGTTCCACTCTGTTTCTGAGCTTTTGAAGCAATACTATTTGCAATAAATAAGTTTACTTGTGAAAAACTAATTCTATACTTCTCTATATAAGGATTCTGGACTATTGCTTTAACATGATAGTCGTACACTCTTTGTAGATCACCTTTACTATCAGCAACTATCGCATTTCTAAAATAGTACTCAGCCAGGTAAGCTTTCCCTAGAAGGAAGGAGGAAGCAATAACAATTACGGCTCCGATTAATGCCAGGCCGATGTAAATTGGTGCAATCGTGGTGGCATCGAGTAGTGTCATTTCTTTAGAGTTTCTTATCGCATAGTGATGAGATGTCAGTGCTGTGGCTAGAAAAAATATGAAAAAAATATAGATTGATGGAGGGAAAAGTAACATTAAAGTTATGGTATATATCAAAGGTAATGCTAAAGTAAATCTCATACTGCGTGATTTTTCTTCAGAAATTTGTTTGAATGAAATCAAGATCATAATTACTAAAGCTACTAATGAAAGTAGTCCACCTTCTGTTAAGATGTGTAGGACCGTCGATCGTGAAACGTTGAAGGAAGTTATCTGCCACTGATTTGACTGATTATACTGAACATCTTTCTCATGAGTAAAAATTGCTGAAAAATTATCTGATCCTATACCAAATACTGCATTTAAAGGATTCTTTAACGTGTCGATTGCGGCTGCCCAGCTGAGTCTCATTGGCGGATAGGGGAGAGTTGCAGTTTTATCGGCTAATGGTTTAATGACACCATAGAGTGAAAGAACAAGTGCAATACTCACGACAGTCATTACAATATATGAAACAGCTGGATTCTCGGTTGAATCTTGAGAAGTATCATTGTTGTGAGAAACCAATTGAGCTAATACGATCGTTAATGCAAACCCAAGTAACATACTGAGGTCAATAAGTGTTCCGACTGTATTAAAGTAAGGTACTTTTAGAAATGCCAGTCCCGTTGGCAAGTCAACTGTTTTAAATGGTTGGAAATAAAAGAAAATCTCGAACAACCCTGCTATAGCTGTTGAAAAAAGAAATATCTTTCTAAGAGCAACTTTAACAGGCTGAGTAACTCTCACAAGGTAAAAAGAAATTACGGCTAATGCTAGAATCATAACTAAGCCAAAGTTAACGCTTAAAACTGCCTGATATTTATTTGGTGAAGCAAGGAATGTGGAGAGACCAACAGCTAGACAAAACAAAATAATTACTTTGTCTATTTTATTCTGTTGCCAGATAATTTTTTTTGTTACAAAAACTTCAATAGAGCTAACAAGTATAAGAGAGAGAGCGCCTGCAGCTAGTAGATAAAGTTTATTAAATCCAAAGAAGTCTTGTGTCGTAGGAAGAAAAAACAAGGGAAATAAAAATATGATTACGGATAGAATAAAGGTTTTTATCTTGTCAAATAGGGGATAGTCTTTGTTCATAAAAGGTACAGCAAATGATATTTATAAGTATCTTAACTTTAGGAAATAAAAACCTTTATGTCAATGCTATTTTACTATATTGTCAACTACAGCTTATGGTTTGCATAAATCTTCTATCATTTAATGAGAAATACAGGGTGATGTTATGGAGTTTCTATTCCAATTTAAGAGAAATTAGTATGTAGAAAAAAACGAACGTGATTAGTTCTCACAGATATTTACTCTTTATAGTATATAAAGAGTGAAGGTCTCTTTATAAGTCCAATCTTAAATAATGAAATAAAAAACCGTATTGCTTGATAACAGGTAACAATGCACAAGAAGCAGATCCCTGTTAAAAGGAGTGCAGCTAAATATGCGGACAGAGTAATGCTTAAAGGAAACCCGTACATTATCACTATAACTAGGATGATAGCATTCATGATTACTACTCCTGCATTTTTTAAAGTTTCACGTGCGTAGAAATTCATGCCCGCATTGTATCATAAATTTAGCCGCGTATCAAGAAGAGCAAAATTCGAAAGGTTTTAATGCAGAAAATATGTAGTTTTTTTAAAACTCAACTCTGTTTGTGATTACTTTAATCAAGAATCTGGTGAATTAGAAAAATAAAATAAAATAAAATGTGTATAATTAGGGGTATGGCAAATCATGAGGGGCTTCGTGAAGAATTATCAATCTCTCCTCAACCGGATAAAATTTTAGCGCCGGAAAATGAACACTTCGACAAATATGCTCTCCTAAGTGTTTCTGATAAATCAGGTATAGCGGATTTTGCAAAATCTCTTGACTCGTTAGGATTCGGGATAATCTCTACAGGGGGAACTGCAAAGGCCTTAACTGATGAAGGTATTGATGTTGTTCCTATCCAAGATATTACTGGCAATCCAGAAAGTTTTGATGGAAGAATGAAGACGATAAGTTTTCAGGTTGAAAGCGGCATTTTATTTGATAGAACAAATCCATCTGCATGACCCCGACCGTGTGCTGGAACGTCTCGAGGTAGCGCGGCAGCGAGCCCGCGTCGGCGCTGTCCCGGAACCAGTGGCCGAGCGCCTCGACGTCGGTCGTCGGCAGCGCCTCGTAGCCCTGCTCGGCGGCGAGCTCCACGACG
>JBBRMU010000040.1:0-5287 GCA_038230655.1 Patescibacteria group bacterium | reverse complement strand
TTTATTTAAATAGACGTCTAGGTCAGTATTAATTTTATTGATTTGATCTGTGGTTTTGTTCTTTTTCAGTTCTTTATACCTGGCCCATACGATAGCGCTTCCTAGCCGATTATCTACATTTGGACTATTTGACTTCGTGTTAAAAGAAGAAAAATAGTATCGCCCATCAGGAGACTTTTGTTTATCTAACCAATTAATAATAAGCAAAGAGGCATTATTCGAAGAAACTACTTTAGGTATTTTTTGAACTCCTTGAGATATGTTTATACTCGAAGGAGTCCCTCCATTCCCTCCTGTAACCGTTGGAACGATTGAGATTGTGCCAGTCCCACCATCTACTCCAGGTTTCTTGGAACTTAGAACTAATATTGCTGTCAGAACAATAAAAATAAGTAGGACTATAACTCCTACAACTATCGTTATTTTTTTATTTGGTCCTGGTTGCTGATCTTCCATATTACTGTATTTTTGCCTTCTCTAAATATGAGTTCACCACCGCATCAAGAGGTAAATTTGTACCGGTTTTATTTTTTATATAAAAAACTACATAAGCATAGTCTTTTGCGAAAGTATCCCCGTTAATTTTAGACTTTAATGTAATAATATCAGATACTTGACCAACTGGAAGTGACTGCATCATTGTATAGTAATTTTCATCGCCCATTAATGGTGGATAAAGCTGGTAATGACTAAAACTCTTCGAGGCTTCTCTATTATTGAGAAGCAGCACTGTATTATTATTATTAAATTTATCTAGTATTGTTGAAGAGTCTTTAATAGCTTGATTCCGATAATCTGACATTAGCTGACTTGCAAAAGGTTGTAGTTCCGACTCCTTTTTATGAAGACTCTGCAGATTTGTATCAAGCGTTCCTAAAAAGCGTAATTTAAGATACCACCCATCCATAGTAATCACATTCTGATTGTAATCAGCTTTCATTTTATTCACCTCATTTTTTATCATCTTAATATCAGTAATCTTTTTTGTTGCTGAAAATGTAGATACTTTTGAAGGGTCAGCTGTTTCATAGTATTGGTTCAAAGCAAGCCATGTAACTACATCATTATTTATCTGATCTCGCATATTCTTATCCACTAACCCCGGGTAAGCTTGTTGAGATGTTTGACTAATTTTTCCTTGATCAATTGTATAGTCATTGATATGTGTCGGTAAAAAATTGAGACTATCAACACTACTATAGATAAAGTTAGGAGGAGGGGTAAAAGCGATAGTTGGGAGTGGTGTTAACTGGGCTATTTTTTCTACTGTTGAGGAAGAGTCTTTTTTGCTTAGAGTTAAAACAGAAAAACCAAGAATTAAGACTAGCAGGACTACGCCAACTACCATAAGTATTTTAGGAGAAAATTTGTTCTGACTCTGTGGATCCATAGGTTAATTAAGGCTGAACAGCCGTTTATTACCTAAGTATAGATACATTTTTATTTCTTTGCAAGATGGTATTCATTTATATTTTCAAAAACTGTTTAGGAAACTGAGTAAGTAGTTCAGGAGAGTAGTTTTCATCAATCAAAACTGTATCTTCAATTCTCATACCATATCTCTCTCTAAGATAAATACCAGGTTCTATAGTTAACACTTGATGTGGAGCTACTTGTGAAATGGATGTTTTTGAGACTTTCGGGAACTCATGAACTTCAAGACCAACTCCGTGACCTGTAGAGTGCTGGAAATCTGGTTGTTCATTCTTTAATAATTCCTCTCTGCATAAAGTATCTATATCTTGTAAGCTTTTTCCTTTTTTTATAGCCTTGATACTTTTTTCTTGAGCTGCAAGCAAATAATTATATCTATTTACTACTTCTTGATCCTGCTCACCTACAAAAATCATGCGCGTTATATCAGAGTTATAATTTTTATATCGTGTACCAAAATCAACCAAAACCACCGAGGAATCTTTAATAATTCCAGTACCACTTTTTGTATCATAATGAGGGATAGCAGAGTTTAAATCAGCTGCTACGATCGGATCAAAAGCACACTCATATCCGCTAGAATGAATCCAAGACTCAATCTTCCAGGCTAGTTCCTTTTCTGACATTCCTACTTTTATTATTTTTACCATTTCAGATAGACAGTCATCTGTTGCAATGCATGCTTTTTTTACTGCTTCAACCTCTCCCTCATTTTTAATCTCCCTTAAATTCATCACAACATTATTTAATGGAAGGATTTTTACTTCCAACTGTTTCAGCGCCTCAAACTCAGCATATTTAAGATCTTCTCTTTCAAATCCACAGGCGTCTATACTTTCTACCTTTATTATTTCATTGAGATGATAATAAAGATTTTTTCCATACTCAATTAATTTAAATCTAGCATTAAGAGAAGCTGCTCTTTTTTCTAAATTAGAATCAACATATCTTCCATCCGTAAACAGATATACATTTTGAGAAGTAATCAACAAAAATACCTCCCGTTCATCAGGTGAAAGGGTTTTAAAGCCAGTTAAGTAAAGGATATTATATAAATTAGATATTAAAATTCCTTTAACTTTTTCTTTTATTAGGATTTGTTGGATGGACTCTATTCTCTGTAAGTGCATATTAAAATAGTTCTGTGAGTAACTGTGAAAATGTGTCTTTAAAACTATGTTTGTTAACAAGAGTATCCACCATTGTGCTAAATAAAGGTAGCTTTAGTTTATGTTTTTGAAGCAAAAAATCTAGAGAAAACGTTGTGTAGTATCCCTCAGCAACTCCTTTTACATCTTTTAGCGCATCATTTATCTGCATTCCTTTTCCAAGTTCATATCCAAATGTCATATTACGACTTTCTGCATTCATTGCTGTTAAGAGAAGATCTCCTAAACCCGCTAACCCTAAAAAGGTCTCGCTCTTTCCACCCATTAATTCTCCTAAAATCATCATTTCTTTTATTCCCTCGACTACAACAATGGCCTGGGTATTCTGTCCATATCCCATTCCTATAACCATACCACTTGCTATCGCAATGACGTTTTTTAAAACGGCTCCTAACTCTGTTCCGATAATGTCATCTGAATATCTCATAAAAAAAGTGTCCGTATTTAACTTCGAAATAACTTTTTGAGTAAAGTCTCTGTCATTTCCTGCAAGATTAACCGCCGTAGGGCTGCCTTTGGCTACATCTACTGCAAAACTCGGCCCACACAGAGCCATATAATGAATTTTATCTTCAAATAACTCTTGGAATATTTCATATGGTAATAGATGTTTGTCTTTTTCAATTCCTTTTGAAGCATTGATAAAGACGCTACCAGATTTAATTATTTTTGAAAGCTGCATCCATGTTTTGCGGATCGCAAATGAAGGAACTGCAGAGATTATGATATCAGCATCTTTAACTGCATCCGGTAAAGACGTAGTAGCTCGGATGTCTAAGGGCATTCCAGGTAGATATAATTTATTTTCTTTGAGCTCATTGATCATTTTTTCTTCTTCAGCAAGAAAAGTCCATATGGTGCACTTTGTAAATTTATCTCTGAAAATAGATGCCAAAGTCGTCCCCCATGCTCCTGCCCCAATTACCGCTAGTTGTTTCATTTTCCAAACCTCCTTTGACGGTTTGAGAATTCAGTAACAGCCTTTTCCAGCTCTTCTTGATTGAAATCAGGGAATAAAATATCTGTAAAATACAGTTCACTATATATAGTTTGCCACGGCATAAATCCCGAGAGTCGCATCTCTCCACCAGTTCTTATGATCAAGTCGGGGTCTGGAACACCATTTGTATCTAAAAACTGGCCGAAATTCTCCTTATTTACACTTTTTGATAGATAATTCATGTTGACTACTTTCTGCATAGCTCTCATCAACTCATCTCTTCCTCCATAATTAACTGCAATTATAAATGTAATGTTAGAGTTTTTCTTAGTTTCCTCGGTTGTCTTTTTTATTATAGCTTGAGTATCCTCAGGGAGTATATTTATGTCACCAATAAACTTTATTTTTACACCATTCCTTTTTAACTCATCCAGTTTATGAGAATAAAAAAATTTTCCGAGCGAAAGTAGACCTTCAATCTCCATCTTATTACGCTTGATGAAATTTTCTGTAGATAGTGCCCAGAAAGTAAAGAACTCAACTCCTAGCTGGTCAGCTTTTTCTAGGAGTGCAGGTAAAGTTTTTTCAAAGGCAGTTTTATGTCCCTCTAACGCAGGAATATTTTTACTTTTTGCCCAGCGTCTATTTCCATCAGGAATTATCGCAACATGCTTTGGAATAGACATAAGTATTAGATAATGCTCACTAAATGTATCCGGTCTCGACTGTTTATTTCTTCATCATCACTGTCGGCGTAACCATGGAAGGAGTGATGCTGATAATCCGAGAATTTTTCACTACTTCTCCCTTGAGATTCAACATTTGATTATTAGTTAGATATACGTTACTCCCATCTTGCATGATAACGTGCCCATTAATATATACCTTAACTCCGGTCGGAAGAGAAACATTTTTAGTCATTAAGAAAACTGTGTCTCCTTTGGTCTGGTACATAGTCTGTCCGAGCATAATGAATCCTTCTTTTCTCATCTCTGCCTCTTTTTCCTGTTTCTGGATCATTTCTTGCTTTTCTCGAACCTCTTTATCAAGAAGATTTTTATAGACCATAATCCCTGATCCACCAGCTACCAAGATAACAATAAAGATCATGAACGTATTGAGTATTTGTTCTTTTTTCATAGGGAAAATCCCATTCAAAATCTAAGCAATGGGTTACCCCATATTATAACTGATTTAAGTTGAGTTATCTGGATAAAATTTGGCCATTCATATCAATGGCCTCTCCGTTTTTCAAAGTCATCTTTGTACCATTTTTCCTCTGAATAGTTCCATTCGTCATAACTTTAGTCTCGTCTAGAAGAATCATTTCCTTATCCATATTTGTTATACTCCCATTTCGCTGAATGCTCATCTTTCCATCTTTCATCACAATCTTATCTAGTACAATATCTTTGATATATGAGCGTGTGTCCTCTTTCATCTGCATAAATCCCTCAGATATCATATGCTTCGTATTTAACTCTTCTCTATATAAACGGAACATTGCACCACTCATAATAATGAAAACAAAACATATTAAGGCATAAATAACTGTATGTGGTTCGTGTCTCATAACTGCACCTCCTCTCCTTTTAAGATAAACAAATAGTATTCTAAATGACTTGATAATTTTGCTAAATCGAAAACAAACTGAGAATTCATCCCCTTTTAACTCTTGATTAAAGGGTATACTTATATATTAAGTCTAACCTTAGTAAAAAAGCAAGACTAACAACTAAAATAA
>JBBRMU010000039.1:0-6186 GCA_038230655.1 Patescibacteria group bacterium | reverse complement strand
CTGGTATTTTGGCCTCAAAATTTAATCCGAAGTGGGTTGTAACAGGAGGCATGTTTATGCTTGCTATCGGTATTTATCTATTAACCCAGTCGATTAGTACATCAGCAACAAACTTTTCACTGGCTCCCGCACTGATTATTTTCGGAGTTGGGATTGGGATGACCTCTTCACAGTTGACAAATATCATTCTCTCATCAGTACCCCCTTATTTAGCAGGAGAAGCTTCAGCTGCAAACTCTGCAATCCGACAGGTAGGAACAAGTATTGGTATTGCCGTTATCGGTGTTGTCTTGGCTGGAACTATCAATCCGAATATTACAAATCGTATAAACAATGATGGTATGATACCCAGTTCTATGAAAAGTTCTGTCATCCAAAATATTCAAAATATCTCTATTGAAAATAATCACAAAATCCAACAATCAATTGACAACCCACTTACCGAAGCTATTAGTCATGACGTAAAAGACGCATTTGTCACCTCATCTCAACAAGCAATGTTAATGGCTCTTATTTTTGTAACAACTGGTGCAATCGTATCCTTTCTTATTCCAAGTATTAGGCTTATCTCATGGCAGGATAGGAATAGAGCTCAAAAACCTGAAATTAATTGACAAGTATAAGATCACTCACATATACTGAGATAGTTACTCAAGCCCTCTAACACATCATGAGCATTCGTATAAAAATACTTGTCACAATTACTATCACCTCGCTGCTTCTTCTCCTAGTTTTAATGCTTGTTTCATTCAATGTTGTGTTGAGCGGTTTTAATAAAGTCGAACAGCAGGATGTCGAACGGAACATTTCAAGAGTTAACGACGCATTCAACTCCAAAACAGATGAGATTGCAACAAAACTGTATGACTGGTCGCAGTGGGATGACAGCTATAAATTCATGCAAGATCAGAGTAACAGCTTTATTAAGTCGAACCTCACAGATGAAACATTTTCAGCTTTAAAAATTAATACTATTGTATTTGTTGATAATAGAGGGCATATCGTCTATAGTAAGTTCTTTAATTTCGAAACAAAGCAGGAAGAACCTCTTCCTGTAGAGCTCAAGAATAGTTTACAAAAAGGCAGTATTCTTTTCGATCATCCCGATACTAATAGTGTAGTGAAAGGGGTTATCAACCTAAGAGGTGATGATTTGCTGGTCGCCACAAGACCGATTGTAACTAGTAAAGGTAAAGGCCCAATTCTAGGAACTCTTTTATTTGGAAGGTTAATTAACGCTGATATCGAGAAAAATCTTTCAGATGTTACTCATCTCTCTCTATCTTTTATTGACGTCAATAGAGACCCAATTTCTCAATCAACTAAAATAATTGAGGACAAATTAATCTCAAAAAACTCTCTTATCGTCCCAGTAAACAACAATATCATTGCTGGATATACTCTATTTTATGATATAAATAAAAGACCTGTTTTTTTTGTGATGCTTGAACAGTCTCGGGATATATTTCAGCAAGGACAAAGTAGCATCTACTCATTTTTTGTCATTTTCAGTATTCTTACACTTATCTTCTGCACAGTTATCCTCTTTCTTCTAGACAAACTCATCATCTCGAGACTATATATTGTCAGTGAAGGAGTTAAAAAAATCAGCACTAAGCTTGAAGAGAAACAATTAATAACTCTTTACGGAAATGATGAACTATCCAGACTCGCACATGAAATCAATACTATGGTCGAGGCTCTACAACTATCGAATACCAAAATAAAAGAAGGAGAGCTAAAAATAAAAGAGGAAGCAGTTGAACTAGAAAATAAAAACAGCTCTCTTCAAAAGTCTGAAAGTACTCTGATAAAAGTAATGGAGGACCTCAAGGAAACAAAAAGCCGCATCGAAAGTGAAAAGATTCGTGATGAAGTCATGCTTGAGAGTATAGGTGAAGGACTCATTGTTACTGATAAAAATGGTGTCGTAATAATTATTAATAGGGCAATAGAACAGATGTTAGGATTTTCTAGTCATGAGCTAATCGGAAAACGTCTCAGTGACCAGATCATACTTACAGACGAATCTGGAATAATTCTCAAGCAGTCTGAGAGTATCGTCGATACAGTTCTTACAACAGGTGAAAAACTTTCAAAAGTGTATTATTTCTCAAAAAAGGATGGTGCAACGTTCCCATCCGCAGTCACAACTTCGGCGGTTATAATGAATGAAGAAATCATCGGAGCCATCTCTGTATTAAGAGATATCACAAAGGAGAAAGAAATTGACAGAATGAAGTCAGAGTTTATATCACTCGCGTCTCATCAGCTACGTGCTCCTCTAACTGCAATTAAGTGGTTTACTGAAGCTGTATTAGGGAGCAGTTTAGACTCTCAACAAAAAGAGTATTTGAGCAGCATACATAACTCGAATGAAAAAATGATCGATTTAGTCAACTCTTTACTAAATATTTCTAGAATTGAATCAGGAAGAATCAATGTCTGTCCGATACCGACCAACTTACCTGAACTAATTGAAGAAGTTAAAAAAGATCTTATCTTTATCCTCAAAGAAAAAAACATTACTTTAACCTCCAATTTTGAGAAAAACATACCCCTTATATCCACTGACCCGAAACTTTTGAGAAATATTTACCTTAACCTTCTCTCTAATGCTGTGAAGTACTCACCTGAAAACTCAGTAGTCACTCTTAATTTATCAATAAAAGACGATGGTATAATATCTGAAGTAGTGGACCAAGGTTACGGTATTCCTCCCGCCCAACAAGATAAGATCTATCAAAAGTTTTTTAGAGCTGAGAATGTCATGAAAAAAGAAACTGATGGTACAGGGTTGGGACTGTATCTCGTGAAGTCTCTCGTAGAGCTACTCGAAGGTAAAATCTGGTTTAAAAGTATCGAGAATAAAGGTACTGTTTTTTGGTTCAGTCTTCCACTCTCGGGTATAGAACCTAGAAAAGGTGAAGTCTCTTTAAACTGAGTTTAACCCCTCCTTACTTGTTTTCAATCTACTTTCGCATAAAAATGGCGAGTACTATTCAGAATACTTGCCCCCAAAACAAGGGAGTATTTTTGTATGAAATCTCAGAAATTTGGTATAATAGGTTTAGACTATTGGATAAGTTTAAACCCTACTATGAAAGCTCTCTTTTCCAAACAAATAAAAACTAAAAATTCTTTAATACTGTATCTCTTTTACACCGTAATACTATCTATATTTTTTATAGTGCTATACGCTTTTGTAATCGGGAAAAAACACATTATTATCAAAAAAATCAGCAACACTCAGGCAAAGGTTGCATCTAAGTCTAGCCGCGCTATCCGTCTTATTATTCCCAACCTTGGTATTGATGTGTCATTCAATCATAAGAAAAGCCATTTACCAAATTTGAGTTCAAACACTCCGAAAGGACTCGTTATTGACGGGTCATTTGATGTGGAGTATCAGGATAAGACAGCTTTAAACACTCATAGTAGCGTAGATTTCATTGCCAGACTAAAAAACTTACAAAGAGGAGATCAACTCTACCTGCTTACTGAGAATAACTCAATTTATATCTATAAGTATAAAGAATCTTCTTTTCTAAAAACTGGCTCTCTTACATCGCATACTGCAGTACAGAATTCACAGCTTATATTTCTATCTAATTCAACAGCTAAACTTAAGGAAGCAGTTTTTTTTTCCTACTCTTATAGACTTTAACGAATCTGTTACCATTTCTTTCCTTAAATTTTACTGTATTATTATTAATAATAATTAAGATTATCTCATGGAAAAAGAAATAAAAGCTGCTCGGTTTATAGCTGGACTACTTGATAATAAATTCGAAATTTTCGGTATTAAATTCGGTATAAATGCTCTGTTTGAGATTGTTCCTGGTTTAGGAGACGCGGTTGCGACTTTACTATCTCTTTACATCATTGCGCTAGCTTTTAAGGTTAAAGCTCCAGCAAATTTACTTGCTCAAATGATAAGTAATGTTGTTATTACTTTTATCTTTGGACTAATACCCTTTTTAGGTGACGTGTTCTATATCTTCTATAAACCTAATATAAGAAATGTCTCACTTTTAAATCGACACATAGATTATGTTAGCGCTGCTCAAATAACTCCATAGGATCAGTCATCAATATGTTTACACCTTTAGATGCTGGTAATATAAAAATGAAGCCAGTTCTTTCTGTTAAAGCAACTCATTCTAATAAAATGAAAATGTGCCTGCGCCAATCCTAAACTCTACCTGAAAAAGTTGAAGGTAATGACGGTATCTAAACTAGACTTGGTTACATGTTACCACCACGATTGCTCCTCATTTTTGAACTACTTTTTAAGTTCTGTATATACGACAATTCGGTCGCTATAATTTTTTGCTGTGCGGTCAAATATCCCATTACATGTGATGAGGTTTAAACGCGGTATATCATCTTTGCCAAACACTTCTTTTATAGGAAAGCTGATATCAGGATAGATCTCTTTCGTAACCACAACAAATGTATAGGTTTTCCCTTTATTTGTAGTAACACTCACTTCATCTCCTTCTTTGAGGTCTGAAAGGTTATAAAAAATAGCCGGTCCGGTATGCGAGTCATAATGTCCAGCAATTACAGCACTGCCTTTCTGTCCGAGTTCAGGCCCTAACATATACCAACCGACATTATTTTCATCCTGCGGTACTGCCATCCTCCCTTGCGAGTCCTGACCTACTGACTCAATAGGCGTTTTAATTCCCAAACTAGCTATGGAGAGTGTTAGAGGGACTTCTTTTTTTTGAGTAATCTCTACTTTTTGATTGTTAACAACTTTGAATGAAGAAATATGCGGATTTACATATAAGGTAGTTAAACTACCGCAGAAAATACCTACCGTCAAGATTAAAGGTGTAATAAAATTTTTCATATGAGCAGTAGCCCCAACTAAGTGGGACTACTTATTCATATGCATAAGAACTACTTACTGAGATCCACCTTCCCCCGTATTAGGTGCACCGTTTGGCATACTTGTTCCTGATCCTGCTCCCTGTCCATTTTGTAAACCAGAACCATCAGTATTTATGTTACTCTTTGTTGAGTTCTGATTTTGCATAGTAGCTGGACTTGGACTCATCGTTGTGGTTGACCCTGAATTTGTAGTCCCATAGTTCATTGTTTGCGCAAGTGTTCCACTTGCTGTCCCTAATGCTACCGTTAGAAGACCTGCAAAAATTGCTTGCTTTATCATTTTCACACCTCCTTTCTATTGATCAAATTTTTAATTATTTTGCTTGAAGGTAAAAGGATAATTTTTTGAGTTGAGTTATCAACTATCCTGATCATATTTAATATTAAAGAATCTTAATCATGATAAAGCAATAAAGCTGTAAGAGAACTGCAAGAGAAGTGGCGCAGCGGTTTACTTGATAAATATCCTTTTCACACTAAACTTACTCAGTTTAAGAATATTGATCAACTGGGATCAGACTTAACAACAAGCGAAAATAAAGTTGTAAATTATCTTCACAATAATGATTGTGCATGCTTTGAATGAAATTCTCCTACTTTTAGTCGTTTGATACTTAATGCTAAGGAGGGGATGGCGATTTTTTTTCCCATTTCATCGGCAATTGATCTGACATATGTTCCTGAGGAACAGGTAATCTGAAATTTAAAAGTCGGAAAACTAATCCTTTTACCTTCTAATCTCTCTTGCCAGTCTGAAAGTATTTCCGCTTGGCGAAATTTTCCCTTTACTATCCTAACGCGTTTTGACTGTATCTTTAGTATCTCCATTGTTGATAAAGACCCAGTAGAAATTATTTTTAAATTATCAATATGTATTTTTTTTGAGGGTATCACAATCTCTGAAAGTCTCTTTTCTCGTGCCCAGTAAAATAGTGCTCTCCCATTTACCCTTGCCGAAGAAAAGGGGGGATAGAGTTGATTATGGTCACCAATAAAATGCTCTGTTAGAATCCTCAATTGTTCTCTTATCATCTTTTTATTAATCGCGTGAGTTATGTCAATTAACATTCCCATCAGATCGTAGGAATCTGTAGATAAACCGAACAGTACTTCAAACTCGTACACTTTTATCAAGTTTTCATATTCTTTACGCTTTTTACACTCTTTCTCCAACAAAATTAATAACAGCCCTTCCGCCATAGGATCGAGTCTCCCGGCATATGCCATTTTCACGCTAAGTAACTCAGCATTATTTTTACGTAGTAGTTCAATCATTTCTAAAGG
>JBBRMU010000038.1:0-6634 GCA_038230655.1 Patescibacteria group bacterium | reverse complement strand
GTAGAGATGGTTGATGCTCCTAGACCTGTAGCACTAATTGCCCCAGAAGTTGAAGTAAGATTAAGTGCTCCTGAAGTTAAGGTAAGGCCTGTGGAGAATCTTCCTACTCCTGCCACATCAAGTTTAGTACCAGGGTTTGTTAATCCGATACCAACATCATAAGTAGTTGAGTCAGGGTAGAGACTAGTTCCACTTAAAGTCCATGGTCCGACTGATCCGCCTGATGATATATCTGTCCATGTTGGAGCAGCCGCACCATTTGAAGTGAGCACATAACTACTAGTTCCAGCAGAAGTAAAGACATAGGCAGAGCCATCGCCATAAGCGACTCCGCCTAGAGTAGGAGTTGCAGTCCCATTTGTACCACCTTTGTTAATCGGAAGAGTCCCTGTGACTTCCGAAGTAAGATCAATATATTGTGAAGTCGTCAGCTGACCACCGGTTGTAGTTTTAACAAATTGATTAGCGGTTAAACCAGAAAATGTAATTGTCCCAGAGGAATTTATACCGGTTAGCCCAGCAATTGTATTTGAAGCAACAATCGAGCCATCACCTTTGACATCAAAAACATTGCTAGCCCCATTATTTATATGAAAATAGTCACTGCTACTTCCTAGTGTGAGTAAAAAACTGCCTACCACAGAAACGCCATCTGCTTTATAAAAACCTCCGGATAATATTCCACCAGTTAGAGTTCCTCCAGAAATATCGGCCCCGTTAATCGTTCCAAAGCCAGAAATATTGTTTGAAGTGGAGTTCGCGGATATATTGCCTACTCCCGAAAGATTTTGATTTGCACCACTAACCGTACCTACGAGAGTGACCGCTCCTAGTGATAAAGTTCCAGGAGAGGCAGAAATTGTGTGTGTTCCAGTTCCAGAAAAAGAAAAGTTTGCACCATTTCCAGATAACGTCAAACCCGTTGTTCCTGAAGCCGATAAATTTCCTCCGACCGTAACTATTGTCCCACTTTCAGAAAGTAAAGAATCTGTAATTGAGTTACTGCTGTTAAACTTTGCAATCCTTCCAATAGTCCCTGTCCCGGTAAGACTTCCGACTCCAGAAACAGACTGCCATGCTAAGACACCTGTCCCATCTGTAGTCAGCACATAGTTGAGAGTTCCAGCATCGGTTGGAAGTGTAAAGGCAATGTTATTAGATGCTGCTCCAGGTTGGATCGTCGTTGAGTTGCCGTTAGTACTATTTTTTAAGATTATTGAGCCATTCGTTGAAGAGCCAGTTCCTAATGTCAGTGTCTCAGCACCAGTTAATGTCAAAGTTGAGAAACTAGGAGATGAAGCAGTTCCGATACTTTGAGGAAGAGTTAAAGTCACACCACCAGTTGAAGCAGAGACAATTACTTGGTTACTAGTACCTGCGAGAGAAGTTACACCGCTGTTTGTAATGGCATTTCCGGAAACTGAGATTCCATTTCCAGCTGACAGAGATGTTAAGGCAGTACTTGTAATTTTTAGACCTTCGATAGTTATACCGTTTCCTGGTTCCAAAGCAACAGCACCATTTTTCCCGCCAACGGATAAAACTCCTGTATTTGTTATGACTGGTTTTTGACCAGCGGTTATACCAATCCCTGCAACGCCGGTAACACTATAAATAACATTAGGCGCCGTTAGATCACCGACAACTTTAAGAGATCCGTTCACTAAGACCCCCTTGTTAAAAATAGCATCAACGTTGAAGTTGATCACCGAAGGGCTAGTGAAGACGGAGTCTGTTGCTGCAAGAACATCTTGATTTCGTTGAGTTAAATTATTCCCTAGTGAAGATTTGTCATGATTTGAGGGAGAAAATATAAAATCGGTAGTATTTTTTGGAAAATTAACTACTCCAAAAATGAGGCCTGATGTTCCTGGGGAGAGTGTTTTGGAAAGAGGTGAAAGAAGTGTGAGAGAACCCACCCAAAAAAAGACTACCACAATCGTGGAGATAACGCTAAAAAAAATCAACGACCTCAATTTAGAAAAGACCATCTTTTTCATATATATACTTATATTAAACAGATTAAGGGAAGCAAATATACTTGTCAAGCCAGCCAAAATCAAAAAAAATCGTCTAAAATCATAGTATTGATCAAAATTATTTAGCATTAATAAATACTGTCCTAGTAGTCTAAAATACTCCGTTATCAATAGTTCTCCATGTATGTGTAGTGTTATGGGTAAGAGTGATTTTATGGAAAATTAGTTTTTTTTTAGGTTATTCTAGAGCCTCAAAGGTCATGATTCGCGAAAAAAAAATAGCATCTTTTTTTATCTCTACTTTTCCTTCTCAAAATCAAAAAATAATCATTTTAAAAGAAGAAAAAACTATTAAAATCTTCCTCTTTTTAGAACCGAGTAAATTTAACTAAAAAAATGACATTAGCTAACTCAACTACTTAATAAAAACAAAGTCCTCATCTGGTAACTCTGATTTTAGATGAGATGATTGAACCGCTGCAGAGCCCTAAACATTGTACAAATGGTTCATTCGTTGACTTTCCTATACGATATATGTAAATTTATAGTATGAAAGCTTTCTTGAGGATACTCTTTAGTATCGCTATTTTTTTAGTGCCTTTTATCTCGTCATATGCTCAAGATGTGTCCTTTGGCGTGGCTACCTTTATACCCATAGCCGGAAAGATTATAAATAATGGTGCCATAGTCTCCTCAACAAACAAAGGTTTTGCACTTTCTGACCGTCCTTACGACCCACTTATGTTTGGCGTTGTCACACTTAATCCTGCAGTCAGTTTTGGAGGTAACGGTTCTAAAACAAAGTATCCTGTACTTTCAACCGGTGAGGTCTATGTTATCGTATCAACTGAGAATGGCCCAATCAAAAAAGGCGACCCAATTACCAGCTCAACAGTCCCAGGAGTTGGCATGAAGGCGGCAAAGTCAGGATACGTAGTCGGAAACGCTCAAGCAGACTATAACGCCCCTAGTTCCAAACTAACAGGATTGGTCCCTCTCTCAATAAATATCCATTTTTATGCAACAAAATCGGGCATCGGAAATAGTATCTTGGACGTATTTAACTTTTCACTTTTAGCTGCGTCAGATGAACCCCTTACCGTCTTCAAATATGTCATTGCTGTACTCGTCGTTGTTTTATCATTTGTGCTTGGTTTTCTGTCGTTTGGAAAGACTGCCTCAAATGGAATTGAAGCACTTGGTAGGAATCCTCTTGCTGCAAAAATGATACAATTAGGAATAATCTTCAACGTCATTATTACTGTTGCGATTGTATCTGGCGGAGTCGTTATTGCGTTATTTATTTTGCGGTTATAACTATGGCACATTTTACATTTTTTTCATCAGATAAAAAAGATCCTATGGATCCTGAAATGGCTGAGAAAGTGCTGGAGCTTGCTCACCAGAGAGCTGAAAAAATCATTGAAAAGGCTTTAAAAAAATCAGAGGAGATTGTGGTTGAGATAGACCATTTAAATGATGAGATTCGCAAAGAGATGAAGCAGGTTTTCAAACAGTCGACTGATAGTTATATACATACTGTAAACCAGGAATCGAAAGAGTTTACTGCAGCAATCGCGGAGGTTGTTCCTTTAGTCAAAGAGAAGTATATGAAAGGAGCTGACGAGACAATTCAAATCTTTCAAGCAAATCTTGCAGCAGAGTTAGGACCTCTCAGAGAGATAGTTGATAGGCAAGTCACAGAGACAATAGATCAACTCAAAAAGAAGATCGAAGAAGAGTGGGAAAAGGCAAGACAAGAAATTAATGAGTATAAAGTTCAACAAAAAAAACAGCTCGAAGAAAACTTAAAAACTTCGATTGAAGCATTAGCCAAAACAGCTTTCGGAGATGCCTTGACGCCTTCTCAACATCAGCAACTTGTCATGAAGGCTTTAGAAAAAGCGAAAGAAGAGGGAGTATTTAACACCTAATTATGAATAGTTACCCAACATTAGTGCAAGGAATCTATACAAAAAGACAGTGTTATATTTTGATAACTAACTTAGAAGCTATCAAAGAAGAGTTATATAAAAGTAGCTTAGTTCTAACGCAGCTCATGAGTGACCATCTATCTCTTGAGTTAAGTGAGGAGATACTTAATCTCCTAAAAGTCGAAAATACTGATATAACTGACAGACAGTCATTAGTGACAGTTTTTGAGAGTCTCATTTCATACTTAAAAAATCTTCCCATAGTTGCTTTAACCTTGACGTATAGTCCAACACTCAAACAACTGCTACAGATATCAGAGTGGTTTGTGACTGAGGTGAAGGCAAAAATCTTAATCGAAGTTAGAGTCGATCCAAGTATCATTGCAGGTGCAACTATTCAATATAAAGGTATTTATAAAAATTAATAACTGGTATATTATCTATGAAAGACAATGCATATTATCTAGAGAAAAACGCCGAGTATGGTATAGTCGAGAAAGTTGAGTATCCGCTGATTTTCCTAATGGGGTTTAAAGATATTCATCACAACGAGCTAGTCATTTCTGAAGACGGTGAGTTGGGAGTTGTCTTCTCAATCGACAGTAAATATGTAGAGGTGCTTTTATTTTCACAGAATCTATTAAAAGTTGGAACTCAGTTTGCCAGAACTGGCGAATATATTTCGGTGCCAGTCACCAAAAATCAGTTAGGTAAAGTTATCGATCCGCTTGGTCAGACTATTTTGGGAGAAGCATATGATTTAGAAGGGGAAGTACGTTATATAGACGGGCCCATTAAGGGCATATCTGAGAGAGTCCGTATTAAGACGCCTTTTGAGACGGGAGTAAGCCTTGTTGATATGATTATTCCTATCGGTAAAGGTCAGAAAGAACTCATTATCGGAGATAGAAAATCCGGTAAGACTTCTTTGCTGTTAAACATCATGAAAAAACAGGCCCAGAATAATACAATTATTATTTATGCAGGAATTGGTCGCAAGAAGAATGATATCAAAAAGTTATACGAGTTCTGTAAACTCGAGAATATCCTTCCGCATGTCATAATAATTGCAGCTACTTCAGACTCATCACCGAACTTAATTTATCTTGCTCCATATAGTGCAATGACTCTGGCCGAGTATTTTAGGGATAACGGGCAGGATGTAGTAGTTATTTTTGATGATCTATCAACACATGCAAAGTACTATCGTGAAATTTCTTTAGTCGCACAACACTTTCCCGGACGTGAATCATACCCTGGAGATATATTTTATAGTCACGCCAAGCTTCTTGAGAGGGCGGGAAATTTTAGATTTGAGACCAATAAAGAAGTCTCAATCACTTGTTTTCCCGTGGCAGAAACTGTTGAAAGTGATCTCTCTGGTTTTATTCCAACCAATATTATGGGTATGACCGATGGCCATATTTTCTTCGATAACAATGCCTTCTATAAAGGCCTTCGTCCGGCAATAAATATTAACTTATCAGTTACCCGTGTTGGTAAACAAACACAGACACACCTTCAACGTGAAATAAATAGAGAGATTTCGGCCTTCTTGTCACAGTATGAAAAGATGGAGACATACTCACACTTTGGAGCAGAACTTTCAACGAAAGTTCAGAAAATGCTTCTCAAAGGCGATTTATTATATGGTTTCTTCCAACAACACTATACAGAGATTATTCCTCTTGAAGTACAGCTGATAATGATTGGTATGATCTGGTCATCTATGATTGAAGATAAGGCAAAAATAGTAGGCATACGGAAGAAACTGATCAAAGAAACCTCAAAGCAAAGTAGCTTAGCGTTATTTAAAAAAATTACGTCTGTGAATACAATGTATGATTTCCAGACTAACCTTGGATTATATAAAGATCAGATTCTTAAAATGGTCACAGTTGATTCGTCAATAACTCACCCTGTATCAGTCGCTAAACCATTATCAACAGGGACCGAGTCAACAAAATAATTTTTCGATTATGTCTAAGATAAAGCAGCTACAATCAGATATAGAACTTGTTCACACACTCAAATTTATAGCGCAGGCCTTTGAGGAGATTTCGGTCATGCGAATGAAAAGAGTCCGCCAGTCTGTACTAAACTCTCGAGAGTTTGTGAGAGAGCTATCCGAAGTATTTTTTGATGTCAAAGCTTCTTATAAAGATGAGATTAAACGATTGTTGATTGAGAGAAAACTAGCAAACTATAAAACTGCCGGCAAGAAACTCACTGTGTTTGTCTCCGCAAATAATAAGTTGTATGGAGAAATTATTCAAACAGTTTTCAATAGATTTTATGAGGCAGTAAAGCAGGAAGAAACTAATATCCTCATCATCGGGCGTCTGGGAAGAGAGCTTTACGAGAAAAAAATGGATAAAAAACCATATATCTACTTTGAAATTTCTGACTCACAGATTTTTTTTCAAGATATTACTGCGATAATGTATCACCTGGTTCAATTTGATAATATTGATGTTTTCTACGCGCATTTTGAGAATATTTTGAATCAAAATGCGGTTATATCTAACATTAGTGGAGAGCAGCCATTTGCACTGGAAAAAGAAGCCAATATAAAAGATAATGCCAAATTTGTTTTTGAACCCGAAATTAAAGAGATCCTTAATTACTTTAAAACTCAGGTTTTCGTAGCTTTATTCAAACAGACAATTCATGAAGCTCATCTCGCTCACTTTGCATCCCGTGTCAATGAGATGGAGAGCG
>JBBRMU010000037.1:0-6691 GCA_038230655.1 Patescibacteria group bacterium | reverse complement strand
CTCCCACCGGGACGGAACAATCACAGGATTCCCTACTAAGTAGATTGCATGTTTGTTATTTGTATACATCGGTTCTTTTCACCTCCTTTGAGCGTTTATTCTAACTCAATGGTGTAACCGATGTATCTCATCTTTTTCATATTGAAGAGGTTATGAAGCAAGTGAAGCTAATGGTAGATTTATGAATTCCCATTTCCGTGGTATACTCTTCATATGACTGACGCACAATTTACCGATTTGATGATTACTCTAAAGAGGATTGAATCTCATCTCGAGGAGCTTGTAGACTCTCAGAATGAACTTAATGACCGTCATGATGATATTGTCGATCCAATGTATGACGATGTTGCAAAACTTATACTTACCGTTCCTACTGTCTCAGCCAGTTTTCTACAACGGAGAATTAGTATTGGATACTCCCGGGCTGCCCGTTTGCTTGATGCGCTAGAAGAGGAAGGATTAGTTGAACATGCAGAAGGCAGTAAACCAAGAAGAGTGATTGGGTATATAGATCCGGAAACTAAATAACTTTTTTTAGAAGAACGTCTTTAATGAGTAAAAGCTACAGTGTTGCCACTAACTCAACTATACTAATATTCTTTTTAGGAATTCTTCTTCATTTTGCTCTATTGCCTCTAAGATACTTGACGAAGTATTATCCCTTTTCACTGCTCTTCAGAACGTTTAACTTCCACTACAGATATAAAGATACTTCGACACTCTATGATATTGTCTTTCTTAAAATCATAAAAAGCGGCTTATCTGCTCAGATAGTTGGATATGATTTAGATAATTATTTCGCTTATGTGGATATTAAAATCAAAAACATAACAGATTCTCACATCAAAAAATTTACTAAACTGCTTGACCAAACTTTAGGTAATGAACAATACGTTTTAAAAAGGAATGATGGTGATGCTCAGATTCGAGTAGCAAGGACGGTCTTATGCAATTTCCCAGATCCTATACTTGCCGTATTTCATAAATAGCTTTCATACCATTTCGATTTTTTCATCTGAATCTTTCCCCAGAAGGAACTATCGTTTCATTGGCATTAGCTATTTTTATTACTCCATTTGAAGCCTTATATTTAAGATTTATATTTGGTTATATAAATATAAATCTTCTAACTCCTTAACACCACCAAATGAAATTCTATCTACAACAAGATCTTCTGTATTAAGCATTTTCCCTGTTCTCACGACGAATTCACCCCATTCATCATTTATTTTATCTACCGTATCGCTTAATGTACGTAGTCGTAAGAAATTGTCTGTATCTTCAAATAGTCTCGCTTGAACAAACTCTTTCGGTTCTAAATCATAGAATGATACACCTATCTTAAATATTTTTTCATTTTGAGGTCTCTTTGAAAACACTCTCCACATTCCTTTATATAGCTCAAGTGTTGTATACATTTCGACGTCTTGTAATCGCTGCTGGTGCCAGAAGTACCCATCTTTACAAAGCGTAAATATATGTATGCCATGAGCAACAGAACCGTGCCTTCGGAGTCGTCTGCCAGCTTTTTCTATTAATTTATACAGAACAGGTTCAAGTTCTTCAACGGTTGATGCTCCACCTTTAATGCTATACATTTGTCCAAAAGATTTGGTGGCAAAATTTACATCATCAATTTCATATCCTCTTAGTCTTTTATACCAGTAGTCAGCGTGAACTGATTGAAAAACAAATTGCTTTAGATAGTCAGCGTCTGCCTTTAAAAACTGTGTAGTGTTAAATATGCGAGCAACATTGAGTCTATACTCATACCGCTTATTAATACCGCATAAATCAGTAAGTGCTAATTTACTATAAACTTCTTCAAGATTTTTATATGTTATAACATCAAGTCCATCAGGCTTGTGAAGTGATGCAGCAGTTTTGGCGAGAAATCTATTCGGGCCTATCCCCACATTACATGTCATCCATTCACTAATTTCTTCTTTTAAACGTCTCTTTATCTCATAACCAATTTTGACAAGATCAATTCCCGTACCAGCCATGGCGCTAAAATCTATAATTGCTTCATCAATACTTTTAGGAATTACCGTATCACTATATTCGGTAAATATTTTTTTAAATCGTAAATGGACGTCTCTGTATTTCGGAGGATCTGGAAGTCGAATAATAAGTTTCGGGCATAATGCTAAACCATCTCGAATTGTCATCCCAGTTTTTACTCCATATTTTTTGGCCTCAATACTTGGTGCCACAATACATCCTCTTGGTGAAGCATACGCAGCAACACCTATTGGCTTTCCTCGTAATAACGGATTTGCACATTGCTCAATTGTTGCAAAGCAGGAATTGAGATCAATGTGCATTATATATGGTTCAGCACGAGAGATAGGGAGTTGCATCGCTTACCTCCTCTAGCATCCATACGAGGGTTTTTGAATTAAACACGAGTGTGAACTTAAGCGTTTTTGTAGAAACAGAAAAAACATGGTGAATTATACTACCACGACGTTCTAAGTGATGTAGTCCAAATGATGTAACATTATATTCTCGACTTTTCCAGCGTACTCTATATATTTTCGTGCCACTTTGTCGCATTGGAGCTTCTTTCGTAAATATGGCAATGACATCAACACGCTCATCAAGTTTTTGTAACATAATATTTATTCCTTTAATAATCTCGTGCGGCTCTAATAAGTACACCCCCAATTGTTAATTGTTCTTGTGGGTAAAGCGTTGGATACTTCTTATTTGCCGGTTTCAAACATAATCGTCTATCATCATCAACAGCCAAATACTTTAGCGTCCATTCATTGTCAATACAAGCTGCGACAATATCACCGATTCTAGCACTTCGAGCAGGATCAATATAGGCAATATCTCCATCAAAAATCCCGGCATCAATCATTGAGTCACCTCGCACAGATAGACAAAATACATTATTTGGTAGATTCAAAAGATATTTATACAAATCTAGTGAATTATCTTGCTCGCTATCAACAAAGATTGGCATACCTGCTGGAATTGTCCCTTTAAGAGGAATATTAAAGAGACTTCCGGGAACTATTACACCATTCTCATCCTTCATGATAATACCTTCCTTCAACAGCTGTTTCATAATCCGTGTGACGCCATTAACAGATTTATACTGCATGTATTTTTGTATCGTCCGGTAAGATGGTAAAGTTTTAGAGAGAATAAAGTGTGATTTTAGATATTTCTGTAATTTTTCTCTGTCGTTCATATGTATACAACCGTACACATACTTATCAATAAAGCGTGTACATCTGTTAGTTACGTACTATAAATGTGTACAGTCATTTCAGTCAATACCCATTTTTACTATAACGTTGACGAAAGGGTGTATAATTGCCCCATGAAGAAGACAATTCGAACTACTGACACAGAATTCCAAAAGAAAGTGAGATTACTACCTATATTTGAAGATTGTTCGGTATTATTGGCGAAAGCTTCGAGGGATATAACTGAAGAAGACGCAATAGCATATATTGATAAACGGGTAAAAGAAATAGAAAGTAAAGAATAACGTATATGTGCGGACGTGTAGGCTTTTCAAGTAGAGAAGATCTGGAAGAATATCTAGATAATAATGATCAGAAGTTAGATGGCGTCGAGCCACGATATAACGCTTCTCCGTTTCAAAAATATCCAGTTATTCAACAAGATGGTAAGAAGACTCTTTCAATGCTTCGTTGGGGATATAAGCCAGTATGGTCAAATTCGCCGCTTATAAATGCGAAGGAAGAAAAACTCATGTCTACGAAAACATATACTGAAGCTTTCCTAACACGAAGAGCTGTAATCCCGGCAAACTTTTACTATGAGTGGACTAAACTCCCTGATGGAACGAAACAACCCTACTTGTTTAAGAAGAAGGACGGAGGATTATTCTTGATTCCTGCATTCATCATGACAATAGAAGATAAGGGTGAAAAAATGGATGTCTTTATAACCATTACGACAGAACCCAATAAGCTTGTGGCTAAAGTTCACCCGCGAGCAACTGTTATGTTTGATATAGGAAAAGAAGATACATGGCTAAATCCTGATATTGTAGAACCTGAGCCACTTCTCGATCAACTTCATCCATATCCCGCAGAAAAGATGGATATGTATGCCGTATCGCAAAAACTAAATAGTTATAAAAATGATTATGAAGATCTTATTAAACCCATTGAAGATCCATTAGGAATAAGTACTATAGCTGCAACTGCATAATCATCTAGTACGCAGATAATATTCTAAGATTGATATAGATAGGAAAAAATTGGATATTAAATGGAACCCCGCGCTAAAGCACGGGGACTTTGTATCTCTGTCATGATTCCTTTTGATTTCTGAAGGTCTACGACTATGTTAGGACCTTTTTAACGAAGATAAGACCTTTTTGAGAAACCGCTAGCTTACCAAGCAAATGGAATCAGCTTTTTCGTCCTCTTCATATATTCAGGGTATTCGTTTGGAAATTGCTCAACCATCAACTTCTCTTCGGTAGGGATGCGTATAAGAAGCGCAATGAGGCCCAGAACGACTCCGATATAATTCCCCAATAAGCCGATCGTGCAAGCTAAGCCCAGCATTGCCATGAAAAGCCCCGTATAGATAGGATGCCGCATAAATCGGTACGGTCCCTTTTGTGCTAACTTGTGGTCCTGTTTAAGAGTTGCTGTAGAGCCAGACCAGCTTCTGCCGAGTATGAGCCTTGCCCAAATCGCCACTACAGCACCGAGAACCGCAAGAGCGGCACCAAGGAGCGCCGTAAACCCGTGTTGCGAAGTAATCATACTATTCAACGGACTTGAAAGACTGGTGTTAAAGACAAGAATATAAGAGACGATGAGTAATAGAGTAGTGCCAAGATATTTTCGCACATCTGGCCGAGCTAGCGTCTTTTTATTGCCGAATATGCCGACAATCCAAACCATGCCAATAACGATCCAAGAAACAATGGCGATAATGTAATAAATTGTGTGCATATTCTTTGGCAGTTAGGTTGTTACCTCCTTTATTCTAAAATATTCCCCTATCAATGTCAATCGAGAGCCTTGATTTCGTACCCGTTGTTATTTCTATACTCGTAAGTGTCTCTCGCACTCCCCCTATCCCTGACACTGCACGTCTATAATTTTGGTTCAGTCTACTTCAGCATATCATCCCTCCAATCTCGAATCGAGTATGACTTAATCAAGCCTTCCAAATGGCGCGGATAAACCGCCATAACTTCTTCCCAACGCTCTCTACAAAGTAACCGTCTCCCCAAAATGAGTCTCCCCAGAGAAATTCTTCCAATTCCGGATACTCCCTCCTAATTACATAGCTTGTTCCACCTTTGAGTATCTGTATGACTTTTGAGAGACTTTCTCTTGGATTTATTTGTACGAGCATATGCACATGATCCTTTTGTATATTTACTTCATGCAGTTCCCAATCATTCATCTCACATGCTTGTTCAAACAATCCATACAACCTTTTTGCTACATTCCCCAGGAACACTCGCCTTCGATACTTTGGACAAAACACCACGTGAAACAGCAATCTATGTTTTGTACTGGCTCCCGTTTTATACTCCGTTTTCACCACGGAATCATGACATCTTCGCCTTCACTCCGTCAAGCTTCGCTTGCCTCCGCTCCGGGCATGCATTCACCCCCGCCCTTAAAAGAGCGGGGATCTCTGCAAAGTTATTAGATATCACTTTTCCTGCGATTATCTTCTTTGCATAACATTTTGCAATTATCCGCAGTCGTTTTTCCACCTATCGACCAAGGAGTAATATGATCTCCTTCCATTTCCTCAATTTCAAAATGTTTACCACACACTGGACAAATACCTTTTTGCCTTTCATAAGCTTCACGCTTCATGTTGTCAGTAAAGGATCGTAGTGATAAATGCTTTTCTTCTTTACGTAGGACATACTCATAAATACCAGTTTTTTTAGTAACGTCATCATCCATCATAAGTGTTGTTATCTCAGCATCTAGCTTGTCAGTATCAAATTTTTCATCTTTGAAATCGTTATAGAGCTTGCCCCAACTTATACCTTTCATTTCTTTTCGATAATTCGGGAACGTTAGCTGTGCCCAACCGACCACATTTTGAAAATAGAGCCAAAGTTCATTTGCGTTCTGGTCAGGCTGATGTATGGACATGTAATCTTCTATTGTACCTTTAGTAATCCACTCAATCGCTGTCTCCAAATAGTCTTGTCTAATAGGTGACCCAGTGAGATAGTCTTTCCCCAAATTGTAAGCTGCACAGTTTGTTTTACTAAAGTGACGCTTTGCATCTGTTAACCACTGTCCAGTATAAAAGGCATTCCGTAATTCCTGGTCAGAAAGCTTCATACCAGAGATATTGATAGTCTTGAACCAATCTAACTTTTCTTTATCATTGCCTTCACAGAAATATATCATCAGCTCATAGTTGAGTATTTGTTCTTTCTCTTCTTCGGTGAGGTTGTGGAAATATTGATACTCAAGACTAAAATCACCATTCACATACTGACAGATACTTATTGTCCTTTGTTGCCCATCCAAAACCTCATACGTTGCATCTACATTCACTACCCAGTACATCACATTGAGTGGAAATCCCTTGCGTATAGTCTGAATAACCGCATTACGCTGTTTCTCTTGATAAATAAACTCACGTTGATACTTCGGGCGGATATTGAGTTTTCCATCATAGCCCATTACGCCTTCTTCATCAT
>JBBRMU010000036.1:0-6814 GCA_038230655.1 Patescibacteria group bacterium | reverse complement strand
AACGATAATTGAACTGTTTTCTATAAATTTTATATACTGAAAATAATCCAATGAAGAAAAAAGTAGGAATCCAAAATTTGCAACTAGCAAAAAAACCCAAAAAAATTCCCTGTAAGAGAAAGTTATCTTTATAATAGAATACAGTCAGGAAATAAAGTAGCAAAAAAAGTGTTTGACCTAGATCCAGTAAGGGTTGAGAAGAAAGATCCAGAAATAAGGGGTCAATTATCAGGAGAAAACATGCAAACATACTTATAGCTGTAGAGTGATACATTTTTTTGGAGACGAAGTAAAAAGTGATTACTAAGAGCACTCCTATGCAGATCTGTGCCCAATAGGGATTGTTAAAAAATAAGATAGAAAGTCCATAGAAGTACTTGATTAGTGGTGGATGTTCAAAGTTAAAAGATGACGGATCACTGCCAGTCACATACAAATATCCCGTTGAGATATAAATATCACTATCAGACAGAAAAAGACGTTGACCACTAACTTCATGTGTAATATCTTGTGAAAGAAAGTATCGATCTATTAGTGAATGATCAAATTTATAAATAAATATATCTTTCTTAAAGGTGGCCAACATTATGAGATATAAAACGACTAAGAAGCCACACATAAACCAATCTCTTTTATTCATATGGAACTATTATAATTCAAAATCTACTTCTTATTCTTAGCATCTTGGAAAACATTGCATTCTGACTGTCCATGTCTAATAAGTATGAGAAATGACATGCCATAATGATAATGAAAATACCGGTGAAAAAGTGTGGAGTAGTGCAGATAAGCAACTCCATTCAAATTAATTATTATGTTACAATAGGACATGATAGTGAAAAACCCAGATCAGAGAGTAGCTGTATTAGTAGATGTTCAAAATTTGTATTACTCAGCAAAAAATTTATATAAAGCCCGCGTTAACTTTAAGAATCTTCTGGGCTTAATTTTACATAACAGAATTCTGGTAAGAGCAATCGCTTATGTTATTAATGCCGACGAATCTAAAGAAAATGATTTTTTTGAGGCGGTAAATAATGCCGGTTTTGAAATAAAAGAAAAGCCTTTACAGGTATTTTTAGGAGGTGCTAAAAAAGGCGATTGGGATATCGGAATAGCGATGGATGCAATCAGACTTGGGAATAAAGTAGACTCGATTATTTTAGTTTCTGGTGATGGTGATTTTAGACCAGTAGTGAACTATCTGCAACAGTCTTTGGGATGTTTAGTAGAGGTTGCTGCGTTCAAAAGAACTGCGAATAATGAGCTCATAACTATGGCTGACGACTTTATTAATATCGAAGATCATACAAAAAGCCTTCTTTTTAAAATGTAGATAGATACACTTTCTATGATTTCGAACTGTGAATATTATTCATAAATAACCCATGCCCCTGTGTAATAGATATCTCACTATAACCGAACTGAAAGTTTCTCATTCCTATCCTATAGTACTTGATTTTTGTCTATTTCTGTAGTATAATAGGCACATCTTTATCTAAAATTGAGGCATCTGCTGCTTTTTTAATGGTTGAAGATATTTTTGTTCTTGTTTAAGCTCTATGTAAATAGAGAGTACTTTGACAATTTGCGGAAATAACCTTCTATGAAGTAGACATGTGGGGATCAATTTCGATCTCTACTTACGCTACGTCATAGGGAGGAGAAAGAAATGTCTGAAGATGTTAAGGACAAAAATGAATTAGTTTGTTGGAATACCTTTGAGATTTACTCTACCGGGAAAACTCAACTTTACAAATTGGTGTTTGCGGCATCCCTAAATTCAGTAAGCGATCTACTTAATATGCTGCAGCGCTTAAGTAGTGTGCTTATTCCAGTTAACGCCAAATTTCCTTTGGTTAAAGGATTTGCAGGTAGTTATATCTGCTCTAGCGTTAGGATGGGGACCCCATCAGACGGCAAGAATGTCGTTACAGTCTATCCTACGCTTTCATGGCAACCAATAACATGGATTGATCGGTTTACACCAGAATTAGGTCAAGATGAAGGACCGAAAACTATTTATTCTGGAGATTAATCTGAATGGGTAGTGATCGTTGTCTATTGTCTTGAGACTTGAAAGGAGAAACGGATGAAAGTAATTCAAGTACTGTCGGAGGATTCAATAACTGTCCTTAATGGCTACTTCAAAGATAACAATATAGACTTTGAAATAGTCGCTGAAGAAGATTCTTCACCTGCAAAATGGCATAGTTATGTGTTGCTTGTGGTATTGTTTATCAGCCGGTAAGTGAACCCGGTCACTAATGTTGGGACCTACACTGGACCATTCATGCATTATTTCCGCGACTATAGAAGCGAGAACATCTGGGAGATTCCTAGGCTACGGCGCACGCCTAAACCAAAAGAATCTCCTACTTACCTTTGTGAATAATACTTTTGTTCTTAAAGGTGAGTGATAAAATTCTCTTTAATAGAGAAAATTTTATGTTAATTTTGGTAGTCGACCACTCATATGCTCATGATTTGTTTTTGTAATATTTTCAGAAGAAAATTCTAGGAATAAAGAGACAAAGACCTTGATTCGATTAAATTATTTAATTTAGAGTGTTCCTACTGAGTTAAGGATCTTGGTAATCAAGGCCTTATTAGCAGAAAACGGAGGGTTAATTGTTGCTTTAAACATAAATGTAATTCCGTTTATTTGATAAGTCGGGCCATCATTACTACCAGACATATATTCTTTTCCATTATCAGTACTATCGCACATATCCATATTTCCAGACCGAGTTTGTATAACAATATGTTTGCTTGGACAAGGACCTCCACCAAAACCACTACCCCACAGTACACTCATAAATCCTTCTGGCCCAGTTGCTGAAGCTCCTATTGGCTTGACACTATTTTCATCAACATCTTTTACCGTCCAAGTTGGTGGATAGTCAAATGAAAACCCTGCTCCCTGATTCGCATAGTGTTTCCAGCTCTGAGTTGTAACCACTAAAGTCGGAGCTAAAGTTGGGACATCGACTGTTGGAATAAGTGTATTAACAGGACTTGGGTTGACAAATGATGTCGCAACAGCCGGAGTCACAGTTTGTCGAGACTGCAAGAACATAAACCACCCAGAGCCTCCAAGAATAATGAGCAGAATTATTATAAAGACCAAGAGTTTATTTATATTCGATGAGGCCGGCATCTGTTGCTGAACTGGTTGAGATATAGGAGTTGGAATAGCTTGTTGATTTTCCATACTTAAATTATGACAGGTCTTTGGTAAGCTGTCACACAGTAATATCTTTAATCAAAACGGATATCCTTTTAAACCCTGTAATCCTTTAGCAGCAGAAATTTCTCCTGTCAGGCTATCAACATGTGAAATAAGTAAGCGAAGAATGAACTTTAAAAGAGGCCACTCTCCCATTTGAAACGAAGAAAGATCGGCTTTTTTTTCTGTAAGATCTGTATCTGTCAGGCTTGAAATAAAGTCTTCAGACTCTTTATAAACTGCCTTTGCATACTCTTGAAACTTTGGTAAGTCCATTTTCACCTCTTTAGACCATTTTGAAAAGTTCTCTTCCCATTTGGCGTCCATTTCCGGATGAGGAAGACTAAGTCCCAGTTTTTTACCCCATTCTCCAGCTAGAAGTGGTGGTGTTTTTTTTACCATAGAGCTAAGAAGAACATCCTCGGAAATAACCACATGCGCATATGCGGCAGAGATCGGTAAAGCCTTACCTTGAGGTTGCCAATGGGCAACTTCATTAGTTACGCCATCCATTGTTTTTTCCAATGTTTCATGAGAATCTTTTAAACACTCAGCGATTATTGTTGCGACAGTTTTATCCATTTTTAATTTTGAAATTATTAATTTTAACTACTTTTATTTTATCATTTTTTCGACGAGATTACACCTTAAATTCCTGAGATTGAAATAATAAAAAGGGCTTTATATACTTATAATGTCGTTTAAACAACAGTATGAATTATCAAAAACAATTTACAACCTTTTACATTGCACGTCATGGTAAAACAGAGTGGAATGTTGAAGGACGGATGCAAGGACATGAAGACTCAGCTCTTACGGAAGAAGGTATTGAACAGGCAAACAACCTCGCAGGAGAGTTAAAAGATATCCATTTTGATCTGGCATTTTCTTCTGATCTTTTGAGAGCTAAGAGAACAGCTGAAATTATTACTTTAGAAAAGAAACTAGCAATTCAGACTACGGAGTTGTTACGAGAGAGAGCTTTTGGTCATTATGAAGGAAAGTACTATATTGATGTCGAACCATACGATTTACTTGTGAAAAAGTTAAAAGAGGAAGACCGGCTTAGTTTTAAAGCCCATGGAGTTGAAAGTATCGAAGAAACTATAACTCGAATGCTAACGTTTATCCGAGAGACTGCTATTACTCATCCAAGTAAAACCATTTTAGTCGTCAGTCACGGAGCCATTATGAGAGCATTTCTTATTCATATTGGATGTGGAACGTATAAAAACTTAGGTTATGAGGCTGTTGGAAATGCGGCATATTTTAAACTAGAGACTGATGGTATTAATTTTTTTGTTAAGGAAACCAGACGGATCACCTTCACTGATAAATAGTCTTTAAAATTTCTTTAGTGTACTCCCAATTAAGATTCCATTAGCCCAGTAGTATCCAGTTTCACTTGCCGGGAGAATATCATATGTTTTTGTCCCGGCGTATGGAATAAGGTCAATTTTTTTTACTATAGCTTTATCATAATATGATCCAAACTTAAGATCGTTAATATACTTTTTACCAGTCAATGAGTGATAGGGTGAAAGCCAAACCTCTCTTTTATCACTAAGCACTAAATGGAAGACATTATGAGAAGGTGGCACTTTAGCAAAAAAAGTTTGTGAAATAGGGACTGATATTTTTTTCCCTGACTTGTCAGTTGACCAGACAAGATCTCCGGTTTGTAACTCTTGGACATTTTTATCTCCTTGTGGAGTTGAAATCATTGTATTAGAGGCAAGACATATCGGGCAACCATAGTATTTACGCTGTTCAGCCTGCTCTGGAGATAAACACGAATAAGTTGCAGGAGGCCCAGATAAACGCTCAACTGGGGGTCCGCAGTTTTTTTGACATTGATATCCTTGAGATAGTTGACCTCTTGTACAGCAATTGGCAGAAAAAGAAGCAGTCGGAGTTGGTTCAACAGTTGGTTGGTTTGTATTAATTACGGTTGGTTGAATTGGTGGACAACTAGGAAACTCACAATTTGGTCCACCTCTACCAACAGTTGTACCATCAGGACACAAACGAGCTTCTAATGTACACGCTCTGGCTGGAGCATGTATTTCAATAGAGTTCTTAAAATAGAGAGCACCGAAAGCAAATATAAGTAAGATAAAAAAAGACAGTAAAAGGAGTGGTAGGGCTAAACCAGATTTCTTCTCTGGAGCGTCAGTAAGCTGTTGAGTGTCCATCAATGACTTTATTTTCACATATGTAACAATTAAAGTCAATCGTTGATTAGGAAGATCACTGAACCCTGGTTACTATAAAAATAAGTACAACTCCAACAACCGTTAAAGCTATCATTTTCCAGGAACTATGCTTACTATGTGCTTCAGGTAAAAGATCACTTGAACCGATGTATAATAGAAATCCAGCAAAGAATCCCAGATATAAAATGAGAAATTCTTCGGGAATTTTAACAAAAAATGTAGAAATCGCTCCAATAACAGGTGCAACTGCATCCAAGACAAGGAACAAAACAGCTTTCTTAATAGTATTTTTATTGATAAGCATTAGAGAAATGGTATTGATTCCATCAGAAAAGTCATGAGCAATTACTGCGAGAGCAACAATAAAACCGACGTGAGGATTAACATGAAAACCTAAACCTATTCCAACTCCATCAAGAAAGCTGTGAAATACAAGCCCCAGAGAGCTTACAACCCCGACATGAGGATGACGATGACCAGCGTATTCATCCTCATGAGAAGAATGGAGCACCGCATATTTTTCCAGGACATGAATTAAAAGATAACCAACAATCAAAGCAATTAACGCTGGAGTTATGTTAAGATGACGCTCATTCACTATAGAAAAAATTTCCGGAATAACATCAAAAAATACCACAGCTATCAGGACGCCTGCTGTAAAACTCATTATAAAATGAAGATATTTTTTATATTTCAATGAGAACAGTCCCCCCAAAAAAGTAGAGATAAAGGCTGCTATAGAGAAAAGAATAGGTTGCATAGTTTATTTTACTCCTTCATTCAGCTGTGAACATTGGTTGCATAAGCCAAAAAATTCTAAGGCATGCCGATTAATTCTAAACATAGTTTTTTTTCCAAGATATTGAAAGAGATCTTTTTCATCTTTAAGTCTAACATCTTCAATATATCCACAGTTATCGCATATGAGGTGATGATGATGATCACTGGCTTTTTCATATCTTTTTGTACCATCACCAAAGTCAAATTCTTGTACTACCCCCATCCTAATAAATAGCCCTAAAGATCTATAAATTGAGGCTTCATTAATATATGAAGCTGAGTCATCGAGTTTCTGTGAAATTTCCCTGACTGATAAAGGAAGTGGCCCCAGAACCTTCAAAATTGCTTTTCTTGGTCCCGTAACTCTATAACCTAAAGACTGCAATGTATCTTGAGGAGTTTTAGTCATTTAGATATTATTGCAAACGACTTGCAATAAGTCAAGAGGTTATTTTAGTTGTTAGTCTTGCTTTTTTACTAAGGTTAGACTTAATATATAAGTATACCCTTTAATCAAGAGTTAAAAGGGGATGAATTCTCAGTTTGTTTTCGATTTAGCAAAATTATCAAGTCATTTAGAATACTATTT
>JBBRMU010000035.1:0-7592 GCA_038230655.1 Patescibacteria group bacterium | reverse complement strand
TTATAGTCAGCTTTACCATTATCAACTCCGAAAACATAATACACTGCACTGCTCTGATCGCCAACTACTGTATTAGCTGTCTCAGTAGTTCCAAGTCTTGTAGCAGCGCTTGTAGTTTTTACCCACGCTTCAAGAGTTAAACCATTACTTAATAAAGTTCTTGTATTTGAAATATAGTCTGAAGAACCGTCAAAAGTTTGAGCTCCGCCCAGTTGACCTGACGAATTAGGGTTAGGGTTGGTTGCTGAATTTTTTGTCCCGTTGATTGCGTTGATGGTGGAGTCTGCGATAGTTGTTCCAGATGACTCCTTCATATGGTATACAGCTTTAAAATTGCTGTCCCAAACGCTAGTGCTTGTTTGAGCATCGGATGCAGCGCCATTTCCATAGTACATATAAATATTCCTGAAGAGGAGGAGGCAGCAATGCTAGGTATCTTCACAAAAACAATAGCTTGTTGACCGATATTATCCCATTTCTCAATTTCATAACTAAGTAATGTTGTTCCATCGGAGTCCGCGAATCGAAGATCTTGCCCTAATGACTGCGCCTTAGTAAAGTCAAAATTTGAGGATGTTAACTTTACCATAACTGGAAAGTTCGTCAGGATAGAGGATTGAGCAGAATTATTTATTGTCAACTGCTTCCTGTATGTCCAGGAGCTATTGTACCATGTCCCTCCACTACTGTTTCCAGCTAATTTTACATATGCTGCAGCTCCAGTACCGGAAACAGCAGTATTTGTTAAAGTTCCCTGTGAAAAATCTGTATCTGTATCTTTGACGACTGAAGACTGAGTTGTTGCAAATACGTTTTGAAGCTTTGTAAAGCCTAAAATAGAAGATAACGTGATGCCAAAAGCGATAGAAAAAAAGAGAAGCAGATTTAACTGCCGTTTAAATAATGTCACTTTTTTTAAAAGTGTTTTATTGATGATTTTTTTGATTATTTTCATCTGATATAATCTAACCAAATATTGGGCTTTGATACAAGCGGTATTTAAGATTGAAAATATGAGTATACGTATTATGTACGTGTGATGAACGATCTTACTTAAGAAAGTAGCATGTCAGCAGCTCAATTGACCTCTTCACTCCATATATGTTTGAACTTGTTTTAGTTGAGCTGTCAATGCGCGCAAGTCCTTCGTAAAAACCCAGTAATAGTTCCAAACTCCATTTAATTGCTTGGTCATTGAGCTTTTTTTTCATCCAGAAAGGGACACTTGGCGGGAGCTGTTGAGTCCTTGCGAGTATGAGAGTCCTGATATGTCTACATAACATAACAAATATGAAGCCTTCTTCCTGACTTTCTGAAAGTTTATTGAGTAAAGTAAGAAAAAGTTTTAGTTTACCTGGAAAACAAGCTTCCTGCAACTGAAAAACTGACTGAGACAGTTTAAACTCCTTAACATTGGGAGTTTTAATCTTAATTTCCCTAGCTCCTTTGCTTTCCCAATCAATAACCTCTATGTCTTTATCATCGATAAGGGAGCGGAGTAAAATTTCAAAGTCTTTACTTTTTTTTCTGGTGGTGTAAGTTGTAAGATGCTCGACAGCATAAACTTGCTTATCAGTAAAAAGCATTAACTCGTTACCAGACGACTTTATAACTTGTTCGATCTGATTTGCAGGAATTGATATAATCTGATATCCTTTTTGCTTATAGTCTGTTTGAAGTGAGATAAAGTAGCTGCGCGATGATATTGAGTCTTCCCCACAGATAATTGTTAACATAAGACTATTATAGCCGTATTTTAAGATAGATGTTGAGAAAAGGGCATTTACAATACTTTAGCTAATTGAACTATTATAAGTTGATCTTGGGAAGAGCGTATAGTAAAATATAGGTATGAACAGAGAAATTGGAACATTGCTGAAATCCTCTCTAAAAAACAGCTCGAAATCTGCTGAATTCGTAGATACTACCAGTAACAATAAGCCTATTTGTAAGAGGCTAGATAAACTTTACGAGGTATATTTACTCCCTGAAAAAGAAAGAGCCAGGTTGCTAAAAAGCCTTGGCCAGACGATAGCTCCAGCCTTACTTGGTTTAAACCGTCTCGAAAATGAAGCAGTCCACAAAAAATATCTTTCACCCAAAAAAGAAGTCTCGAAAGCAGTAAAAAAATCTGCCGGTGGTTATCTCGGGTATTTGACGAAAACCAATATATTTACACATTCTGATATTCTTTCTGACGGAAATATTAATATTGCATCGGTTTCGGAGAGACTTACTAAAGATAATACTCCAGAAGCTGAAAAATATCTGACTTTCTTAAGAAACTATGGGGCTATTAGTAATAGAACCAGAAAGCGAGTATCATCAGATATAAACTCTTTATCAAGTACCGAAATGTTTAAGGTCAGTCCTGTATGGAGTGAGAAAATACAGCATTTTACTCCTATAAAGGCTGAAAAATATGACAAGTTTAGAGTTAGGCAGCAGCCTAATAGCTCAGAAGTAAAGCATGAGCAAACAGCACAGCCTGCTTTTTTTGATATCCCTCTCAGATATGACCTAGATAAGGACATACAGCAAGCCCTCTCACAATCTCTTGAAAATGTAGGTGAGCAGTTCTTACCAATGAACTTAGAGCCAGTTGAAGTAAATCTAGAAGGTCTTCAAGATTTACCAGGATCTGTCTTTAGTTTTCCCTATCCAAAGCGTCCTAAAGAATACTCAGTCAACTCTAAAAACGAGAATGAGAACTCATCTAATTCAAGACTAAAAAATCTATTTACTTTTGGTATCACTCCTGTCAAGACCTTTTTCTCCAAGCTAGGCTCTGCTTAATTTTTACACATAATCAAATATGTATTGTCCAAGTATTAGTTTATTGTTACTATTAATACTATGTATGATGTAACCACAATTGGGACACTGACAATGGATCTCTACTTTAAAAGTGAGTGTCTGACTCAGAAAGATAACCACTTTGATCTTGCGCTAGGTGGGAAGTACTTTACAGATCATTTTTACGAAAATCTTGGAGGCGGCGCTACAAATGTAGCTATCGGAATGCATAAACATGGGCTGAGGGTATCTCTTATGACTTTAATTGGCAAGAATAGTTTTAAACCGCTAATTCTAGAAAAACTTCATGATGCTGGAATTTCCTATTTTCATAGCAAGATGGTCGATGATCACCTAAATATTTCCTGTATTTTACTGGCTGAGTCAGGGGAAAAGACAGTTATTAACTATCAGTCTCCTCATCAGCACTTAATGACTGAACCCAAAGACTATGAGTTTCTCTTAAGAACTAAAGCTGTTTATCTAGCAAATGTCCCGGATGTCTCGTTTTTCGATAAACTCAAGATACTGAAGTTTTTACATAAAAATGAAAAGAAAGTTTTCGCGAACTTTGGTGTAATCGACTGTAGAAGAACCAAAGAGCAGATCTTTCAGCTTTTAGAGTATGTTGACGTGGTTATAGTTAACGGACATGAGTTTGCGGATATGGTAAAAACAAACTATGAAAGAATATCCTTTAAAAAGAATATTATGCCATTTTACTTTCCCGACTTCCAATCAAAAACGATTATTATTACTGATGGAGAACGTGGAAGTTATGGATACAGTAATGGAAAAACCTACTTTCAAGAGGCAGTAAAACCAGCTAAGATTTTAGATAGCACTGGTGCGGGTGATGGATTTTCAGCCGGATTCATCGGAACATATATTAAGACAAATAACATAGAAAAGTCTATGTTGAGTGGTGCTGAGTATGCTTCAAAAATTCTAGCAAAAATTGGCGCGAATTAACCGAGTTCTATACTTCTTCTAGTAAATTTCTACCGGTCACAGTTGGAGGTTTTTCAAGTCCTAAAATCGACAGAATAGTCGGTGCAACGTCTGCAAGAATACCTGGTTGTAAGTGAATGGGTTTTCCTTCTGAAGATTTACTTATAACAATGAAAGGGACAGGATTAGAGGTATGCTCGGTCGAGATCTGGCCTGTTTCTGGGTTGATCTTCTGTTCAGCATTCCCATGATCAGCTGTAATACAGACTGTATAGTCTGCTTCAAGCGCAGCTGGTGCAATTTTTCCAAGACAATCATCGAGAGTTTTAATGGCTTTGATTGTAGCGTCAATATTACCTGTATGTCCTACCATGTCTGCATTAGCAAAGTTTATGAGAATGAAGTTATAGGTGTTCTTTTTTATTTGTTTCATAAGCTCATCAGTTAGTTCGTAAGCCGACATTTCTGGCTTTTGGTCATAAGTCGGGACTTTTGGCGACGGTATAATTATTCTATCTTCATTCGAATAGACTTCTTCATTTTGTCCATTAAAATAAAATGTGACAAAACGCTCTTTCTCGGATTCACTCATACGAAGTTGCTTTAAACCTAGTTCCGATAACACCTTACCAAGTGGTCTTTGGACCACATTTGGAGGAAAAGCAATCTCCACGGGGAGGTGTTGCTCATATGCCGTCATGGTTATAAACAGCAGGTTTTGAATCTTTTTTTCGCGCTTAAAAGGGACTGATCCATCAACTGGTTCTTTTTGAAGATGGGTTTTATTATATTTGACAGCATACGGGTCAAACGACTTTACGTTTGCATCAGATTCATCAAACTTTTCAAGAACAAAAGCTTTTGTCAACTGACGTGGTCTGTCTATTCTGAAATTGAAGAAGATCACGGCATCGTTATCTTTTATAGTCGGCAAATTCTCGTCTGTTGTTATGAGTGTGGGTTCAATAAATTCGTCTGTTTTTTGGTCTTTATAGGCTTGCTCGATGGCCTCAGAAACACTGGATGCTTTCTTCCCTTCTCCTTTAGTTAGACAGAGATATGCTTTTTCAGTCCTTTCCCATCTTTGGTCTCTATCCATAGCATAGTATCTACCCATAACAGAGGCAATTGTGCCAATGCCGAGTTGAGTGAGTTTTTCCTCGACCTGTTTTAAAGTACCTTCAGCAGCCTTTGGAGGAGAGTCTCTGCCATCAGTTATTGCATGAATATACACATCTCGTACTCCTTGTTCTTTTGCAAAGTACAAAAGTGCATATAAATGATCAAGTGTCGAGTGGACACTACCATCTCCAATTAGACCGATAATATGTAGTTTACTGTTGTTCTTCTTTATATGTTCTACAGCTTTCAAAAAAACGGGATTCTTATAAAAACTTCCATCGGCAATACTCATATTTATACGAGGAAGATCCTGGTAAACTATCCTCCCGGCTCCTAAATTAATATGACCCACTTCAGTATTTCCTACTTCATGAGAAGGTAGTCCGACGGCATCCCCGGAGGCTTTTAACGTTGTATTTGGATAAGTATATAAAAATGAGGTAATTGTAGTGGGATTGGCGAGATAGATAGCGTTTCCCGGTCCTGGTGGAGCTAGACCGAATCCATCAAGAACTATTAGTATGGCTGATTTCATAAGATACTATGATTATAGTAGCTTTTCATTCAGGTAACAATAGGCTAATCCACATGCAATTGCATCAGATTGGTCATCTTCACACTTTGGAAGTTTCTCTTTCATGAGTAAACTGAGCATTTTCGAAACTGATTTTTTATCAGCGTTACCATATCCGGTAATTATCTGTTTAATTTGCAAAGGAGTGAGGAATTTTATAGGTATTTTTTCCTGGCCAGCGAGAAGAAGAATAACTCCTTGTGCTTGAGCTACTTTAATGACAGTTTTAGCATTTTTAAAGAAAAATAGTTGTTCAAGAACGATAATCTCCGGTTTATTAATCTCCACTAGAGACCTAAGTTGAGAATATACTTTTTCCAATCGATATTCATGGTTGAAAGCTTTATGAGTTTGTATAAGTCCAGAAAATTTATAGGTAAAATTAGATCCTTCTTTATCAAAAAAAGCATAACCGAGTTTGTCAAAACCTGGATCGATTGAGAGTATCACCATACTTTCATACTAAACGATTGTTTATAGGAAATCAAGAGTCTGTTGCTATCTTCACAAGAATTTAGCCTCAGAGTATAATAGGTATGTGATTAAAAATGTTCCACCAATGCTTGCGGCAGTTGATAAAGAAAGAAATCGGATTTTTGTTCTTGCGATTCCGGATGTATCGGCTATAAAAATGGATGATGTCTGGCATCAGAGCGCACCGATTTCTATGGGAGAAATTGATAAGCGCTATAAATTAATAACTGATCTAAAAGTTGTCGCGAGTTTAGTAGAAGAAGCAAAAGTTGAGTTAAATATTCCTTAAGACTACTCAATTTGAAAGATGTCAAAATAGTTAATATGTGACACCTTTAAAGTTTGTACAATTAATTTTAGCCCACACAAGATAATCTTTCTGACATGATGTATTTTTTTTATCAATACCTGTTGTACAGTCAATATATTCTTTTTTTGGACATGAATAATGATGATTATCTGAAGGTTTCTTTGCATATTTGTTTATGAGAGATTTTATCAACATGCCAGATATAATACCAAGGATAATTGCAATAATTGCTACTATCATATAGAGCTTTGTTGTATTTTTATGAACTAATTTCTTATCCATGTTAATATGCAGCTCCTTTAAATTTCGGGCAGTTTTTTTGTGCCCATTGAAGGTGCTCCGTAGAACATTCTAATCGCATTCCTTCGACTGTATTGTTAGACCCAGGCATGCAGTTGACGTATTCTGAAGGTGGACAAATATAGACGGGTTGAGTTGGTGAAAGATCAGATTTAGTACCTTCAGAAAAATGGAGTGTATTCAAGATGCTCTCTATAAATTGTTTATCTTGAGTAATATTGTTGTAGGAGTATTTATTATCTACACCGAAGGAAATAATATAGTTTTTATCTTTTAATAAATATTTAAAGGAGCGTTCTTTAGTAGCGTCACTACATGGAAAAGACTCGTCACATCTTTCATATTTTAATAGCAATGCTTCATGGTTGTTTATTATTTTTTCATCAAAGGTTTTTGGAGGATTCTCATCAGGAATGGGTCGATTCTTATCAGAAAATACCTTCAGTGTTAGATTTCCCGGATTTTCCAAGACAGAAACCACTAACTTTTGGGTTTGATTTTCATCTGGTTTTTGTAGGAAACCAATGAAATGCAAATCAGAGTCAGATCTTATATATAAATTAGAAGGATATTGAAAAGAGAACCGGTATGTCGGGTGTATATATGTTTTCAGCTCAGTTGAACGTGCTGTAGTTGGAGAAGTTTTTGATTGTAACTCATAACATTTCGAAATTAATATATTTAAATAAGTATCAATTTCTTGCAGTTTATTTTTTGATAGTGTTTTATGAGAGCAATTAATAGTACTAGTTTGGGATTGACAGTAGGATTTTTCATCAAACTTGATTTGATTTTGATTGAAAACACTTTGGCAACTATTTAAAATAGTTAGTTTCTGAGAAATACTATCCTGAATATCTTGTTTAAAAGTCTCATCTCTGAATCCGAGTAAGTATGTTGTAATGATCAACACAATTAAAATACCAGGAAGTAATATATACCCAAGAATGAGCAATTTATGAAAAAGTTTAGTGGGATTATTGGTTTCTATTGTCTGAGGCAAAGTTTGAGTTGTATTATTTTGATCTGAAGATTGTTGACTCATCTTATAACAGATATTAGCAG
>JBBRMU010000034.1:0-9255 GCA_038230655.1 Patescibacteria group bacterium | reverse complement strand
GAAGATCTACTCCTTTTGCATTCCTTCATCACCATGAGCCTTCAATTCATGATACAATTCGAATTATCCCACCTGTCTATTTAGACACCCTCTCTGTCTCTCTGGGAACTTGGAGTGGATACCATCTGCTGGCTTATCACCATATTTCACAGATAAGTTTAATATTTAAAAGCTTTGCCTATGAATTAGTATCTTGTGAGAAATAATTGACGTTAATCAATAATGGTGAGTTGAGTCATCTGGCAAAGTTGAAGCGGGTGGAGTGATTGTGACAACAATTTTTGTACCTGGTGGTAACGGTGTTGGTGTATCTATAATGTTATCAAGTACCGGAGTTTGGGGGGTTGAAACTCCACCTGGCGGCTGTAACAAAGAAGGTATAGTGAGTGGACAAGATAAACCCAAACACAAACGTCTTCCAAACACCACCTGCTCTAAGGTAACCACGACTGCAAGTACAACGACAATCATAATGACTCCGATCACAGCTGCCTGAATTTTTGCCTGAGCACCACCAACCTTTTCTTTATCTCCACCAGATGTAATCCAGGCAAAAGCGCCTAGAAGAAGATAAAATAACGCTGCTAATCCTCCAACTATAAAAAACCCTCTAATTACAAATGAAAGTATTTCTGAGAAGCTGGGAATCCGGAAACCTAACTTTGACTGGTCAACCATAATGCAGCTAGAATCTCCTCCCGCTGTACTTACGACACAGGGAGTTGGAGTTGGGTCAACTGCAAATGCGGGTTGCACTGCTAGGATACAGAAGAGTGAGATAAATACTAAAAAGTAACTAAGTAGTTTCATTATGTAAGTATATCATAATGAGTCAGATATATCAAATTTTTACTACTGGAAGCTCTATTCTCTCTTTGCACGATACTGTAGTGCTTCTGAAATATGCACTGCTTCAACCGCATCTTTTGCGTTAAGATCGGCTATTGTCTGGGCAACTTTAATCACTTTAAAATAAGATCTGGCTGAAAGTTTTAGTCTAGAGACGGCTTTTTTTAGGATGTCTGACGCATCTATCGTCAATTTACATAAATCCTTAACATCCGAGCCTAGCATTTCACTATTATTTTTTAGCCGTGTACCAGAGAATCTATGGTTTTGCCTTTCTTGAGCAGTAATTACGGCTTCTTTTATCTTTATACTCGAGTCCGCAGTAAAATATAGGTTTAATTTACTTTCTTCTACTGGTAGAACATTTACATGAATATCTATACGATCGATTAAAGGACCTGACAGTTTCTTTTTATATAGTAGGACTGACACTGATGAACAGCTACATTTCTTCTGGTAGCTTCCAAAGTATCCACACTGACACGGGTTTGAGGCTGCTAAAAATAGAAATCTGCATGGAAAAGTTAGACTGCCGGATGCTCGCGAGACTACAATTGAGCCGTCTTCCATAGGTTGGCGAAGTGATTCGAGCGTAGATCGCGGAAACTCAGCAATTTCATCAAGGAATAGCACTCCCCGATGTGCGAGTGAGATCTCACCGGGTTTAGGTAATGCACCTCCACCAATCAAGCCAATTTGTGAAGTAGTGTGATGAGGAGATCTGAATGGCCTATCATATACACCTCCTTTCTTTAAAATACCAACTGCTGAATATATCTTTGAGACTTCCAAACTTTCATCCTTAGTTAGAGGAGGAAGAATTGAAGGAAAAGCTCGACAAAGCATGGTTTTTCCTGATCCTGGAGAACCAGATAAATGTACATTATGAAATCCTGCTGCAGCAATCTGAAGAGACCGTTTTGCTAGTTCTTGTCCTTTTATATCGCTGAAATCAAACTCATAAGTGCTTGAAAATGCAGATTGCTGCGGTGAAAAATCACACATTTGAATTGCCTTTTCTCCATTCAGATGATCAACTAGCTGTGAGAGCGAATCTAGAGGATATACTTCAATATCCTCAACTGACATAGCTTGTGCAGCATTTTCTTTGGGAAGAAATATCTGTTTGATATTTTTTTCTTTAGCCATTAATACAGTTGAGATAATCCCCGGGACAGCCCTCAATTGCCCATGTAGAGAGAGCTCACCAACAAATAGACTCTCAGTAAACAAGCCTGGATTAATAGCTCCTGATGCAGCCAATAGTCCCAAAGCTATTGGCAGATCAAAACCTGATCCCATTTTGGGAATGTCTGCAGGAGCGAGATTTACCGTGATTCTGGAGTCTGGCATCTCATATCCTGAGTTAACTATTGCCGTCCTCACACGATCCTTGGCCTCATCGATAGCTTTATTTGGTAACCCTACAATTGTAAATACAGGAAAACCTCTATTGGCAACATCCACCTCTACTTCAATCAAAATTCCTGAGAGCCCTATAATTGTTCCAGAAAATAACTTGGCAAGCATCGATATATCCTAAAGAAGAATACATAAAAAATCGATAGACTATAATCTACATTAAATGCTATTGTCATGACTCCTCATTTCTATTAATATGAAAGTATGAAGTTTCTTCAGGTCGTTTTTGGAATTATCTTGATAGTTACTACATCTTTGATGTTACTTCCTTCTTCTGTGTCTGCTGTGACTTATGACCTAATTGCCCCTGATGGTGTACTAACCAGAGGCCAGGATGTTCACTTTATCGTTAAGATTGACTCAGAAGGCACACCAATAACTTCGGCGACTGTTGGAATGACTTATGAAAGTCAGTATCTCCAGTTCGTGTCTGCAACTCCAGGAGACGCAATGACAGCAGTAACTACCACTCAACCAGATGGAAGCACGCTATTACTAACTGGAACAAATAATAGTGGCTTTAACAGTGCTGGTGTATTTGCAGATGTTACTTTCAAACTGATTGCCCAAGCAGCAGGAACAACTAAGCTATGTACTTTATTCTCTCCAGGTACCACACCCACATTAGCACCGACAGTTCCTCCTCAGCCTGCAACACCGAAACCGACTCTTATAGTATCCGGAACGCCTGGGAATACAGGATTTATTAGCTTGATTGGCACTGCTCTTTTGTTCACTTCTTTAATCAGCTATGGAGTATCAAAAAAACTTAAATTCGTCAGACCAAAACGCTCAAAAAAAAATTAATACATGATATGGTAAAAAAATGGCTCTTTATCTTCATATTTCTATCGATGCTTCTCTTTTTAAAGACACCGACTACTCATGCTGCAGAACCTATCAAAATCGAGCTGACACCTATGGCCTGTTCGCCTGTTGGTGCAGGTTGCCCAGATGGATTCGCTGATTTATATTCATCGTATAATACTCTCCATCCTGACGAACCTCCCCAGTCTTGTGCGGCATCACTCACTGATTTTTTAACTGATCCAAAATCTAAACATTTTTTTGCCGAAGACCCTCAAATAACAGCTCAAGGAAAAGCCGATGAAAGAGCACGCGAGTTTATTTATTGGGTACTTCATAAAAACTCGGTAGATAATCATCCTGTTCTCAAAAAAATCTGGAACACTACGAGTAGTATGGCTTCTATTTTTATGGTTATTATTGCGGCTATTATGGGACTCGGTTTTATTGTTGCCCAAAGAGCGAACTTTCAGTTGAATATTAAGATTTGGCCATATGTAACTAAGCTGGCACTAGCACTTCTCTACATTTTTTTCTCCTGGATTATCGTACTTTCCCTTATACAAATCTCAGAGTGGATCATGAAACTCTTTATAGACAATCTCGGAGGAAACAATCTATTTAATATTTATTATAGTACAGATTCTGGCAGCAATGAAAAAAGTTATACGACTTTTGTAGGCTGCCGAGATTTGAATATCAGAGTTCAAGAAGCAGGAGATACTGAAACTCTTATATTCAAAGTTACCAACTTCACTTATTATCTTATGGGAGTGATGCTGCTATTGAGAAAAATTCTCCTTTGGTTCCTACTATTTGTCTCACCGTTTTTAGCTGTACTTTTCCCTTTTGTCTTTATCAGAAATATAGGTTGGATATGGATTGGCGTATTTTTTCAATGGCTATTTTATGGTCCACTTTTTGCCCTCTTTATTGGAGCCTTAAATAAAATGTGGCAGGCCGGGATTCCGTTCGCCTTTGATTTTTCGAGAGCTGGTAAAGTTGCAGGGTATGTCTATCCAACAGCACTTAATGTAGTTTATGGTGGCCCAGCTCAAAGGGATGCCTTAAAAATTAGCCTGCTGAATAACGGTAACTATATAGACACGTTTGCAGAGTACATTATTACTCTTATAATGCTTTGGGCAGTTATATTTTTTCCTTGGTGGCTTATGAGAATTTTCAGAGACTATTGCTGTGATGGAATATATGCAATGAAAAATATTCTACTCTCTATGTATGACCAAATGCGTGGTGGTTCAAATCCATCGAAACCACCTTCCCCAATTCAACCACGCTTTACAACTGATCTAAACACAAATACCAACTCACCTAATACTGTAACCATACCTATAAAAATAAAACTCGAGACGATTGAAGAAATAAAACAAACTAAAACTTCCGATATCAGTAGATCTCTGAATTTAGCAGCCTCACATCTTGCAGATATAGCTCGGTTTGAGACAGATAAAAATACCCAGGAAAGTGTTAAACGCAGTTTGAACTTTCTTAGTAATCCAACTCGCGCCGAAACACCAACTGAGAGGCAGAAATATATGAATATTAGGACCGAACTCTTCAACAGAGCAATAAAAGATGATAAAGATGCCCGACAACTACTCTCCGCCACGTCAAACTCTACCGCAGAGAGAATCCAGAAAAGGAACGAGATCATAAAAACAACTCCGCTTGCAACCCCAATTATGGATGTTGTTTCCAACAGAGTCCAACTTTCAAAAGATAAAGTTTCATCTATTAATAACTCTCTCGTTGGTTCAATCTCTGACAACAACGATGTTGTAAACACAATAGCTGAAGCAACAAAAGTACCTGCACCAAAAGTTCACGCAATTCTATCTTCATTTAGAGGTCAGACTTCACAACTTTCAAGCAATACAATTGATAATATCTCCAAAGATACAGGTATAGAAAAGCCAAAGGTTACGGATGTAATCCAGTATATTTCAAATGTAGTCCGAAAGAATAAAGACTTGGTTAAAAAGGTGGCTCAACAAGAAGGTATTAACGAAAGCCAGCTTGAACAGATGGTCGCTACACAAATTCCCGCAGTAACTCATCCAGAATCGAGTATTGATCAAATGATAACGATGCCTCCAACTGTCTCAATTGAAGACTATGAAGAAGTTAAGAAAATGTGGACTCAACAGTATGAAAAAGGAGAAGTCCCAACGAGCGAGAATTTGAAGACTAGAGAAGAATGGGTTAATCAAGATATAGTTTTCATCAGTAATACACTCAACAAACTGATGGCTCCTGAAGATAAATTAAGGCAGGAAGGTGTGGATGAAGTCGGATATATTCTTCCAATATTTATCATTAATAATTTACGAGGAGATGAGCTACTGGTATATTTGAAAGCAAAGCTAGAAGCAGCTAAGAAAGTAAAAGAAGATATTGAAAAGGAGAAGGACATTACTGAAAAAGTGAAGTCTGAAGATAAGAAAAAAGATGAAGAACTTGTTGATGTTGATAGACCAAAATCTGAGGATGCGAAAAATGACCAGCATATGACCGAGGAGATGAAAGAAGAAGATACTGACGGTAATGAGACACCTGATCCAAAGGAGAACGCTCCAAGCGAAGAAGCAGTAGATACTACACCTCAAGTAGATGTAGAAGTAAATCAAGGAACACCGACAGAAAATCCGTCAGAGCAGGCAATGCCTATTCCTGAAAGCCAAAAAGATAATAGTAATTCTGGAGATGGGACTTCAGAAAATAACCCACCGTTAATCTAAAGTAGGTAAGCGCCCCCCTAGGGTTCTATTCATAATCCTATTTGTAGCGGGTAATGGATGGCCAGGAATGACCCAGAAGCAGGACTTTATGCTACATTTATATTCTTTTATTTAAAACATACACCCATTTATCTTTAAGACAATTTTGTATGGAAATAGCCTTATAGAACTTTGCATGCTGGGTATAAATTCTAACAATGCTAGAACTGATCTACTCTAGTGACAAAAAGAAGCAGATTTTTATTAAGATAATCTGGTTAAAATAGATAGTTGCAGATGTTATAAATATCTACCAGGTACTTAGAATAGTGGATTTAACTCAATAGAAATTGTTATCATCCTTTCATGCATTCCCGTGTTTATGTACAGTACAATCTCTGACTAACTTAGCCCTACAGTATTGTGGTTATCTTGAACACAATTATCAAAATAGAAGAGACTACGCAGTGTCTTAAGAAAGCAATTTAATTATGGATGATCGCCTTGAGGAAGTTTTCTACTCTTTCTAGAATAGATGATCCTCTTGGTTGGAGCTTAACGTTATGTTCTTCGGTCTTGCCATCTTTCTGGACAATATCATTTCCTTTATATATTTCATAGCCAGGAACTTTGACCTCAATTTTATAAATACCATCTGGAACTAAAAAGTTATAATTTCCTTGCTGGTCAGTGTATGTTGGATTTTGAATATCTCCCATCACATCACTATTTGATACCATACTGTACTCCCCATCAGTAGTTTTTTTGAAGAGATAAACTTGAGCCTCAGGGACAGACTTTAGCGTCCATTTATTAACAACCTGCCCGGATGGATCCCACTTAATCTGGACACATTTTTTACTCCCACCTTGCAGGAATGCTAATGTTGCCTGCTGTTGGGCCCCTACATCTCCTCCTGTGCCATTTAGTTCAAGTTGATTCATGGCCAGGAAAAGACGATTTATGTTTTGAGTTGTATGACTTTCCCACTCTCGGACTCCAAAATCGCCGTTATTATTATCTGCAGCTGGGATTGGATTGGGGGCAGTACTAGTACCGTTAGCATAATACATTCCACCAAAGTTATATCCATAAGGAGCTGCATGTAATGCTTGATAGTTGCTGGTACCAAGAGCTGCTCTATCCAAAGTTTCATTACCCGTTGTACATTTATGGGTTGTTCCTATTTGTAAACACTCAAATATATAGGTTGGCTTCCCTCCTAATGGTTTTGCTGGATCGCTAGGGTTTGTTTTCATTGAAAGCTTGACCCTATGATCTGGCGTTCCTTGTCCAGAACAGTGGCTTGCAGAGTCAGAACAGGGAAGAGCTTGGAGACAAACCCATCTCTGTGCTCTACCTTGAGCTGGAGCTCTCGTTGCACCTGGTGTAACTGGTGTTGTTGGTGTCCTTGTAAGATTGGTTGTCGGTGTTGGGATCATTGAAATCTCCTGAGTTGGTTGGACAGGAGTAGGGGAAGGTGTATTTGTCGCAGTTGGGGGGACTGGTGTTGGAGTATTTACGTCTCCACATGAACGGATTGTCCATGGTGACCAGCCTCCAGTTTCCTGATGTGAACAACATCTTGCTGGTACTGTATTAATATGAAGTGAGTAACATTTATAGCCATCTTTATCAACTGGGATGCCACGTCGAGGTTCACAGCCATCTCCCTCGTGACAATCTTTTGGAGGTCCCCCACCGTGGCAGTTGGGCCCACAGCATGCACATGCAGAGCCGGTAGTATATCCGAAACACCAACCACCTCCACAGTCGCCATCACTAGCACAACTGGAGCCTCTTCCTGATGTGTCTGGCCCTGGGAAGTTTGGGTCGCTTGGGTCCGGAGGCGTACTACCTTCTACACATGCACCAGCAGTTGGCCTGGGAGTTAATGTAGGTTGTGTACATATTCCATTTGAGCATGGACAACTACTCGGACACTGTCCTACGGATGGACATGCAAAACCACACTCTGGACGGGGAGTACCAGTAGGAATTGGAGTATCTGTTGGGCGAGTATAACAGCCTGTTGTTGTATTACAGGCATTACCACAACCGGGTCTTTGTTGACATTCTTGATCAGAAGAACAATATCGGCAAGCGGAGGGAGGCTGTTGACATGTTCGGGAAGACCCATTTTGTATACAGGCACTACATCCATCAGTAGTTCTAGCACAAATTGATGCGTCCCTACTACAATCAGTTCCACATCCGGGAGGAACAGGTGTATTAGGTGGAGGTACAGGTGTATTAGGTGGAGCCAATATCCTATGACAAGCAGTTATATTTCCACACTCATTACAGGAGGCACCTCCGGCTAATTCTTGACAATTTGGGGTTCCTGCCGGACAAGCGCCATCAGTATACCCGGATGGACAGTGAGGAGTACATGTAAAACGACAGTCTCCATGTACTCTATCAGGATGACAAGAATACACACAGGTTCCACCTATTGCTGTACATGAATGTACAGCACAATCTGAAGAAGGGCATGCAGGATATGCTGCAGATACATTAGACGATCTAAGGAATAAAATAATCCCTAGACTAAATAGTATTACTAAAATATTTTTTTTCATTCTGATAATAAGCCAGCCATCAATGCATTTTCTCTCACTGGGTAATTTATGATATTACTTTTAATATAGAAAGCTCCCTGACCTGAAACAAAGCCATTTTCTCCTTTGAAGTCATAGTAGTTACTGAGCCACCTGTCTTGAGTATTTTTTATAAAGTCATTATATAACTGTTCTTTTGTAGCTGTCGATAAATCTTTTGCTAAAAAAATTGAGACCACACAGCTGCTAAGTAAATTACAGTCTGTAGAATTATTCACATCAAATATTTTCTTTGCAAAATCCAAATATACAGTATTTTTTGTTTCCTTATAAAGATCCATTGCTGCTGTCCCTAATAATATGGATGTGCTTTGTAACTGAATTTTATTTGCAAGATAAAGATCAACTGCTGACTTAAAATATTTTTTTGATAGATCAACTAAATCTGGACGATTATCCCATTTACTAAGAACTAAAAGATCAGACACTGCCGAGCTATACTCATTAAAATGTGAAGTATCATTTTCACCAGTTCTTAAAGATTGAGATTTCATTACTTTTGACAGATAGTCTTCTAAATTATTTACTTGAGTATTTTCGTTAACCGGATAATAGTCACTATCATTGCATAACTGTTTAATTTTTGCTTTTGTACTTTCATTAAACTCTTTACTGTTCCACATCTCATACATCAATTTACAGTTCCAAAAGTTATTCTGTATCGCAGGAACAAGACTTTTATTTAAATAGACGTCTAGGTCAGTATTAATTTTATTGATTTGATCTGTGGTTTTGTTCTTTTTCAGTTCTTTATACCTGGCCCATACGATAGCGCTTCCTAGCCGATTATCTACATTTGGACTATTTGACTTCGTGTT
>JBBRMU010000033.1:0-10046 GCA_038230655.1 Patescibacteria group bacterium | reverse complement strand
GATTTACTACTACAACTACAAACGCATACACAGCAAATTAAAAATGCCGCCTCATGCTTACGCTCAAGCGGTATACAAAACAACTAATTTAATACCCATTAGAAGTTAGGACTGACATTACAAGAAAACGGGTACCTTCCATATAGTCCGAAGCCCAAGACAATTAAAGAAACAAAAAGAAATATTTGACGCATTTATTTATTCTCCCATTGAAAACTGTTGAGTATAGAAGTAAAGATTGGTTGAAAGTTATTCAAACTATTGGTGGGGGCACTAAAAGTTAAAACTGCTGAGTGATCCGGACCACTGATATATGTTTTTACTGTTGTGTAATCTGCGCCATTTATCTTACTGGTATACATTAGTTGGTATGCTCCATTGTTATTGACTTCAAGCTTTTGATAATCTGCTCTTTGATAATTACTATTTGCCATTTTCAGTTTGGGTTCTTCCTGACTTAGCACGAAGAGTTCTAAGGTACTGTTGTCTGGCACATCCATTAGTTCAACCATTCCATTACCATTATTAAAACTTGCAGAGTAACTTCCAACTTTTTGTGTCTGCACATTCCAATCTGAAGGCAGACTTACTCCGTAGTAATTTTCCTTTAAATCTTTATTGTGGTAGGAATTCAGAGTTACTTGTTTACCGCCGATCGTTGTTTTCTCGGACTTAACGGGTTTAGATGAAACTGGATTCACCCGATTAGTTGTCCTATTCTTGGATAACGGTCCAAAAGAATATAGCGTTAAAATGATTAATGCAATAATAGTTAAAACAAAAATAACAATGATCTTCTTATTCATGCATACATTATAGCACTATAACTAATTGAGCATTATGTATAATAGGTCTTATTTAAAAGCAAAAAAGTTTTCATTTTTCGTTGGTCTCTCGATTTTGACCATTTTGGAAAACCAATATCGCATATATAAAACCTAAACAAAAATACCCTTTCAGGTGATTTGAATTCGTTGGTAGAGAGTATCCAGACAGGTTGGAAAACTTATTTGGCTTTGGTGAGGGAGGTTTATAAATTAATGACATTGAGAAAGTATTTAAATTAATCTCAGCACTTTGTTAAGTATTGTTAACTAATAGTATGTTCATCAGATGTACATGTCGTAATAACATGTATAAAGATTTGACTTTTTTATACATGTTTGTTATCATGTCTTTATGATGAAATTTAATAGAAATGAGCCATATAATAGACTCCCAATTTTACCACCAAATATAGAGTTGGAGTCTAGAGATATTTTAAAAAAGGCTATTTCCGCTAATAGAGAGTTAGCCAGTATGGCAGCTTATTGCAAGCAATTACCGAATGAGTCTATATTTTACAGTTCAGTGTTTTTAAAGGAAGCCAAAGATAGTTCAGAGATAGAAAACATCGTTACGACTAATGATGACTTGTACCAAGCTCTGGCAGCTAATAAACCATCAACTGATCCTAATACTAGAGAAGTATTGCACTACATAGATGCGTTGTGGGATGGTTTGAAAGAAATGGAAAGAACAAAACTACTTACCGCTAGAATATTTATAAAAATTGTTAATACAATTAAGGAGAATAATCAAGGAATCAGAAATTACCCTGGCACAAAAATACAAAATGACAAAACTAAGGAAATCATTTATACCCCACCCGAAGGCAAAAAAATAATTGAAGATAAGCTTCAAAATCTAGAGGAATATGTTAATAAACATGATGATGTAGATCCATTAATAAAATTAGCAGTTATACATTACCAGTTTGAAGCGATTCATCCATTCTCAGATGGCAATGGTAGAACAGGAAGAATAATCAATGTATTATATTTGGTTTTAATGGGGTTAGTTGATAATCCAATGTTATTTCTTAGTAAATATATTATTGATAATAAAAATGATTATTATGTAAAATTAAGAGAGGTGACTGAAGAAGGCAAATGGACTGAATGGATACTCTACATGCTAGAAGGTATTGAAGAAACTTCAATTTACACAAGAAAAAAAGTTTCAGCTATTTTAGCCTTAATGAAAGAAACAAAGTATAGGATTAGAAAAGATGCTCCAGAAATTTATTCCAAAGATTTATTAGAAGTACTATTTAAGCAGCCATATTGCAAGGTGCAATTTTTGGAAGAAGCTGGTCTAGTTAAAAGAATTACAGCAGGGAAGTATTTGAATAAATTAACTGAGATGGGTATTCTAAAAAAACAGAAAGTTGGTAAAGAAAACCTATATGTTAACGTAGAATTCTATAATCTCCTGAAAAACTAAAACACCCCTGTTAAGCGGTGTTTTGTAGTAGTATTTAAAGCGTGGTAGAGCGTATCCAGACAGGTTGAAAATTTATTTGGCTTTGGTGAGAGAGGTTTATACTTATTTTGTTGCTAACTCCTTCATCTGATCCGTTGAGTACTGGTGCAAGAGCGAAGCCATCATGGTTTGATAGGGGATACCTTTTTTGGCAGCCAGAGCTTTGATCTTCAAAAGATCGCTTTCTGAGATTCTAATGTTTACATTCTTAGTTTTGTCTAAAGTATTTTTTGCGTATTCTTGGTATCGTTTTTTGGCTTGTTTAAAACCCGGCTCAGATTTTAATTTGCCTGTTTCGTAGTCTTTTAATGCTTCTTCTTCTGTTGTGTCTAATTCAAAATATTTCATAATAAGTTACTTAATTAAGTATTGCTTAGTTGCTTTACGGCTGGGAATAATAGTTTTTAAAAAAATGATTTCTTTAGTTTCTACAAATGGGACTAAATAAGCGTAATGTTGAATTTCTATAATAAATATTTTCTGGTCCGGATATTTTTTGGCATTATGGTGTACGAGAATTTCAAGCAATTTACCATCATTGATGGCAACCAATACATCTTCAAAGCTAACATCTCTTTCAGTTTGTAATTGCCTATTTTTATCTTCATTCCAGTCATAATACTTCATGAAATGAGTATATTACAAAACATATGCTTTGTCAAATTTCTAAAACATGACAGGTGGAAAACTTATCTGGCTTTGGTGAGGGACATATACAATTCATTCTCAGGTATCGCTGGGGTGCATGGGTTAGTTCTAGGTGAATAACAGGGGACAGGATGATGAATCATACATCTGAGTAAAAAGAGGTTAGTGAGGATTAAGAAATTGACATGATCGGACAAAAATGCTAAATTTACAAGCTAGCTACTGCCTTAATGCTGGCGAATGAAGCGCGATGTCTTAGTCTGAAACTCTGACATCAAGATGGCTGAACCATCCATTTAACCAATAGGCACTCGGAGGAATTATATATGGAAGAGTCAATTGATAAATGTTGGCCTTTGCTACCGTCTGACCATCCTTTCAGCTCCTTTCCAAATTTGAAGTCTCGGTTAAAGTTGAGAAATCGATTTTGGCTAGGCATACTAATCTACTCCATAGCAGTCATCATCGTTTTAGTAATTTCGATGTTCTATGGCTATGAGTATGATAGAACTTTCACGATTTGGGTAATATTTCCACTCGGAATAGTGGCATTTGTGGCTCCATGTGCATTCGGTTTTCTAGTATGCATGAGACTTGATGAGGTCTATAAGCCGCGTGTCGGTGACCTCAGGGAAGCTTTGTGTACAAAGTTTGATAAGATGTTAACTTCTAATCGAACCGAACTGGCTGCATTGGCTGAACGGCGTTTGCAAGAACTCGTTGATGATGTTCGTTGGTATGAACAACATGGGGACAGCATGCATCTGTGCTGCGAGTACCAAAGAAGGCAATTTAGATGGTGTTACAAGGTTTTCATATACGACAATGCCCTTTTGAAGGATGTAGGTTATACTGCTTACTTCAAAACTTCTTGACTCGTTTTATACTGTCAAAATTGGCGTCCGCGAAATTCGGACGCCTTTTTTATTCTTTATATATTAATTATCGTAGGGAGACCAAGTCGAGACAGGTCGAAAACTTATTTGGCTTTGGTTAGGGAGGTTTATAGCTGGTTTTCAATAATATCTGATATAATTAAAATATGAATCAAAGAGAAGGTTTTAGAGAACAGAATGTGCAAAATTCTCCGGAAGGGGAAAGATTAAGCAATTTTGATATGGGTGGATATCATGATGAAATGCGGGTAAAAGATTTAGAAAGTCTCTATAGGAATAATGAAGATTTTCAGATTTTTGTAGATTCATTAAATGGTGATGAAAAGATTTTGGATATAGGTACAGGGCTTGGTTCAGCCATAATTCGTTATCTTAGAAGTAATGATAAAACTAATAATTTGATATCTTTAGACCTTGATCACAGAAATCTTAAAGCGCAATCAAGAAATAAATATCCTGGTAATAACTTAGTTCAAGGCGATGCACGCACTTTACCTTTTGATGATAAATCAATTGATATAATTTCTGAATATGCTGTTAGGATAGATAACGGCCGCAAAAACCCTAAAAAGATGCACGCAGAAATTAAGAGGGTACTTAAACCTGGTGGATATTTAATTACAGATGAAAACCCTTACGACAAAGATTTTAAGAAAATTGTTGATACCGACGGTATCGGAAATTTATTATTTAGGTATTCTCCAATTGAGAATCAGGAAAACTAAAACACCGCCATTAAGCGGTGTTTTGTAATAGTATTTAAAGCGTGGTAGCGCTTGTTAGAGAGCATTGGAATCAGATAATTATAGAGCTAAAAGATTGGTTTACGTATTCAGTAAAACAAAAAACATACAATTCATAGACATTTTTGATGTATAAATCATATTTTAATAATACCTTGATTGATTAGAAACTTATTTTAAATCGTGTAATTGACTTTCATTAAAAGTGTTATAATTCAAGTAAATAAGCAGTAAATTATAGGAAATGAATTATTTTATTATTATAGTTAATGACCAAAAGGAAACAAATAGCTTGGCTCCAGATATTTATACTGACCTGATGAGTCAGAGTATTTGGGGTTTCGGTCCTAATACCCAAAATCTAAAAAAGATTTCTAAAGGAGACAAATTAGTCTATTATCTTGCGGGAAGCAAGGGTCAAAAGTTTGTGGGTACAGCAGAAGTTGATTCTGCGACTTGCTGTACCTCGTGTTCTATTTCTATAGTAAACTCGTCCTTTTCAGTGTCACTAACGACTTCATAAATGATTGAATTAAAATCACGGGTACTACTGCCATATAATTGAGGATTAAGAAACATAGCCAAATGAGAATTAAGTTTGCCTACGCATTGATTTAGTGGCTTAATTATTTTTCCTACTTCGTCTCCCCATAATACCTCGGCTTCTAAAGACTCTAATTGAACTGCCGATATGGCTTCAATGATTTTATTCCAGCGTAATTGGTAGACTGCAGCATTTTCGTTTATCGTGGCTTCAGGATTCTCTTTTTTGAACTGATTCACGGCTTTAATTGTTTCTGATTGCGGGATAAATGGTTTGCGAACAAAACTAATAGCATCACGTAATTGTAAAATGGCCTTATAAAGTTTTCTGGCGGCATCATACTCGGCGCGCCCTCTAAGCTGTTTTTTCCAAGCGCTTAAACCTTGAAACGCTGCGATTACACCGGCTAAAGCGATACCAAAATAGGCTATCTCTTTTAAAGACACCCAGTGGGAAAATAAAGTCATAATAATATTTAGTAAACACATAGTATTCCTATATTCTAACTCTTTTCTAAAACAATATAAATGGCTATGATATAGCTACAATTTAATTGCCTAACCCCACCTAAGACGTGGGTATGGCGTAAAAACGCTAATAACGACAGAGGCGGCTATCCGTCTTGCTGTAACGTTATTAGCGTTGCTAGGGGAAACTCTAGTAGACCCGCAAGGGTCGGGCAAGCGGGTAGCCCCTTAGCGTGATATGAAGCGCAAGCAAGAAGAACTGAAAGACATTGCGTTTAGAATGTATAAGCGGGGAGATATTAGCATAATGAGTTATTTAAAGATTTGCCAAAAAAACTTACAATTATGTTTTTAATGGCAACAATGAAAGGCGGTGGTAAAAATGTTTGATACAGCACTTTATGTTATAGGAGTACTATTCTTTGTTTGGCTAATTTTGGGAGGAATTTCAATAGCATTTGCAATAATTACATACACCTTTGTGGGAATTGGTGTAGTAGTGAAATGGATTTATGGACAACTATTCAAGTAATCTTCCAGCAGGCTGGGAGCATATGAACACGGGAATCAATGACCCAATTGTTTTGCCCGAAATAAACATAACTACTAACATAATATATTATGGAAATAAAAACACTTGAATATATGAATTCAAAAGCTTGGTTTAGGTCATTAAAGGTAATATATTTTTTATCTTTAATTTCCACAATTTTATTAATTTTATTATTTCCAATATTGATTAGTGCCGAGAGACCAACAAAAAAATTTGATTTAGAAAAATCCTATGTGCTATGTAACGATGGAAGAAAGTTAAACCCAATACTTGAAAATATAATTATCGATGATAATGGTGAAAATGTTGCTGACAGAGATAAAAATAAGGCTGGGTTAATTTGTAATGATTATGATTCACGTTCTAAAGTAGAGCAAATACCTTATACTGATAAATTTATAGCTCCACCGAATAGTTTTAAATTTGTGCCAGCATATAAAATAGAACCTAGTTGGTCAAAATTCATATTTACATATACCATCGTTATCTTAGTTATACTAATCATTTTCGAAATTATTAAGCGTTTATTTTACTATATTGTAATAGGGAAATTCAAACCAGATTAATAATTGATTATTAAATAATACACTATGCTTATTGCGATTTTGGTTTTGAATATCTTAATTCTTTTAAAAGTTTTTTCTTTAAGTCTTCGCAATGACGACAAAATAGATGAGCTTATTAGTGAAAAATTATACGAGATAAAAACCATAGCAGAAAGCGACGCTCAATGGAGGGCGGACATTGTTCAGTCCATAAACTCAAAAATTGCTGCTATTAAAGATTTGTTATCAGATACAGAAAAGGCTCCTATAACCTCGGCTGCACGTAAAAAGAATGGCACAACAAAAATATCAGGATATGGAGAGGTAATTCAAGGCGGAATCGACGAAGACATTAAAAAACTTTTAGACATAACTGATTAGCTTGATTCTTCGGGAAGATTGTTTGGGTAAGATTATTTTTTGATTGAACATCTTTCCCTATGGGACAGGGCTAAAATTATGTTAATATATAAGGGTATAGTTTGATTTATTGATTTTTTAACCATATGGAACGCGGTGGAAAAAGACCTAATTCTGGTCGTCCTAAAGGCAGTTTAGCCTCACACACAATCCAAGCTCAAGCTCTCAAGCAGAGGCTCGTTAAACGTGTTTTAGAGGAACAGGAGCCTATCATTGAAGCTTTGATAAAACAAGCCAAAGAAGGGCAAATTCAGGCATTAAAAGAGGTTTTTGAGAGAGTTTTGGGTAAAGTTATCAATACAAATGTGGAAATTGAAAGCGGTATTCATAATTCACAAAACCCATTGTCAGACGAGGATAAAGCAAAGTTAGATTTATTGTTATATGGGGCTTAGGAGACAACGCTTGTAGACAAAATAAATATTTTAGTTTAAACTAGTTTTATTAGCACTTTCAAAACCTACTTACCTAGAATTTACTTTAATTAGTAAATGAGAAGGTTATATTCTTACTTGGCAGCGAGTAAGTTAGTTGTTTGCTGTATAAAAGAAGACAACGTATATAATTCTCACAAATTCTACTGGTTAGTCAATATATATTCCAATGCAGCAGATTTGCCATCTGGATAAAATTAGGCAGTAAAAATGTTAGGAATTCCATAAAGATTAAGCCGAGGTAATAAAGAACGTAAAACGTTATTTTATTATTTTAGCTTAGTCTTTTTTCATATATTAGAGTCTAAAGATAATCAAACCAACGTTAAACCGTTGGTTTTTAATTTCACTGTCAAATAAAACCCGTCGCAGATTGCGAGGAAACACCTGACAGTGAGCCTCGTAATCTGAGGCGGATTTTAATTATATGTTATCAATAGAACAAGCCCGTAAAATTGACCCAGAGCTAAATAACCTTCCTGATGAAGAAGTTTTTGATATTCTAAAGGATTTATATGGATTTGGTCAGTTAGCTTACGAAAAGTGGATTATAGGGAAAAGGAAGTTCCATAAATCCCTTTAGGGTTATTGATTAATAATTAACAAGTGACATAATAAATATATGAATGAAAAAGATGAAATTAAAAACGCTATAATTTATTGCCGAGTGTCTTCAAAAGACCAGATTGAAGGTACAAGTTTAGATAGTCAAGAAAGACTAGCTAAAGAATACGCTGAAAAACAGGGCATTAAAGTACTTAAGACCTATGTTGAACTTGGTGAGAGTGCAAAAACGGCTAATAGGACAGAGTTTAACAAAGCTTTGACTTATTGTGCTGATAAGAAAAATAAAGTCAGTTATTTCATAGTTTACAAGATTGACCGATTTGCAAGAAATCAAGATGACCACGCTATAGTTCGAGCTGTTCTAAAAAAAGCTGGTGTGAAGTTACTCTCGGTGACTGAACCAATTAACGATGATAGTTCAGTCTCAAGGGCGATGGAAGGAATGCTGTCTGTCTTCGCTGAGTTTGATAATAATGTTCGCACTGAACGAACCAAACAAGGAATGCTTGAGCGAGTTAAACAAGGCGTATGGGTTTGGCCTCAACCACTAGGTTATTATCGCCCAGCGAAAGGTGCGAATATAGAACCTGACCAAAACATTGCACCGTTAATCCTTTTAGGATTTGAAGAGTATTCTAAAGGCACTTATACTTATGAATCTTTGGCTATATTTTTAGGAGAGCGAGGGTTAAAAACCAAAGGTGGCAAAAATCCATACAGTCAGTTGGTAGAAAAGATGCTTAAGAACCCTGTCTATACAGCGCTGATAAATGTTTGGGGTGAACACGAAGGAAGTTTTAAACCAATAGTTCCCAGAGAATTATTTAATAAATGCCAAGAAGGGTATAAGGACTCAGTTCACGTTGCTCCACGCTCAGCTAATAATCCACTATTCCCTTTGCGAGGAACTATATGTACACATTGCAACAAGCCTATTACAGGAAGCAGCTCAACAGGAAGAATGGGTAAAAAATATGATTACTATCACCACGCAAATCATAAGTGTGATAAATCAGTGTCTATTCCCAAACAAAGTTTTGAGCAATCTTTTGTTGAATACTTAGATGAAATTACTCCGAGCGGTAAGTATGAAAAATTATTCAAAGCAACAGTTATTGATATTTGGAAAAATAACTATCAAAAGTTTTATGCTGATGCTGCACGATTAAGAAAAGATATCGATGCTTTGGAACAAGAAAGATTAAAAATCTTTGAGTTCCATAGAAATGGCAAATACACAGACACTGAATTTGAAGAGCAGAAGCAAATAGCTAATGAAGCTATATATAAAAAACGCCGCCTTGTGGCGGAGCAATCAGTTGAAGAGTTTGATATGGAATCAGCTCTTGATTATTGTTTTAACTTTGTTCGAACCACTTCAAAAACTTGGTTAGAAGCAGATTATCAATCTAAATTGAGATTTCAGAAGCTAGTGTGTAAAGAAAAAATTAAGTTTGATGGACAGAAGTTTGGAACCGCTATATTGTCGCATATTTATAAGATAAATCAGGAGTACGGCGGAGATAAATCTAGCTTGGTAGCCCTACGGGGAATTGAACCCCGGTTTAGCGGATGAAAACCGCTTGTCCTAACCATTAGACGATAGGGCCGTGTGTCCGTCACTTCGACTTGTTGAAATGTGCTAACACACATTTTCATCCGTTTTCGTAACGTGCTGTTATCAAAATTTCTCTTAACTCTCAATGGTAGCGCAAGTGAAATTTTGTTTGGCATCTAAAATAGCTTCCAAATTTTAGCACATTTACTGGGTTATTTCAAGCCCAAGTCTTGTACAATGGAACATGATACCTCCCAAGGGTTTTGATTCCAGCGGACAATGATACCTCAGGCAGCCTTTGGGTCTCCATGGTATTGGAACAAAACACGGGAGCCGTCATAATTGATGGATGGAAATCACAATCAAT
>JBBRMU010000032.1:0-10212 GCA_038230655.1 Patescibacteria group bacterium | reverse complement strand
GTTTGGACAGTACTTATTATTTACGTAATTAAGGAAGGACTTTGTGAATTTACATGTTGGATAGTTACTACAGGCCTTAAACTTACCAAATTTCGAAATTTTAAGAGTTAAAGACGAACTGCAATTTGGACATTTTTCGTCTAAGGTTTCGTCGATTGTGATCACTTCAGTGTCATTTTCTTTTTCCTTAATTTGAACTTCCATAGGTGTGTCAAAGTCTCTCAAAAGCTTAATCAAGTCTTCCTGACCTTCGGCTACTTTATCCAATTTTTCCTCCATCTGCGCAGTGAAATCAAGTGTAAATATATCTGGAAAAGCAACTGACAGATAATCTGAAATAGCCTCACCTAACTTTGTGGGAACAAAGTATCGAGACTGTTTCTCAACGTAGTTTTTGTCTTGAATTAATGAAATTATCGGGGCATAGGTTGAAGGTCTACCGATGCCTTTTTCTTCCAATATTTTAATCAATGAAGCCTCATTATATCTGGGTGGGGTACTCGTTTGTGTTGCTTTTGCCTCTAGTGACTCGAGAGTTAAAGTATCATCTTTCTTAAATGGGCTTTCAAACTGATTCTTAGCCGCAAACTCAGGGTTTAAGATTTTTAAAAATCCATCAAATAGTACTTTTTGTAACTCTGCCTGGAATTCATAGCCTTTTTTACCTAAAATACTTACCTTAATATTTTTTATCTCAGCCTCTTTCATTTGAGTCGCAACTGCTCTGTCGAAGATCATTTTATAAACTTTCTTATGGTTAGTAGTTATTCTCTTATCTTCTGAAAGTGTTTCAACACCTTTGTCTAGCTTTGTAGGCCGGATTCCTTCATGAGCCTCTTGTGCCATCTTAGACTTTGTACGGAAACCTCTTGGTTTTTCTAAAGCATACTCTTTCCCATAGGTTGCCTCAATATAATCTTTTGCTCGAAATACAAACTGAGTTGATAGATTAAATGAGTCAGTTCTATGGTAGGTAATGAGACCTCTTTCATACAAATCTTGTGCTATTCGCATTGTCATTTTTGAAGTTAATCCAAGTTTTTGAAATCCATCCATCTGTAAAAGAGAGGTTGTATATGGTGGTGGAGGATATCTCTTTTGTGTGTCCTCACTGATTTTAGAAACAAAAAATATATCAGATTGAATATCCTTCTCAATTTCATCTTTGTTTTGGTCGTCTATAGTTGTTTTTGTGTAAGTATACTCACCTGCAAAAAGCTGAAGTTTAAATTTTTGTTCATAGGGAACTTCGTTTTTACTTAGGAGTTTTGCTTTTAATGTGCTATCTTTTCTAAAGTCTCCAAACATCTGATAGTAGTCTTCGATCTTAAACGAACGAACTTCTTTTTCTCTTTCGACGATTAGACGAAGAACAACCGACTGAACACGGCCAGCAGAAAGCCAGTTTTTTCCCATTTTCTTCCAAAGTAATGGGGAAAGTTTGTATCCTACAATTCTATCGAGAATTCTTCGTGCTTGCTGAGCTTTAACAAGATCAATTCTCAGTGTCGAAGGATGCTCCATCGCTTCCTTTAAAGCATTGGGAGTAATCTCATGAAATACAATCCTTTTAACTACCAAGTCATTTTTAAACTTAATATCCGGCCATTTTTCCTCAATAAGCCCTAATAAAAATGCAGCATGATATGAAATTGACTCTCCTTCCCTATCCGCATCCGTAGCTAATATAATTTCACTATTTTCTTTCGCTAGCTCTCGCATCTTTTCGACGGTTTTTTCTTTATTTTTAATGATCTCATACTCGGGTTTAAACTGTTGATCAAAGTCTACTGCCATTTTACTACCAGGCAGATCGCGGATGTGACCCATGGTGGCAAACACGAAAAAATCCTGACCTTTTAAGATCCGGTTAAATGTTCTTGCTTTAGTTGGTGACTCGACGATAATTAAAGCCATAAACTATAGGAATTATAACAGAAAAGGTAGTCTAGGTTATGAAGGCATGTTCTGATGTTTTTTTCTTTTCACTAATTTAAGGTCAAGAGTCGACCTTCTTAATACAGTACTAGCTTCCATTCTTTGTTTTTCATCTTTTACTTCTGAAAGAATTTGTTTAGCTTTTTCGATTGCTTTTTTTGTTAATTCTTCATCAATTTCATCTTGTTTGTATGCTCTAGAAACAAGAATATTTGCTTCTTTTCCATTTGTTTCTAAGTATCCTCCACCGATTGCTAGATGTTCCTCTTTATTCTCTTTTTTCATCGTAATAATGCCTTCTTTTAAAAGAGTTAATAAATGTACGTGTTTGGGGAGTATGGTAAGTTCTCCATCCTCACCAGGTACAATAACTTCGTTGACTGGTTCGTCAATAACCAATTTTTGAGGTGTAATTATCTTTAAATGTAAACTGTCCATAGATAAATTTAAAATTTTAGGTTCTTAAAATGGAATAATTAAGACTTTACTCCTCCCGCTTCCCACTTGGAGTTACGGAAAAAATCTTTGATTTTTACTTCACTTCTTCAATTCCACCCTTCATGTAAAAAGCTGCCTCTGGTTTACTGTCGTGTTTTCCCTCTAAAATTTCTCTAAATCCGCGCACAGTTTCAGAAACTGTAACATACTTTCCATCTCTTCCTGTAAAAGGTTCAGCGACGAACATTGGCTGTGTCAAAAATCTTTGGATTTTTCGCGCTCTTGACACTATAACTTTATCTTCTTCAGATAGTTCTTCCATACCAAGAATTGCGATAATATCCTGGAGATCTTTATATCTTTGTAATGTTTGAAGAACCTGACGCGTAACTGCATAATGTTCTTCACCAACGATATCTGGTGTTAAAGCTGTTGATGTAGACGTTAACGGGTCGATTGCTGGAAATAATGCCTGTTCTGCAAGCGATCTTTCAAGCGTAATTGAGGCGTCAAGATGGGCAAATGTGGCCACAGGCGCAGGATCTGTGTAGTCGTCTGCAGGCACAAAAACCGCCTGAATTGAGGTAATTGAGCCTTTATTTGTTGAGGTAATACGTTCCTGTAAAGCACTCATCTCAGAGGCTAATGTTGGCTGATAACCTACAGCTGATGGAATTCTTCCTAACAGAGCCGATACCTCTGAACCAGCCTGGGCAAAACGGAAAATATTGTCTATGAACAACAAAACATCCATGCCTTTTTGGTCTCTAAAGTGCTCAGCCATGGTGACTCCTGTTAAAGCCACTCGTAAACGGTTACCAGGCGGTTCATTCATCTGTCCAAACACTAAGGTAGTTTTATCAATAACTTTTGTTTCTTTCATCTCATTCCATAAATCATTTCCTTCGCGAGTCCTCTCTCCAACTCCAGTGAATACAGAAACTCCACTGTGTTGCTTGGCAACATTATGAATCATCTCTTGGATAGTAACCGTTTTTCCAACACCTGCTCCTCCGAAAATTGCAACTTTTCCACCTCTGATAAAAGGAGCTATTAAATCAATAACCTTGATTCCTGTTTCAAAAATTGTCTGCTGAACAGACTGTTGTGCAAAAGTAGGTGCGTGTCGATGAATTGAAGCTTTACTTTTTGATTTAACTGGACCCATTTCATCAACAACATCTCCAAGAACATTGAAGATTCTCCCCAAACCTTCGTCTCCAACAGGGACTTCGATGGGATTACCAGTATTTTTGACGATATCTCCTCTTTTTAGTCCATCTGTAGATCCCATCGCAACTGCCCGGATTACTCCTTCATCCAGAATAATCTCAACTTCGAGGGTCCTTTTGCCTATTTTTGGATCCTCAAAAATAAGCGCATCATAAATCTTTGGTGTCTCTTCTGGTTTAAACTCTATGTCGACGACGACTCCTCGTATAGAGATAATTTTTCCTTCTGTCATATATGTATTATAAATTGTAATCTAGTTAAGTTAATACTTCGGTTGCGAGAGTCGGAGGTCTCAGAATTTTCATATTTATATAAAATTATGAGATTTCTAGGGTTAGGACCCCGCGTTCCTAACTATTCCTCTATTGACTCCTTTGCCGTAATCATATCCAGCAACTCATAAGTAATTTTCTGCTGTCTAAGGTTATTTCTTGTCTTAGTTAAACTATAAATAACATCGGTGGCGTTATCCGTAGCATTTTTCATAGCTAACATTCGAGCTGAATGCTCACTCGCCTCGCTGTTTTGAATAGCTGATCTAATTTTCTCTTCGAGAAAGTTAATAAGTATCTGCTCGAAAAGTTTTTGTTTGTCCGGTTCTACAAGATAGTCGTGTTTATCAAGATTTTCTACATTTTTAGTTAGGATTTCAAAAGGTAGCAGCTGCTCTATTGTTGGTTCGTTTCTGAGTGTTGAGATGAATCGGTTATATGCTAGAGAAACTTTAGTATATGTGCCTTCGAGATAGCTTTTGAGAAGTAGCTCAAAAACTGCAGCTACATCTGACGATGAGGTGGTAGATGAAAAATCTGCTAGAATTTTACCTCCCATTAATGATGCAAAAATCGTCCCTTTTTTTCCTAAAGTAATAAAATCAGAGTTTTTGATGTTCATATTTTTCAAAATCGCTCTAAATAAATTCATATTGAATGCTCCGCACAATCCTTTATTTGACGAAATTAATATAGTAAGCTCTCTTGCAGAGTCTTTATGTACTATGTTTAAAAGAGGTGACATCGACACATCGATACTAGGAAGGACTCTATAAAAAAGTTCTTCTAATTTTATCTGATAAGGTCTTCCTTCGATAGCTACTGTCTGAGCTTTTTTCATCTTCACAGCAGACACAAGCTGCATAGCCTTTGTTATCTTCTTCACATTAGAAACTGACTTAATTTTTTTTCGTACTTGGCGTAAGTTCATATTAAATTTATTTTTTACTGTCGGCCACTTTTATCATTGGCTTTACGAATTTTTCAAGTTCTTTTTCATCAGCTTCATCCAATGCTTTATTTTTATTCAACTTTTTAATTAAATCTTTTTTTTCAGTGTGAAATGCATCCACAAACCTTGCTTCAAAAGCATCAATTTTGCTTATTTCCATCTCATCTAAAAATCCTTTTGTAACGACCCAGATAACAGCAACTTCAGTTGCAAGATCATAAGGATTATTATTTTTCTGCTTTAATATTTGAGTTAGACGGGCTCCTCTATTTAGAAATTTTTTGGTCTCAGGATCAAGATCTGACTCAAACTGAGAAAATGCTGCCATCTCTCTATATTGAGCAAGGTCGAGCTTCAACTTACCCGCAACCTGTTTCATCGCTTTCGTTTGAGCAGCTCCACCTACGCGCGAAACAGAAAGTCCGACATTAATTGCTGGTCGCATACCAGCGTTAAAAAGATCAGAGTCCATAACAATCTGTCCATCAGTAATTGAAATAACGTTCGTTGGGATATAGGCTGATACATCTCCTTCTAAGGTCTCAATTATTGGTAGTGCTGTAATTGAACCGCCGCCGTATTTTTCATCTATCCGACAAGCTCTTTCTAAAAGTCTGGAGTGAAGATAAAAAACGTCCCCGGGATAAGCCTCTCTTCCTGCAGGTCTTCTCAAAACAAGTGAAATTTCACGGTATGCCCATGCATGTTTGCTGAGATCATCATAAATTATAAGAACATCTTTGCCTTGCGCCATAAAGTACTCTCCAATTGCAGTTGCACTATAAGGTGCAAGATACTGCATAGTTGCCGGATCAGATGCTGACGCGTTCACGACAACAGTATACTCCATTGACTTATTCTTCTTGAGGAGTTCAACGATATTAGCAACCTTTGAGTTTTTCTGGCCAATCGCTCAGTAGATACAGATCACGCCTTCTTTTGCCTGGTTAAGAATTGCATCAATTGCAATGGATGTTTTACCGGTACCTCTATCGCCAATTATAAGTTCGCGTTGACCACGTCCGATAGTGACCAAGGCGTCAACAGCTTTAATTCCCGTTTGCAGAGGGACTGTGACCGACTTTCTATATACAACACCGGGTGCAATTTTTTCTACTGGAATGTCTTTTGTTGACTTCATATTAGGATCTCCATCTATTACCTCGTTAAGTGGATTGACAACACGACCTAAAATTTCATCCGAAATAGGAATTGAGAGAGTTTTACCTGTTGCCCGAGCAGTATCTTCGGCTCTTAAAGTTAGGTAGTCTCCAAGAACAATAGTCGCTACTTCATCTGGTAACAAATCAATGACCATCGCCTGAACACCATTTTCGAACTCGATTAACTCTGAGTATGATACATTGTTCAGACCTCTCAGGTTTACTATCCCATCCTTCACTTGCGTGACCCAGCCTATTTCCTCCTGCTTTACATCAGGATGAAACTGGTCTACATTTGTCTCGATTTCTTTTACATATTGATCAGCTGTTTTCATAGATAAATTGTTTTAAATTTTGTAATCCGCGCTCCAGTGATAAATCTATCCGTTTTGTACCAACATTAATAATTACTCCTGCATGAATTGCTGGATTAATAATATTTTCAACTTCGTATGTTCCCATTAATGGAAATTTGCTCTTTAACTCATTAATTTCAGTGTCATTGAGCTGATAGGCAGAGGTAATGACTGCCTTTATGGGTTTGATGACTCTTACTTTCTTTTTTTTTCCGTACTTAGTTTTCATACTTTGAGACATCTTTGCCTAACTTATTAACAATATGGTTTGTCAGGTTTCTTTGGACATCTTCTGTCAAATACTCTCTTAAGCCTCTTTCAACCATATATGTGCTCAAGTCGACTGTCTTTCTTTTAAGATCATCATAGAGTGTTTGGCGTTCGTTGGAAATTTGTTTCTCAGCTTTTGCTAATATTTCCTCCGAATCTTTCTTGGTTTGAGCAAGGGTATCATTTTTTAAGCGTTCCGCGATTTTAGCTGTTTCAGAAAGTATTGCTTCTTTTTCCTTTTGCATCCCCAACTGCCATTTTTTTTCTTCTTCCTTCATTTTTTCATATCTTTCAGATAGCTCCTTCATCATCTTCTCTTTTTCATTTTCTTTCTTTTTCTCATTAGCAATATAGTTGCCAAACGGCTTCGAGATAAACTTTTTGAAAATAAACAGAAATATCAAAAAATTCGTCACCTGAGCAATTAAGAGTTTTATGTCTAAACCAAACTGTTCCATATAATTATTGAAATTTATATACTACCTTGTACCGTAGACCTATGTTTACGGTACAGACAATATACAAATTATGTGAATTTTAATACTAGAGCTACGACTAAGGCGTAAATAGCGATAGCTTCTGCGAAAGCGAGAGCTAAAATTGTTGTTGTTCTCACTGCTGATTCTGCTTCTGGATTTCTCCCTAAGGCTTCTGCCGCTTTAGCACCAATTAATCCAATACCAATTCCTGGTCCTAGAGCACCAATTCCAATTGCTAGACCTGCTGCTAAATTTTTCATTGCTGCTGCATCCATTTCGAACACCCCCTTTTTAAATAACTAATAATAACTTTAATTTTCAATTAATTACTATAATCGTATATAGTACTCCATCCAATTTATCCGTGATGTTTTGCAACAGCCATACTCAAGAACACAGCTGTTAGCATTGAAAACACAAGTGCCTGAACAAATCCAACAAATATTTCCATCATAAAAAATGGAAATGAAACCAGGATAGGAATCAGAAAGGCAATGACTAATAATAACACTTCTCCTGCGAAAACATTACCAAATAAACGGAATGAGAATGATAAAACTCGTGATATTTCCGAAATTATCTCAAGTATACCAAGAAAAAAGTTAATAGGATTTGAGAAGTTAAAATACTTTTTTAAGTAGCCAGACCAACCTAAAAACCTGACACCGTAATACTGCATCGCAACTACGGAGACTAATCCCAGAGCAAGGGTTGTATTTAAATCAGCAGATGCACCTCTAAAAAAAGGTATTAGTTCGGTATTATGTTGCCCTCTTACTAATAAACTGCCCACACCAGGCAATAGCCCGAACCAGTTTTGAAGTAGTATAAAAAAGAAAAAAGCACCAACAAGAGGAAATAAAACATCTGTATTTTCTCGTAAAATTCCCTTAAATAAGGTATATGACTCAGTAAGTAAAAGATGAATAAAATAGAATAGTTGAGATTTTTTTCTACTTTTAATCTGCTGATCATAGTATCTGGATCCTACAAATAAAATCAGTAATACAACTAGTGATGTCAGAAACGCATTTGTAATAGGAAATCCAAATAATTCAAAAATTGGTTCTGCTTTTATACTTATATTAAGCATCTTTTGTTAGTTTTATTAAATTATAGAATGTAGCAGCTGCACCTAGGACAATCAAGGAGAGAGTTAGGGTTGGTTTTGTGTGAAAAATGTCGTCCAATTTCAACCCCAAAAATACGCTGATTAATAATGGAGCAGCTAAATAAAACCCGATATTCATGTACTTTACATAGTCTACAGGCTCACTATCTTTTGTTGACTTAGGGTTTTTCGAGTCTTGCACATTACCTTGTTTATCGATATACGGAATGTCCTTTTGAGGTTTCAGTTTATACTTTTCTAATTCTAATGTAAAAAAGTATACCAATAGACAACACAATATACAATATGTTATGGCTACATATCAGCTAACAGCCTTATCTTTTTTAGATCTCTCCAAGTTTACAGCGTTATCAAGTAGAATCGTTAGTTTATCATCTTTATTATCTACCTTACCTTTAAACAAAATTGCAGTGTTGACATTCAAAAAATGTTTTAGTGAAGCATATGCTTTGGGAAAAGTAATAACCTCAAGAGATCCAGTCTCGTCATATACCGTCAAAAAGGCCATCTCAGCATTATCCTTCTTTGTTTTTATCACCTTTTTTGCACTAATACATCCAGCGAGAATTAATGTTGATTTTACATCTTCAGTTGTAATTTCTCCAAGTTTTTTCTTAACCTTTAACTCAATAATTTCCTTATACTGGCTTAGGGGATTCCGTGTTAACAAAAACCCAATCACCTCTCTTTCCATCTCGCATATCTCGTCCTCTGAAACCTCAGGTAAAGATTGAAATGAATCTTTCTTAATCGACTCCACAGTACCGCCTGAAAATAGGGCAAACTGTCCTTGAATTGCCTCTGCTTTTTTATCTATAATCTCCTTTGCAAGTGGAGGATATGCTGACAAAAGAGTTGCCCTATTGGCAAATTTTTCAAAAACTCCAGCTTTAATTAGACTCTCTACAGTTTTTTTATTGACTTTTCTGAGATCAACTCGCATCAGAAAATCCTTAAAGCCTTCAAATACCCCAGTTGATCTAGCCTCAATTATCGACTCTATTGCTGCAAGACCAATATTTTTTATAGCTGATAATCCAAAACGAATAGACCTTCCTTCAATTGTAAAGTTATACTCTGCTTTATTAATATCAGGAGGCAAAACAGCAATATCCATTCTTCTACATTCTTCAAGTGCCTGTGCCATTTTTTGCTCTCGAAGTGGACCTGCAACTCCTTGAAGCTCAGCTGTCAGTAATGCTGTTATAAACTCGATTGGGTAGTTTGCTTTGAGGTAAGCTGTCCAGTATGAAATAAGGGCGTAAGAAGCTGCATGAGACTTATTAAACCCATAGGCAGCAAACTTCTCCACAAAGGCATAAATATCCTCTGCCGTCTTTTTCTGATACCCATTTTTGACACATCCGTCAACAAATTTCTTCTTTTCTTTCTCCATGATCTCTTTCTTTTTTTTGCCCATTGCTCTACGCAAAATATCAGCCTCTCCAAGTGAGTAACCAGCCATTTTATTAGCGATTTCTAGTACCTGCTCCTGATAGACAAGAACACCATAAGTTTCTTGGAAAATTGGAATTAAATCCGGGTGAAGATACTTAATTTTTTTTGGATGTTTTTTTCCCTCAATAAAGGTTGGAATAAGATCCATAGGACCAGGTCTATAAAGTGCTCCTATGGCCGCGAGGTCTGAGATTTTATTTGGTTTAAAGTCTTTACAAAGCCTCTGCATTCCTGCCGACTCGAGTTGAAATACACCTACAGTTTGACCGTTTGAAATTAGCTCATACGTTTTTGCATTATCTACTGGAATATCATAAATATTAATTTTCTTTCCTGTTGTCTTTTCAACCATTTTAAGAGCTTCACCTAAAGTCGTCAAGTTTCTTAATCCCAAAATATCCATTTTCATTAATCCCAGAGCGTTAGGACTAACATTTAGATCTAGCGAATACATATCATACTGAGTTACAACTCTGCCTTCTTTTGCCTCTTTTTGGAGAGGTACATACTCGGTTAAATCC
>JBBRMU010000031.1:0-10513 GCA_038230655.1 Patescibacteria group bacterium | reverse complement strand
CGACGGTGATTACTTACATGTAAATAATGCAAATTTTGCAGGTGCAAAGTCTGATTTATATGTCCAAAAAACGATTACATCCAAAACAACGGTCAGTGGAAGTAATATTCAAAGAGAGGTAGTTGTGGACTTTAAGAATCCACATGCAGGCTCTGACTGTAACCTTGAAAGAGCAGGCCTATGTTTGAATGCCAAACTACGTAATCTCATCAGAATATATGTGCCGCAAGGTTCAAAGCTTGTAAGTATCAAAGGGGCGATTATCAAAGATCCAGAACACAAACAGTACGATGAATTAGGGAAGACTGTCTTTGAAGCTTATACAGAAGTGCTACCGCTCGGAAAAGCTCATGCGACGTTCTCTTATACTTTACCTTCATCAATCTCAGCTACAAACTATAAACTCCTGGTTCAGAAGCAGCCGGGAGAAGAAACAGAGAAACTAAATATCACAGTAAATGGAGCCGAAAAGTATACTGGACTCTTTGATAAAGATAAGCAGGTACAGTAACTATGCCCAAAACCACTAAAACGAAAGGATTTGTCCTAAAAAAACATAACCTTTTGAATAAAGATATTATCTTTACTATCTTTAGTGAGGAAGTTGGTAAGGTTACTGCGATTGCAAAAGGTATAAGAAAAATTACCAGCCGCAGAGCTGCTCATATCCAAACAGGGAATCTTGTAGAAGTAAACTTTTATGGTCGAGGTGAGATGATGTATCTTCAGAACAGTAAACTTATCTCTGCTTTTTCTCAGATTCGTGATAGTGAACAAAAAACATCATATTTATATCTTTACTTCTTTATTTTAGATCGTATTCTTCCCGAACGTCAGCAGGAAAATAATATGTATCAGGTAACTCAGTCATTTTTATTTGACATGGCCCGGAATTTCGACTTTACACAGGAAAATTTAGTCCAACACCTTAATAATTTCTTATCTTTTGCAGGATATATTCATGGGTATAAAACTCTTCCCGAGTTAATACGTATTGTTGAGGAAGTTATTAATGAAAAAGTTCCGGAGAATATTTTTTGATTTATATCTGGAAATATAGTATAATTCACTCTATGAATTCAGAAAATTTTGGTCATGCCAGACTACCAGAAGGTCGTAATGTAATGGATTTTCTTGCTCAAAATCTGCAAGATCAATTAAGTGAAGAAGCATATTATCATGCCTGTCCTCAACCAGGGAGAGTAAGTGTGGAGTATGGTACAGTATGGACTTTAGAACGGTATGCATCTTGTAATGCCTGGTTCCGAATGGCTTTCTTAGACCCTGCTGAAGAACTAAATCCTGCATTATATCAGCAGCTAACTACATCAGTTCCCAGAATACCCGGCGAAGCAGTCGGTTTTTACGAAGAAGGGGCGGTCCCAGACTCCCATGAAGTTGAGATGTCTCCATTATCAACGCCTTGGGGTTATGCTTTACCTCGTATTTTGATAGCCCAGTTTGGTAAAAGAGGTGAAGATCGTGAGGCTTATCGAATGTTAAGGGGGATAAAAATGGCTAGTAAAATGATAGCTGAGTCTTCAACCCCTGTGCAGTTACTCACAAAGTTAGCAGAAGCATATTCTCAGATGGGTGCTCATCCAGACGAGGTACTCAGTCATGTTCTCTCTCCCGGAATCCTTGCAGAAGAAAACTGTAAAACTCTTTTTAAAGAAGTAGTTCGCGACTTAGAAAAAAATGCACCAGTTTTATGGAGTCACTATCAAAAGATTCCTCAAGATCAATTAGCTATTAAAGATATACTTGACATCTCTTCACTTTGACCTATTCTTTCCTAATCTAAAATATTAAACTACATAGTAGTTCCAAGAGAAGGGTTTCTTATAATTTGTGTATCTCCATTTTTTCTTTAGGAAACAGACATATTTATCCAATTACTATTTTAATGTACTCGAATGACATCAACTAGATCATAGTATATAATATAACCTATGGAAGAAATTGTCGCTTTATGCAAACGACGTGGATTTATTTATCAGACGTCAGAGATATACGGCGGATTAGCAAATTCATATGACTATGGTCCACTTGGTGCTGAGCTATTAAGAAATATTAGAAACTTATGGTGGAAAGAATTTATTCATCAAAGAAGCGATATGGTTGGTATTGATTCCCAGATCCTCCTACATCCTCAAACATGGATAACATCCGGTCATGTTGGATCGTTTTCAGACCCATTAGTTGAAGATCTAAAGAGTCATAAAAGATATCGAGCTGATCATTTAATCGAGACATGGATGAGCAAAAAAGACAACCAGGAAAAATTTAAGGGTAAACTGACTGAGGAGATGACTATTCAGGAGATGAGTCTCTTTATAAAAGAAAAGAAAATAAAAAGCCCAGACGGTAATGAACTCTCAGAACCAAAGCAATTTAACTTATTATTTGAAACTCAGATAGGCTCAGTTGCAGGAGAGAAATCTAAGGTTTATCTGCGAGGCGAGACAGCACAAGGAATTTTTACTAACTTTAAAAATATTGTTGATACCACTCGTGTGACACTTCCTTTTGGAGTTGGACAGATAGGAAAAAGTTTCCGTAATGAAGTCACAACCGGACAGTTTATTTTTAGAACTATCGAGTTAGAACAAGCGGAAATTGAGTACTTCTTTGATCCTGAAAAAAACGGCTGGGAAGAGTTACTTGAGTCATGGAAGAGTGCTGTATGGAGTTTTGTTACAAAAACGTTAGGTGTTAATGAAGAAAACTTAAAGTGGCGAAAACATACAGATAAAGAAAGAAGTCATTATAGCAAGGAAACGTATGATCTAGATTATAAATTCCCATTCGGCTGGAAAGAGTTGTGGGGTGTAGCTTATAGGACGGACTATGATTTAAAACAACACACTCAACAGTCTGGGAAAAATTTAGACTTTACTGATCCTTTTACAGCAAAAAAGATTGTACCTCATGTAATTGAACCTGCTGTTGGTATTGGACGACTCTTATTTATGATTATCCATGATGCATATAGGAAGGAAAATGACAGAACTTATTTAGCATTGTCTCACAAAGTTGCCCCCTATAAAGCCGCAGTTTTTCCTCTTGTTTCTAATAAAGAAGATCTTATGGTGAAAGCCAAAAACGTTTATCAAGCTATTAAGGAAAACTACCCTGTTTACTGGGATGATAGGGGGAATATTGGAAAGAGATATAAGTATCAAGATGAGATTGGCACACCATATTGTTTTACAGTTGACTATCAAACACTCGAAGATGACACAATTACCGTCAGAGATCGTGATACAATGAATCAAGAACGTATAAAAGTAGATACTATTCGCCAATTTTTAAAAAATAAAATTGGAGTTAATTATTAATTTTTTATTTTAATATGAATAAAAAATATTTGCCCATCGTAATCGCTGCAATAGTTTTAGTTCTAGGAGTAGGATCATTAATTGTTTTTTCAAATAAAAGTACGAATAAGAACCAAATGAAAACTAATGAGCTACCAACATCGGAAATTGTTCCTACTGTTGACTCAACGGTAATGGTTACTCTTGAAGCCATCGATCAGGGGAAGCACCAGCTTAAGCTAACAGTTGCTCACATGCCTTCAGGTACAAAATCACTAGAGTATGAACTAACCTATGATACAAAAGATCAGGGGTCTCAAGGAATTAGTCCAGGAGCAGTTGATATAAAGTCGACAGATAAGCCCTTTACCAGAGATTTCCTACTAGGCACAGAGTCCTCAGGAGCACGAACTTATCACGTTGTTACAAGTCCAATTAAACTGACAGTTATTTTTCAAGGAAGCTATGGGAAGAAGTCATTTGAAAAAGACTATGAGCTAGCCAAAATGTAATTTTTATTAGTAATTATTTTAGTTAGGAGGTGTAAATATGCCAAATATTAAATCAGCAAAAAAAAAATTAAGACAGGATATAAAAAGAGAAAAACAGAATATGACCTATAAAAAAACGCTCAAAAAAACTGTTAAAAACATAGGTAAAATGAAAAATAAAGATCTAACGAAAGCACACTCAACTATAGATAAAGCTGCCAAGAAAGGAATCATCCACAAAAATAAAGCAGCTCGATTAAAGTCTAAAGTTAGTAGATCTTTACTGAAAAAATGAGATACAAAATAAATCTTTTACCACCTATAGAACAAACATTCTTAGATAGAATAATTTTCTTCTCGTTTAACTATTTAAGATACATTCTGGTTCTGACGATGCTTGTTGTATTAGGCGTTTTCATCTATAGATTTACTGTGGATCAGGAAATTGTTGATCTAAAGGAATCTCTGAGGCAAAAACAGCAAATTGTAAATGTCTCTGCCCCACTACTGGAGCAAGCTGGCGGCTATGGTGACCGTATTCTGGGAATTAAGGTGGTTCTTGCTGACCAATATCAGTTCACACAAATGTTAACCTATTATCTGAACGTCTTCCCAGAAAAAATTACGGCAAGTAAGATTAGTGTTAAAAAAGATGAGATTAGTCTTTCTGGTCAATCTGTTGATTTAAATACTGTACAGAACTTTTATACAAGGCTAAAAATGGATAAGAAATTTATGATATACGACTTGAGTAATCTTAGAAAGGTAGAAGGTGGGTACTCCTTCTCTTTAATATTAAAAACGTTCATTTCATAACCTATGCCTTCTAAATATACCAAAGAACAGTTGATGCATAAGAAAATAGCTAACTATGGTTTTCTTATTTCCTTTTTTCTTATATTTTCTTTTTTTATATTCGTTGCGATAAAACCAAACTTGGAAACTGCATTTAGACTTAAGAAAGAGTTAGCTGATCTCAAGGAAATAGATAAAAAATATGATACTGCGATAAATAAAATCATTGAGATTCAGACAATTCTTGAAAACCATCGAGATGAACTACCTTTATTGGATCAGGCCCTTCCCGTTTCACCACTAGTAAGTAATTTTTTTGTAGATATACAAAAATCTGCATCTGATTCTGGTTTACCTTTATCCAAAGTTACCGTTTCAGAGATAGAACTGAAGAAAATACTCAGAGATAAGAAAACCAAACAATATAAAGTTGTATTTGTTTCAAGCGCACCTTTCGAGTCTGTTCAACAATTTGTCACGAACTTCCTCTCTCAAAGGCGTCTAAAGTTGATAAAAAGTATGGAGGTCACTAGCGCACAAAAAGACTCAAGTGCAAGCGCTAAGTTAGAAGTTTCTTTTGATATTGAGGCGTATTATTTATGAACAAGAAAGAAATTCTCTACTTATCTGTTGCAGTTTTCTTGACAATGACCGCTTTTGTTGTGAACACGATATACCATATACAACATGACCAATATGTAAACCAGGAAATTAAAGACGTCTCTATACCAACAATTAATATCGATGAAAGTGTGTTTTCAATTTTAAAAAATAAAACTGAGTAATGTATGTCATACAGCGATCTTTATCTTAAATCGAGGAATCCACCCTCATTTTTTTTATACATATTAGCTTTCTTAGCTATAGGAGGGGTTGCTGTGACCTTTCTTAGAACTCCAGCTCCAGAAATTCGTGCATCTAAGCAAACGCTACTTTATCATAGTTTGGTGAATCTTTCTGCTCACCAGGTAGGTATTTATTATCAAACAGCCAATAAAACAACGAGCTGGGTAATTTATGGTCCTGATAAAGGCCATCTCGATCACGCTGCTTTTGATGAAAGAGATACAGAATCAACAAAATCATCTACCAACCTCCATTATGTTCTTTTAAAAGATCTTCAGGATAATACGAGCTATACATATAAGATAATCGCTGAAGGGGAAGTGGTCTCAGTAAATACTGTCGATAGCTATAATTTTAAAACAGTTAAGAATGTCATAACCTCATCAGCATCAAGTCCGCCAGCCTACGGTAAGGTTATAGGCCAGGATAATCAACCTATCGACGGAGGATTTGTTATCTATTATTATCCGGGAGCATATCCGCTCGTCTCTTTAGTGAAAGGGGGAGATTGGCTTGTTCCACTCAACTCATTAGTAAACAAGACTACTGGAAAAGGCATCATAGCTAACGCACATGAATCAGTGAAAATTCAGATTATAAATGAAGAGTTGAAGAATACTTCATTTGAAACTACTCTGGAGAATACAACTCCGCTTACTCAGACAGTCATTTTAGGAAATGTTTATCATGATAATATACTAGGAGAGAATGTAACAAGATCACCGATCATCTCAACAAAGCCAAAGGAAATCACACCAACACCGAGTAAAAGTATATCTCCAACCAAAACAGGTACTGTTTCTATTCCACATACCTCACCAACAAAAGTTATTCCACCTTTGGGTAAATCTTCAGAAAAAACTGTTGAGATAACTTTTCCAAAAGAACAAGCAGTAATACCAGGTAGTCGTCCCCTAATAAAAGGTCACGCCCTTTCAAATGCACCAATTTCCATAACTATCAGATCAATAAAGGGACTTGTTTACTCAACGAAGTTTATATCTGATCAGAACGGAGACTGGAAAGTGTCTCTGCCCCTTCCACTTTCACCAGCAGTCTATACTTTGAGTGTAACGACAAAAGGCACAAATGACCTCCCAGTGACTATTCTCAGAAGATTCACAACTGCCAAAAGTGGCGAAGAGGTAGTTTTAGGAACTGCAACAGGTGAGGCGACCCTAACTCCTACTATCCCTATACTAACTCCAACTATAGATCTATTACCTACAACTGTATATATTACATCAACACCGATTCCTGTCACGCCGACACCTACACAACTAATTACAGGTGAAAATGATACTATGGTAATCCTTGGCAGTATGGCTCTCGTAGTAATTGGAGCAGGGGTGTTGTTAATTTTTTAATGCTTAGTCTGAAGTGCAATTGAGACAAGCTCCTGAGGATCTAAGGAGGCTTTTCCTATAAGTAATCCATCTATTTCTTCTGTTTGAAAATATTCCTGACAGTCCTGATGATTAACACTTCCGCCATAGATAAACTTTTGTTCAGGCCAGAGCTTTAATCTTTGTTTCATATTTATTACGTCTTCGACATTCATATTATGTCCTGAACCAATGGAGTTTATAGGTTCATAAGCAACGAACGAAGCAGCTTGGTAGTTTAGATCATTTTCATTACGAATACAGAGAATACATTGAAGGCTGTACTGTGATAATTGTTGGACTTTTCTTAGTATAACCTCTTCAGTTTCATCTACTTCTTTTCTTCTTTCGCTATGTCCGATAATTGAGTGGCTGATTATATGTCTCAGTCCCGAGGCGGTTACTTCGCCTGTATAGCTCCCTTCATCAAACTGAGAAATATCTTGAGAACCAATCTCTATATTAGGAATTTTCATTACGAACTGTTTTAAAAGGTAAATAAAAGGAAAGGGTGGACAAATTATAATTTTCAGCACATTGTTATTGAGTAAAGCTAGAAGCTCCGAAGATCCTTCTACTAATTTTTTAAACTCCTCTGCCCACTCCACCGCTTGAAAGATATCTTTGTGAGCTTTCCAGTTACCGATAATGTATTTCATAATTTAATAATAGCAGAATCTAAAATCTATAAAGTTAGTAATTTTCAAAGCTTTCCAACAGCTACAGTAACCTGATTATGTATCAAGGCTGAGTTACTATCTTTAGGGCTCTGGAGCAATCTGAATACTCTAGGCTTAAATGACTTTATATTCAGATATATCTATTCATCAGAATAACAAAGGCATCACACACTCTAACTTAATTTTGTTTTACCTGATTCTGCATATTAAGCTAAGAGTGGTATATAATGATATGTCATGGAAAAAAAACTATTAACAGGTTTAAACAAGAATCAAATGGAAGCTGTAGAACATATTGACGGTCCAGCAGTTATTTTAGCAGGAGCAGGATCTGGTAAAACTCGTGTACTTATTCATAAAGTTCTTTATCTTATTGATCAGGGAGTTGATGCAAGGAATATAGTGATGATTACCTTTACGAATAAAGCAGCACAGGAGATGAAAAGTAGGATAAAAAAATTTCTTGGGCAGGATGCAGTTTTAGGGTATGTTGGAACATTCCATTCATTTTGTTGCATGATGTTACGACGAGAAGGCCATAATCTCGGAATAGAACGTAACTTTAGTATCTACGATGACGACGATCAGTCAAATGTAATCAAACAGATACTAAAAAAAAAGGATAATAAACGTCTTACGCCGTCATTTGTCCAATATAGAATTTCAGCTGCTAAAAATCAACTTATTTCTCCAGGTAGATATTTAGAGTTTTTTTCTGAGTATACTGCAGCTGTTGTCGCAGATATATATACTGAGTACCAAAAGGAACTTATAAAAAATCAAGCATTGGATTTCGATGATCTAATTATGTCGACTGTTTCTCTATTCACGCTTCACCCTCCAGTACTTGATAAATATCAGGAGAGATATAGGTATTTAATGGTTGATGAGTTTCAGGATACAAATTTTGCGCAGTATGCTCTCACAAAACTACTGGGTGCGAAAACACAGAATGTAACTGTAGTTGGTGACTTTTCTCAAAGTATATACTCCTGGAGGGGAGCAGACATAAGAAATCTTGAGAAGTTTAAAGAAGACTTTTCTGACACGAAAGAGTACTACCTGGAGGAAAATTATCGATCGACACAAAATATTCTTGACTTTGCTTTTGAGGTAATTGGGAAAAATCAGACACACCCAGTATTACAACTATTTACTTCTAATGATCATGGGGAAGAAGTAGAGATCCATGAGTGTGAGAATGAACAAGATGAGGCTGTTTATATAGCTTCTGAAATAAGGAATCTTACAAAGAATGGATCATATCGAGACTGCGCTGTTCTTTATCGTACAAATGCGCAGTCCCGTGTAATAGAAGAGGCTTTTTTGCATTTCGGACTGCCATATACCCTTGTTGGAGGAACACGCTTTTATGAAAGGAAAGAAGTCAAAGATATACTTTCATATTTACGTTTGTTTGCTAATCCAAAAGATGAGGTTGCCAAAGATAGAATAATCAAAATAGGAAAAAAAAGGTGGGATAAATTTAGAGCTTTTCATCAGACTACCAGAGAAAACTATGAAAATATACCAACTGTTGAACTCATAGACTCGATCTTCAAAGAAACAGGATACTTAGAACTATATAACCCTGATGACCCTGAAGACTACTCAAAGCTAGAAAATATCAAGGAACTGAAATCAGTGGCAGTTCGTTTTCCAAATATACTTGAGTTTCTTGAACAAGTCGCTCTCGTGGAGTCCGAGTACTCACAGGGCGAGAAGAGAAATATCAAAAATGCTGACGGTGTACGGCTTATGACCCTTCACCAAGCAAAAGGCCTAGAGTTTCCTTATGTATTTATAGCAGGTGTAGAAGAGGGCATTTTACCTCATATTCGGTCTTTGCAAGACCTGTTCCAACTTGAAGAAGAACGACGGCTATTTTATGTTGGAATAACCAGAGCAGAGAAGAAACTGTATATCACGCATGCCCAAAGGCGTTTTATTTTTGGAAGAAGAAATGATGGTAGAAAATCAAGATTTTTGGGCGTAGAAGACGATGAAAATTGGTATTAATTTTTTGCAGAGTATAGCTCTTATTTTTCCAGCTTTTTATGCAGTACTAAAAAAGTGCTCTAACTAACTTTTCAATTCTTATCTGCAGAATCATCTATGAGTGGTATATAATACTCATATGCAAGATAAGACAGGCAAAGAACTAACTACAAATGAGATAAATGACAAGCTGAAATTAAGGCTAAAAACAATTTGGTGGGAGCTTATGGTTTTTAAGCTGCGTGTTCATGGCTATATACCTTCTCATCACTTTCGCAGATTCGTATATAGGATTTGTGGTATAAAAATTGGTCGAGGGTCGGCAATCCATATGGGCGCTCGGTTCTATTACCCTCCTAATATAGAGATTGGTGAGGATACAATTATTGGTGAGGACGTTGTATTAGATGGACGCGCTCCTCTCCAAATTGGTAATCACGTCGATATTGCTTCAGAGGTGATGATTTATAACTCTCAACACAGCTTGGAAACAGAGCACTTTGCTGCAGTCGAATCTGTCGTAAAAGAACCTGTTGTTATTGAAGACTATGTTTTTATAGGCCCACGGGCGATCATACTTCCAGGAGTTACAATTGGAAAAGGGGCCGCGATAGGCGCAGGTGCTGTAGTAACAAAAGATGTTCCTCCATTTTCAATAGTTGGAGGAGTACCTGCAAAAGTAATAGGGGAAAGAAAAAATAGAGAACTCAGTTACAAACTCGGTCGCGCAGCTTGGTTTAGGTAATATGATCACTGAAAGACCAGTCACTACGTTATTTTTAATTGCTTCTGTGGATGGAAAAATTTCTCCTGGTGACAATGACTCTTTAGATATAGATAAACACTTTCCAAAAATAGAGGGAGTGTGTGAAGGGCTAAGTCAGTACTACGAATTAGAAAAAAAAACTGACAGTTTTTCATTAAATACAGGAAGAGTCATGAAGAAAATTGGTGTCAATGAAAGGAAAACTCAAGCAAAAAAAATTGATGTTAACTTT
>JBBRMU010000030.1:0-10771 GCA_038230655.1 Patescibacteria group bacterium | reverse complement strand
CTATCCCTATCGAGATATATACTATCTTTATAGAGATAGTTGAATAATCATATGCAAACTAACGAAATCATACCAATTCAGTCTCCTTATAATCTACTTCACGAGACTGATTCTGTTACTAATCTTCTTACTAAGCTTTACCCCGAACATAGAGGCGAAGAGAAAGAACTTGCAAAAGCAAAAGAACTACTAGGCCAAACAGGAAAACAGTTTACAACCGAGGAAATCAAAGATATTGTGACTAAAGTTCAGTTCTTAGTTCAAAGCTGGCTTGATGAATATGAACGACAGGTATTTGATGGTCAAACCTTAAATGAATTATTAAGTTCCAAACAACTATGAACCCAACAAACAATGCTGTTATTTATCTACGTGTTTCTACTGAAGAACAAGTAGATAACTTTTCACTAGATACTCAAGGAGATATCTGCAAAAGAGAAGCAGCCCGACGAGGATATGCTATTACTCAGATATTTAGAGAAGAAGGAAGATCAGCTAAAACCATAATTGGTCGCCCAACTCTTCTTCAGATGCTTGAGTACTGTCGACGCAATAAAAGAACTGTTCAGGCAGTATTTATCTATCGCTTAGACAGAATTTCTCGCCAAACAGCTGATTATTTAGCAATCCGTAAAAAACTTACAGAATGCGATATTACTCTTATTTCTGCAACAGAACCCACTGGTAATAGCCCTACTGAAAAACTTGTAGAAACCATGCTTGCTGGGTTTGCTCAGCTAGATAATGATGTACGAAGCGAGAGAACACGCAACGGCATGAGAGCAAGATTTTTATCTGGACTATACAATGGAAGACCGCCAGCAGGTTACCTTAGCAAAGGAGGATTTGTCATCAAAGATCCTGAAAGTTATGACAAGATGAAAGAAGCGTGGGAACTCATGGCAACTGGTACAAAGAGCCTTATAGAGATGGCAAAACTACTAGATTCATGGGGAGTAAAAAGCAAAGTAGGAAGGAATTCTTACTCATTTACACCTAATACCCTAGACCGTATATTCAGAAAAAAGTTTTACATGGGAATTATTTCTTCAGAACGGTACCCAGAAGAAATAAAAGGTCAATATGCTCCTATGATTACCGCTGATATCTTTTATAAAGTTCAAGCTGTCTTAGATGGTAGAAATGTAAATTTTGGGAAAATAGCTAACCATGTACGCAATAATCCTACTTTTCCTTTGAGAAGAATAGTAAAGTGCAGTAAGTGTGGCATTGGCTTAACTGGGGCATGGAGTAAAGGAAGAAGTGCTAGATATGCATACTACCGTTGCGCCTCTAAGTGTACAACGACATCTACTAAAGTTGAGACATTAGATGAAAAACTCACAGAGTTATTGAAAGAAATTACACCGACAAAAGAGTGTCTAAATTTATTCACTCACTATATGTATAAGTCTTTCTCAAAAAGAACTGCACGACAAAGAAACATTCAAAATCAAGCCGATGCAGAGATAAAAAAGCTTACTGAACTGAGACAGTCGCTTATTGAAAAAAATCTAACAGGTATCTATTCTGATGATATTTTTAAAGAACAAAACGCAATGATAGAAGACAAAATGACAAAGGCATATTTAGCTAAAAGTGATACCTTATTGGAGAACTATAATATCGATAAAATTATCTCCTTTATGAAGAGTCATTTAGACAACTTAGCAGAGACATATAAAGGGTCAGATATTGAGCAGGTAAAGGTGCTTCTTGGTTCAATCTTCCCCTCAGGATTGGCTTATGACGTTTCAGGCACATTGAACCATGAGTTTAGCCCTTTATATAAAGCTATTTGTCAAGCTAACAAACTCGATTTTGCGTTAGGTGACCCCACGGGAATTCGAATCCCGGTTCTCAGAATGAGAATCTGATGTCCTAGGCCACTAGACGATGGGGCCGAAATCGGTCAATTGACTATAACTTCTGACTAGTAGATCCAGGCTGAATTAGCCTATAGACTCTAATAATTGACTTTTCCCGAATTTGGTAGTATTATTCTATCATTCCTCCTGACATTACTCAACAGTTGAAAGGGGGATTTTTTATATATGAATAAGAAAATCCAGTTTACCAGCGAAGGCTTCGATACCATCAAAAAAGAGTACGACGAGCTTGTGACGACCAAAAAACAACTTGCGATAGAGCGCCTTTCGAAGGCCCGTGCAATGGGTGATCTCTCAGAAAATAGCGAATATACAGCTGCAAAAGAGGACCTCGGCTTTATCGAAGGCAGAGTCCGTGAACTCGAGAATGTAATCAAAAATGCAGAAATAGTTAAACATCATGCAGCCGAGAACTTTGTAGAAATATCCAGTAAAGTGGTGCTTCAGGTGAATGATAAAAAGGAAGAGTATACAATCGTTGGCGAGTTTGAGGCTAACCCTATGGAAAGACGCCTCTCCCAAACATCACCTATTGGAAAGGCCCTTTTAGGAAAGAAAAAAGGTGAGACTGTCGAGGTTCAGATTCCTGCAGGGAAAATTAAGTATACAATCTTAGATATTAAAGAAAGCTAAAGCAAAAAAAAGCAAAGAATAGTATAATAATCTTCATGAATCAATCAGATGATTTTATCGGCCAAAGACAAAGAAGATTGGACAATCTAAAAAAACTCCGTGAAGAAGGTATTAACCCTTTCCCATCAACCTCAAAAAAAGAGTACTCAAATCGAAAAATTCTCACAGATTATGCCAATTTTGAAGATAAAAATCTCACCTTAGCTGGAAGACTCATGACTCTGCGAAACCATGGGAAAATACTCTTTGGAGATATTCAAGATCAATCTGATAGAATTCAGATTTGTATTAAAAAGGATGAGTTTCCTCAAAATCCTGAAAAACCATTCCTTAACTGGGAACAGCTAAAGTTAATCGATACCGGGGACTTTGTGAATGTGTATGGGAAAATAGGTAAGACAGAACAAGGTCATATTACCCTATTTGTAGAAAAATTTAAACTTCTCAGTAAAAGTATCCGTCCTCTTCCTCCCCATCTTAATGATAAAGAAGAACAGTTCAGGAGAAGGTATCTCGATTTAACCTTAAATAATGAACGAAAACAATTATTTTTGAGAAAGTCAAAATTCTGGGATGTCCAGAGACAGTTTATGAAGAAAAACGGCTTCATGGAGGTCGAGACACCCGTCCTTGAACACGTTACAGGGGGTGCTGATGCTCGACCTTTCGTCACACATCATATTGATTTAGGCCAAAATTTCTTCCTTAGAATCTCTACTGAGCTTTATCAAAAACGACTAATTGGCGGTGGCTTTGAAAAAGTTTTTACCATCGGACCAAACTTTAGGAATGAAGGTATGAGCGACGAACACTATCAGGAATACTACCAACTAGAGTGGTATTGGGCATATGCAAACTACAGAGACAATATGAAAATTGTCCAGGAATTAATTAAAACTCTTGCAAAAGAAGTCTACGGAAAAACAATATTTACAACACGTGGTCACACCTTTAACTTGGAAGATGAGTGGAAAGAAATAGACTATCAAAAAATTATTAAAGATAAATTTAATATTGATATTTTCACCTCTTCTGAGAGTGAAATGAAAAAAATTCTTGATGAAAATAATATTAAATTAGAGGATGGAGCGATTAACAAGAATCGGCTTATTGACAATATCTGGAAAATTATCCGTAAAACAATAAGTGGGCCAGCATTTCTTGTTAATCATCCTAAATTTATTTCACCTTTAGCAAAATCCGCTCCCAAAAATCCCGAATTAACCGAAAGATTTCAGATAATTATCGCCGGTACAGAGCTGGGAAATGGATACTCGGAAATTAATGATCCTATTGATCAACTCGATAGGTTTTTAGATCAACAAAAAATGCGTGAACTAGGAGATGATGAAGCACAGATGCTCGACATCGACTTTGTCGAGATGCTTGAGTACGGTATGCCTCCAGTTAGCGGATATGGTCACAGTGAACGGCTTTTCTGGTTTTTGGAAGATGCAACTCCACGTGAGACAATTCTTTTTCCCCAGTTGAAAACCGGTGTCGATGAGTTAACTAAAAAAATTTATCCAGATATATATAAAAATCAAAATAATACTGGGTTAAAAGTTATGCAGAAAAACACAGAATCATTTAATAAACAAACCTTACCTATAAACGCTGTTGACGATAAAACTCGACAAAATGCTTTAGAAATTGTTGAAAAAAATACTCCCAATAAAAATTTAGTTAAGCACTGTTTATCTGTCGAATCTGCGATGCGAGGATTGGCAGATAGATTTGGTGAAGATGCAAGTAAATGGGGCTTAGCAGGACTATTACATGATGCAGACTGGGATATTAATCGTGACAGTCCAGAGAATCATACAAGGGACACGGTTAAATGGATGCAAGAGGCAGGAATTAATGATAAAGAAGTGATTGACGCTATCTTGAGTCATAACCACCACCATAATGGTGAGCGCCCACCTAAATCAAAAATGGAGTGGGCGCTGTATACGTGTGATGAACTAACTGGATTGATCGTCTCCTCTACTCTAGTAACACCAGATAAAAAAATGTCCTCGCTGACGATCGAATCACTTATGAAAAAATTTAACTCAAAGTCATTTTCTTCAGCAGTCGACAGAAATCAGATTAAGATGGGTGAAGAAAAACTAGGAATTCCATTTAATGAGTTTGTAGAAATTATCCTAAACTCAATGAAGAAAATTGCACCGGAAATCGGGTTATAAGGCCTAGTTTTAACTTGTTAAGCTAGTTCCTTCACCGCCCTTAATGCATATTTTTTAATTCTTGGCAGAATAAAGTCTACATCTGTTAGCTCGCTTTCTAAAAACCACTTTATTCCTTCAGATTTTTCTCTCTTAACCATCTGAGTCACTTTATCCGTTGGAGCTTTAGCAAAATAAACAAGCGAGATATGTTTATGAGTATTATTAATAGGATGCATATCTATAAAAAAGGGAGGAATTAACTCTCTTGAATCATCATTATTAATTAACGGTTTAGTTAATAGTCCATCATAAAGTTGTATATCTATTCCAACTTCTTCCTTAACTTCTCTGATAGCAGCTTGATTTGGATCTTCGTCTAACTCAATATGCCCTCCTGGCGGGAACCATTGTTTATATTTATCGTGCATCCGGAGAAGTACTTTACCTTTATAAACTAGATATACATCGACTGTAAAGTCAATTTTTTCATGAAGATGAGGCATAATAAATTATATATCTTTTTGATAGAAAATAAATGTAAAAAATGACAGCATTTATATATAGTATGATAATAAAATGTACTCTTTCATCAAATAAAATAAACTGTTAGAATGATTTTAGGAACTTATGGTAATTATTCTATCGTCGCAGGCAACAGAAGAAGATCTAGATAATGCAAAAGAAGAGTATAAAACTTATATAAAAGTGACAATGGATGTAGAAAAAGAAATTGTTTCGATAGGAGGCAAGTACCATTTTGATGCTGAACAAGAACTTTTAAAAGTAGGATGTAAACAGGGTACTATTTGGGGAGGTGGCGTTGATTTAATAGCAAATAGAATCGACTAATGCTATGATTAATATACGCGCCGGAGTGAACTATAGTACCGAAATTTGTGACGAGAAAGTTAAACAAAAGTTTACCAATCTAGTTAAAAAATATTTACCAAATTATGTCATATAACAGTACATATTACTTACACTTTGTCACCGATTTAAAACGGATAGTTGTTTGTATGAATAATAAAGACACAGTGGGAGCAAAAGCATTTCTACAACATGCACATAAAATATTTGAAGAAAAGCTGATACAGATAATGGACGGCGAAAGTAAAGAACTCCGAATTGACGAGCTATGGCGTGATATCTACAATAAAAACTTCCCAGATGCTTCGGAAGATCAAGAACAGTACTGTGAAAAACTTTTAACATTATCTTCAATGATATTTTTAAGGAGTACCTAGAATATGGCTGTTCTTCCAAATGAATCTAAGATAACTGAAAATATTCCTACCATTATCTCAGTGAAATAAACACCTATTTACCTTTCGAATAAATCTTCATCTAACCTTATTATTACACCTACCGATTGATCATCTCTGATCGGGACTACGGATAACCCAGCAGCAGCGAGATGCATAAATACAGGTTCAGTTTTATAATTTCTATCTCCATCCAGATGGTTTCTGAGAGCGAAGATAGCTTGTTGGCTAAATACAGCTTTATGGTTTTTTGAAGCTTCTACCATGCTTTTTACAACCCCAGAACGTGTTTCAATCATTTTTTTGTCACGGATTGCTATGGAGTAAGGACGATCTTGAGAATCAAGATCATAGACATCTTTGAGATATGATGTTATTTCCTCTGGCTCAGCGCCTATAACCATTCCAGCTATACCCATCAAGTATGATGCTGTGTATTCGCGGTTATATTCTAAGTCATCATAAATTATGCCTCTTAACAAAGTTGTTGCTTCATGTATTAATTCATTCAAAGGTCTATGATATATGTAGATAACCTGATTATGAATATTAAAGTTTTCATCATTGCCTCGCTGTTCAATACTCATAAACGAATCTTATCAAATATAGCCTCAAATGGCAACCTAAAGTTAGGTTTTTCTCTCAGGGATACTACCTTTTAAATTCCTGAATATTCTTCTAATTGATAATTACTTCCGAACCTTCAGGTAATAAGATGACTTTAGCCGAAACAAACTCTTAACTATACATCCTAGGTTGCTTCCATATATTTCACTTTTCTAATTGATAAAGTATAATAGCTCTATGTTATCCCTTGAATTTATAAGAAATAATGTCGAAAAAGTTAAGCAGGCAGCTAAAAATAAAAAGCGTGAAGTAAATATAGATAAAATTCTTGAGTTAGATGAGAAAAGAAGAGAGTTAATCCTAAAAACTGAGAAGTTAAGACAAGAAAGAAATACCCTGGCTAAACAAAAGTTCACCGATGAGTCAAAAGTACGCGGAAAAGCGATAAAAGATGAACTAAAGAAATTTGATGATGAACTGAATATAACTGAGCTTGAAATGAATAGGCTTCTTTCTTATGTTCCAAACGTCCCGCTTGATGATGTGCCAGTTGGACCAGACGCATCCGGAAATGTTGAAATAAAAAAAGTTGGTGAGTTGACAAAGTTTAACTTCACTCCCAAATCTCATATTGACCTTGCTTTGTCACTCGATCTTTTTGATCTGGAGAGGGGTTCGAAAGTATCAGGATTTAGAGGTTACTTCTTAAAAAACCAACTTGCTGTCTTACATATTGGCTTAATGTTCTACGTATTTCAAAAACTAGTAAAAAAAGGTTACACTCCCCTAATAGCTCCAGCTATTGTCAAAGGATTTACTCTATTTGGAAATGGTCAATTTCCCTGGGGAGAAGAAGAGGTCTATAAACTAAATGATGAAGACGCATATCTGGCTGGAACAGCCGAAGTTCCTGTAACAGCCTTTCATAGTGGAGAAATCCTGAATGAAAAAGACCTACCAAAGAAATACGTCGCCTTTTCGCCCTGTTTTAGAAAAGAAGCTGGTGCTTATGGAAAAGATACAAAAGGTCTGTACCGGCTTCATGAGTTTTGGAAAGTTGAGCAAGTTATTATCAGCAAAAATGAGATTGCAAACGCTAAAGAACTTCATGAAGAGTTACAGGAAAATACCGAAGAAATTATTAATGATTTAGGCTTGGCGTACCGTGTTTTACTCATGTGCACAGGTGATATGGGAGAACCACAGATTAAAAAGTACGATACTGAAGTTTGGATGCCCTATAAAAAGGATTATGGTGAAGTCGCCTCCAACTCGATTATGGGGGATTTCCAAGCACGGAGACTTCAGATAAAGTACCGCAAAAAAGACGGAACTACTGATTACTGTTATACTCTTAATGATACTGCTGTGCCTTCACCACGTATTCTTATCGCCATCCTCGAAAACTTTCAACAAGAAGATGGCTCAATAAAAGTCCCGAAAGTTCTACAGTCTCTTGTAGGCTTCAATAAAATTGAAAAAAAGGGGTAAAATCTTTTATCTTTGATTATAGACATGGTTCTCACCATTATATTTTGGCGCTTCCTGCTGTTTTAGCAACTCCCCTTGTCCTCCTTGTGACTTCTCTTGAGGTTGAATCCCTTTTTTAGGTTGTGTTGTAGGAGTGGGGGCTGAACATGAGACCGCATTCTCTGTTCCTGTTATGAAAAGCTCAGATTTACCAAAACAACTTTTTTCAACTATATTCTCCGGTTTCGGAAACCAGACTGAAGGCTGCTGAGCTTTATTTTTGAGTAAGTACTCCATTACCCGATGCCACAGAGAAGATGCTCCCGTTGCTCCTGACTCGATTGCAGGATTCATGGGTGTACTATCGTTATTGCCAATCCATACTGAGACTAGATACTCTGGCGTATAACCAAATGCCCAGTTGTCTTTTTTACTATCTGTAGTTCCAGTTTTTACTGCTACTTTATATCCTGGAATTTCAAGCTGACTACCAGGACCAAAAGTTAGCTGTCTTGCCACATTATCAGAAAGAATATCGGAGACAATATAAGATATCCCTGGATCCATTACTCTTGTTTTTTCGGGGCTCAGATTAGCCATTACTTGATCACGTGAGTCTTCCAATTTAAAAACACCAGATAGCGGTACTTTGTTCCCTTCGTTAGCTAGAACTCCATATGCTGTAGCTTCATCAATCATTTTCACCTCGACACCTCCTAAAGCCATCGGAAGGACATACCTACCAGGGTCATTCCAGGTAGTTATTCCTAGACTCTTCATATAGCTAACAAAAGAGTCAATTCCAACTGAGTAAAGTGCCTTAACTGCAGGAATATTATATGAGTTGGCAAGCGCGGTTCTCAGAGATACTCGACCATGAAATTTACCATCGTAGTTTATCGGATGATATGGATCAGCTCCAGGCAATACAAAAGTGGTCGGTGAATCATCAAAGGAGGTTGCAGAAGTATAGCCTTTCTGCATTGCTAATGAGTATAAGAGCGGTTTAAGACTACTGCCTGGTTGACGCTCAGCTGTGGTAACGTTAAAGGCTCCATTCGGTTGCTGAAAGTAATCAACCGAGCCCGCCATAGCGATAATCTCTCCGGTTGACGGTTTTGTCACCAGGATTGCCCCGTTAGTTACATTCAAGTATCTCTGCTTATCTAGCTCATCCCTTAAGATCTTCTCGACCTGTTGCTGGATATCTAAATCTAAGGTTGTGGTTACCTTTAAGCCGCCTTGTTCGACTAATCTGGTTCCATACTCCTTCTCAAGCTCACTTTTAACAAAAAATACAAAATGAGGCGCTTTTATACTAACTTCCGGATGAATAATCTGCAAGGGTTGCGCCCGTGAAGCCTGATATTCGGCTTCTGTTATATATCTTTGTTCTTTCATTTTGAGAAGAACCTCATTTCTTCGAACTACGGCTAAGCGTGGATTAACAAAGGGCGAGTATTGAGATGGAGCCTGGGGAAGACCTGCCAATAGTGCAGCTTCTGCAACTGTTAGATCATGTGCATCTTTTCCAAAATACGTCTTCGCAGCCTCTTGAATACCATAGGCAGCTCCACCGTAGGGAACTTGATTCAAATACATCTGGACGATCTGCTCCTTTGTATACATCTGTTCTGTCCATAAAGCTAGAATTATCTCTTTCACTTTACGGGTGATTGTTCTCTCCGGAGTAAGAAGTGCTGTTTTTACTAACTGTTGTGTAATTGTCGATCCTCCCTGAAGACTCCCCTTAAAAATCGTCTCTCGGCCTGCACGAAGAATACCTGAGACTATTGAGATACCTTTATGCTGGTAAAAATCTTTATCCTCAATAGCAATAGTAGCTTGAGTTATGTATTTAGGCAACTTAGATACATTAACTGGGGTTCTTTTCTCATCTCTGTAGATTTCGTAGAGTAGCTTTCCATTTCTATCATTCAGATGTGTGGCCAAAGAGTAGTTAACCTTCCCAATGTCCTTGGGGGAGGGGAGATTGATTACAAACTGATGAAGTTCCCTACCTACAAAAAAGACTCCACAAAGGAGTACTCCAAACAGGAAAAAACGCAGTTGAACTGTCAAAAGTGAAAATAAAAACTGAAACGGTTTCTTGATGACATATGCTAAGAAAGAAAAAATTCTAACGATAATATGCAAAATAAATCTTAGTAGATAGAAGAAAACTGCCGATATACTTCTAATTATCAAGAGTAAAAATCTGAGAATACCCCCAAGCACTACTCCTACGTAATCACTACTACTCGCACTATCAGTAAGCTGTTTTTGGTTTTTGGCTCTTTTAGCAGTTTTAACATATGGCTTCTGTTGTTTTTTTATAGATATTGTTGAGAACAAAATCTTAGGCAAAATTATTCTAGGTATATGAAATGAAGGTAGATGAAAAGGTTTAGAATATTTGATATGTGAAGGGCTTATATGCGCTTTTACTGGCGAACTTATTGCCGTTTTACTCTTTCGAGAGTGAGGGTACTCCTTCAACGCTGACTTACTCGCTCTCCGAATAGTGAGGCTACGGCTAACTTCTTTCCAAAAACGACTAATACGACTCCCTACTCCTTTCCAAATCCTGAAGGGAGATGTCAGAGCAATTCTCGTTACTTCACCGATGGAGATGAAAAGGTTTATGAAAGCAAATATGATGCGAAAGATGATATTCTGTAAAGATTTCTGTGAGCTTGACTGGATTTTCTTTCTCTTTGGCGCAACTTTAACCATGGGCCACATTTTATCAAAAATTATAGGATAAATCAACTAT
>JBBRMU010000029.1:0-11617 GCA_038230655.1 Patescibacteria group bacterium | reverse complement strand
CTATACATTAACTGATATAACCCAGATTACCCCCGACTGGATGGGTAAAAAAGGAAGAATAGATGCTGAAATGATAAGGGCAGAAGTTTCAGATTTTAGCGAACGAATATTTTATTTATCTGGGCCGCATGGAATGGTAACAGCATATGAACAAGTCCTTAAAAAACTAGGAATACGTAGTAATAGAGTAAAGACAGATTACTTTCCTGGATTTGTTTAATCTCTAAAAATAGTGTTTAATAAAAATATGAATTTTCTCAGGAAAGTCATTTTTTCTACCTTAGTATTTTTTCTTTGTCTTACCATAACTCCCTATGCAAATGCAAAAAGTTTTTATTTTCCGAGTGTTGATTTAAACGTCCAGATTCACCAGGATGGAAGCTTTACCGTCCAGGAGGCACGTACATTTAACTTTACTGGAAGCTATACACAGGTTTACTGGGATATTCCACTGAGGCTAACGGAACGAATTGCAGATGTCTCAATGGGAGAAAGTGGACAGTTTGGAAGAGTTGAGTACACACAAATTGATTATCCAGATGAAAGCCGGCCTGTTCAGCGTTTTGCCGTTAATAAAACTGATACAGGTGTACATATTGAGGCGTATCACTCCTCAAATAATGAACAAAAGACATTTATTCTGACATATACAGTAATCGGAGCGATTAGATCATATCAGGATACGGCTGAGTTTTACTGGAAAGTTGTGGGAGATGGATGGGGAGAGAGTACTAATTCTGTCCACGCGACAGTAACACTCCCAGAAGACGTTGGTGGGGATAAGATAAAGATATGGGGACATGGTCCTTTGAATGGCCAGTTATCAATACGAGATGGTAAAACAACCGAGATGCAAGTTGCACATGTTCCGGAAAATACATTTATCGAGATCAGGGAGGCATTTCCTCCAGGGATTTTAACACTTCCTCAAGAACCGAGTTTAAGGTTATCTACGATTGAAAGTGAAGAACAGACCTTTCAGTTCGAGACTAAGTCCAAAGACGCTGCCAAAAAAGAATTCGGCTTTGCAATTTTACTACTGACATTAGGGTGGGGCATTTTCTGGTTTATAATGTGGACAAAGTATGGAAAAGAGTACACAGTCTCAGATATTCCAGATAAACTATCTTTGCCTCCTTCTAAGTTACAGCCTGCACTCGTTGAGGCTTTAGTTAATCAGGAAAATCCCGTGACTCCTAACTCATTCGCTGCTACAGTGCTTTCTCTTGCCCAGAAAAAATATCTAAAAATCGAAGCGCATGAACATCTAGAAAAAGGGATTTTTGGTATTGGTGGAGGAGTTAAATATGATCATATTATGCATTTTATTAAGGATGTTCCTAAAAGTAGTGTTCTTCTTGAGTCAGAAAAAATGGTCCTCGACTATCTAATTTCACTTTCGGAAGATAATGAGCTTTCATTTAAGGATATGGAGGATCAGATGAAGTCAGAGAGAACTGCAACCGCTCTTTTTTTCAAGGATTGGCAGGGACAGGTAAAAAAAGAGGCAGATTATTTAAATTTTGTTGAAGATAACACAAAAATGCTACGCGTTTTATTTACCGCTTCAGCAGTCATCCTTTCACTTGTCATTGGAGCTTCACTCTTTTTTATGTTTCCTAAAAATTTTGGTAGGATTAGCGGAGGCACAATCTGGATTATTTTTTTAATAGGTATGGGAGCATACTATGTTGGGAAGGTGCTACTAAGGTGGTCAAAGTCGGCAGAAGTTGAGGCGGTAAAATGGTTGGCTTTTAAAAATTACATTCAGGATGTTCCAAGAATAAAGAGAGAAATTCCTGCTGCTGTAATTATCTGGGAAGAAATCCTTGTGTACGGAACTGCATTGGGAGTAGCAAAAAAAGTAAACGAATACTTGCCCCTTGTGCTCGAAAACACTACTGCAGGACCTTATTGGTACTACACAACCGGAAGTTCACCTTCATCCTCTAGTTTTGCTGCCAGTGACATGGGTAGTAGCCTTTCCGACAGTTTCTCCTCAATGGTAACCAGTATGAATAGTACTTTTAGCTCTGGTGCGGGAGGAGGAATGTCAGGCGGAGGAGGTGGTGGTGGAGGAGGTGGTGGAGGCGGAGCGAGTTAAGAAAATCCTTTAAAAAGTAATTTACTGTTTTGTAATTATTATAGTAGTATCATTCACTTCAGATATAGTGAATTTATCTCCTTGAACTGCAATTTCTTTCTGTGAAGTGGAAAAATACAGATTATATGAATAAATTTTTCCTGAATCTTCCTGATAATTAACTAATGAGTAGACATCTTTATTTATTTTTCCAGCATACACCAACCATCCTCCCTGTCCAAATCCTCTGTTAATAGAATCCCCTATACACAATCTTTTTTGAGCTGACATATGGATAAACAATTAATTATTAATACTAATTGATTTTATCATATAGTTCTAAATTATTTGATCCTCTAATTCGTTCAGTAGTCCCACTTTAAAAGACTATTTTTAAATGCGCTCCTGTACTAGTATACTAGTACTGCGAAAAGCGGCATTTTTGACACTAATAGATCAACTTTTACAACGACTATTACGCTTGTTTTAGTCCATTTGTAAGAAATTTGTAAACTACTATTATATCTGGTAGAAGTATTTTTTTCGATTTTCTAAAGTCGCTGAACGGAAACAGGATTAAGGCTCTGCAAAGCCCTATAAATGACCTTCTTACACAGTTCTTACTGTCTTCTTATAGATTCTTGACATACCAAAATTGCTTTGGTATAGTTATATCAACATCTCACTCACTCTTAGCTTAATGCACTCTTCCGAAATATCCCCGGAAGAAAGGAGCTAAGATTTTCCCAAAAACAGCTTAAATAGGCCTTTTACGGCCTTAACCTCAGTTATCAATTTTTAATTAATACATTTAATACGTATGTTTATAAATAAAAAAGAACAAGTTGCAGCAATAACACTCGGTTTACTAGGAAGTATTTTTTTATTCGTTTTTGCATTAAAATTCACCTCAATTAATAGTATTCAAAAGTTTCTCTCACCACTTGCTATGACATTTTCACCACTTAAGCCACTTAAAGAAGGAAAGGCCGGAAAAGAAGTCTTTGGTTTTCTTCCTCACTGGAATGCAAATAAAACCGATAGTATTGACTTTAACGTCTTAACAACTCTGGCATATTTTGATCTAAAAGCAACAGCAGACGGCCAAATCATAACAGATGATCCTGGATATCAGACTTTCAAGAGCCGTGAGATGACCCAAGTCTTTAAGCGAGCACATATTGCTGGAACGCGGGTTGTTGCAACCTTGACGATGATGGATGGCTCGGATATAGAAACCTTTCTAGATGATCCCAACGCTCAAAATCAACTTGCAGATCAATCAGTTGAATTAGTCCAAAGAAGAGGCATTGATGGCATCAATCTGGACTTTGAGTATTTTGGAGGCGCTGGTCCTGAAAATCAACCTAAATTTTCCTCTTTTGTCGATCAGTTGACACGAAAAATGCATGAAGCCGTCCCAGGTTCAAAAGTGAGTGTGTCATTATACGCATCAGTTGTTCAGTCACCAAGAATCTACGACTTAAAATCAATCGCAAATGCATCTGATGAAGTTTTCATGATGGCATATGATTTTGCCAATGTAAGCTCAGATTATGCTATGCCAACTGCGCCGCTGTATGGTCACAGTAAAGGAAAATGGTGGTATGATGTATCAACTGCAGTTGATGACTTTTTAACCCAGATGCCGGCGAGTAAACTCGTTTTAGGCAACCCTTACTATAACCTTAACTTTCCTGTTGAACAACCAGTAATGAAGGCGGCAACACTATCAGCTTGGACTGGTGGTGCACAGACACTTACATATGCAGATGAAAAAAAGTTTGTAAAACCAGATATGGAAGGTGTGACTGAGTTTATCACTGGTTGGGATGATGATGCTAAAGTTAGCTGGAAAGCCTATTACAAACCATCAACTGGTGTTTGGAGGATGAGTTTCAGTGAAGATAAGCGTTCACTTGGCGCCAAATATGACTTTGCTCTAAGCAGAAACCTTGGAGGAGTTGGAATGTGGGCTCTTGGCAACGATGGTGATAATCCGGAATTGTGGGATCTTCTAAGAGAAAAATTCGGCATAAAACTTGCTGATAATAATGTTATAAATAAACTAATCAGTGATGTCGATCATATTTAATTACTAGAATATCTATGAAAAAAATTAATACCTTTGCAGTCGTACTCCTTCTGTTAATCGGAGTGTTCCAGATCATTCCAAGATCTGTTGCTTTCCTATCTCCTCTTCCTATTCACACAGATATATTTGATGCGATTAACGCAAAGTTGAATCAAAGATCAAACAGATATCATGTGTATAAGGAAAGAAGTATCATTCCTCAGGTATATGCAGAAGTTTCTCTTGGAGATGTCAATGCATATGCAGTTATTGACTATGACTCTGGAAGAATCCTTTCAGAAAGTAATATAGCAAGTGCTGTTCCTATAGCGTCTCTAACAAAAATTATGACCGCAGTTGTCGCGTTAGATCTGGCCAATCCTGATGAACAAATTACTATTACTGAGCATGCAGCATCAATGATCCCTACAAAAATTGGAGTTATTCCAGGTCAAAAAATGACTTTACGTGAACTGTTAAATGCCTCTCTTTTGACGTCGGCCAATGATGCAACTCAGGCAATTGCTGATGGTATTGATGCTAAGTATGGGCAACCGGTGTTTATAAAAAGTATGAACGCTAAAGCTGAGTTTTTGAAGTTAAAACACTCTCATTTTGCTAATCCTCAGGGATTTGATGATCAAAATAACTTCTCCTCTGTAGAAGACTTAGCTGTCTTGAGTCACTACGCTATGCAGTATCCATTAGTCACTGAGATTGTTAGAAAAGAAAGCCAATTTTTGGCTTCAGATCAAAATCATAAGCAGTTTGATCTTCCTAATTGGAATGGTGTTTTAGGTGTATATCCAAATACCATCGGAATGAAAATAGGTAACACTGGTGATGCTCGGTTCACTACAGTTGTTTTGTCAGAAAGAGCAGGAAGAAGAATTATGGCCATAGTTTTAGGTGCTGTAAACTCATTACAGAGAGACTTAAAAGCCTCAGAACTTCTGGATATGGGATATCAAATGACAATGGGTTTGCCTGCTGTTAAAGTGACAGAAGCCCAGTTACAAGCTAAGTATAGTACTTGGAACCCTTTTTTTAAGTAATGGCTTCTTACTCAATCTTTTCACTCCTCTTACTCTTTATAGATATGAAGTATGTATTCTACTAGTACCAGCAGTTATCGGTGGGTTGTTGTAATATTATTATATGAGCAAAGACCATATCGCAAAAGACGCTAAGTTTTATCGGACTAAACAGAAACGGTTTATTTTAACACTCATTTTGGGTTTTGTCTGTTTTTTTGTCTTGTTACCATTCTTGACATACTTTTACTTTGCTCCAGATCTGACGAGTAAAGAAACTATCATGAACAGGAATGATAGTGGTGTAATCCTTCTCGACAGGAATAATCATCCTTTCTTTTCTTTTTATCAAGCAAAAAATAAGTTATTTGTACCCTTAGCAGATATTGCTCCATTTCTTCAAGAATCAGTTGTCGCTGTGGAAGATCGAGATTTTTATACCCATCCGGGGTTTTCATTCAAGTCTATTTTGAGAGCCTTCATTGCAAACTTCTCAAAGGGAAGTATCTCGCAGGGTGGATCGACACTGACTCAGCAGCTTGTCAAAAACTCTATATTAAGTTCTAAGAAGAGTTATGCAAGAAAGTATCAGGAAGTTGTGCTTGCAGAAGAAATTGAAAGAAAGTTTACTAAGAAAGAAATTCTCGAGATGTATCTTAACTCTGTTTATTTTGGAGAAGGAGCTTTCGGTGTTGGGGAGGCCTCCCAGGTCTATTTTGGAAAACCTGCTAAAGAGCTAACACTTGCCGAGTCCGCAATGCTGGCTGGTTTACTACCATCTCCAACAACTTACTCTCCAATCTCAGGAGATGCCCGGAAAGCTAAGTCGAGACAGCTTCTTGTTTTGAAAGATATGCTTGACCAAGGATATATTTCGAATGTTTTGTACTCTAAAGCGGTGCAGGAACAGCTTAAATACAACCCTACAAAGGAGACGATTAACTCCTTGGCACCTCACTATGCTCTTATGGTACGTGATGAACTTATAAAGAAATATGGGGAAGAACAGATAACACGCTCAGGATTTAAAGTTAAGACTTCACTGGATAAAGATTGGCAGGAATATACTGAAAAAACGCTTACTGATGGTGTAGATAAGCTTGAAAGAAATAAAGTCTCAAATGGTGCAGCCGTCATCATTGATCCTAAAACGGGAGAGATTAGAGCATTGGTGGGAAGTAAAGACTGGTATGATACGTCTTTTGGAAAGGTGAATATGGCGACGTCTCCGCGACAGCCTGGTTCATCATTCAAACCTATTGTGTATACGGATGCGCTTCAAAAAAGAATTATAACACCCGGCACAATCCTTCATGATACACCGACTACATTTGGTGGTACTTATAACCCTCAAGATTATGATCATAAGACTCGTGGCGATATGACTTTGAGAAGAGCTTTGGCAAACTCTTTAAATATACCAGCGGTAGAAGTAATGTCAAAGGTAGGAGTTGATGATGTTCTCGGATGGTCAAAGCAGCTAGGAATTACTACTCTAGGGAGTGATGCTTCAAATTACGGCTACTCTCTTGTGTTGGGTTCTGGTGAAGTACCTCTCGTTGAAATGACAAATGTGTATGCAACATTTGCGAATTATGGAAAAAGAAATGATATAACGACTATTCTTGAGATTAAAGATAAGCAGAATAATATAATTTACTCGGCTCCCCATAACTCGGATCAGGTTATAGATGAGAGTGTCGCCTATATTCTTTCTTCAATCTTATCTGATAATGGAGCAAAACAGGAAACGTTTGGTAATGCTCTCTCAAACAGGTATAACGCAGCTGTTAAAACAGGTACAACAGAAAACTATACAGATGCTCTAACTTTAGGGTATCTGCCAAACCTTGCAGTTGGAGTATGGGTCGGAAATAATGATCACAGGTCGATGGACAATATTGCAGGAGCCCTTGGTCCAGCTCCCATCTGGAGAACTTTGATGGATCATTTTGAAACTGAGCTTCCGAAAGAGACTTTTATAAAACCTGATGGGGTTGTAAATGTTTCACTATGTACTTATAAAACAAACTCCGACAAAGATAACAAAGATAATAAAGACGAGAAAAAGGATAAGCCAACTGTTGTTATTCAGACAGAAAACTTTATTAAAGGAACTGAACCAACCTCGTGTACTGCAGAAAGCCTTACACCATCAGTCTCACCAACTGTCAGTCCAACACCTGGAGGAGGAGATGGAAGTACTCCTACGCAATTTCCCTCCCCAGCCCCGACAAGAGGGGAAACGCCGGCACCAACACTTATAGCGACTTCTCCAACCGGAGCTCCTATAACTATTACTATAACGCCAACCTCCTCGATTGCTCCGCCAAGTATTACTATTACGTCTTCCCAACCGGCTAAGCTAGTTCATTAATCACTAATTCGTAGTTATGAACTTTTTTTATCGCTAGCTATAGTTCCATTTGACAGCAACTATAAAAGAATATATTTGAGATACTCTCTAAATGATAGTGGACAGACTCCTACACCATCGACTTATACTTCTAACTAATATTTATTATCTTGACAAAGACAAAAAAACAGCTAATGTTTTTATATGATACTTCGGATTAGAGAGTGGATTAAAGGAAATAAATTAGCAACTATATTACTGCTAATAATTGTGGGGTTTATCCTTAAGAATAATTTGTTCGGCTCTGGCTACTATTCTTCACCAAGTCTACTAAGGACTGATAGTTACGCAAATGAAGGTGCGGGGATGTCATTAAGTAAGATTTCACTCCCGGTCTCCGGTGCTTTAAACGGTTCGGCAATGCCTCAGGATATGGCAATACAATCTGGTGCCAACCGTATGGTAGTCAGTAACTCAAATTTGTCTCTTATGGTGAGTGACGTTTTATCAACTCAAAAGTTAGTAATAAATAAGGCCAAAGTGATTGGTGGGTATATGGTTGACTCAATTCTGAGTAATCCTCAGGATGCAGCATCTGCAACCGTAACTATTCGCATCCCTTCAAGCAAGTTAAATGATGCTCTTGACTACTTCCGTGGTCTTGCCATTAAAGTTGTTTCAGAAAATTTACAAGGTGAAGACGTAACAGATCAATATGTAGATAATGATGCCCGACTTGAGACTCTAAATACGACCAAGAGGAAATTCGAAGATATTTTGAACAAAGCCACAACAGTTCAGGATATTGTTTCGGTGCAGCAGCAGATTATTAACTTGCAAAGCCAAATCGATCAAATTAAAGGACAACAAAAATATCTAGAACAGAATACGAATCTCACCAAGGTTACACTTTATCTTTCAACTGATGAACTTGCTCTTCCTTATGCTCCGACTGAGTCATGGAGACCATCTGTAATATTCAAGGAAGCTGTACGATCAGTTATTTCTTCAGTACAGAAGTTGGGAACGCTTATTATCTGGCTTACAGTTTATGCAGTCATCTGGGTGCCAGTCCTACTAATAATATATCTAGTCAAAAAGCGAAGGAATAGTAAAAAGATGCAAAGCTGAGGAAAACCTAGCTAAGTTGTTAAAAAAATATATCGTAATACAACCATTCAAAGGTTATGATTATGATAATACCGGATTATAGTTACTTATTCTCAATGTAAGCAAGAAGTTTCTTGACTCCTACAACAAAGAAAAAAGATGTAAAAAAGACAGTTAGAGCGTATAACATAATTTTCAGTATACCACGGTTTTTAAGTAAATCGTAAACTTTATGTAAGAGCCAGGTAAGAATAGGTAAATTTTGCACTTGACAAACCTACAGCCGTTTACTTTTGAAGTATTCAACAGCAGCATTTCATCATTACTACTTGATTTTATCGATACTTATTGTTATTTTATAACTATGAAGATAATTCTGCGTTTGTTGCTAAATGGAGCAGCGGTGTTTGTTACAGATCAGATACTCAGCGGTGTTACTGTAAAAGACTACCTCACAGATTTACTTGTAGCAGTAGTCCTAGGGGTAGCAAATATGGTCCTTAAACCGATTTTAACCCTCCTTACCCTTCCGATTAATCTCATGACCCTCGGTTTGTTTACCTTCGTCATTAATGCAGTTATAGTGCTTTTAGTCAGCTTTGTTGTTCCTGGATTTCACGTCGACAATTTCCTCTGGGCGCTTTTATTTAGTATCGTTTTATCGATAGTTAACTCAGTCTTCAATTCATTTACTAAGTAGCTGTAGTCGATACACTATTCACATTCATAGCCTCGTTGAAGTATAATTATCTTTATGGATAACCAAATTATCTGTCCCCACTGTAAAAAAAACATTGCTATCACTGAAGCCCTATCCCATCAGATGCAGGAGCAGATAAAACTTGAAAGGGAACAGTCAGAAAAACGCATTGAGGAAGAAAAGAGGAAAATGCGCTTATTAGCTGAGCACTGGCGTGAGACGGAGAAAAAACGGCTTGAAGCTAAATATGAAGAGACTCAACATGAAATGGAGTCACAGATGAAGGAAAGGATAAAAAAGGAAATGGAACTTTCTCTAAGGGATACTCAGAATGAAAGTGAGGAGCTTAAAAAAGAAAAGCAGGCTTTACAAGAACAAGTATTAGAAACGAATAAACTCGTAAGACAGATGAGAACTGAGATGGAACAGAAGAATATGGAGATGGAGAAAAAACTATCCGAAGAACAAGATAAAATTAGATCCGAAGCCCAAAAAAGAGCAGACGAAGAATATCAGTTAAAGTTGCTAGATAAGGATAAAAAAATAAACGACGCCATGAAGATGGTTGAGGACTATAAACGGAAGCTCGAACAAGGTTCTCAACAGTCTCAGGGAGAGGTGCTAGAGCTTCAGGTGGAAGAGTTACTGAAAAGAGAGTTTCCATATGATGAAATTAAGGAGGTCCCAAAAGGCAGATTTGGTGCTGATCTGATTCATGTTGTAAAAACCAGGACTGGAGAACGGTCTGGCACAATCGTCTGGGAGCTTAAAAGAACTAAGATATGGAGTAATGAATGGATACCAAAGCTAAAAAATGATCAGCGGGAAATAAAAGCAGAAATAGCAGTCCTTATATCTGAGATTTTACCTCCTGAACATAAGGTCTTCGGGTTAAAAGATGGTGTATGGATTGGAAGCTTTCCATCAGTAATTGGAGTAGCAGCACTTTTAAGAAAAAGTCTGCTTGATATCTCATCTCTCAAGAGTGCCTCAGTCGGAAAAAAAGAGAAGATGGAAGTAATGTGGGAGTACTTAACAAGTGTAGAGTTTAAGCAGAAAGTTGAGGCAATTATTGAGGTGTTTTCTTCTATGCAGCTTGATATTGAAAAAGAGAAGATGTGGTTTAAGAAAAAATGGGAAAAACAGGAAAGTAGTATCAGGAGGGTCATTGATAATACTGCTGGCATGTATGGAAACTTAGAGAGTATTATGGGTAAGTCGCTACCAGAGGTGAAAGGTTTTGAGCTCGAAGAAGAGAAAGAAGATTTAATACCTGATAAAATACCCAGGTTAACAGATGAGGAGTCATCATTATTTTAATACTATGCAAACAAACGAAACATTCAAGGCCTTTGATATTATGCATTACTCATCCAAAGCGGTTATTCTTATCCCAGTCATAATTGTCCTCTTAGCTGTTTTTTTTAATATTACTCAAAAAATTACTGTGGCAGATAAAACCATCACCGCAACTCCTACTGTGACTCCATCGCCAGTGCCCCTAATTCCGACAGAACCTCCTATAAGACTGGATCTGAAAGGACCGTTAATGTGTATTTATAGTGAGAAACTGAGTTCTGCAAATGTCATGATCAAAAACGAAAATATAAATATTCAGCTAAGAGGAGATCACTCAGAAAATATTTTGGTGAATGGTGACTGTGCATACAAATGGGAACCAACTAAACGTATAGGTCAAAAAATGTGTGGTATCTCATCTTATATAAAAATTTATGAGTCTTTCTCATCGCTGGGGCAGCTGAATCTTGATAGCTTACTCGGTTTTTTGCAGCTTTCTGATTCCACAGCCGACAAAAATCTGCCTTCAAAGGAGTTTCTTCAGCATGTAATTAACAGCTGTCAAAAGCAAGATGTGAAAGATAGTAGTTTTATAGTTCCAAAAATAGTAACTTTTAAAGAGAGCAAATCTAAGGAGAATTCAGCTTTTCCGCTGGGGTTGTGAATAAAAAAGCCCTGGCTACGACCTAGTTTCCCCAACCACGATTTGCGGCGAGTATCATCGGCGCTGACCTGTTTCACTTCCTTGTTCGGGATGGGAAAGGGTGGTTCCAAGTCGCTCTAGTAACCAAGGCAGTAATAATTATAATTTACAGTAGACCAAATAGCAACTTATTTTCTTCAGGAGCTTATCGCATCAGAATAACGTAACGGACCATTATACCTATCTTTGACAAAAATAAGTCTATGTTGGTATATAATTGGAGATAATGGATCCTACAAAAGAGTCTCACCAAGTTTT
>JBBRMU010000028.1:0-11929 GCA_038230655.1 Patescibacteria group bacterium | reverse complement strand
TTTTTCACTGAATTTGGTCTTTTTCACTGATTTTGGTGTTTTTTCACTGAATTTAGTATTCTCGACGGAAAAGGAAATTCACTGAATGGAACTTCTAAGACCAATTTCCAGCAATTAAAAATTGAAATAAATTAACAGAAGGTCAATAAGCTTCGACCTGGATTATATACTTTCGAATCATATCCTAGATTTACTTGAACTTCCGAGGGTCACTTTGCTGAATTTACAAGTATTCATTCGCGAATATAGACTGAATATGGAAATTCACTGAATAGGGATGGTAAGCTGTGAATACCAAAGTCACCCATGGATTTAGAAATTCACCGAACTTAACGTTCACGTATGCATTTTATTTTCAATCAAATCGAATGGATCCCCATTTTCAGGTTTATTCTCAAATTTACCATAAATTGCATAATCCGTAGCTTGTGTTTCTAATGTGTGTCCCATTACTTTTGCCACATAAATGCGGGTGTCTGGACCTATTGATATAATTGTACTCTCATAGATGTGTCTTAGGGTATCGCAATTCATATTAAATATACTCACTATTTGTTTACTTAGATTATTCGCATTGGTGCTAGTATATCCATATCTGCAACTTGGAACAACATACTCTATCGGTCTTGGTCCGAAAGACTGCTCTATTTTATGCCGAAATACTATCATGATTTTGATTAGTTTAGGGCTTAACTTAAACTCTCGAACTTGATGAGTTTTACTCTTTTGCTGATATATTTTCATTCTACCTTCTTTTATATTTATGTGGTTAGTTATGCCGTCATCTATATCTGAAAATATACTTGAAGCCCACTCACCTGGTCTTAATGGAGGATGACATGTGTACAATGATCCAATATAGTACTTCATATAGCTATCTAGGTTTTTATCCTTATTAACTTCATATTCTTTAATCTTATTACGTATATCAGTCCAATCTTTTTTTATTTCGAGGTCCTTAGCGGTTAGATTATCACTGTGTCCTAGTCTTATGGCATCAATCCTTTGTGCAATTTTATTAAAATAATTAATATATACATTTTTTACTTCAGCTGTAAAACCGTAATTACAAAAATTAGTATATATTTTTGCAGCTGATGCTCTATTTTTTCTGGTATTATCATTTGGAATCAGATCCAAATATTTAATTACTACATCAGTCTCATTGAATTTTTCCCAGGTGAAATTATTATATCCCCATAGATTGCATATTATATTCATTAAAGCATTGACGATTGTGCAAACAGAATTTGGTGCATATTTACCTATTGATATAATATTCTTGGTCAATTCTGTTTTTAGCCCTTCCATAATCTTATTTATAATATTAAATAAGATTACTCTCCTAAACTCATTAAATCACTTTTTCAATCTTTTTATTTTGTTCTTTCTTTGGTGTGTTTATCTTAGGTTTACATCCGTGCATGTATTTATCTAAGGTGCCAAGAGTTCGTTCTACTTCTTCTCTTTGTTCCAGCTTTTTTAAATTTTCCTGTATTTCCTCACTCAACATATCTTTAGGTGGAGTTAAACCCATGACAATGACTTCCACGTAAATACGGTGGATCTTGTCGAGTTCAGAAACTGCGTCCTTGTAGGCTTTTTTTATTGCAGTCATACTAATACCACCAAAAGTTTTTTTCAATAAATCACATAAATTACTTGATTGATTAGGACCATAGCCATATCTATAATTAGGTATCACCCATTCTAAACCAGAAACATCTCTTTCTTCTCTGATATATACTCTAAATTGCTCCATCACATTTATCAGAGAAGGGCTTAGCCAAAATTTACGAGGTTTGCTACTATAAAGCTTCATGTATCCTTCTTTAATATTTACATGGCTAGTAAATCCATCATCTTTATCTAAAAAAATACATGCAGCCCACTCTAATAATCCTAATGGTGGATGCAATGTATAAAGTTTGGCTAAATAATATTTAAAATAATGATCAATATTGATATCTTTGGTCTTCTCGTGTTCTTTTGCCTTTGCTAAAATTATATCCCAATCTTTCTTGTATTTTGATTCCGTTATTAATTTTGCCGTAATTTTATTGTTTATTGGAGTCTGTTGTGCATTATTAACTGGTATAGATACATTGTCACAAAATGGTACGTATTTACTTTTTGTCTCGTCTGAAAATGGTAGACCACACGAAGTTACGTATATTTTTACTGCTTGCATCATATTTTTCCGTGTTTCAATACTTACATTTACATTCTTTATATAGTTAATTACTGTAGATGTATCATTAAATTTATCCCAGGTAAAATCTTGCATTCTCCACAAGTGATATATAATGCCCAATAGTTCCTGCACATATAGTTTTATTTCTCGTGTCTGACATTGACCGCTTGCTCTTATTATTGTGGTAAGTTCTTTTGTTAATGATTGAATCGTACTACTCATTATATTCAGTGAATTTCTATATTCTCCTCCGAACGTATTTTTAATATCAAATTTATTTAATATTAAAAATTGAAAAATTAATCTATTCATGACTTTTTACAGTAAAAAGTAATGGAAATAACTTGTGGTTGTGACGGTAATTCATATAACTATGAATCACAAAAGCATCATTATTCATCTGCCTCACATATACAATGGTTTAATGCTGATCCAGAGGAACATATAAATCAGATATTTATACAATGTGGTTGTGGAACGCATTATAACTATAAAAATGGTCATAATCACTTCAAGTCAAAACCACATCGGGATTGGGAGATGTTGGACTCACAAAGACATAATAATGTATTAATAGTATGTAAATGTGGTGATGTCATAAAATACTGTGACCGGGAAAGTCATAATAAAACACATTAAGATTATCTATCTATTCTGGCCCAACATGTGCACCCTATTATTTCATAGCTCCATTGAAGCTACGATTTTGGTTTTTGATAGTTAAATAACTCATAAGGGAATTATACGTTTTATCTTTTTCATCATGTTGTTTTCTTTCAGATAAATAAATCATAAAGAACTTGTGCAGGTCATCCTCTTCATTCGTAACGTTCACATATTTCTTCTCCATAATAGGCATCATATACTTTTTTCCTACTGGGGTTTTTTAGATATTCAATGAATTCTTCTTGGAGTTTAGTAAGAAGCATCGTTTTCACTATTTCACTTAGATCCATTTTAATTTAACTATTGTCCACACTAAATATAATTCATTTTTTCTCCTTCGCAGTATACAATACTAATTCACACGAATTATTTCAGGTTTATATCTACCTTCGTTTAATTCATGATCACTATCTTTGTTTAGCCAGATTTCCAAAATACTACATATATCCTCAAATCTACACTTACGATGTTGCTCAATATTTATTTCATGTATCTGATTTCTAATATTATTGACATCAAAACCTATTTGCCAATAATATTGCTGTATTGCTCTTTTTAATATATTAAAATTAACTAATTTTAATATATTATTTTGATCACTACAGCTTTCCATTGTCTTCAAAATCTCTTGATATATTTTAATCACTGCTCTGTCTGGTATATTATCTATTATAGCCTCATACATTTCTTTACCATATTTCTCTAATCCATCATTAGTGTCTTTATATTCAAACTTTAATGTCTTATCCAACAGTTCTTTTATATTATTAAAATCTGTCTCATTATAATACTCCATTGTATTTTGGTCCATACAATTACTGTATGTAAATTAGCTCTTCAATTTTTTATTAAATATTAAAAATATATAAACGTGACAAAAAAAGTGACAACACAAAATTAGTGACAACACAAATTACACAAAAATTATACAAAGACGACATATAGCTGTACTTTTAAGACTGTATTCTATTTTTTGTATTAGTTTTATGTATTATCAATCCCGTCACTGACAGCATATAGGCAAATATCTTTTGTAGTAACAATTTCGGATTCTCTTTTCTCATCGCTATGCATCTATTAGTTGCCTCACGCATATCAAATTCATTCATTATTTCATTGATTTTCATTTCTCTGATATCTTCATCAATATCTGCTTTAATTTGTCTTTTTATCTCTTCTGTAGTTTCAATTGTTGCTCCCATGTAGGCATTAGTCATATTTTCTCTAAAAGCATTAGATATCTTTATTCCCCCTATGTCATTTATTACTTCTCCATTCTCTCCTATTATTTCAAAATTTAACCTCGTTTTATCTATACAGCGTATTCTCCATTCTTCTGGGTTTCCTTCTGGTAAATAGAATTTTTTAAAGCAGTCCATTTCCCCATCTATTTTCCTGTATAATACAGATTTTATATATTCTAATGCTTGTCTTTTTCCCATTTCTTTGGTTAAAACACCCATTATATCAACCTTTTCGAGAACATTTATGATATTTATTGTAATATTGTTGTTGTTGTTGTTGTTGTTGTTAATACTGTTATCATTAATAATAGTATTATTATCTATATTATTATTAATATGATTCACTGCATTAGTGATGTTATTATTATTAACCGTATTTATGATTCCAACTTTTTCTATCTCCTTCATTTGCTTTAGCAATGCTTCCATTTTGACCATTTCATCCTTTGTGACCTTCAATGTCACACATTCACCATTTTTACATTTGTTTCCATTTATATGCCGATTCTTACTTCTATTAGTAGTAAATGTTGCGGAGCAATACTCACATTCATAGACTTTATCTTTCATTTTACCCTTTATTATCACTAATTACATTGTAAATTAATTTTTTTTATATTAATTAATGCATTGATAGACAAAATTATATATATATATACATATAATTTGTGCTCTTTATGATGTCACAAAAATTGTGTCGTCACTTTTTTGCACTCTTATTTTTTATAAAATTGTTTTTAATTATTTTATTTTTATATTATTAATTGAGCTAATACCAGCATTCTTTGATAATCTTATCTGATTCTCTACTAATTTTTTTTATATTAATTAATGCATTGATAGACAAAATTATATGTATACATATTTTTTGTGCTCTTTATGATGTCACAAAAATTGTGTTGTCACTTTTTTTCACACTGTTTTTAAAATATATTTTAATTATTTATTTTTTTATTATTAATTATCAATTGAGCTGATTCCTGCATTCTTTGATAACCTTATTTGATTCTCCACTAATCCATCAGGTATTGATCTATGTGATATAAAGATGATATTCAGGTAATCCATCTTCAGCAACTGGAAGATATCTGATAAGTTCGTCTGCCAGTGCTGTTTATCCAAACAATCCAGACTCTCATCGATGATAAACAAGCTAGATCTTCCCCATGGTCCTAGTTTATTACAGGTATTCTTTACAGCTATATTCAGTAATGCATTCTCTACTCCGCTCAATCTATGATGGTTCAGATAAGTAGTTTGGCCATTATTTGTGTATTCAATAGATAAACTAAGTTCTGAATTACTTTCATTGACTTCTAATTTCAAGCGATAATCCGTGTATCTGTAGAATAGGTCATTGACCATGTTTTCGAATATAGGTAGGTTATTTCTAATGATTACCGCTGGTAATCCTTTCTTCCCCATCAATTCCACATAGGAATCATAAAGCATGATCTGACGTTCTAAATCATTAATTTGATCTGACAGAGTTTGCCGTTGTTTTAGGTCTGTATTGTATTCATCCAGTTTAGATTGTATTGCCTTTCTTTCCGCTTCCAATTTGACAATCTCACATCTTATTTGGCTAATCTTTTCAGAATCTGCTTCAATGGTGGGTTTTAAGAAATCTAATTCATACTGGACTGATTCAATCTGTGCTTCTAATAGGTTATTATGTGAATGTATCTTCCATAACAGAAGTTGTTCTTCTATTTCTTCAATTGATTTCATCCATTCTGCTGTTTGTAGTTCATCTGTTAGTCTATTGTATTCCTGGATTGTATTGATATTTTCCATGCATGACTCATAATCATTGTACCATTCCAGATCCTTAATTATATTATCCATCTTGACCTCACAACCCTTAATGATCTTTGCACACCACTCTGATTCTGCCTTTAATTCATTGTGTTTCTTCCATTCTAAATATTCCTGTAATTCATGTATCTCATGATCCAATTGGGTATTGTTATCACAGATTAATAGCAGATTTTCCAGTTTTTTGATCTCTTCTTGTGACTTAATATGTCCAATTATGGCTTGGAGTACTGTGATATGAAGTTTCAAATCCTCGATTCTCAGTTCGATAATCCTGTTTTTGAGTTTGGTAACTGAAAAATAGATCTGATCGTTATATTCAGTCGTTGATTTATTCTTCTCCATAAGAAGTTTAACTTGTTTGTTATGGTCCATGCATCGCTGAATTTCGGTGACCAGAGATTCTGTATTTTTCTTAGCGTTTTCTAAGTCAGATATTTCTTTGAAAATACCACTATTGGCCAGTACAAGCGCATTAGTTATTACTTTCTTGTAATCCGCCGTAATTGTACAGTGATTATTTACTGTTTGTAAGCTATTTAAATAATTTATTATGCTATTTAAATTAATATGATTAGCTGTTTTATTTTTCTCCACTATTTTAGCTGATAAATCAGATACCTTCTGTTCCTGTGTGGTTAAATCCTTAATCAGGTATTCCTTTTCTAGGACTGGTGTATCCTCTAGCTCGGCTATCGATGACTCTAATTCCTGAATGCGGAATTCTAATTCTGTGATCCCGCCTTTCCCGACGTTGACGCTATTCGCATAGGGTTTTCCTACGGTACTTTGCTTTACTATTGTCATTTGCAATGACTTAATCTGAACATTTAAGTCATTAATCTCGTTTTGGATCTCGGTAATGGATTTGTCTATGGTTGGAGCAACAAGTAGGTCTTTTTTACATGTTTGAATCTTGTTCTGAATGACGTCCTTAGATTCGGATATATGGATTTTCTCTTTTTGTTTGGAGATTACCTGTTGGTTTAGCTCACTTAGTGATAAATTAATATAATTTTTATTATTATTTTTGTAATTATTAATATTTAATTTATTAATTTGTGACATTAATAATTGTAACTTACCCTTATTCGTGTTTATAGTGCAGGTTAGAGTTGCATATTCCTGGGTAAGTGCCTCCTTGGTTGGAGGGGGTTGTGTTTCCAATAACTCCCTTGATTGAGCTATCAGAGTATCTAAATCTGATAGGTCTGAGGCATCTATATTCTCTAATTCTGTTAATCGGTGCTGGATAACATCGATGGATTGGGATGGTGATAATCTGTCCTTTAGATTATCTTTTAAGGACTCCAACTCGACCGTTAATTCTTCTGGAGTCCGCATAGGCAATGCATCCAGTTTCTCAAGTTTCCTTCTATATTCGACTAACTGTGCATTCAGGTCATCTGATGTGTGCTTGTTTGAAGCAAGTCTAGTTGAGATAATTACTAATTCACTGGTTATCAGATTTATGGATCCAGTGATCCCCGTAATAGTTAGGAGTAGTGCATCTGGATCTATCGATTCTACTTTCTTTAATGCGTAATAATCCTTCTGCACGGCTTTTAATTCGTCGGTCACAGTATGATTGAGTGCCGAGACATGCTTAGCGAATCCACTGTACTTTTCCAATTGGAAAAGTCTGCTTAGATATTGGAATCTATCTGTTGGTTTCTTATAAACCAGGGAGTCATTCAGTCTGGAAATCATAGTATTCGCAATAACAAAATCCTCAAATGATCCAACGTATGAGGAAATCAGAGTACATGTATCTTTTTTATTAACTGCATTAATGTTAACTAATTTGTTAGTTTGATCTATCTCATAGAAGCTTGTATTGATGGTTGTATTGTTGATCTCCTTCTTAATCAGGTATCTTTTACCATTATGTCGGAAAATCAGCTTAATAAATCCAGTAGTGGAAAAGTTATTCAGAACTCCCATATGCGAATTCTTATCATAGTTAGTCCTATGGAAGAGAGCGAACAGAATGATATTACAAATAGAAGATTTTCCATGCCGATTGGGTGCGTTGATGTTAGTAATTCCAGTGTTGAAATCGATCCGGTTAATCCTTTCTCCTCCGTAACTGAAGATGTTTTTGAACTCAACAGACAGAATGTCCCAGGAATAACTGTTGACATTTGTTTGTACACTATTTTTATTATTTATTTCAATGTGTAATTTAATTAAATCACTAATTAAATTGTTATTTTTATTTATTTTTTTCATTATATTACATTCATCATCTACAGTTATTAACTTGATCTGATTAGGAGTCGCCAAGCTCATCAGATTGTGTTTATGGCTCAGTCTGTTATATAAGCGAATACCATGCGCCTTGTATGTACTCTGTAACAGGCTTTTGACCTGATCAAACTGATTCATTGTGGTCGATTCCAGGTTACAAATAAATGTCGGTTTACTTGGAATACTATCAGGATCTACAGGTTGGATCTCCCCATCTTTGATTGTGATTTTCACAAATGCATAATCATTATGAATCTCATGAAAGGTGTAATCTCTCGATTGAATATCCCAAAAGAGAAATCCATGAGTCCGCGACTCACTCATATCTAATTGTAGAAGACTACCTGCATAGGCCATACTGTTGTCCTTACGTAAGGACTGGTGCTTATGAACGTCTCCTAACAGAACCATATGATAACCCTCAAAATCCGATGGTTTTCGGTATCGACTACCTACGTGAACAGTTTGGGATTGTTGCGAAGAAGAAGCACAATCATCCCCTTCGATTCCATAACCAGTATCAGTCGTAGCTCCAAGCAGGAATCCGTGGTACAGCTTAATGACTGGCATATCTCCTATTAAAGATGGTTCGATGTCTGAATGCTGTAAGAAGATAGCATCTTTTAAACTCGAAAGCGCAAATACTACATTACCCATCTGGTATAATCCTGTCTTCTGCAAATAATACAGGTTGTTACTAAGATTATGGCAAACTGCTGATAAAGTACATGTCTCATCCAAGTTAGCCTCTGACATGTCATGATTCCCACATATGAGAATAGTCGGTGCCATATTAGATAAATTAAGTAGAAAATCCCTTGCTAGAATTATCGTATCAGGTTCTAGCTTGATTTTAGTATGTATCAGATCGCCTGTGATAACTATCGCGATCTTCTTATTTAGTTGTAGAGTTGTAATAGATTCATATAATCTATTAAAAACTGTTTGAAATTCATCCATACGGCCATTCCTATGGAGATTGATCGGTATATGCACATCCGATATATGGACCATATACTCTGGCGTCCAATCACTTAGTTTACATAATTTCTTGCCTATTTCTTTCCTGATTTCCTCATGGGGATCTTTCTGTACTGGAATATCCTTTTGTGGCTTTTTTATGGGAGTGGCTAATACCTTTTTTACTGGTATCGGTGCTATTTCTTTTGCTTCTTCTATCGCGTCTTGTACCAAATCTTGTTTAAGCAATAGATTAGATTGTTCATCATAATGATAACCACATTTGTTAATTAAATTCATAAAGACTGGACCATGCACTTTAATGGATTTTCCTGTTTCCGGGTTGATAGTTTTATCCATTTAATTACCTCATTTGACATATCGAGAACTGATATCAATTTTAATAGAGCTAATACAGGGAAATTAAGTTCAAGTAGGATTTTATTTAAAAATCGAAAAGCAAAACCCTTAGAGAGCCAAAAACCTATAGCATATCTTGGGGTTATAGTGTAACGGTAACACCCACGGCCCCAACCCGTGCATTTCTGGTTCGAGTCCAGATAACCTCACCACTTTGGTTTACACTTTGTATAAAATCAAAGTAAAAACCCAATTAATAACAAAGCACTCTCCTAAGTCTCGACCCACGCCCTTAGAAAACGGGCTTTCAGCTTATAAAAGACTATCAAATAGGATTACCTTATTGACACAAATTACCAGCCCTCTGCCAAATGTTTTGGTAGAACTTTCGCTATCCCATCTCTTAGTTTGTTAAGGAGTAATTCACGTTCCTCTGCGGATAGTACATATTCTGTAGAACATCCACCTTCATCAAGGTCATGTGATTCTTTTGCCTCAAAAGTTACGATAATACCAGGGACGACACTGTAATCAGAATCACGATCCAAAATAAATTTTGAGCCTTGTTCTAATTCTGTTATAGCATCACTTACACTTGTCCAATTCATAAATTGCTTTTGTTGAGTTCGAACCCAATTCATGCTTATAGATTGCGTCTAATCCCATTTCAAACTTATATTTCATTTTTATTTCACTTTGCAAGGGTTAATCTTTGGTTGATAAAAGATATATGATAATAAATATATATATATATATGAGCGATAAAATTCTGAATCCATACACTAATCGATATGTCCAGCGCGATGGTAGAATAGGTAGAAAAATACTGAATGAAGCATTTGGTGGAGGACCCGAAATGGAAGAAGAGTATCCAGATCCCGTCAAGAAATCACTCTTTTCATCAAAGAATGTTCAAGCGTCTGTTGATCGATGGCGAGCTTCACCAGATTACCCTTACGGAACTACTAAAACTCCAGCGAAGATCAATTTAAGAGCATCTGTCGCCAGATGGAAAGCATCGAAAGACTATCCATATGGCCATAAAGACTAAGCACATTCTAGGATTTTAGACCCAAATTGAAAAATAAAATTCCTGAAATCCGCAATATGTCATAGCGCTCCAAGGACAAAGAATAAAAATGTATTGTGTTGTGATGGCTGATTCGCATATGGTGGAGAATAAGAAGGTGTTGTTGGCGCAAACTCTGGAAAGCTTGGTGCAGAAATGTATTACTGCTCATATTGCTTCATTGGAGCAATATGATCAAATGCATCGATTTGACGACGATGCCGCCCTCATCACCCAGCGCATTCTCGCTCAAGGAAATGTCAGGACAGTGAGGTCGGTGGCGAATATTGCTTCCTCTCCATCATTGGAGAGGATCTCATTCAGTGATCTACTGACAAAAGTAGAGAGTAAAAACTCTACTTTGGTATAAATTATTACAGGTGACAAAAATAGATATCGGTATCCATAAAGCCTTGATCTCTATAACATACTCAGAACTAATCAAATGTCTCTCAACCCGAAAACGAATACTATCTGTAATGGAGATGGAATTCAATGCGCAAATTTCAAAGTTCAATATTCAGACAACGGACAAATCAGTGAATGTGATATTCTTTTCACTGATGGCACAAAAGCACTGAAATTGGCAAAATCAACGAAAAAGCAACACGAACTAACTAGAGTAGTGGGTCAACCATATGATGGAAAACCCTGGTATACTCACTGGTGCTCTTCCTATGATGATAGAGGTCTCCCTGTCTTCCGTTGATTTCAAACACACGTTGATACACCCTACTAGGATTTTAAACCAAAATCGATTCCAGGTATCCCTGAGGGCCCATAACCCTCTATCTTATAATCAGAACTTATCAAAATGTCTCTCAACCCGAAAACAACTATTGCTATCAACAAGATCGCTGAAAAGATCATCGCCAGTGCCCAACTCGAAGACCCTGACTCCGTCAAGGCCTTCCGCGACACTATCGTCACCGCCTGCAACCAGGAGCTTGCTAGCTTCGTGCCTCCCGGTACCGTCGCCGCACCTGCTGCCGCCGCTGTTCGACCTGCCGTTGCCGCTAAGCCCGCCAAGGGCACTGGCGGTATCAACGGATATACCCTCTTCTCGAAGAAGACTCGCGCACAGCTCACCACCGACATGGGTGCTGACGCCGCCAAGGCATTCTTCGTCAAGGAAGGTGGTGTCCAGGTCTACATTCCCAACCTCTGGAACGCCCTCACCGAGGACGAGCAGGAGGTTTGGAACGCCGACGCGAAGGAGATTCGCGATGGCGGCGGTGCCGCCGCCGAGTCCAGTGGCGCCGCCGCACCTGTCGGTAAGGTCAACCTCTGGCATCCATTCCAGAAGGCCTTCCCCGCCTTTCTCGCCTCACAGAAGATCGTGCTGCCCTTCACTGAACTCGCCACGAA
>JBBRMU010000027.1:0-13097 GCA_038230655.1 Patescibacteria group bacterium | reverse complement strand
TGAACTTCAACTCTCTCTGCAATATGTCCCTTCGGGACATTCTGCTCAAATAGTTCCCAGCACAGCACGATTTTTGTTAGTTGTTTCATTTCCATATTGTATCCCTTTCTCCAATGGCGGATATTTAAGGAAAATACAACGCATTCTTGATCTTTAAATCAAAATAAGCTATACTTATAGTATGAAAACACTGATACCCGTAGCTGTCGTTTTAGGAGTGCTCTTCATCATCTTTACCATGGTTATGGGATCCTATAACTCACTAGTACGGGAGCGCGTAGCAGTTCAGACTGCTCAAGCACAAGTTGAAACACAACTTCAAAGGCGGTTTGATCTCGTGCCAAACTTAGTTGCAAGTGCAAAAGGCGCCCAAATCCAGGAGCAGAAAGTATTTAAAGATATCGCTGATGCACGAACACATTATGCCGGAACCACACCTCTTACTCCCGAGCGAATTCAGGCTGCAAATCAGTTTGAAAGTGCAATTAGTAAGCTTCTTGTAATTGTTGAAAATTATCCTCAACTGCAGTCAAACCAGGCTGTTCGCGATCTCATGACCGAGCTTGAAGGGACAGAAAACCGTATCAGTGTTGCACGCCAAAGATATAATGAAACGGATCAACAGTACATTCAGCATCTACAGACATTTCCAGGGAATATTGTAGCTGGATTATTTCACTTTCAAGAACTTCCTCTTTTTCAAAGCACCCCAGGTGCCGAGACAGCACCAAAAATAGACTTTGCTCATTAACATGAAAAAGTTTTATGGGATCTTACTGTTTCTCTTATGCTTACCCATACTAACTTTTGCCACATCCTACCCCGACTATAACAACTACGTCAATGACTTTGCCCATGTTTTATCTCCATCTTTTGTGTCCCATTTAACTTCTGAACTCAGTAACTTTGATAAAAAAACTACTAATCAGATTGCCGTCGTTACCATTGATACAACCGAGCCGGAGACCATTGAAGAGTACGGTATACATCTTGCAGATAAGTGGAAAGTTGGCCAAAAGGGGAAAGATAATGGAGTTATCATGCTGTTTGCAATGCATGATCATAAGATGAGGATTGAAGTTGGAAGAGGACTGGAAGGTGACTTAACCGATATACAGGCGAAACATATCGAATCTGACATTATTACTCCCGCATTCAAAAAAGGTAACTATGAACAAGGTCTCAAAGACGGAGTTGATGCAATACTTGGAACCATAACTCATGATCAACATTTTCCAGCTAACTTGTCAAACAAACCAAGCTCTCAACACAATAAAAACACAAGTTTAGGCGTCTTAGATGTACTTTTTTACCTAGTACTTTTCCTAATTTTCTTACTCATCACAGCCTTTAGTCCCCACACGCCCTTGGGAGGACGAGGAAGATGGGGTATAACAACTTTTTGGGATGGTGGGGGAGACAATCGCGGAGGTGGAGATGGATTTGGAGGATTTGGTGGTGGTGGTTTTTCTGGTGGAGGCTCATCTGATAGCTGGTAAATCTTCCTTATGTAGTATTTATCTTATGCCCCGACTCATTAGACTCTTCATATAAGGCTTTTTAACTTTAAGATAGTCGGTATACCTTTCATTTGATATAATAGAGATTAGATTGATATGTTCTTCCGCTTGAACATAAAGATCCAGACCAAATTTTAACCCCAAAAGGAGAAAAAAATGGATAGGCAAAGAACTGAGCTTGAAGTTTTGCGAAATCAACTAAAGAGACGGCTTCGGCAACAAGCTGAACAAATCATCGCAGATAGTGAGCAACGCAAAACTGAGATGCTCGGAGAACTAGAAGGTACTGAGTTATACGATAGCATGCAAGAATTCATGAACCAATCGCAAGAGATGTTAGAGCGCAACTTGCGGAGAATGGTCGATGATTTCGGCAGTTAAGCGTTAATAGATATTCGTAGGTTCGTACCTTCAAGATAGCGCCTTGAAGATACAACTGCTTCAAGGCGCTCATTTCTAGTAAACCGGCTGACAAACTCCTTCATATGTGGTTATAACTCTACTCGATTTAAAAAGAGCCTCACAAAGAGCCGTCACAACGAGAAAAATCAATCCTGCAAGGAAATGTCAAAGAAGGCTACCGTATTGGTATTGGTGATACAAAGGAATACGCATTTTTTGCTTCAGATGCATCAATGGCGAAAGCAGGCATCGCAGGCAAAACTATTGCGCCTGGAGTGGAGGACTGTCTAGAACTAGGGCTATCTGGAAAACGGAGTTGAAGGAATCCTTGAGGTCATTTACCAACTTATTTTGGCCAAAGGGGGCGGATAACCAATCAATAGTAGTTAGCCTCGGTAAATATCCTTTCTATCGGCCGCGTCTGTTATAACATAGGTATCTTTATCTTCATCTTCCGTCACCAGAACTCTCAAGTTACCAACCCTTAGCCTAAACGTAACTTTGCCGTCAGATCTCAGTGTCTTTAACTTTTTAAACTGAGGATATAAATTTGATCTACGACTGTTAAAACGCTCTATAGCTTCCTTTACAATCTCTTGGTTTGAGGGGCTTAGTTTTCTTAGTTGCTCGTGGAGATGTTCATTGTCAATTGCAATCGGCTTAATTTTGCAACTATCTTCCCGGAAATTACCACTGTTTGAGTTTGAGTCTTGATCAGTTTCATCCTCTGTAAATGCTTTTTTTCCATTACTCTTTTCTTCCTTAATAGCGATTCTTGCCGCGTGTACTTCTTCATCTCTCCGATGTGTCTTATCAGCCTTAGCGGGTAGAGAGTGCTCCTTTGCAGGCGTCTGTAACTGCGCCTCCATAATGGACTCTAAAACAGACTGATTTACTTGCACAAATGACGCGAAGATGGTTTTCATTTCAGGATCCTGTATATCTTCAAGTACTGACCAGTCAAAGAACTTCTCATTGGGTTTGTAGACGAGGGAAATCTGTAATCTTTCCTGAGTGTCTTCATTCCAGTAGTGAAAAATTGTCCTAATCCATTCTCCTTTATTATTAAAAGTCGTGATATCAATAAATTGAGGCATAATAAATGGTCCCCAGTTTACACCTGCCAAAGTTGTTGACATATCCACGGGCTTGGTAAACTTACTCTTCTGTGTTAGAAATTTCTGGGCGGTACTGTGGAAACGTTCTTTTACCTCCTCGCTATCCTCTGACTTTTCCTCCATACTGTCCAAGGTAATGATATCGCCAAGATCGGACTTCGTTACTAGGACTGAATTTCGATGTCTGGTACTGATAAACGATTCAAGACAATGTGCAAGATTCTGATAAAATTCAAAATGGGGATGATTTGGTGGAATAAACTTTGCTGCTCTGTATCCATTAATTACCTGGGCATTATGTTTAAAGCCTAAAAGCTCGAATATGAAATCATGGACTCTTGCATCTGTCAGATATTCATTAACCACTGCGCAGATCTCCCCAAACTCAGGATGATCAGGATTAAAAAGTATGTGTTGAACACTTTCAGACAGCTGATTTAGATGAAGTAAGGCAGATTTGATTGAACGCGCTGACTCCCTCTGAGAGATCTGTGATTTTTGAGATGAGCGAGTAATAATGCGATCAAAATCAGATACATCCGCAGCCATCAAATACCTAATAAATGTGCTTTGTATAGCTGCATTCTTCTCGGTCAACTTAGTATACTTTACCGCCTCTGGACGATCTTTATTAAACTCTCTAAGGCGAGACTGATTTTCTTTTAACTTCTCAGGATTAAACGCAAGCCATTCAGGCTCAGCAGCCGCTACTTCGAAAAAGTATTGTAGCTGTTGTGCATTCGTGGGTGGATTTTCGGACGAGGGGGACATGATGTCTTTATAGCTCACACCATTAACCTCGACCATAAGCTCACCCGTTTGAAACAACTCTTCCAGCTTGAAATATTCTTTAGATTCCTCAGTCATGCCAAGTTTACCTATTAACTTACTTGCCTCTCGTATTATGCAGTATTTTTTGAGAACTGCTCCCATATGGAGAAGATACTGTGCTAGCATAACTCGCTGATTTTTAGTCGCCCAGTCAGATTTCTTAAGTGATTCCATACTTACTAGATTAGGGCTATATTTACTCATAGTTTTCATTGAATTAATCAGGTAGTTCCATCGCTTCGTATCGCTTATAGATATAGTTTGGTTTGCTATCAGTCTCTCGGTCAGACCTTGAACCGCATCGTCTCGCTCAGCGATCAAATGTCTCAGCTCAATGGTATATTCATTTTTAAACTCCCTTACCGGCTCTGCAATCCCGTCAAAAACTCCCCATTCACTTTGAGTAGAATCTCCACTCACCTCAGTATTTAGTCTCTCCAGCAGAGGATCATTAGTCTGTGTCATATCTTGAAGGTTGTTCAATTTACCAATCCCTGTATTTTCCCTCTCTAAATGAAAGTTTCCTTTATTTCTTTCCATAGTAAGCATATAGTATACACTAAAAACTATCATTTTACACTATAGGATACATAGCACAGTTCTAGAGGTTACGAAATACTTTACGGCCAAGCGGGTTTAAATGAAACCGCAATAGAATACAATTACTTAAGTCGTGATAAAAAAAACTGTTTTGATCATATAATAGGAGCACCCAGTTGTATTTTCTCATAAGACCTAGGTGGGGGGGACAACAATTTAATGGTAAAATAGAGAATGGAGCTACCCAGTAATGATACTCGGGAAAATACAGTATCGTCACAATCTGAGGAAAATCCCCTAGATCTTACCAAACACGCAGCACAGTACTTTACCCATGCAAGTATCGAGTATCCCGCATCGATTGCAGGGCAGTCTTGCGCTATCGCATTTCTTTGTAAACAAAAATCGCAGTCTCCAAACGAGTTGCTTGATATGTTGATTCATAACGAAGAACGGTTACTCCAGATCGTACATACGGCAAATAAAGTCCACACAGCAAAAGAAAATGGTCCCACAGATTTTCGAGGCAGACTGAAAAAAGTATACTTGGGCAAACTCAAAGATATACTACACGAAGACTTCACGAGAGCCGAAAAAATGATGATACTAGATACTGAAGAAATTCAAAACCTGAAAGAATATTATATAGTATTTAAAATGAAAGTCGAAACTCGAAGAGAGAGTGAAAAAAGGTTTTCCCAAGCAAAATATCAGGAAATGAAAATTGAAGAAGAGGATATATACCGACAGTTTATTGACGATATGATTAAAGCTAAATATCAGGAGCTCAATCCTTAAAAATCCCGCTTTAATTCTCTGGATTTATAGATGATGTTCATGGTTCCTTCATGACAAAAAACCCTCCATATGGTATAAATAGATCATGGATACCATTGAAAATGTTTTCCAAAGATTTACCTTCGAGATCTCAGAGATAAAAGACACAACAGAACTCCAAAATCTTGAGATACAGTACCTCGGACGTAATGGACAGGTAAACGAACTCTTTAAGACAATCAAAGATATACCAGACGATCAAAAAAAAAAGTATGGTGCAAAACTCAATCATTTAAAACAAGAAATTGAGTCCAAAATTAAGGAAAAAAAACAGACATTTATCCAGATTGATGTCCACTCTGAACAAATTGACACCACTATACCCGGAATCAAGCCTAAAATCGGGCATCTTCATCCAACAACAGTCGTCATCAGAAAACTCAACTCATTCTTTAGATATCTTGGCTATAGTGTATATGAAGGACCAGAAATAGAGACCAATGAGTTTAACTTTGAAAAATTAAATTTACCCGAGCATCATCCGGCGCGGGATTTACAGGATACTTTGTATATTCAGGAGCCAGAGATTCTTTTAAGAACACATACCTCCTCAGTTGAAACTCGAGCCATGACCCAGGAAAAACCACCTATCAGGATAGTTGTTCCGGGAAAAGCTTACCGAAATGAAACCGTCAACCACACGAACAATGCCATTTTTTATCAGTATGAAGGGCTCGTCGTAGATAAGGCAATGAGTCTTGCAAATCTGAAAGGAACTCTCATTTCATTTGTGAAATTTTTATACGGCGAAGATACTGTAACGCGTTTTAGATGTAAGTACTACCCGCAGGTAGAGCCAGGTGCTGGACTTGATGTTCAGTGCACATTTTGCAAAGGAAAAGGCTGCGCTGTGTGTAAATATCGGGGATTTATCGAAGTTTTGGGTGCGGGAATGGTCCATCCTGAAGCTCTAAAATCCTGTGGAATTGATCCGAGCGAATGGTCGGGATTTGCTTTTGGAATGGGCCTTGATAGGCTTGTTATGCTAACCTATGGAATTAATGATGTGAGAAAATTATACAGCGGAGAGATTGTATTTAATGATTAATATATGAAATTACCTATAAACTGGCTCAAGGACTATATCCAAATTTCGGCAGATCCAAAAGAGCTCATTGATAAAATGACCTCAATTGGCCATATGCAGGACGGTCCCCCCAAACAGATAGCGGCAGATATCGTTTATGATCTAGAAATTAGACAAAACCGTTCAGACTGCTACTCAATTATGGGTCTGGCTCGCGAAGCAGGCGCAGTTCTAAATCAATCAATTACCTATCCTGAATCATTAAAAAATGATCTGCCTCCTGTGTCCACAACTACTCAGGTAGAGATAAAAAGTCCTGACTTATGTTACCGTTTTCAAACACTAAACATAGAGAATATAAAAGTCGGTCCTTCTCCCGAATGGCTGACAAAAAAACTCGAGGCATATGGAGTCAAGTCTATTAATAATGTTGTGGACATAACAAATTTTGTGATGATTGAACTTGGAGAACCAATGCATGCCTATGACATCAAAAATGTCACGGAGAACATAGAAGTTCGTCTTGCAAAAGAAGGTGAAACATTAACTGTTTTAGGAGGCAAAGAACTAGAGTTAACGGCCGATGATTTGGTAATTGCTGACTCGCATAAAGTACTGGCCTTAGCCGGCATTATTGGTGGGGAAGAGTCGAGTATCAAGGATGATACAACCTCAATTATTTTGGAGGATGCAACGTACAATCAAGCAACAATCAGAAGAGCTTCAATTCGCCACCAGATAAGAACGGAGGCTTCAACCCGACATGAAAAATTTTTACATCCACATCTGACAACACTCGCACTAAAGAGAGCCTCTCAGTTACTTGAGGAGCTCTGTGGAGGAAGTATTGTAAGCCATTCAGATACATACCCTCGGCAGTTCCCTGAAAAAAAAATAGAACTTCATGATAACCATCTCCAACTTTTAGGCGGAGTCATTTTCACAATGCATCAGGCAAAGGAAATTCTCGAGAAGTTGGAACTTCCCACAACTAAAAAATCAGAAGATACGTTAGAGGTTACCGCCCCTTACTGGAGGACTGATATAATTCAGGAAGCCGACCTAATTGAGGAGGTTTTGAGAATTTATGGATATGATAACATTCCCTCAACATTACCACATACCCCGCCCCCAAAAGATCTTCAAAGTAAATCAACCTATGAAATCGAAGAAAAAATTAAAGACATTCTGACTGCATGTGGATTTGATGAACAAATTACCGAGCCCTTAACACATGAAAATCACTCAGAACTTGAACCAATTATTCTTGAAAACTCTCTTAACGCGGATAAAACAATGCTCCGGACATCGCTCAAAAACTCGCTATTATCAGCGTTTAGTAATCAGGAAAAATATCGTAAACAAGATATACATATTTTTGAAGTGGGAAAAATTTACTTTAAAAATGGTGACACCTATGTCGAGGATACAATGATTGCAGGTTTGAGTACTTCAACCTACGAAAAAACCAAAGGAGAAGTCGAACTTCTTTTTGAACGCTTAGGGTATACATTCAGTGACAGCGTCGTCAAAATTCATCCACTCACTAACTCAAAAAGCATCTACTTTGATGTGAGACTTAAAGATATTTTAAGACAGACGCCAGTTGTGAGTAACTTTAATTTATTTACCTCTCCTCCTCAGGTTATTTTGCAGGACTTATCTCTTATCATGCCAGAAAATACAAAAGTCGGGGATATTATCAAGGAAATTGAGGAGGCTTCTAAGTTAATCTATAAAATCAAACTAGGTGAGTCTCCTCAAAAACTAAAAACTGGGGGAAAGTCTTTATTCTTGAATATCACGTTCTATTCATCTCAAAAACCGATTACTAATGACGATGTTGAGGTAGAAAGAACAACCATTCTACAGATGCTTGATCAAAATCACCAGATTAAATTACGCTAATTGTATGAAAAGAAAGTCCTTAGTCAAAATATTTAGGTCGGTCTATACAGGAGTGATTGCTGATCAAAAAGATGAGGTAAATTTCTGGGTTTTGTTATTTTTCATTCTTACATTTACCGTATCTCGTTTATTTGTCTACTACTTTCCGCAACTGTACATCCCCATTCGACATGTCCATGTACATCACTTTGCCTACGGAATACTTATTTTAGCCGTTATTGGTGTCATGGCATTAAATGACTGGCATCATAAAAAAAGACGGGTTTTTGGATCAATTTACGGAATAGGTTTGGGTTTGTCTATGGATGAGTTTGGCATGTGGATACGCCTTGATGACCGCTACTGGCTAAGACACTCATACGATGCCATATTTATTACAGTCGCTATTCTGATTTTCTCGGTCTACTTTGAAAGATTCTGGAGAAAGCTATTTCGAGGAATTTATAACGACGATGAAGAGAATGATAACTATAGTTAAAATAACTGAATAATGAAAATTGCAATTGACATGGATGGGGTACTTGCTGATATCAACCCCTCCATAAACGAGTTTCACAATCTGCATTATTACACTCATTTTACTCTCGCCGACTATACTGAGTATCCTTATTCTGAAATATGGAAATGTTCTCACAAAGAAATGGTAGAAAGGATACAAAAGTATTATGCTTCACCGGCATTTACCTCTATGAAACCAGTTAAAGGCTCAGTCGACGGAGTACATTTTCTTAAAAAAAACATACACTTGTCGTAATAACTGCACGCCCCTTATCAATTGAGAAATTAACAATCGACTAGATACATACCAACTTCCCCGATACATTTTCAGCGATCATTCATACAAATCTACTCTTACACAAAACACATACTCATTCTTTAAAATCAAAAGTAAGTAGAGATATCAAGGCCGATGTGATGATTGAAGACTCTATCGAGTACGCGGAAGACTGTGCCAGGTGTGGAGTTGAGACTTATCTTTTGGAGATGCTTTCAAATAAAGATAAAAAAACACACAAAGTTGTTACTAAAGTGAAGAATTGGGACGAGTTAATTAGCATATTTAAATCAAGACATGGATCAACAGAAGGCGCTTGAAAAGGTTACTGAAGAGATAGAGAACTGTAAGATTTGTCCCATCTGAAAAAGTGGTAAAGTTGTTGTTGGTGAAGGAAGTCCAGATGCTGCCGTCGTATTTATTGGTGAGGCACTAGACGACTTTATTAATTTCATTTTACTCATCAAAGTTATAATGTAAGTAACCACTCAAGAATATCGTTTGAGTATGCCATCTCAGTCCAGCTCTTATCCCTCTCAACCAACATTAACAGTTTAACTTGATATATATACATCCATTTAACTTCCTCTACTTCTTCTTTCTCCAACTTTAATTTTTCAACGTTACCAGACCAATTTACACCAAAAACCCCTTGAAACTCCTTTGCTTTCTCATTTCTGTACTCCTTATATAGGATAAATTTATCTTTTCGTAGCTTTAATCCTAATTCTTCACTCAGTTCAATATAAGCTCCATCTACGTAAGAAATATTGGGGGCAAGATGCCCGCCAAAGTAAGGCTCCCAGATTCCTTTTGAAGTATCTTTGAGTTGAGATCGTTTCTGACAAAGCACTTCGTTAGATGCATTAATGACCCAGACAACAGCGGTCCGGTGCCAAAGACCGGTTTCATGGACTTCCCGGCGCGTTTTAGGCTCAAGCGGACTATTGTCTTGATCAACCACAAATAATAGTTCATCTCGTTTTATCATTGGACAGCATAAATTAATAAGCTCTACGGAGCCTCAGTCGGTGCTGGAGTTGGGGTAACAGGGGAGTCCCAAGGTTTGTTTACACCAAACTTAATCGTAGAATCGCCTCGCTTATCTTTGCCGTTGGTCGCCACGACCTTTAACTCATACACACCATCTGAAAAATTAACTGACTCAGTTATATCTTTATTATTACCATCCAAACTCTTGAATTCTGAGCCGTTTTTATAGAGTTTGACTGACTTAATATCTGGGCCCGTTGTCACTTTTACCTGAATATCAAATGCATTGCTCACTGTTGATCGATCGTTGGGGTTTTTAATTGAGACCACAACATCATCTGCTGAGTTGTCAGAAAGTTCAGTCGGAGGCTTCATTTTATCTGTTCCATGATCTTTCACCCAAAGATCGATACCCTCCTGCCAGCGGTTTTTACCATCTGTTGAGACAGGGTCATTTTCTGTGAAGATAATATAGTCTTTTTCATCATAATTTCCATTTTTCACCTCAACATCGTTGGCAATTTTCCCTGTTGATTTTGAGATTTTTAATTTTTTGTAAATAGGTGAGACCTCTTTTGGCTCAGTTCCTTCAATAAAGTACTCAGACCGCTTGGGATTATCATCTTTTGGTAGTCCACCTAGTGCTGCATCAACCTCAAGGGCTTTTACCTTGTCCGGTTTGGGGAGAATATTATCATCATACTTCTTCAGAAGCTCAGTCATAACATCATGCCAGATAGGGGATGCTCCTGTTATACCTGAGGCAATGCGCGGATTCATCGGTTTATAGTCGTTATTTCCAACCCAAACTCCAACCGTTACCCCCTTCGTAAATCCAACCGCATAGTTATCTACCTTATCGTCGGTTGTACCGGTTTTAACGGCGACTGTTTTACCTCTGATATTTAACAGTGATCCGAGTCCAAATGTATCTTTACGGGCGTTGTCATCTGAAAGAATATGGGAGATAAGAAATGAGATCTCAGGAGACAAAACCTGATGGCCTTTGGGCTCTTTACTCTTGAAAATCTCTCTTCCTTTAAAGTCTTTAATTTCAGTATAGGGAATAATATCAATTTTCTTGCCGCCATTTGCAAAGACCGCATAGGAGGACGTCAGATGAAGTAAACTCACGCTCCCACCTCCAAGCGACGCAGATAATCCGAGATTTTCCATAGTATGCGTTGTTGGAGCCAACTCCGTCATACCCATGTCATTTGCTTTTTGAAGAAAGTCTCGTAATCCAATCATCGCGAGCATCTTGACTGCCGGGACATTCAATGAGTTTCCCAGTGCAAAACGTATCTGAATGGGGCCGGTAAACTTACCTGTGTAGTTTTCCGGTGTATAGTCTGAAGTTCCCTGATTCGGAAATGTTGTTTTGACATCCATGAGCACTGTCGCGGGAGTATATCCTTTTTCAAAGGCAACAGCATACTCTAAAGGTTTAAGTGTTGAACCCGGCTGTCGGACTCCCTGAGAGATAACATCAAACTGACCATTTGTCTCGTCACTATAGTCATGGGAACCGACATACGCGATTACCTGGCCTGTTTTTGAGTCAAGCGCCAGAACCGCACCGTTGGAGACTTTATAACCACCTTTATCAAGTGTTGCTATCTGGTCTTTGACAATTTTTTCAGCTGCTGTCTGCATATCCAGATCAAGGGTTGTTTTAATCTGCAGTCCCTGATCTAAAATCTTAGGCCCATACTCTTTTTCAATTAAGCGTTTGACATAAAAAATGAAGTGAGCTGCATTTATATTGAGAAGTGCAGACTGAAACTTCACAGAGGGAAGCTTTTTCAGCGATTCCTCTTCCTGGGCTCGCGTAATATATCCTTCCTCGCGCATTCTCCTAAGTACATCTCCTGTTCTTGCCTTCCAAGTATCTTTAACACCAATGAACGGGGAGTAGACACTTGGATTTTGCGGTAAACCCGCGAGAATTGCGCACTCTAAAAGAGAGAGATCTTTTGGATCTTTTCCGAAGTATCCTCGAGCGGCGGTACCTACACCATAGTACGTTCCTCCATAAGGAGCTTCATTCAGATACATCTCCAATATCTGATCCTTTGTATATCGCTTATTAACTTCAACCGCTAAAATTGCCTCTTTTATTTTGCGAGAAGGACTTCTTGAGGAGTCAAGAAGAACATTCTTGATAAGCTGTTGAGTGATCGTTGAGCCTCCTTGTACACCTCGATGAAGTGCCGTCATGAGAAACGCCCGGATTATACCAGTCTGTGAAATTCCTGAGTTTGTATAAAATGTCTTATCTTCTGTCGCGACTGTCGCCTGTTGAAGGTATTTCGGGATATCATTAATGGCAATAGGCACTCTGTTTTTATCTTTATACATTTCATAGATAATTTTCCCGTTTCTGTCATAAAAAACTGTCGAGTTTTGACTTGATTGAGAAAGCTTTCCTGGAGAGGGGAGGTCTCGACTATACCACAGAAAAAGTCCAAACGCCCCAATAAATCCAATAACGATAAACGCGATAAGTCCCAGCAGTCCAATGATAATATATCGCTGCCGCATCTGTTGTAAGTGCATTCTTCTGCGCATAGCTCAAAGTATACTATATTTTCTCGCTCTACAAAACTTCTCAGCTTTCTCATCTTAATCACATGCTAGTAAAAAAAATCCGCCAGATATAGCTGTGCATTTTACAAAGTTATCCACATTTATTTTGGCTTACTTCGCTGCGGTAATTATGGGTATTTCTGTATACCCCTATGGAGTATCAAAGTAGGCTTATTCGCATCTTTTCCGATACTAAACTATCCCAGCACCACTATGTAGATCAAACTGACACTCTAAAAATGATGTGAATTGTCTCAACTTTGTATGATTTATACTGTGAGTATGAAAATGAGGCAGTTTTTTATTATTGATTTTGACAGTACCTTTATACAAGAAGAATCGCTTGATTTGCTGGCTAATATAGTCCTTGAGAAAAGTCCTAAAAAAAAATGCGGTCATCAAAAAAATTGATGAACTGACTAAAAAGGGAATGGATGGAACTCTCAGCTTTTCCGAGTCTACGATCCAAAAGTTATTACTATATTAAAACAACTAGCAGGTACAATTAAGTTTAGAGTTTTATACTAACTACTATGAAAAAATACTTTACAGTTGGG
>JBBRMU010000026.1:0-13792 GCA_038230655.1 Patescibacteria group bacterium | reverse complement strand
TTCTTCAACTACTGCTTTAAACTTCCAGTCGGGATTATTAGATTTAGATACTACTAACAGTAGAGTTGGTATCGGTACTACTACTCCTGGCCAAAAGCTTGACTTAGTTGGTAATTTTCAGAACGTAACAGCTTCAGGTTCACTTCCTTCAGCTGCAAAAAGCACGATCGCCTACTCTGCTCTTTGGGACGTGGCTGTACAAGGAAAAATTGCCTATGCAGTCGACAAACAAGCAGGTACTTTCAAAGTCATTGATATCTCGAATCCATCGTCCGCTAGTACTATCTCAAGTACAAGTCTTAATGGTGGTTCAAATCTCAGAAGAGTAGTCGTACAAGGCAAGTATGTATATGTGGTAGATGATGCAAACCTAATAATTGTAGATGCTTCTAATGCAAACGCGCCAACCATAGTAAAAGTACTTGCAATACCTGGTTCATCTGATGTTATATCAGGTTTGTATGTTAGTGGTAAATATGCCTATATTACAGATAATACAAATAGTAAATTCTTTGTTGTTGATATTAGTAATCCTAACTTACCTACTGTATTGAATGGTAGTGGAACATCTACAAACAACAGTCCAAATGATGTATTTGTCCAGGGAAAGTACGCATATCTTGTCGACGGTGGAGTTGCCAGCTGCGGTGCGCCTGGTGCAGGTAATAACTTTTTCCAAATTTTCGACCTTTCTAACCCGGCATCACCTAGTAATGTAGGTAATGCAGACACTTCGGGATGTAGTCAGAAACTATCCGTGCAAGGAAATTATGCCTATGTTACTGATGGACAAACTGTAGCACCAAATGTAAATAAAGTTGAGGTATTTAATGTAAAAGATCCAACTACTCCAACACTTGCTACCTCACTTTCAACAGGAAGTGGTTCAAATCCAATGGGAATATTTGTTGCAGGAAGATATATATATATAACAAACTATACAAGCGCAACTGTTCAAGTTATCGATGCGACTAATCCATCGAGTCTCACAAGTATAGGTACTTTCTCGACAACATCTGCAACACCAAGATCAATTACTGTTTCAGGTCGATATGCGTACGTGATTACTGAGGCTGGAAGCTTTAGAATCTATGATATTTCTGGAACAGAGACAACCTCGATTCTCGCACATACTGCTGAGTTAGGATCGTTGCAGGTTGACACTAATGCATCAATTGGGAACTCGCTTTCAGTTGGCGGAGGGCTAAACGTTGGCGGAACTGGAATCTTTAGTGCTGGAGGAATTTCAGCCGGTGGAAATGGGCTAACGAGTACTTCAACTGCAAGCGGAGCAAATGCGAAATCGATTCTAGATATTATAGGTATTACAGGACAGGCTACCAGCTTTGCAGGTGCAACAGGTGGAATTGGTAGTGCGATTAACTTAACAACTGGAACAGGTGGCGCTGTGACAAGTACATCTGGTACAAAAGTCGGAGGGGCAGGTGGTACTCTTTCTCTGATAGGCGGAGACGGAGGCGCAGTCACAGGTACAGGAACATTAAATACTGGAGGGGCTGGTGCCTCCATATTTGTTGTTGGAGGGGCTGGTGGAGCTGCATCGGGTGGATCAAGTAACACAGCCGGAGCAGCAGGTAATGTGTTATTAGGAGTTACCTCAGGTGGTACATCGAGAGGAAATGTTGGTAGTGGTCTAACAAATCCTTCATACAAACTCGATGTGGATGCTAGCAACTCCCTGCGCGGAATCAATGTTATTAACACACAAAATACATCAAGTAGTGTATATGGAGTTAATGTGACCACAACAGTAACTGGAAGTGATGATAGCTTTCGATATGGGGGATACTTTTTATCTACTGGTGGAAACGTAGGATATTCATATGGAATCAAAGGAGCTGCGACTGGTACTTATAACCATGAATCAATTGGAGTAGTAGGTACAGGAGGAACTGTAGGTGTATCTGGTATTGGTCCAATAGGTATAAGTGGCGAAGGAAGTGGTGCTGATGGATATGGTGGATATTTCACAACCGATAGTGCAACTGGATATGGGGCATATATACAACAATTTGATTCAAGTGGCTATGCTTTATATTCGACAGGTGGGAAAAATTACTTCGCCAACAGAGTAGGTATTGATAACACCTCTCCCGGATTTAAACTGTCAGTTAACGACAGTTTATCATCAGCCGGTCTTGCTGCTGCAGCTATTTCGAACAATAGTAATACTGATAGTGCTAATACAGTTGGGTTAAGAATAAACTTAGGAGTAACTTCAACAACAACTAATGCAAGATTTGCAACATTTTATGCAGGTGTAACTAGTGGTGATACAGGCGGCACTGCTATGGGAAACATTAGCGCCAATAACAATGCCGTTGCATACAATACCTCAGGTGCTGACTACGGAGAATACTTTAATATCATTGAACCAACTACTCTTGGTGATATTATTTCAACTACTTCCCAAGGTAACAAAAAAGCTACAGAGAACGAGGAAATTATCGGCGTAGTCTCAAATCGATCTGGATTTGTAGGTAATTATATTGAAAATCCAACTACAAATGACGCGCTAGTAGGATTAGTCGGACAGATTAAAACAAAAGTATCGACTATAAATGGACCTATTCAAAAAGGAGATGGAATTATAGCTAGCACACTTTCTGGGTTTGGTAAAAAAACTAATAAAACGGGATCAACAGTGGGAAAAGCTCTAGAAGTTTTTGATCCTGAACATGGAGTTGGTGAGGTAATAGCATGTCCTGCTGGGACAGACCCTTCTGTAAGGTGTGGAAAAGTGTTACTGTATGTCAACTCCGGTTTTAGTGATCCAAATAACTTACTAGGAAATTTGCATCTAAACTCAGATGGAGCTCTTATGGTTGGTAACCAGCTTGTTGCCACGGCTCACGACACTACAGATACTAATACAAGAGTCTCAAATCTTGAGTCACAAATTAATAACACTGTATCGACGGTTCAAGACAGACTGAACCACCTCGAAGAACAGTATGCCTCGCTTTCAGCTCAGCTTTCAGGAGGTTCAGTACAACCAAACGCAACTCAGTCGGCGGATCTTTCACAATTAATATCTAACGTGAGTAATCACTCAGATAGAATTAGTGAGTTAGAAAGACAGCTTGCAAACTTACAGAGTAATAGTTCTTCCTCTGCCCTACTCAATTCAGCAGGGGCAATTCTGGGAGCAAGTACATCGGCTCAGCTATCTGGTACTGACTCCGCGACACTTTCATCACTCATAGTCGCTGGAAAAGCAAACTTTAATGATGTAGCAGTAACAGGTACACTCACTAGCGGACTCATGAGTATCATCGGATTAGATACTGATAATGGTATTCCTGGGTCATCAATTAACACGCTTATCGGGCCATTAAGATTACAGTCAAGTGCACTCGCACCAATTGAGTTTGAAGGAGCAAAGATCACAATGGATACTTCAGGGAATATGAAGGCAGAGACGATAACCGTAAAGAAAGTCAATATCGATACATCAGATAGTACAGCTAAAATACTCGGAGAAGGAGATATTCATGCTGGAAGTACTACCGTTGTAATTCACACAACAGGGATCACAAGTAGATCCCATGTTTTCATTACTCCAAAGACAAGACTGCTCGTGCCAATAGCTGTCACATCTCAAAGTAATGGAGTTTCATTTACCGTTGAAGTCTCGTCAGTTCAAAGTGCAGATGTGAGATTTAACTGGTTCATCGTTGATGAGGCACCAACTGGAACCCCAGCAGTAACTCCAACTTTGACACCAAGTCCAACTACTTCGATAACTCCCACAGCGACGTTGACACCGACTCCAACTCCATAAAAAAAGCCGCCAGAACGGCGGCTAAGGGCTTTCCTAAATGGAAGTGTTATCTCATTACCTTTTCTTCAACCCTTTCGTAAGAATGAATCTCTTTTTTAGAAAACCACAGTCCAACTTCAAAGACTGCTTCATCCAAATTTCCAGACGCATGAATAAGATTTTTTATTGGTCGCTTACGAGTATTCGCAAGATAGGAAGAATCGAACGAGTAATCCCCTCTTATAGTCCCAGGTGCTGACATAAGTGGTAAAGTATGCCCTACTAGTTTTCTAACCAACTCTACTGCATGAGGACCTTCAAGTACCATTGCAAAAACTGGACCTTCTGTAATCATGCTAACCAGCCACTCTCTTATTTGTAATCCAATTTTGTGAGGATCATTACTCCCGAATTCTTCTTTAGCATTAATTCCTAACTTTTCATAATTCTCAAGAGTTTTTCCACCCATTCCTTCAATAAACTCTTTTCTACTAGCTGGATAATGTTTATCTGCGTGTTCACGTGTGACAAGCATTGTTTTTGCAGCAACTACTTTAAGCCCCACCTGCTCAAAACGGGTAATAATGCGTCCAATCAGACCTCTTTGGACAGCGTCCGGTTTTAAAACTACGAGTGTTTTCTCCATAAAATAATGAAATTTCTAATTACCACCATTGTACCATATTGATATGGTCGAATAGGCTTAGTAACATACACTATTACTTTAGCTGCCAACAATAATGATTTATCCTCTTGCATCTACATGTAAACAGAATATAATAAACTTAAAACCTATGACTAATAAAATTCTTGTTGTTGATGATGATGAAGCCCTTCTTAAGATTATTTCTGACAAGTTAACTGCAGAAAACTTCTCAGTATTACAAGCTAAAAATGGACTAGAAGGACTTACCACCGCTTTGAAAGAACATCCTGATCTTGTACTTCTTGATATCGTTATGCCGGAAATGGATGGCCTCACTATGCTTAAAAAATTACGTGAAGATGCATGGGGAAAAGATGTACGCGTAATTATTACTACAAATCTTGCGGACGATAAAAAAACAGAGGAAGCTATGACTCAGGGAGTTTACGATTTTCTGGTAAAAACTGAGTGGAGTCTTGATGACTTAATCCTTAAGGTAAAAGATAAAATTGGCAACTTCTAAACTTCCTTAAACTTTATTTTCATTCGCGTTAATTTGCTATTTTATGTCTTTCTGCTAGTTTTATGGACCTCCTGAAGGACTAACCGATGAGGAAGGAGATACTTCAGGTTGAGAAGCACTAGGAGTACCGACGATAACTAAGAAGTCTGCATTTGGTTTAGCTTCTCCAGGTGGTAAAGTAGATACCTCACCGTTCACTACTTTTGCCAACTGCCCTGCTCCATCTTTTTTGTCACCTTTGACGTCAACTACAAGAGTTTTTGTGTAATTTCTTTTTGCAGCATTATCTTTGGAAACAATATCAATATTCGTAACTTTCTCCTTTAGAGTCTTTTCAAATCCATTTGCTAGTCCGGGAGTTGTTGTTCCATTTAATAAAGCGACTTTTACTTTAGCCTGGGTTGAAGCGCCGGCAACGTCGCCAATATTTATAGGAGACACCTCAATAATCTTATTAATTGTTGGTCGATAAAGAATTGCTTTTTTGGAAGCAGTATACAGAAGTACTTTATCACCATTTTCAGATTTAGCAAAAAAAGGTTGCGACTTCAGTTTACTTTTATCAGTAACTGTTGCTACGGTCGGTTGTTCTTTGGATGGGAGGATCATCAGTTTTCCTACTTGAGAAATGATTGAGTTAACTTCTTCACGAGCAGCAACTGTAGGATTTTTAAGCATACTCTGCGCTTTTTGATACTTAGAGTAAAAATAGTATGCTGGCAGTGCTGCTAAGCCGAGCACAATAACTGCAGCGAGAGCAAAAAGAACAGGCTTTAATACTGCATAACTAGTAGCTTTTTCAGAAGAAATTTCCATTGGTACTTCATTTTCTTTTACAGAAGTTTTTGTCGTGGCCATAGTAATTATAATACTATGATTTACAAATGAATGTCAATACTAATTGAGTCATTTACTGTTACTTTTTTTGAGGATAACCAGCGCTACAATATAAAATAATCCAGCTATCAAAGAAAGAGATGAATACCCAGATTGTAGTGCAATATACTCGGTGATTCCCCCTGCTATTAAACCTAGAATATTTGCACCAAACTCCATATCAACTGAGCTACTTTCTGAAAAGAATTTAGTAAAGAGTATATTTGCAAAAAAGATTGGTAAATAAAAGTAAATTATTGAGAGAACAAACCGTAAAAACACTGAGTCTACCATTACGGCTTGAGGACCAACAAAAAACTGCAACAGGATACTCAGAAGCAGAAGAAAAGTAACCAGATATACATTCTTAATTTTCCACTTTAAATTTAATAAACAAGCTAGCAAAACTGTAATCAAAATACCTCCAAATGCCAAGGCATTCACTGTCCAGGTCGATCCAAAGATTAAGTTCATCTGGACTATACTTTTAGTTTCAATTAAAGAAAATGCAGCTCCCAATAAAAAAAATACTGCCAATCTCCCTTTACTAAACTTTTCTTTTTTAACTACAAGTAAGGATGCAATAATTACACTAATTAAAGAGATTAATCCTACACCAAAAAACACGCCCATGTAATAGCCAGGAATTACAGGAGCTTTTAGATACAAAAAAGGCCAGTCATCTGTGGGTAAGACCATTTTATTTAGAGTTATCGGGCCATGTTGTTCTAAATTAAAGTTATAATCTGTCGAACGTGCAATAAACATCCGTGAAGCAGCCCCTAAATTAACAACTTGCGGTGACTCTCCAAAAATAATTTTATCCATAGTGCCTAACTTCTTAATCAACCAGTCTGTTCTGTAGTCGTTATACATCACAAATAAACCTTTCTTATTTAAATGCTCTTTTGCCATTTTGAATGAATTCAGAGTAAATAAATAACTTTCCAATCTCACTTGGCTAAATCCTGAATTCAAAATGAGAGAGTCGGTTAAAGCAAAAATTATGACATCGTATTTGGTATGAGAAGTCCTTAGAAAATTTCTCCCATCATTATTATAGGTAGTCACACGTTCGTCACTGTATGGCCGCTCTGGATGCTGATCTTTCCCAATTTGAAGTATTACGGGATCAATCTCTACGGCATCTATATGTTTCGCACCAGCTTGTAACGCTGCATTAAGGTCTTGCCCAGTTCCAGAACCGATTATCAAAATATTATTCAACTGTGTCTTAGCAGCAAGCCTCTTAAAAATAAGTTTATATTGTGGTGCCTGGCTTAACGGGGAGAAAAACTGATGATGGATATTATTGGTTAATAAATTAGTTACATTTGATTCCTCAGAAACCGTAGTAATTTTATAGTAGGGAGACCAATATACTGTTCCTTCATCAAAGTCTAAAGACAGATTTACAGCAATGAGTAGAACTATGATTCCAATAATTAAGTGAACTCTATTATGAATAAAATATAATGAAAAAATAATGGATACAATAAAAAACCAAACAAATGGTATGAGATGAAAATAAGAGCAGAAGAAGAACACAACGATGCCCAGTATCGAACCTGTGATATCAAAAATATATGCAGTGATTGGATTTCCTATCTTAATAAAGAGCCTCCCAAGGAACTGACCAAGTGAAACAAATAGTGCTGAAACCGAGACAAACATGACCGGCATTATGAGCCAAACAGGATAGGCAAAAGTCTGAACATCAACACTACTCCTAAAGAAGATGATTTCATTGTTAACTAGATTGATACCGGATGAAAATAGTCTTGCTAGGACCATAAGAATTATCAAAACTGCTGGAAAATATATAGTAAGATTAAATTTAAACCGACTAAGCATGAGACCTACTCCGATTCCTAGAAATGACGCTAGTAAAACGAAGTTAGTAAAGAAACCAAGATAAAGTATGTGAGCGGGTAAAAATCTTATCAAAGCCAACTCCAAAAAGAGTATCATCCCGCTTGTTAAGATGATTGCAGACTTAGGATGATTAATAGGATGTTCCTCGTTGATTTTCATTTTAGATATTCATTAAAACATTATTAGTATAATAGTACTACAAAATGAAAAAACTGAAAGAACTGCCTCTTGCTTTACTCCCTATTTTTCTCATTGTTATAACATTTATTTTAAGTATAACTCCCCTAAGGGATTTTGATATCTGGTTTCACTTAAAGTCTGGTGAAGTTATTGCCCATCAAGGCATTATTCATCACGATGTATTCTCCTATGTCACTCAGGGTCGAGAATGGTTTCCATATGAATGGCTATTTCAGGTCACTGTATATTATTTTAGTCAACTTTTTGGATTTGAATCTCTTAAATTTCTGACAGCTTTTTTTACTACATTTATTATTGGAATGACATATGTTATTATCAAAAGTTTTTCAAAAATAAATACAGTCTATGCACTTATTATCTGTACTTTCTTTTATGCTTCTACTACTGAGTTCTATACCGCACGGCCACAGATTATCGCCTACTCCTTTTTATTAATTAACCTGTATCTTATTTTGCTTTATTCTTTGAAAAATAAGAATTTACTCTACCTAACTATTCCGGTAACTCTCCTCTGGGCGAATTTACATGGCTCTATTTTTATTGATATTTTTTTATTTCTGGGTTATGCCTTAGCTGCATTTTTATCTTTCTGGCTTGAAAGAAAACAGGAAGATTTTAATAAAGGAAAAGTACTAGGAATATGGGCAGTAATAACAGTAGCGTTAACTATTCTGCCCCCTCTCGGCATTCTTCAGTATAGGCTTTTATGGGAGTTTTTTCTAAAAAGAGCAACTATAAGCCATTTTGTTGCAGAGTGGACACCTTTAGCAGTAGATCCAGTTGCTTTTTGGATTTATACTATCCCAGCAATTTTTATACTCATATCTTTCATCATTCTTGTTTGGAAAAAAAAGCTTTGGAAAGATGCTCTATGGCTTGTGCCAATAGTACCATTAATACCGACTACCTATCTTGCAAACAGAAATGCTTTTTTGGGTAGTTTAGGATTGATGATTGTTCTAGGATGGACGGTTTCTAAAATAAAAAAATCACGGCTAGTTATTTTGATACTTTGCATATTTCTCAGTTTTAATATCTGGGTTTTTTGGGAGAAACGCCAGTACACTCTGAATAATCGTGTTTATTATCCTGTTTATGCTGTTAACTTTATAAAACATAATTTACACGGACATATGTTCAATGAATACGGATATGGAGGTTATCTTCTTTATCATTTATATCCTGAACAAAAAGTATTTATTGACGGGCGAACTGATCTTTATATTTGTTGCGAGATTCCCAAAATGATAGAACTCGCAGAAAAAAAAGAACAAACGGATCAACAATACAATATTTTCCTACACTCATTGTGGAATAAATACGATATATCTTTTGTAGTTTTAAGAACAGAAAAACATACTATTGAAAGAAAAATGGCAAGAATTTTAACAAATGATCCAGAATGGAACTTAATATTCTGGGATGATCATTCCATGATTTTCGTACGAAATGACGGTAAAAACACTGATGTACTCAATAAGTTATCAACCCAAGCGGCAACACCTTATGACAAAGACCCGTTTATAAAAGGCCGAGAAGATAAAGCTCTTAATGAGTATAAGCGGATGCTAAATCTCGTTGACTCGGCTAAATCGAGAAATGCTGTTGGATATATTTTATTGAAGAAAGGAAATTTTGACCAAGCAAAACAAGAGTTTTTACAGGCAGTCCAACTTGATCCGACAAATGAATCTCCTTATATGAACCTTGCTGAGCTGGCAGCTAAAGATAACGACTACAATAGTGCTATCCAACTTTATAGCAAGGCACAAAGTTTGGCGTTGGATCGAGGTTTAATTTATATTCGTCTGGGAGAACTGTACATTGAAGGCTTTCATGATAGTAATACCGCTAAAAAAATATGGCAGATTGGAGTTGAGAAAACACTCGACCAAAGTTCTAAAGAAACTCTTAAAAAACTAATTGAGTCCAACTAGCTCTGGGGGTTGAATACGCACCCTCATAGTAAAAGATTTGTTTAATTAATTAAGCTATTCAGCGGCCCGGGGTTCACTCTTACATAGGTGCCGGAAACCCATCCCTCACTTCCAGCTGAGTATGTGATTCTATACCAACCGAACGATTCATCAACGATAGGAAAAGTACCACCTGGGTTAACTCTTCCAACTTCAGCAGAACTATCATTCGGTTCTGCTCTCACGCGCAAAAATCCCAGGTCGTTATCAAGTATAGTCAAGGTGTGTGCTGGCACAGAACTCGGAGTTGGAGTAAGCGATGGAGTGGTAGTCGGAACAACAGATGGCGAAGGTGTCTGTGTAGGCACTCCCGTTGTAGTCGGTGTTACTGAACCAGTAGGTGAAATGATGGTGGTTGGAATAGCAGTAGGACCTACTTGAGTATCTGTACTGCTTGTTTTTGCGTCTTTCACTGCAAACGCAGACCAGGCAAACTTCAAATCATAATCAGATGATTTATTTATTTTCACTATAAATCCTTTCGTGGTCTTTTTACTGACAATATAACGAATATCACCGTTTAAGACTGCTTCTTCGACTCGTTGTTGTGCAAGCTTTGCTCCTTCAGTTGCTTCATGGCCTAAATCTACTGAAAGATCGTCGAAAGTAATATTGATATTTACAACCGGTACTTGAGTGTATTCTTTATCGAACGTTACATCAATGGTTTTATCTCCTTTTTTCACGACTGCAAAACCTGCCGTATCTTTATTAAATACTGGTCGTCCTTCAAAGTTCACATCTCCACGGAAGATTACATGATTTATAAAGTCAGCCCACTCCCCTACGATGAGATTCTTTGTTGTGATCGAGCCAATAACATTAAGGATTCCTTCAATTAATCCGGATCCTCCGACATGAAGATTAGCACTCACTGTGGCATTTCCTCCAACTAAAAGTCCAGTAAGTTGAGCTTCATTAGACGCCGTCCCAGTTGGGATAACAGGCATATTCATATGTCCTTCACCAGAAGAATCATTAAGTGATGCTTCAAGAGATGCTACGCGGGCTTCAATTCCGTCCAGTCTATTAGTAAAGAGACTTAAGCCATCAATTTGATTAGCGCTAATTCTACTTGCTGTTATTGTACCGTTGAAGACAGCATTTCCTGAATTATCAACAGTAAATACTTCTTGAGAACTACTCCCTTTTATCACAAACTGACTATTCTGGTTTCCAATATCTATAACAACTCTATGACTTGCATTTGGTTTAATAGTACCGACCTCAAGTTCATTGATTTTTGCCTGTCCAGTGACTTCTAAAGCGTCTGTAAACATTTGGCGTGATATTGTTACCCCTGTTGTAAGATTGGCAATCTTGGCGTCTTTTTTGACCAATTGAGAAGTAATCTCTTGACCAGTAACTGTGTTCCTAAGTCCATACACTGGTTGTCCGCCGCCGCTTGGATCTACAAATGCAACTTGATTTATATCAGGCGGTGGAGCATCAGGGTCGTACCAACCTGCTTGGAGTAAAATAAGAATTTTACCTACCCGAACTGTACGCTCTGGCTCTCCTGACGGATGAATTACTACAGTTCTTACAGGATAAGGTGGGTTTCCAAAAAGATCTTGTCCCGAATGCGTTCCATCATAACTATCGATTGCATACCCAATAATTCTACCCGTTTTACTGGCTTTCATAACTACTCCTACAACATTCGAAGTAGCTAAAGGATCACCTGGCTGAATATTACCATTTTCATCTGATATCTTTGTATATACCTGCCCGAGCATACCAACATTTGCCCAATGTGGATCACGACCGTGATCGCAGGAAACTTCATCAAGACAATTTCCATTATTCCAGCTGGTACCATACTGTGTCACTACTCCAAGTACATTTTGATCATATGCCTGAGCTGATTTTTTCACTGACTCAAAATTTCTTTTAGAAAGGACCATAACGTCTCCCGGTTCAGAAGTATCCTCTTGTTGTAGATACTCAGAATAGTCGGCAATTGAGTTGTTATCAGATTTAAACGTATGATTGATACCATTCGCCTTTATCCAGATACGTCCATTAGCAGCTGAGTTACTTAAAGATCCGATTATAATCTGTCCATTAAGCGCTAAATTTGCACCAGGAACAGCACTGTAAGCTTTGCCGACAACTACTCTAGAGTTAGCAACACCATTTCCCAAGTTAACTGTAATACCTCCTGTTGCAGTTCCATTTCCAATATTGATTACATCAACGGCAGTTCCTCCGGATGTTCCTATTTGAATAGTTTTAGTTGTAGTTACAGTTCCAATATTAATCGCTGCAGCAGAAGCATTTCCAATTTGAATTGTCCCTAATGTTCCTCCTGTACCCACTTCCAACGATACGTTTCCTGAAGTTCCAGAAGCGCCTACTGCTCCAGACGCAATCGTAACTGTTCCAGAATTCAGAGTCGTAGTTACAGGTGCTCCTGATTTAAATGAAACATTTCCAGTCGTTCCAGATGTCGTGGTAGTACCTGAAGCAATATCTAGAGTACCAGAAGCTCCGCTGGTAGCATTTCCAGTATTTATTGTTATTGCACCAGATGCTCCTGCAGACGAAGCTCCTGTTGCTATTGCAATAAGTCCCGTTCCTGTGGTACCTGTTCCTGTGTTGATATTGTGTGCTCCAGAGGCACCAGCAGATGCATTACCGGTTGTAACCGTTAGTCCACCTGTTCCTCCAGATACTGCATTAGTATCAATCAACAGTCCTGTGTTTGCGGTAGTTGAACCTGAGCGTACTATGAGATCTGAACTTGTACCTGATGTTGACCATGTGGAAGCTGCAGCTCCTGTTAAAGTTAATGCACCTGCAGAATTTAATGCAAGTGCTCCACTGGTGACGGTTGAAAGTGTGAGACTTCCGGAAGTATTTGCCCAGCTTGATGTTCCTCCTGATTGCAGCACCATAGTACCTGTCGTATTTCCCATCGCCACTGTATTCCCCGCCGTTGCAGACAATGCCGTGTTGCCTGTTACTGTTATTCCTCCTGAGCCAGTAATTGCTCCTGAACCGGCTGCTACTCCTACTGCTGTAACTGCTCCCGCATTAGTAACATTAAAGTTTGTTGAGTTGATAAGTTTTGTGAATGTCCCTGATAAAGTTAATCCATTCGTCAGCGTACCTGCAGTATTGGTAATATTTATCCCGTTCGTAGTTGTTCCACCAGACCCATTCATGTTCACCAGCAATCCATTTGTTGCTGTATTTGCTGTATGCACCATATTTATGTCTACCCCATCAGCTGTCGTAGAATTTGTCGAGTTGTTAACGGTAAGTCCTACAACCCCTGAATTATTCCCAACAGTGACAGTATTTTGAGCTGTTGTAGTAGGTGCCTGTATCAAACAGGAACTACACGAAGATCCAGGTGCAGCCCATGATAATACTCCACCAGTCGTAGATGCAAGAACATATCCAGCTCCTCCTGCAACAGCGGTGGGAAGAGTGTATGTTATACTCGATCCTCCTTGGTTCCCTGCTTGAAAAGTGGATGTTCCAGCTGCTGCAGAACTTGCCAACACCAATGAACCCGTTGTTGTACTTGCTGCTCCTACCGTTAATGTATTGATATTGCTGATACTTTGGTTTCCACCCGCAACTGCTCCATTGAGTGTGAATGCGCCTAACTGCAATGTTCCTGCGCTTGCAGAGATACTATGAGTTCCTGATCCAGTCGCAAATAAAATGCTTGAACCAGTACCAGTCATTGTGAGTCCTGTTGTGCCAGTGCCAGCTATATTTCCGGCACCGCTGATATTTCCCGAAGAATCTATAGTTATATTTGGTGTGACAAGATAATTATTTAGATTATTGGAGGCAGGAATGTTGATAGCATTAAATATGTTATTTGTGTAGGTTGCAACAGCTGAAATATTCAACCCATTTATTGTATTTTGACCAGTAACATTTCCTTTTCC
>JBBRMU010000025.1:0-14579 GCA_038230655.1 Patescibacteria group bacterium | reverse complement strand
CATACTGGACGGTTGCGTCGACCTGTAACGGCATATTTTTTTGTATCCTTTTTAATAATATACTTGCGACTTGGTTTTTTGATGGTTTAGAGCGAGCTTCCCTTTCCACTATTGAAGCGAGCGTCACAACCTGAGTTCTAGATAATCCAAGTCTTGTTGCTTTTTGCTGGAACTCAGGAGAGTATTTTTGGTCAAATGTATTTGTTAAAAGACTGACAATGAACTTTGCTGAGGCTTTCCTAGGTATTAGATACGTATCAGGGAATAAATAGCCTTCATTTGCGAGCGAGTTAAACTCATTTTCGGTAAAAGAGAATTTCTTTGAGACTATTTCTGCAACCTCTTCTTTTCTCAAACCTTCAACGATTTGAACCCACTCATCAACTGTTCCATGTGTCAGTCCTTCAGCGAGTTGTTTAGCAGTCATGGATTGAGACAGCCTAAAATCCCCTGCTTGAATTTTTTTTTCAATTCCAAGTTGTTTTACAACTAAATAGAAGACGATTCTGCTTCTAATAAGTTCTTCAGTTGATAGTTTCTTGACGATTGCATTTAAGCCTTCACCCTGATTAATCACAAAAATCTTTGACTCTTTATTATTTTTATTTACAGGTAATTGGCCTTCCCTATAAAATAATATTAATCCGAAAAAAACTACAGCAAAAACAGTCAGAATTATGATAGGTTTTTTCATAAGATTTATTCTAACTGATAAATTGGAAAATTTTCTAAAGTAATTTCTGCTTCTTTTAATTTATATGTGTCACAGCTGTAAAAAAGCAGTATTGGCTCTCCTTTTGTGACTGATTCGTCCATTTTTTTTAATAAATAAATCCCTGCATATTTGTCTTTCGGGGCACCAAGTATTTTAGCTAATGTATTTAAGTTAAAATTATTTATCTCTCTAATTTTCCCTGATGAACCACTTAAGACGACCTTCTTATGTGCTGGACTTATTAAATTTGAGAATGAAATTTCTTTATTACCACCCTGGGCTCCAACAATCTCCCTAAATTTATTAAAAGCAACTCCCGAAGAGAGAATTTTGAGCGCTTCATCCTCTCCGTTTTTATTAATACCACTATCCTGAAAACAAATATCAAGTAGTTTACCAGCCAATCTTAGCGCTTTTGCTTCTAGTTTGAGAGGCCTATCTCTTTTTTGCTCTAGAACTGAAAGCACATCTTTAGCTTCTAAATATGGCCCAACTCCTCTTCCACATGGCTCTAAACTTTCATTAATATCTGTTATGACTTTCATGCCAAAGTGTTTCCCTAAAACAGTAAATTTTTGAGCTACTTTCTCAGCATCTGAAAAGTGTTTAATTTTCATAGTTTTACCAACGGGAATATCTAAAATTAGATGGTTGGTTGATACAGCAATTTTTTTTGCCATGATTGAGATTATTATCTTGTCGAAAGACTCAAACATTAATGGTGCTTCAACTCGAATAATAATGTCATCAGCTGGTGCTAGACCAAGCTTTCCGTTCCAGATAATGCATCCACCAGTTTTTTCAACAATTGCCTCTGCTTGTTTTGGGGTAAAGTTAATATTAGCTATAAGCTCCATAACATCAGCTGTTCCTGCAGGTGTTGTTATGGCGCGTGAGGATGTCTTCGGAATTTTAAATCCAGCAGCCGCCACAATAGGGACGATAATCATCGTCGTTCTTGTTCCTGCCAGTCCACCAGTTGAGTGCTTATCTGCAACTATTCCATCAAATTTCAGTGTCTCGCCAGTCTCAACCATAGCCTTTGTAAAGTGATAGAGCTCCTCTGGTGTGAAGCCTTCTTTAAAAGATGACGCTACAAAGTAAGTTGTCAAAACTTCATCTAGTCTATTATGAGAGATCTCATCCATAAGGTTATAAATCTCATGATAAGAGACTTTTTTACCCAGCAATTTTTTTTGGATAGTCTTAACTGCATCGAGATGTTTTGTATTAAGTTCTTTTGTATTATTCATATCTATATTTGAGGCTCCACAGCAATCTAATATTTCTATTCATTATTCTCAAAACATGATTAATATCCATCGTCTAATTTATAGATATAGTACTAGTATACACCTCAGCAAACTTTTTATGATATCCTTTAACTTTTTCGAACATTTTATGGATTAAGGAAAATTCTTTAACATTTAAAACCCAGGCGAAAAATGCGAACATGCTAAAGTAGCACACAAATAAAGTGAGTAATAATAGAAACACATTAAGTGTACGTGTTGTATCGAATATGAGATTATCAAGCAACTTTTTTATATAGTAAGTAATAACAGATGAAAGTGTCATAGCAATGGAAATTTTAGTACTTTCGACTATAAGAAGTTTAATATCTAATCCATTTAATTTTTTATATAAAAAGCCCAGTAATAAGATTACACTTATCACCATCGAGAGAGTAAAAGAGATTGCGAGTGACCATACCGGGAGCTTAAAAACAAGAATAAAAAGCAGACTAGCTACAGTATTTATGGCAATTGAGACAAGACTAATTGTAAATGGAGTTTTACTGTCAAAAATTGCATAGAAACATCGTGTTAAAAAATAGTAAATTGAGTGGAAAGGAATTGCCAAAGAAAAAACGGAGAACGTGACAGCAGTCGCGATCGTCGCTGACCAGTCGAATTTGGGCCCACCAAAGAAGAAACGGACAATTGGTGTTCTCGTCACTATAAAAAAACCCATGATGGGGATCGTTAGGAAAAAAATATTTAGTACTGAACTAACTATCACTTCTTTTAGTTTTGAGTTATCTTTTTCGTTATACATCTCGGATAAATAAGGTAGGGAAGCCTGGCCAAATGAGATTCCGAGAACAGCTACTGGAAGCAAATGTAAGTGTTGCGCGAGATAAAAAACAGTATAAGATCCGGATCCCAGTAATGAAGCAAGACTAAGATCGATAGTAGCATCAATTTGAGCAACAATTGAGGTGAGTATTCTCGGAACAGATATCAGAAAAAATTCTTTCACTGCGGGCGAGTTCTTGATTATAAAGCGGTATTCAAACTGTGCGACTAAAAGTATGGGAAGCTGAATAATGAAAAATAATAGTGCTCCTACGACAACTCCGACAACTGGCGCATACAAATACAAAGTTTTAGAAAAAAAGAACGTTACGATAATAATCGAAACGTTATAAATGATGGGGGCAAGGGATGGAATAAGAAATGCTTTCTTAGCCTGACTTATTCCGGTAAGAAAAGTCCCTAGCACAAAGAAAGGAAGTTGCCCGAGAAGAAGTACATAGGAAAAATTAGTTATTATCTGAATTTTCTCAGCTGAAAAGCCTGGAGTAATTACAGTCATAATAGGTTTAAGGAAAAAAGAGAGGATAACTATTACCCCAGCGAGTGTAAGCATCACAATGTTAATGATTGTAGACATATTTATGCTTTGTGACTCTCTATTGTTTTGATATTTAATATAAAAAGGAATAAGGGAGGTCGTTAAAGCTCCCGTGATCAGGACTTCGAAAATCAAATCGGGTATCCGAAACGCCGCGAAGAAGATATCAAGTTGCTCTGGAGTAAAGTACCCGTCGAATATCCTGTAGCGTAAAAAACCGAATAAACGGGCAACAATAACCATCAATGAGATAATCAACGTCGACGTAAAAACAGTGGTCTGTCGAGTCAGTATGATAGCCTCAATTTTCTTTAGTAGACTGCGCATGGATAATTCATTAATTTAATTTTATTTAAATAAAACCCGTGAAATCAATTAAGAATAGTATACCTACTATAGCAGGAAATATGTTATTGACATTTAGCGACAATTGGCGTTAAATGGTTATATATGGTGTTTTTTGGTGAATATCAAGTGACTTTCTCAGCACCTGGGAGAGTGGTTTTGCCAAAGAAGCTCCGGGAATTACTAAAGGGTAACATATTTGTTTTAACTAAAGGATTCGACTCGTGCTTAGCCGGATATGATAAAGAAGACTGGGAGACGAGAGCTAAAGAGTTATTACAGGTTTCGTTACTAGAAAGAGAGAACATTGAAAAACGGAGGTTTTTATTTTCATCAGCTGTCTATCTTGAAATTGATGACCAGGGTAGATTTGTGATAACGAAAAGCTTACTACAGTATTCTGGTTTGACCCAAAAAGTGATTATTATTGGAGTTGGAGATCACTTTGAACTCTGGGATGATGAAAAGTGGATGAAATATTTAAAGTCAGTCGACCAAGCATGAAGATGCATAAATAAGTTCGCACATTTATAAATAAGGAGTGCAATAGAGTATAATAGGAAGCTCTATCTCATGTTTTGAAGCAATACATTCAGACCTTAAAGGCATCTAAATTCTGTTGCCATTGTTTTTTTACTAACCATTATGCATACACCAGTACTTTTAAAAGAAGCAGTAGATCGTCTTAATATTAAGGCAGGAGGGCTGTACATTGATGCTACCCTCGGTGAGGGGGGGCATCTTAGAGAGATAATTAAAAAAGGCGGTAAAGTATTAGCGCTAGACTGGGATCAAAAACAGATCAGCAACTTTGAAGCAAAAGGTAGGGCTGATGCAGCTAAAATTGTATGCGGAAATTATGCTGAAATTGAAGAAATAGCTAAACGCGAGAACTTTTATCCTGTGGACGGTGTACTTTTTGATTTAGGGTTGTCGATGGAACAGCTAAAAACAAGCGGAAAAGGCTTTTCCTATAAACGACTAGATGAACCTTTAGATATGCGCCTAAGCGAGGAAATCGACACAGATGCGGGAGACTTACTAAATAGTTTAAATAAAGAAGAATTATATGAGATTTTCGCAAAATACTCAGAGGATCTTGACTCTAGGGCGATTGCCGATAGAGTCGTCAGTAGTCGAATAAAGTCAAGGCTAAATAATGTAAAGGATCTAGTTAATGTAATAGATGAGGCTTTGAAAAGCTGTCATCAGAAACATAAACATGATCTAAATAAAACTTTGACAAGAATTTTTCAAGCTTTACGAGTTTCTGTAAACGGGGAGTTTGAGAATATTAAATCTGGCCTCAGAGGAGCGTTGAACATAGTTAAAGAGGATGGAGTAGTTGTAATTATAACATTTCACTCTTTAGAAGATAGGGTTGTGAAGCAGTTTATAAGGTCAAATAACTTTAAGTCTGAAGAAATTATTAAAGGCAGTAAAGACTTTGTTTTTGAAAGATCGGCAACGTTACGAGTTATCAAAAAAAACATGAAAAATACAGTTAAAATATTTATGGCAGTTCTGATGTTTATTCTTATAGTTGCTAATATAACTTTTTTACTACGAGGAATGTCTCAAAGTGATAAGATAAATAAATTTGAAGCTGATATTTCTAAACTCAAGGAAGAAAATACTGATTTAGAAAAAAAAGTTTATCAAACACAGTCTTTCAGCTATGCTACATCTATGGCCGCAGCCATGAGTTTTACTAAAAAAACCAACCCCATATATATAGATAACTTGCTATACGCACACAACTGAGCTATGTTCAAATTAAAGGTGCTTTTTTTTCTGTTAACATTATTCTTCATCGCAATCATCGTAAAGCTATTCTACCTTCAAATTTTGACTCAGAAAGGTCACATATCTGATTATCTGAAAACTCAGAAAATATATCCAGAGAGAGGAAAAATTTATGACCGGAGTAATCAACCATTAGTTGTAAATCAACTACAGTATCTCTTATTCGCTGAGCCTAAGTTGATTAAAGATAAAGACTCAGTTATTAAAAAAATCAACGATGTATTGAATATTGGTGAGTCCACAGTTGAAGCAAAATTAGATATGAGCAAGTCATGGGTTGCTATCAAAAATGGTATTACTAAAGACCAAAAAGATAAACTTGAAAAATTCATTCCAATAGGTATTGGTTTTGATGATCAGTCTGTAAGATTTTATCCGGAAGCGTCCCTAGCTGCCCATTTGTTGGGCTTTGTAGGAAAGAATAATGAAGGAGATAATATTGGGTCGTATGGTCTTGAAGGGTTTTACGAGCAAGAACTTGTTGGTCTACCGGGGCTAGTAAACTCAGAAAGAGATTTATTTGGGAAGCCTATCTTTATTGGAACGCAAGAAAGAGTAGAGTCACAACCCGGGAGTGACCTTATCCTCTCAATTGATAAATCTGTCCAAAACATCGTCAAAGAAAAGTTAAAAGAGGGAATGGAGAAATCTTCTGCTAAAGACGGATGTGCAGTAGCAGTAAATCCAAATACTATGGAAATTCTGGCTATGTCGTGTCTGCCTGACTATGATCCCACAACATATAATAAATATCCAGAAGAAGTATTTAAGAATCCATTAATTGCTAATGTTTATGAACCAGGGTCGACGTTTAAACCCTTAGTCATGGCGGCAGCACTTCAAGAAGGTGTAGTGAAACCTGAGAGCACTATGGAAGAAAAAGGTGGCGTTACAATCGGGGACTATACAATTAATAACTTTGATAATGTTAACGAGGGAAAAATCACCATGACAAGAGTGTTAGAAAAATCTTCAAATATTGGCATGGTGTATGTCCAAAGCAAAATTGGGAATGATATGTTTTATAACTATCTAAAGAAATATGGATTTGGCGACCCAACAGGGATTGATCTAGAAGGTGAATCAGGTGGTAGTCTCAAAAAACGATCAGATTGGTATCCTATTGATTATGCGACGGCAGCATTCGGCCAAGGAATTGGTATAACGCAGCTACAGTTGATCAGGGGATTTGCAGCCGTCATCAACGGTGGTAAGCTTCTAAGACCATATATTGTTGAAAAAGTGGTTAACGGAGAAAAGCAGAAAGAACGTCAACCGTCAGTAGTAAGAAGAATTCTAAGTGAAAAAACTTCAGCAGAGATGCGAAAAATGCTTGTCTCTGTTGTTGATGCTCAACACATTAACTGGGATAGACCACCTGGTTATAAAGTTGGGGGAAAAACAGGAACGGCTCAGATAGCTATCAAAGGCCACTATGATCCAACTAAAACAATTGCATCCTTTATCGGGTTTGCTCCAGCTGATAAACCGAAGTTCCTAATTTTAGTTGTACTCAGGGAGCCAGGATTATCTGGATTTGGATCAACTACTGCTGCTCCGATATTCTGGGCTATCACCAAAGATCTTCTCTCATACTATAATATTGTTCCAACGGAGCCAATTCCGTAACTGCTTGTATTAAAGCCCATAATAAAGTTGAATATGGGCATGAATTTTTATGAAGTCCGCACAGACCCAGAATTACAAAGACGAGAAGAGCTACGTAGGAATGCGCTTGTCCCTATTTATATGATGTGGACCAGCGATATCCCCAATCATGCTTCTCAGGCAGCGGTGGAAGGGGTGACTCAAGCCATGGCAGCCTCAGGTCAGAATCGAGATCTAGTAATTCTAGGAACAACTCAGTGGTCTGAGGGAGAATACTCAAGCGCGGATTGGTACCTGCGACAAACACTTGCTACTGAAACAACATTTAGAGATCAAGGACATGGAAGGCAGGTTAATGTCTCAAATTTAGGTAGTTTATTTTATAAAGAACCATGACAGTCTTCTCCGCACTGGGAAGTATCAGTAGTTAACCAAGATTTATTTGCATATGGTACAAACTTTGTTTTTGGCTCAACACAGCCAGATTTTGCATCTTCAGTTCAGAGTGTACGCAGAGTTGTTGATTCGATAAAAGATACCAATCTCCAATATAGAATGATCAGAAGATTACTAAGACACGAAGTTGGACATATGTTTGGCTTACCGGATCGGAATCAGAGGGGACCCACTGTACTAATGTCTGCACGATGAGACAGGGCATGAACTTAGAAGAATGGGCAAGACAGTCTGTTGAAGAGGACAGTAAAGGTATACTTTTTGTGTAGATTGTATGAGAGATCTAGAAGGTAAAAAAGGAAAATATAGACCCCTAAAGTAACTAATCAACAATTACGGCCATATGATCAAAGTCGTTCCACATTATTTCATCTAAATCATCTACGAGAAGCTGCTTAGCTTGTTTTGCACCAGTTTTAGAAGTTGTGTTCCAAGGATCATTTAAAATCCAAGTACCATTTTCAAATCCAGTAACGACAGCTACATGTTCACCAGATATTAATTTTACTTTTTCTCCGTCAATAGTTACATACTTTTCTTTTGGATGAGGGTTTGAGATAACAATCCAAATAATTGCTGGTTTTCCCGCTAGAATCTTTTCCTTTAGAAAGTCAGTTGAAATTTTTGAGTAAGCCTTTGCTGGAAGACCAAACTGAGTCATTACTTTTGCAATCGGTTCTGCATAGACACCATAGTCGTCAAATCCCCAGATATTTCCGTCTACATCTCCCCTAAAACCCAGATGAGGATCAGGACTTAGATGAAGAGCTCTCTGAATTTCATCTACACTATTTTTTTTACCATAGTACTGTAAGATCATCTGAACAGTTGTGGCTTCGCAGTTTAAGTTCCGAGTCTGTGAGATTAACGGTACATTCATTTTTTTTACGTCATGATGAACAGTTGACTGAGCTGCTTTTATAAGATGCCACATAGCTCTCTGAAAAAGGAGAGGACGTGCTAAATAGGTTAAGACTAATAAAAATAGAAGAAAAAATAGCACTATACTGACACCTCTTGTTTTTTTCAATTTCATGCAAAAATTATAACAAATTAACCTGAATTTAGAGGTGTAATTGTATTGTAATGGGGAAAGTATGCACTGGTACATCAGGTTCTTACTACCCAAGTTTGATCGGAGAAGAAATGTCAGATAGGCTTAACAGTTTACTGTTATTTCAATAATGATGCTGGTTGTTGGACACGAAAAATGCTTTATAATTACATAATCTCATCAATCTAAAATGAAATCTTAGATGATCTTCAATACATGCAAAATAAGGCCGATTATCAGGACCAGAACCAAGATATTTGAAAGTCCTGCAATAGCAATAAAACCAAAAAATGAAAGTAGCCACAGGAATACGATTACTGATGCTATTTGTTTAAAAGGTGAAGGTAAGACTCCGATAACCCATAGTATTGCAAAGAAAACGAGAATATTAAGCAACGAAATAGGTTTTCCAAGCAGATCAAACAAGTGAATGTTAAGAGATCATAATCCTGGAATTTGTATTAAACCCAATAGCCACAAAACAATAAGTACTACTAACAGTAAGATAGCCATAGTATTTTTTAAAACTAATAATTAACAAGTACCAGCTGGTACGTTGATTGTAATCTCAGAATATCCATAGGAACCAAACATAGTTTTTAGCTGTTTTTTTACCGAATCAGTTGCTTGATCGAGAATTTTTGCGTCACAGGCTGCTTTTCTGATGGACTCTTCAGCCCTTAAACGAGCTTCGCTCTCGAGATCTTTATTACCTTTTGTCAAAAGTCCTTGTGTTCTGTCATAAACCTTAGTTTTATCATTATCAATCCTTGTGTAGAGTATCTCAGGCGGTGGGAGGCTTACCGTAAGTCGATTCTCCTGTATTTTTATATCCTCTTTTGAGATCTTTGACAGATCGAAACCTGCAACAACCTCACCATGGGCGATAAGAAGTATTTTGTCGCCATATAAAAATTCCTGGAAAATATTGGAACTTACGGTTTTTGAATCAATTATCTTTTCAATAGTAAATTGGGCCGTCTCTAACTTATTTAGCTGTTGAATCTGAAGAACTACTGCACTTTGATTTGTGTTGTTAACGAAACGTTTTCGCTGTTGATATATAAAGACACAAACTAAAATAATCAAACCAATAACTACTGGGAGTAGGAAAAACTTAGGTTTCATAATACTATTATACACCTGATTATTAATATACTCATAGAGATCTTTTTTAAGGTATAATTAGCTATGTGGCAAGACATAAAAAACATCTATCATCTACTCCAGGCAGTAGTAGCTAATCAATACTACAAAAGCCCAAGTAAAAAATTAAAAGTAGTTGGAGTTACTGGAACTGATGGAAAAACTACAACCACTGCATTGATCTATCATATTTTGTCTACTTCAGGAAGAAAAGCTTCGATGATTACTACTGTCTATGCAAAAGTAGGTAACCAAGAGTTTGATACTGGACTACACACAACAACCCCGCACTCATTTGATGTTCAAAAATTTATCAGAAAATCAGTTGATGCAGGTGATGAGTACTTCATTCTGGAAACTACCTCTCATGCACTGCATCAAAATAGAATTTACAACGTTAATTTTAAAGTTGGAGTTATTACCAATATTACGCATGAACATCTTGACTATCATAAAACATATGAAAAATATTTGAAGGCAAAGGCAAAATTGCTCCTTATGTCGGAGAAAGTTCTTATAAATAAAGACGACACTTCTTTTGAACCATTGGCAGGAATTTTGAGAGAAAGTAATAAAAGATTTAAGACTTACTCTGTAGAAACGAGTGCCGACTACCATCTGGAGCTTGCAAAAAAAATAGAACTCCCTCTGACAGAGTTTAACAAGTATAACTATCTTGCCGCATATAGCGTTTGTAAAGAGCTAGGGCTAACAGATAACGAGATTTTTGAGTCAATGAAGACCTTCAATCTTCCAACTGGTAGATTTGAGGTCGTCTATGATAAAGAGTTCACGGTTATCGTCGATTTTGCTCATACACCTAATGCCATGTTCCATCTACTGCGTTCGGTTAAAAAATTATATCCAGGTAGACGTGTTATTAATCTTTTTGGCTCCGCAGGAAAACGAGACACTACCAAGCGTCCTAAAATGGGTGAGGCGAGCGGAGAGTTTTCAGACCTGACTATTATTACTGAAGATGATCCGCGAACAGAAAATCCTGCAGATATTGCTGAAGAAATTGCAACTGGACTATTTAAAAAAAATTTTAGCAAGGTAGATCACGACAGATTCGGTGCAAGATCAAAGACTTTTACGGTCATTGTTGATAGAGAAGAAGCAATAAAGAAGGCGCTTTCAATAGCGAAAAAGGGGGATGTATTAGTATTTAATGGTAAAGGACATGAAAGAAGCATTGCTAGAGAAAACAGAGAAGATCCGTGGAGCGACCAGGAAGAAACAATAAATAGGTTACAGAAGTTAGGAATTGAGAGGTAGTTCTTTAAACATGATAAGATTCGATGAAGACAAAGAAGCATTTCTAGCAACTTCTTTAAATGATGAATCAATTTTCTCTGCTTTTGGCACCAAAAAAATAGACTCCTCAGATGATAATGAGAATCTCAAGAAACTTTGTGAGCTGGTCGGACTTAAATATCAATCAATTTACCGGCCAGTCCAAACTCACTCTTCAGAGATACAGATCGTATACATTGATAATGTGAAATCCCAGGAGAGTGATGGTGTCATAACACAGGAATCTGGGATTTTATTAGCTGTAAAGACTGCAGACTGTGTGCCAATTATTTTTGCTGACAAGATTAAAGGGATAATCGGTATTTCACATCAAGGTTGGAAAGGAACTTTAAACCAACTCGCAGTAAAAATGAGTAAAAAAATGGTTGAGGCTGGCTCAAAAAAAGAAGATATCAATATCGCTATCGGACCTGCAATCGGGCTTTGTTGTTTTGAAGTTAAAAATGACGTGTATTCTCAATTTCAGAAGATTTATCCCCAATTCATAGAAAAAATTTGTAACAAAGTTGAAGAAAAATACTTTTTAAATCTCTCAAAACTTAATTATCTTCTTTTAATGGATTTTGGTGTGAGTAAGGAAAAAATAGAGTTCTTTCCTTTTTGTACGTTTTGCGACAAAATGAGATTCCATTCTTATAGAAGAGACTACTACAGAAATCCTTCTCTGTTTGGTCAACAGCTAAGCTTTATAGTAAAAAGATAACTTAATATTTTCCTGAAATAATAAATTAATCAGCTCAGAGGCATAAATACCAACTTAAAATAGGTGCTGTAGGTATATAATAAAGATATGAAGAAGTATTTGGAAAGTGCGGAAACAGTTTTCATCTTAGGAATAAAGGGAGTAGGGATGGCCAATCTGGCAGTTATTCTCAAAAAAATGGGTAAAAAAGTAGTTGGCTCAGATATGGATGAACAGTTTATAACATACGACCTTTTAATCTCTCATGACATACAAATAATTACTGATTTTTCTCCTGAACAACTACCTGACGATGTTGATCTATTTATCTACTCAGCTTCTCATCAAGGCATTAATAGTCCTCAGGCAGAAGAGGCAAAAAAGCGTGGTATTCCGGTCATTCCTCAGACACAGATCTTAGGAGAGTTAATGCAAAGCTTTGAAAAAGCAGTTGCAGTATGTGGCTGCCATGGTAAAACGACTACAGCTTCCCTTCTTGCATATGCTCTTGAGAAGCTTGATGTAAGTCCAAGCTATTTCATTGGTACTTCAACTTTCCAGGATAGATGGGCTGGCCGCTTTGATAAAAAAGAGTACTTTGTAGCTGAAGCTGATGAGTATGGAGTAAATCCACCAACCGACAAAACCCCAAAGTTCTATTTACTTCATCCAACTCATATTTTATGTCTGAATATTGATTTTGATCATCCTGATATATATAAAGATATGGAGGAAACTTCTGCAGCTTTCTACAAATTTTTTACGATGTCACATGCAAAACTATACTTAAATATTGATGATCCTCGGCTTCAAGATCTTAGTACAAAGCTCCCACGAGAAGGATACTCCACTTTCGGTTTTTCAGATTTAGCAGACCTGCAGATCATAAATCCAGTTATAACGGAGTTTTTTTCTGAGTTTGAGCTTATTGATAAAAGAAGTTCTAGGCGGCTTGGGCTCTTTCAAATATCCCTTTTTGGCATGCAAAATATCTCTAATGCTGCTGGGGCTATACTACTCCTGCTCTCTTTTGGTTTCGATAAAGAAGACATCAAAAAAGCGATTCTAAATTTTACAGGTGCAAAACGCAGATTTGAAAAAATTGCCTTGGAAAATCAGATTGCCCTATATGATGATTATGCGCATCATCCAGCTGAAATTACCTCAACAATTTTATCAGCAAAAGCCAGATTTAAAGATAAAAGAGTAGTGGTAATTTTTCAACCTCATACTTACTCACGTACTAACGCTTTAAAGCATCAGTTTATTGATTCTTTATCGCACGCAGACCTGGCAATTATTGCTCCTATTTTTGGCTCAGCTAGAGAGAATATCTCAGATTACATTATTTCTTCTGAAGATCTGGTAGAAATAGCTCAAAGAGAAGGCTTTACAACTATTTCATCTTATCATGAAAAAAGTGAATTACTGGCTTACTTGAGGCAGAATCTTAGAAAAGGCGATGTCCTTTTCACAATAGGCGCAGGTGACATTTATAAGTTGAAAAATGATATAATTGAGGTTGTTAAAAGCATCTAATTAGTCATGTTTAAAACTCAACTTGAGACCGAGCTTGGCGAAGGCAGAATTCAGCACAATAAGAATATCGCACATTATCTTACTCTCCGCACGAAAACGAGTGCAGAGTATTATTTTGAGGCTGAATCTCGGGAAGATCTCCAAAAAGCGACTAAACTCTCCTATAACTTAAACATTCCTTTAATCCTCTTCGGAGGAGGATCAAATCTTGCCATAACTAAAGAAGTTTTAGAAGGCTTAATAGTAAGAAATTTATACAAAAAAAAAGAGTTGTTAAAAGAATCGCCAGACTTGATAGAGCTTCAGGTATCCTCAGGGTATCCCATGGCTAGATTAGTTACTGAGACGGTTAAGAGTGGTTGGGAAGGATTTGAGTATCATCTGGGATTACCTGGTACTATTGGTGGAGGCCTCTTTATGAACTCTAAATGGACCAAACCTCTCTCCTATCTTGGAGACAACTTAAAGTCTGCAGAGATTCTTGGGAGAGATGGTACTATAAAAAAAGTAGACAAGGACTACTTTAAATTTGCCTATGACTATAGTTATCTACAGGAAACAAAAGAAATAGTTTTAGAAGCAGTGTTTAAATTAAAAAAAACTGATGTGGAAACTCTTAAGAAACGCTCTCAAGAAGCACTAAAATACCGTCATGAAACTCAGCCTTTCGGTGTAGCGACAGGTGGATGTTTTTTCCAGAATGTTAGTGGTGAGTCTGCAGGTAAAATGATAGATGAAGCAGGATTGAAAAACTTAGGAATAGGTGGTTTTTTCGTCTCGGACAAACACGCAAATTTTATTATTAATAAAGGAGAAGGGAATCCGGATGATCTGTTAAAATTAATTAATCTAATAAAAGTAAAAGTTAAAGAAAAGTTCGGTGTAGATCTGAAAGAGGAAGTAAGAATTATCTAATAATACAGATTGAGACTAAACTAAAGAATATGGAAGATGCCTATATTATCAAAGGAGGAAAACCACTAAAAGGAGACGTCAAACTTTCTGGTGCAAAAAATGTTGCTGTTAAAGCCCTTATTGCCGCCTTACTTTTCAAAGGTGAGGTTACTTTACATAATATTCCCAGAATACGAGATGTGTACGAGTTAATTGATCTCTTAAAAGAAATTGGTGCAGAAATTGAGTTTTCAGGTAATACAGTCAAAATTGATGGTACGTCTATAGATAGTAATAAATCTGATTTTCTACATGCTTCGAAAATAAGGACATCTTTTATGCTTTTTGCACCCCTTCTCTATAAATTTAAGGAAGCATAT
>JBBRMU010000024.1:0-15281 GCA_038230655.1 Patescibacteria group bacterium | reverse complement strand
TCGCTTTGAGTCCCAGATGCCTGGCGAAACAATACTATTAATCTTGCGAGCTCATCCTATAACTCAACTCCCCTGGCTGCTAAACTCTTTTTTTCTTTCCATACTCCTGGTAGTCTTAAACTTTATATTGCCGATAGTTTTTACGCCTCAACAAATTATTTTTTTTGACATATTTAGTGCTGCTCTCATCTTTAGTTATATCTGGTATAACTTTTTACTCTGGTACTTTAATGTTGGAATTGTAACTGATCAAAGGATAGTTGATATTAACTTTGTAACTATCCTTTATAAAGAAGTGACGATTGCTAGATTGAGTAAGGTAGAAGAGGTAACATCCCAGTCAGCAGGTTATATTGGTTCATTGTTTGACTATGGAGATGTCTTCGTCCAAACTGCTGGTGAAGAAATTAATATTAAATTCCACTGTACTCCCCATCCGGCGAGAGTTGTAGAGATTATTAATGGTTTAACACCGAAATAATATGGATTTTAACTCTTTACTTAACCAATTTCAGAATGCTAACATTATCTACCTCTTTTTTAAGGCATTCGCTGTATTATTCGCTTTTTTATATCTGGTATATAGTCTGGTTTTACTAAAACAGACCCAAGTAATGAATAAAACTGTGGACTCTTCCGGTGGGGCTATCATTGTTATAATTTCTTTCGTACAATTAGTACTAGGAGCTATTTTAGTCCTATTAGCAATTTACTCTTTCTAACATGCTCAGAAATGAGTTTTCCCTATTTTTAGGGAAATCAAGTGATCTCCTTTTCAGCGGATTTTTGACGGATAACAACTTTTACATGATTGTTGAGATTGAGAAAACTTCCAAAGAAACAGGTAACTTTTTTTTAGCCCTCATAAAGGAAAAAATCCGCGATGTACATATAACGAATCTTCAAATTTTTGAAGATATAATAGCTAACTCACTTCAAACAGCCAAACTTCCAGCAACTCTTTCACTTGCTGCTGGTTATGTGAAAAATGACATTGCATTTTTAAAGACGATAGGAGAGGGTAAAATTTTTCTAAAACGGGAAAAAAACTTTGCTGAAATTATCAATGGAGACAGACATGCATCAGGAAATGTAGTTGTGGATGATATGTACATATTTGGAACTAGCCGCTTTGTCTCGTTATTCTCATCTAAAGAGTCTTTTAAAAAAATAATACTTGCTACTGATGTATTTACTGTTGTAGACAGTATTTATGAAGAGATTAATGATCAGAGTGATGATGGAGTTATTACCTTATTTCTTACTCCAATCGAGGAATCAGAAGAAAATCACTCATCGCGAATCGAAGAAACAATTGTTGAGACGGGCACTGAGACAGAGATATCAACAAGTAGTAAGTTAAAAAGGTCTTTTTTTAAGCTGCCTTCATTTCTGCAAAAAACTGAAACTGATCCTGGGAGTAAAAAGAGAATCTTAACAATCGCTGTTGTTATCATTTTATTTGGTATTCTTATCTGGAGTGTTGCTCTTGGCTATGTAAGAAGGACAGAAGCCACGATGAAAAGCAAAGTCGACACAACCAAGCAAAGTATTGTATCAAAGTTAAATCAAGCTCAGGATTCATTCTCATCAAATCCTTCACACGCGCTTGAGTTATTAGCCGACGCTAGAAAAGAGTATAAATTGCTGGAGACAGAGTTAGGAAGTCAAAAAAAAGAAGAATTAGATAGCATAAATAAACTTATAACTGAAAAAGAAAACTCAGTTGTGAAAAAAGAAGCGAAACACTCAGATGAGTTTTATGACTTAAGCGTCGACACAAAAGATGCTAAATCGAGTTATATGTATACGAATAATGAAATTACAGCACTCTTGGATAAACATAAAAAAACTGTGTATATTCTCTCATTAGCAAACAGATCGCTTGAAAAAAGAGTTGCCGATGAATTCCAGGATGCATCTCTCGTTGCATACTATGAAAAAGAAGTTTATCTTTTTATCCGTAAAAAAGGCATTTTTACAGTAACAGGAGATAATAAAGTAAAGAAAATAATTGATGCTGATAAAGATTGGGGATCAATTAAAGATTTACAGATTTTTAACGGAAATATATATCTCCTTGACTCTGACAAAAACGATGTATACAAATATCTCGTTGCAGATGGAGGATACTCCAATAAACAATCGTACTTTAAATCTGAAAAACAGTTGAAAGATGCTGATACTATGGTAATTGACTCTTCACTGTACATTAACGTACAGGATAGTATCTTAAAGTATAATGGAGGTCTTAAAACTGATTTTAGTACAGTATATCCAACCGGAAATGTCCTGATTAAAAAAGTCTACACCAGTGAAAAAGAAGAAAAAGTCTATGTCTGGAATAAAGAACAAGGTGTAGTCTATATCTTATCTAAAAATGGTGAGTATGAACGTCAGATTCAGTCAGATATTATGAAAAAGGCAGATGACTTTGCAGTATACGATAAAATAATGTACTTCCTATCAGAGTCAAAAATTTATAAGATAACTCCATAATTACTGAGTAAAAGTAGTAGGGCTTGTTTGAAGTGGTTGAAGGAAGTCGTCTCTCGTTTTTATTAGTGACGCTACCGTATTGGCATTCAGTCTATAAATTTCTAGGCTGTTATCAATACTTAAGTCGAAGTTATTCTCGTCTTCTTTATAAATATGTACTGCTTTAGCACTATCATTCTCTTCAATTGTTATATCCTCGATTTTTGTAAAACTCTTAAGGTCAATTTTATCTGCAGTCAAAATGTCGTTGGCTTTAACAGTTTTTAGATCATTTATAAAGAAAGTTACTTTTTCTCTCTCAACCTTTTGGTCATTGATATACCAATCATTTGTTTTTTCCATAACGGTAAACTCATCAGTTAAAGACTGCAGTTTAATCTGAGATACTTCGTCTTCATTCAATATAAAGTTAACTGAAAGATCTCTAAACTCATCTATATTAAAAACAGTACTAAATCCTCCTGTAGCAAATACCTCATTTTCGTTATCAATCCGGATATAGTTTTGCCCCAGGTTGACGGGGTCACCAATAAATATAACTTTTTTTGTCGATTTATCCTTAAACTCAAGCCTTTTTTTATTAATACCGAATTTAATATGATTTTTTTTGTTGTTCGAAATTGCCTCTGTCTTTTTGAGCTGGGAAATGGCATTAATCACCGTGCTAACTTTAGCAGTATCGGCTTTCATTTCAATATCTTTTTCCTTAGCGAACCAATGACTATTCTTTTTATAGAGATGAGTTGTTTGTTTATCAGAAATCAAATCTAGTGAAGTAATGTTGTTTTTTTTTAAATCAGGAAATGCCAGAACGGTTTTAGAGGAAAGAAATGCTGAAAACTGAGTTTTGCAGATAAGTAAGATAGCTACAACTACCATAACTCCAAGTAAGAAGTCTAGCCTTTTCTTCGTTCGGTCACTCATAGCTAGTATTATATACCCCTATTGCGCGGGTTTCAATTAAATGGGCTGTCAAGGCAGTATACAGTACGAATCGTTTTATGATTACTAAAAAAAGTACAACTGACTTCGTAAACTCCCCTCATTCAAAATCGGATTACAAGAGGCATGTAATTCGAGAGGGAGTCATACCCGTCGTACTTTAGCTTGAAAAGGTTATATAATATCAAATTAGATAAAGTTTTATGTCTATCGTATACACAGCTCCAATTGGGATTCTTATCTCTGGAAAAGATTCTGCTTTATATGGAAAACCTGTGCTCATAGCGGCATCAAAACTAAGAGTTAGGATTGAGCTTTCAGAGGAAAAAAGCACTAATAATCTTTTAATAGAGTTTGTGAAGAAAAAAGTATATGGTTATCTTAAAATTAGAGCAGTAAGCTTAAATGGAAAACCACAGAGTCATAAAATTTCATCTGATATCAATGAGTCCTCAGATCAAGGCTATCAAGCAGCAGTAATTGTATCTGGAGTTGCTGCCTACCTAGAGTTTCATACGGGAAAAGAATCTGATATGAATTTAGTAAATATGCTGGCATACCAGATAGAAAAAGAGTACTTTCATCAATCGAACGGCTACTATACAAGCGCATCTACATTTGGAGGCTTGATTTTTTTCAGAAGAGAGTTTGAGTTTTTAAAGAGCATCTCGAGGTTGAACTTTAAAATACCTAAAGATATCATTGATTCTCTATTACTCATACGTAACCGACAATCTACTAAACTAAGATCTTCTGAACTAAGTAAAATTTATAATCTAGAAGCCAAGAGAGTTGAAGAGCTTTTCAATAAGCAGGAAAGATTAACAAAGCGTTTAGTGGTAGCAATAGCTAAAGAGGATAAAGATATGTTCTTAGACAGTCTCAAGGCAACTAAAGGAACTGAGGCATTATTATACTCTCTTGTTAATAAAAATCTAAATAAACAATATACTGAAAGATTTGAGCTTTTTCCCAAAGAGAATAAAGATGTAAACTTTTCTGAAAAAGAGCATTACGAGTTTAAAATTTCGGAAGAGGGACTACTGAGGATCTAAATTAATTATTACCGTTTAATCTCGGAAGATTAAAAATCCATCCTCCATTCTCTGATCTTTGGACAATTCCTAAGATATCTCCGGTTATCACTCCAAAAAGAGTAAATATCACAAATATTGCGATAAATCCTATAAGCGCATTTGTAATTTTTTGCTGGGCCTTTGCGACTTTTTCTTTATCTCCCCCAGACATAATCCAATCAAGTGCTCCCCATAAAAGAAAGGCAAGCAAGACCATTGATGCTACAAAAATAAAGAGTTTTATACCTGTTGAAAAGATGTCTCCTATAGCTTGGAGTGGATTTGTCCCTCCATTGGGAATGCCTGTCGGTGGAGTGATTTTGTTTCCAAAAACATCATTAACAGAGTCAGTAAGAAGTATAAATTTATTCATATGATTCAAAATGGCAAAATACCACTAGTACCAGTAATTACGCCAATAATTTTTATTGCTATAAAACTCAAAATTACCATCAACAGACCGAGAACAGCAAATGTCATGATTTTCCAGGCTTTCGCAACATTTTCTGGGTTTCCTCCTGCGGTTAACCATGTGAAAGCTGCGTATAACAACATTATGAGAAATCCTACCGCTGCTGCCAGGGTAATGAAAGGGATCACAAAAGTGACAATTGTAGAAATATTACCGGTACAAGCAGGAGGAAAGGTTTCACAATTAATTTCAAAAGGTTGGGCCATATACTCTGATTAACTTATGAACTTCAGTCTAGTATAAAATAAGATTGAAGTCAAGATGCCAGATTTGTTGCGTTAAATTGCGGGAATTATTGCAACTAAGGTTAGATACCATTATAATATTATCATGTTCAGTCCCACCTATACTATAACTAATAGAACTTTGATGTTCATTGCTAAAATTGAGGCTGCAGAAGAAGTAATCAAGAATGCACCTATTCTGCCATTATGGGAAAAACAGTTTCGTGAAGATGCAGTGGTAAGATCAATTTATCATGGTACTCATATCGAGGGAAACCTACTCCAGAAAGACGAGGCAAAAGATGTTTTAATGGGGAAAGATGTTCTTGCGCGCCCCAGAGATATTCAGGAGGTTATCAACTACAGAAAAGTGATGGACTTTATTGAAGAAGAAGCTAATAAAAAAATTGATAAAATTACCGAGTTAGTCGTCAAAAAAATTCACCGATTAGTGACAGATAAAATACTTCCTGAAGACCAGTGTGGAGAATACCGTTTGAAACAAGTTATAATCCGAAATTCACTTACAGGTGAGATTACATTTCGTCCGCCTCCTTCAATCGAAGTACCTTTTCTCATGAGAGAGTTTTTATACTGGGTGAATAAGGATGATAAAGATGAGATGCATCCTGTACTTAAAGCAGCGATTGCTCATCATGAGATGGTCAGAATTCATCCTTTTATTGATGGAAATGGCCGAGTTGCCAGATCAATTGCAACATTGATTTTATTCTTAGGAGGTTATGATATTCGTCGTTTTTTTTCGCTTGAAGAGTACTATGACAGAGATGCTGTCTCTTATTACGAAAATCTCCAAAAAGCTACTGCGGGCGATATGACTTCCTGGCTCGAGTACTTCACCTATGGGGCTTCGATTGAGTTTGAAAAAATTAAGGAGAAAGTGCTTAAACTTTCAAAAGATGCCAAAATGAAAGAACGTATTGGTGGACGTCAGATTTTTCTTACTGATAGACAGATCAAAATTATGGAGTATTTACAAGAAATTGGATATATTCAAAATCAGGCTTTTTCGTCTGTCTTCCCAGACGTCTCAGAGGATACAGTTTTAAGAGATATTCAGGACTTAATTAAGAAAAGCCTAATGAAGAAGATTGGCAGCACTAAAAGCGCAAGATATGTATTGGTCGGTTAGTCAACCGAGGGTTGACATTAAATATATGTTTATTTTTAAACTCAAAAATTTTGTTGTAACGGCAATTTTATTAGGGGTATCGTGCATAGGAAGATCTACTCAATATCCACATTTCACGACATTTGGTTATCCACTACCTTTTTAAGTACATCAATATACTATGTGTGATCACTGCGGTCCTAGTAGATTTCTTGATATACCTAACCTTAATTTTTATTACTTATTACTAAATATCATTTTTTGGTATATTATGTCAGTCTTAATTGTTCTGTTATTAGATAAATTTTCTGATAATTCTCGATAAGAATTAGTTAGTTTCAGCTGATTAAAGCGTCTTTATACCTTATAATATAGACATGAAATTCTCTCAACTTGCTATTTTTTTTGAACAAATTGAGTCAACATCCTCACGGTTAACAATCACCGAGCTCCTTTCAGATTTATTTAAAAAACTTTCACCTGAAGAAATGGATAAAACAATGTATCTACTTCAAGGAAGAGTATCACCTCAGTTTGAAAAGATTGAGATGGGTATGGCAGAAAAGATGGTTGTTCGGAGTGCACTGCTATCTCTTAATATGGATAAAGATCATTTTAATAAGAAGAATAGAGAAATTGGAGATGTAGGGAAAACAATCGAAGAGTTTAAAAAAGAGTTTATTTCGCTTGAGGAAAAACAGCTTTCTATTATTGAGGTTTATGAAAAGTTATGCAATATAGCAAGTGCCGGCGGAGCTGGTTCTCAAGATGTAAAAATTAATACTTTATCATATCTTTTTAGGCAGGCAGATCCTTTAGCTTCCAGATATTTAGCAAGAATTCCAACTGGTTCCATGCGTCTCGGCTTTTCCGATATGACCGTCCTCGATGCCCTGTCCTGGATGCATACAGGCGATAAATCTTTAAGGTCTGCAATTGAAAATGCATATCATGTCCGCCCAGATCTGGGATTCATTGGAAAACTTATTAAAAGCGAAGGCATAGAAGCAATTCATAAAGTAAAACCAGCTATTTTTACTCCAATAATTATGATGCGTGCAGAACGGCTTTCCTCATCCCAAGCCATCATTGAAAAGTTAGGAAAATGCATTATGGAGCCTAAATATGATGGGTTTAGGCTACAAGCTCATTACTCTAAGAAAAAAAATGAGGTCCGTTTGTACTCCCGTAGCCTGGAAGAAGTCTCAGAAATGTATCCAGATGTAATTGAAGGGATAAAAAAAGAGATTAAAGCAGAAGAGTTAATAATTGAAGGTGAGGCTATCGGTTATGATGTCAACACAGGTAATTTTCTTCCTTTTCAGCAGACAGTACAGCGGAAACGGAAATATGATATCGCCGAAAAAGTAAAAGAAATTCCCCTAAAACTATTCACCTTTGAACTACTTTATTTGAATGGCGAAAATTTGTTACAAGTCCCGTTTTCAGAGCGGAGAAAAAAATTAGAGAAAGCAGTGAAGCCCAGAGCTGATGTCACCAAAGATACTATTCTTCTGGCACCAGATACAACTACCGAGGATCCAAAAGAACTTGAGTTGCTCTTTGAAGATGCCCTCACAGAAGGTTTAGAAGGTATGATTGTCAAAAAAATTGATGGTATTTATCAACCAGGAGCCAGAGGTTTCAACTGGATAAAGTTTAAGAAGAGCTATTCATCCCAGATTAATGACACCATCGACTGCCTCGTCATGGGATATGACTTTGGTAAAGGTAAACGTGCGGACTTTGGAATAGGGGCATTTCTGGTTGGTGTTTACGACCAAAAAAAGGATATGTTTGCTACAGTTGCAAAAATTGGGACAGGTTTAAGCGATCAGGAGTGGAGGGATCTACAGGAACGGTGTCAAAAATTTAAAATTGATAGTAAGCCAGCACTTTACGACGTTGATAAAATGATGTCAGTTGATATTTGGGTAAAGCCCGAGATTATTGTAGAGATTAGAGCTGATATTATCACTAGATCAACTGTTCATACTGCAGGCAGAGTCCTGAAACCTTCAAAGTCCGGCTCAGCTTTCGATGTTGAGATACCTGGATACGCTCTCAGGTTTCCTAGACTGGAGAAGTTCCGGGATAAGAAACCGGAGGACAGTACAAGTCTTCATGAGCTCGAAGAACTATTTAAAATGCAGAAGTAGATCATGCATGTTACAATAATTATGTATGCGCATCTCAAAAAATCCTAAGCTGAATGCTTTAGCAAAAACAGTTTTATGTGGAGCCTCATTTCATCTATTGCTGCTGATTATCTACACGATACAACATCATCAATGGGATACTCTCAATATTTTTAACATTTTGGATATAGATCTTTTTTTGCCTCAGTCGGCAAAAGGAGTTTTTAACTATATTTTATCTTACGCTATATTCCTGGGTATTTACCTCTATTTTTTCCTAAAACACAAGGAGAAGTAACTCAGCTTTCCCTTAGATATGATCTGTGGATTATGAATGTTCTTATCATTCGTATTGGATACTCTACAAAAATTGAGAGAGGATTATGAACCATCCTTCTAGAGGAAACAGAGATACCAATTTCAGATAGGACTTTTATCACACCTTTTTTATGATGGATATGAATGCTAAGGTCCATATCTTCATGAACCTTCTTTTCGTCAAAACATACCTCAGTTTTAACCTTCTCCCAGATATTTTTCTTTATTATTAAGTTCGGGCCATAAAGAGGTTTATACCCTAAAATAAATGAAGAAACGTTAAAATACATAAAGCTACCAAAAGTATTAATGACGGGCGCAAACACTATGTCATAAAAGTGAGCGGGTCCACTGATCGCATCGATACTCTCATCCTGATAAATTTTTTTGATATTTCTTATCCAATCAACCGGAAGAACAGCATCGGCATCACATCGGGCAATAATATCATTCTCGGCCTCGTTAAAACCACGATTCCGGGCAGGGATCATACCTTGACGCGACTCATTCACAACCTTAACTGGAAACTGACTTACTATATCCATGGTCCTGTCTGTTGAATTATTATTTACAACAATAACTTCGTCTGCTTTGTCTATCTGGTTAAATACACTCTGCAAACATCTTCGGATATATACTTCTTCATTATAGACAGGAATTATTAGTGAGATTTTCATAGCTGATTATTATTGTATAACATCGCATTATTATTATACCAAGGCTTAAAGATGAGACCTCAGGCGTATTGGAGTTTCGTGCCTGGAACAAGACCAAAGAGTAACAAATAGCCTCTTTTGGTATAATATGTCCATGAAGGAACCATTTTTCTCTATTATCATCCCGACTTTGAATGAAGAGCTGTTTTTACCTAATCTCCTGAAAGAACTAATCGGGCAAACAGCTCAGAACTTTGAAGTGATTATTGTTGATGCTAAATCTAAAGATGCAACCAGAACTATAGCCTTAGAGTATGAAAAAAAACTCCCCTTAAAATTTATTGAGATTAATAAAAAAAATGTCTCTTCCCAGAAGAACGAGGGTGCCAAGATTGCAGTAGGAAAGTACTTAATGTTTTTCGATGCAGATAACTCGATTTCCAAGGGGTACACCAAAATGGCGATGCTTTATATTCAGAAGAAGAATGGCCTTGTTTTTGACCCCTACTGCATTCCAGAAGAGAAGGATAAATATCCTGATATGCAGGTTGTTTTTCCCATCTGGAATAAGTTTGTGGATTTTTCTCATAATACGAATAAACCGTTTTCAATAGGGGCAGGAATGATGTGGGAAAGGAACTTTTTCAACCTTGTTGGCGGTTTTAATGTGAATGTTCCAATTGCCGAAGATCATGAAATAGTCAGAAATGCGTATCGTTGGGGCGTGAGAGTTAAAACAATTCACTCTTTGAGGCTTATCTACTCCTTAAGACGGTTGAAGAGAGAAGGTCGTTTACAGCTGCTCTATAAATACGTCTTATCAAGTTTTTATCTGATGTTTAATGGAAAGTTTGAAAAGAAAATGTTTGCATATGAAATGGGAGGTCATGGATATAAAGAGGAATTGAAAAAAAGTAAAAAAAATAACAACAATATTGACTCAAAAAAGATTCATATTGTCTTAAAAAAACTTTGGAGAGAGCTTTTAGCGGATTAATTTTTTATTTTATAAACGGTATATTCTTCATTCGAAAAGACTATTGGTAATTGGTAGATATGTGGATTTACCGATACAAAATAATTTGCACCGTATTTTTTACCGATCCTAAGTATATCTGGCTTACTGAGAGCATTATATGCGTTTAAAGCTACGACTCGGTTTTTAACTATATTACCATCAAACTGATTTAATATATGTGGTGCAAGATCCTCAAATCTCGGTTTCCAGTATGAAATATATCTTGGTGAAAATGCTGCTTCTAATAAATCTGACAAGACGACAACAGTCGCTCGTTCTGAGCCTACTCGCCACTCTACGTTATACCACCACCAATAAGATGGAGGCGTGATAAAAACTGAGTTTTTTTTGGTGTTATTTTTTGCCCAAATCTGAGTTCGGTAATACGCGCTATCTTCTGCATATATGTGTACTCCGGGTCGCCAGACCTCATATTTATAGGCAATAAATAGGGATATAGCGGATAAAACACTAATCATTACACACATTAGTAACAGCCTTATATTTGTTGTGAGTTTTTTTTGGAAAGCTACAGTAAGGAAGAGGGTAATAGGCAACAACGAGAGAAATGTTGAAAATATCATAGCCAGAAATTTACTATCCTTCATATTTCCCTTTTGATACTCCTGAGTTATGTAGCGGATTAAGTACAGATATGAAAAAATCAGAATGAAAATGCCGACTCTAATTATTTGAGATTGAATTATGAGAACTGAAGGAAAAAATTCGGCTGTGATATACTCAACTATAAGGATGATAATTGATGAGTAGATAAAGTTAGAAATAATGTTGTTGAACCCTGTTTTAACATGTTTTCGGGCGACGAAAAAGAGATAAAGGGTACTGATTCCGCCTAAGGTTGTGAAAAAGAATGGTGGATTGATAAAAAAATAAAAAACATTCGAAAGGAATCCTTTACTGATTATGTGATACCACTCGTAATCAGGTCCGATTCCGATCCCAGAACTGCTGAACTTCCAAATGAGGACTGGTAGTGCACTTGCAATGAATATGATAAGATAGCAAATGAAATTTTTTAATTTTATCTCTTTCATTCTGACTACTCCATCTAAAATGAACATAGCTAGGACAAAGTTTACTGAGATGATGTGTATGTTATACATTAAACCAAGTAACAAGTAGGCCGTTATATATCTCTTTCGTAAATAAAAATCGATGGCTAGTAATAAGAAAGGAAGCACGAACACACGATTAACTAGACTAAACTCTGTAATTGTAAATCCTCCAAAAGAGACATGAGTAATACATAAGATTATTACAGATAGGAAAGAGGTAAGGGGATCATTAAAAAGTGTCCGACTTAAACGCCAGATACTCCAGGAAGTCAAAAACACACTCAGAAGATAGCAGATAAACATACTAGGTTCCAGTAAGCCCATTTTATAAAAAGGTATGAAGAGAAACCAAAAATATGAGTAATGAAGTTTCTGTAGATCAAAAAATTTATCGTGGTCGTACAAGGTAGGATTGACTAACTTCTTCAAAAAAGGAATATGGCTCGCTTGATCGAACGTACCAAAATAGTATCCTACTGATAAAAGAATAAATACTGTAGTTAGTACAAAGATTAATATCTGATATCTTGGAGAGTTCCAAATTTTTATGCTCAATTTGTTAAGTGCGTGGATAGCGTCTTTGAGTGTCTTTTTTTTTCTTGTTGGCATACCTTATTTTGATGAACTTAACACCAATACTAACTTATCTATTATACCAACTGGCAACGGAAACTCGTCAGAAAAGTTATCCACATTATAATTTGGAGCTCTAAATCAATCTAATTGGTTAGCGCAAAATATAGGATATCCCATAGTAACAAAGAATATTTCTATAGGACTTGACAATAATTACAACATGCATTACTATTGGATTATGAAATTACAGTTTTTGAACAAAAATAAGTCGTTCAATAAAGAAAAAGAAGAACTCAGGAAGTTTTGGAAAGAACAGATCGACGAACTGAATAAGAAACAACTCTCTTTACCCGTAAAGCTATTTAATCTTTAAAATAAAAAGAAGAGCATCACTATCGCTCGTTTAAAGGGGACGACGAATAGTAATGCTCTTCTTTCCTTCATTCCGCACGAAATGAAAGTATATAAACGAGAGCAGTTTTATTTTATGTTGTGATGAGTCTTATTTAATTAAGTTTATACAGAGCCCCAAACCCATTCTTTGAACTATAGATTTTCTTTCCAATTTTTTTAAGTTTTTCCTCATTTAATCGCGGATACTTTTTCTTTTCCATGGGAGACACAACTACATACTTAACATGGTATTTATACAGCAATGATAAGGTACCTGGGATATCTTCGGATTCATAGATGACTGAAATATCGGGGATCCTTTTTCCAACAACGTCTGAGGTACCTCTCCATAACCACTCATGCACCCACCATCCTGCAACTGTTGGAATGCCAGTATTAGCAGAGATTCTTTCGTAATCAGTATATGAGTCTCCTTGAGCTTCTAAGATCACAGGCTGCCCCGATATATGTTTATTAATATAGTACACGAGGTCGACGTCTTCAGGGTACATATCTCTTAGCCAACCTAGCCCATCCAATGTAGTTGGTGCAACACTGACTTTCCTTTGAAGATTTGTGTAGTAAGAAGGGAAGGAGAAGAATGGATATACGGATACTAATATTGTTATATTCGCAAGAATGTATATGAATATGAAAGAAAGTATGGTATCTATTTTTCTGCCAAACACAGCTATACAAAAGATAAGAAACATTAATGGGATAAGGAAAAGATACTCAGGCGCCAACCCTTCCTGGCCAATGGCATCTGGTGGCTTTGCAGTTTGGAATACAAATAGGAAGGCTGCAAAAACACTGAGAGCAATAAGTTTAGCTAAGTATGGATGGTCCCCTGCAAGAGATTTGACTCTGAAAATAACGTACGTAGAAGCAATACTCATCATCATAAATGCTTGGTAACCGAGTTTAAACATAGTATTGGCTCTAAAGTGAGCTGGGTAAATATCTTTTACATAAAAGAACTCAGGTATGAAAAGTAAAAGTGTGCTGAAGGTAAAGACAATCAACACGAACACGTCAACTGCCTTAATAACAGGGTTATACTCTCGAGTATCTTTAGTAGCCTTTAAGGACCGTTTTTCAGGCATTCCTAGTACCATTTGTTTCAATTTTGAGAGGATGTTACTGTCCCGAAGTTTTAAAATTAAAAAGATAAGAAAGTTTGTCCAAAAAAATCCCCATAAAATAAACATCATCCATGGAGCTGATTTTTGACAGTTGCCTTTTTCAAATAAGAATGGGCCAATTTTAAATGTCGCTGTTTGGTTGACAACAGTTTTTCCCGTGAAGAGAAAATCGGGAGAGCAATTCACACCGACACCTGATACAAAGAGAGAGAAGTGAGAGGTAAATGGTAATGAAATGAGCAAATAGGTAATTAAAAGAAGAATACCGTGAAGAATATATAGATACGAGAAACGGTAGATAAAAAAGAGGACAGTCAGTGTAAGAAGAAGATATATCGGTCCGTCAAATGCATTTGTCATATAGTGAACGGCGCACATCACTCCAAGAAAAATTGTTAAGAAACCTGATCGAGATAAAACTGTTGATTTGACAAACTGTGGAATGGCTCTATAGTCGTCGATGAGTAATGGAGCCTCTTTTTTTGTATTTTTGATCTCAGATTTATCAGCAAAGTGTGAGTAAAAGAGATGAAAAAGTGTCGCTAAAGTGAGAAGAACAAAAGGTATATCAAAGACATGTCCGTGAAGATCCGCGACTACATAGGAATATGAAGGAAACTCATGAATTGTGAAGGGGATAAAACGCGTTGCATTTGGATACCAGTATTTGGAGGGGTTGAGGGAACTGAGAATTTTCCAGAAAGGTTGGGGGGTGTCATTAGGATACCCTTTTGTGAATAGATAAATTGTGTGAAGATTTCCTGCCAAATTGAGAATAAAACTACCTAGCAATCCAAAAACATAGGTATTAAAATAACTGCGCAAAGTTACGGGTTGTAGCTTTTTTAGTACAGATTTTTGAATTATATGAATTATATTAGCAACTAGTGAAAACGTGAGAGTTATTCCTTGTGCAAAAATAGTCGCTAAGATGAGATTGTATCCAACAAACGGTGAGATTCCCGACAGTTTAATGAGCATTGCTCCAGTTAGGTGACCAAAATAGTAGTAGTTAATCGGAAATCCTTGAGCATGTTCAACACCATTCAAATCGGGACCAGCTGAGTACCACATATCGAGTGGAGGAAAATGAGTTGAACGGAGAATCGAGTTCATAAATCCAAAGTCCATAAATTTCTCGAGTCCATGAATTGAAGGCTCCTGGCCTCTTACGAACGACAGAAAAATGAGGGCTAGTAAAAATAAGATCTCTTCAAAAATAAATGCAAAAAGTTTATTAAAGGTAATAGATTTTAATGTCAGTCTATCTTTATCTCTCCAAAATACATAGAAGTTGAGGCCAGCTGAGACTATTAGGAGACCATAAAGTGCCAGTTTAGTAAAAGGGAAAAGATGAAGACCACCTAAGAAAAGTGCGAGGTAGCTGATGACAATTATGCCAAGTGTCTTGCTGAATGGATATCCATGATCGAAAAATCTGTTAAAAAGTTGTTTGGTTAGAGGATAAAAAACAATACCAATTACTAAAAGATAAAAATACCACTGTAACGTACTTGATAGCCAGTCCATAATGGATATTATATACCACACTGCGGTTTTTTTTTAGTATAATGTTGGAGTCATTGATTTGAGTATAATGAATTATTCCTTTTATG
>JBBRMU010000023.1:0-18279 GCA_038230655.1 Patescibacteria group bacterium | reverse complement strand
GGAACTCACATATTCGAAGTACAACTTCCATTAATGATAATAATTGGCATCATATTGTTGCGACACATAATCAATCAACAGGTGCAGTCGCGGTATATGTTGATGGGGTATCTGAAGCAACCGCGACAAAATCTCCTTATCAAACAACATATACAGCCTGGAACCGCATTGGGTCATCTTATCTCAATGAAAATAAATTTAATGGATCTATTGATGAAGTTAGAGTTTCAAGTACAGTAAGAAGTGCTGACTGGATAGCTGCTTCATATAAAAGTGAAAATGATCAATTTTTGAGTTTTTCAAGTGAGCAAAGTCAAACAGCAGCATCCGGAACATGGGAGAGCGCAACTGATAGTAATGTAATAGATTTAACATGGAATGGAGGATGGGGAGACGGGACCAGTGGATCAACTGCTTTATCTGCTGTGATTGCGGCTATGTCTTCAACACAAACAATACAGTTTTCTATCCGTGCAGCTGCGTCAACGGGTGCATTAACGTCAGCCTCATATATTTCACTTGGAACCGCCAATAGCGGAACAACTTTCACCTTAACTAAAGCACAGATGGATTCAGCTGGTGTGGCTACTGGGACGAGTAGATATATTCAGTTAAAGGCATCGCTCGCCCAGTCATCGGGGACATCTCCTCAACTCGATAAAATTACACTATATTATTTAGGAGATAATACTGCTCCGTCTTCTAACGCCTCCGCAGTTGTAATGAAGGCAATCTCAGGTGGACGAACTATTACCAGTAATGGCTGGATTAACGGGACTACACCTTACTTTTCTTGGAACGCAGGTGTAGATACAGAGTCGGGGATAAAAGGATATTGCATGTACTTAGGGACAGATGTATCAGGTGATCCTGCAACAGCAAAAGGATTACTGGGAACTTCGCCAGTTTCGACATCGGGATCTACCTGTCAGTTTATCATCTCAACTACGAATATTGACTTTGCGACTTCTTCATATCAGGGCTCAACATGGCTGACCTCTTCAACCTCTTCGTACTACATCAGTATAAAGGCTATCGACTCTGCGAATAATATATTTTCTGGTTCTAGCGCACAGTTTCAGTTTAAATATGATGGAACAGCACCAACGAATGTTGCATATATCTCTGCAGCTTCAGGAAACTTTGGAAATGTAACTGATATGAACTTTAACTGGCCGGTTAGCGGAGGCTCAGCATCTTCAGATACTCATGCTGGCTTACTTGGATGGCAGTACCAAATTAACTCATCCTCAGGATCATGGCAAGGGACTACCCATGAAGCGACTCTCGATCTTGACTACATCCCTGCAACTGCTTCAGCCTATACATTAGTCGCCTCAAGAGATGAAAATGCAGTTGTTACCGGGAATAATGTTATTTACTTCAGAACTGTCGATAGTGCCGGAAATAGTTCATCCTCTTCTACCTATAGAACAGGTAACTTATCCTTTGGAGGCAATGCTCCCACGTTTGGAGGAAATGACAACGTAACTATTACCCCATCTTCCTCAACCAATAACTCATTCGCTCTTTCATGGCCTGCAGCTACTCCCTCAGGAAGTAACACTATTGCCGGATACTATTATATGATTAATACCTCTCCACCGTCTACCTATGCAACTTTAATAGGAAATACCTCAACATATATTTCAGCTGGTACCAGTCGTACCATTTCAGCTAGAGCTCTTCCAAACGTAAATAAAGGAACTAATACTGTTTATGTAGTTGCTGTTGATAATGCCTCAACACCAAATTACTCACCTTCTAACAACATAAGTGGTACTTTCACCCTTAACTCAACAGATCCAGATAATGTTGGCAGTCTTGTGGCTTCAGACTCTTCAATTAAAGCTCAATCTCAGTGGAATGTTACTCTTACTTGGACCGCACCAACGTATCAAGGAGCGGGTAATCTCAGCTATCTCATTTATAGAGCTACCAGTACAAGTAGTAATTGCGGAACATTTGCCCAAGTTGGAACAACTTCTGGGCTTTCTTACGTTGATACAACGCCATCCTCTGTCGGGTACTGCTTTAAGGTCTATACCAAAGATGGGGCTAACGCTCAATCATCCGGCACTAACTCAGTAACAATTACTCCTACTGGTAAATATACATCTGCTCCTTCATTACAAAGTGGACCTTCTGTCTCAGCTGTTACAACTAAAAAAGCAACTATCGCATGGAGCACAGATAGATCTGGAGACTCAAAAATAAGTTATGGCACCTCCTCAGGTAGTTATGGCAGCGTTGATGCATCAAGTACTTCTCAAGCTACATCTCACTCGATTACTCTTACCAACCTTGCTCCGGGTGTAACTTATTACTACGTAGCTAAATGGACTGATGGCGATGGAAATACTGGCAACACTACTGAAAAGAACTTTACCACAGACGCTGCACCGTCTGTAAAAGACGTAAGTGCTAAAAGTGTTGGTTTTAACGGGAAGCATAATACAGTTTACCTCAGTACGAGCCTCAAAAGTTAAGATATACTATGGGAAATCAACAGCTTTCGGAGGTGCTAAAGAGGTGTCAACATCTGTCTCTGAGACAACTTACTCATCGCCTTTGGAGGGTCTAGACGATGGTACCAAATACTACTACAAAATTAATACCTTTGACACAGAGGACAGTGAGTATGAGGGAACTATTCTTGATTTTACAACTCTCCCCCGACCTAAGTTATCAACCATCAGGGTACAGGAGGTACGGGGGACAGCATCACCAACGTTGCTTGTCTCATGGGTTTCCAATACTGAAGTTTCCTCCATCATAACCTACTATCCAGAGGGAAAGATCGGTGATGCCAAAGATGAAGTAAATATTGCTTTAGTGAAGGGTGAACATAAATTATTACTGAAAGGGTTACTGCCTCAAACGAATTATATTCTGGTGGTAAAGGGACGAGATAAGATCGGCAATGAAGCTCTCTCTGATGCTCAGAAAGTAACTACTTCAACTGACACCAGACCACCGCAAATAAGTAATCTGAAGATAGAAGGGACAACTATACCTCAGAGTGCATCCCAAGGACAGCAAGCACAAGCACAACTTGTGGTAAGCTGGGATACTGATGAACCTTCAACTTCCCAAGTTGAGTATGGTGAAGGCTCAGGTTCTTCCTACTCTCAAAAAACACAGGAAGACACCAACCTTACCACTAATCACTTAGTTATCATCTCAAACCTCACCCCTTCAAAAGTCTATCACTTGAAATCAGATTCTAAAGATAAAGCTAACAACCAAGGATCATCTATTGACTCAGTTACCATTACCCCAAAATCTTCCTCTTCAGCTTTTGATTTAGTCATCGGTAACCTTAGTCAAGTCTTCGGATTCTTAGGAGGAGGTAAATAAAAAAATATATCAATTACTGTTGAATATCTGATATAAAACCTATTTAATTAGATTGTATGACAAAGAAGATTATTGAAGCATCTGGTATAAGCAAAGCTTTTAAAGTAAGAACTCAAGAAATTAGCGTACTGAAAAAGATGAATCTAGAGATTAATGAAGGGGAATTTGTCATTGTCTTCGGACCTTCCGGATGCGGCAAATCCACTCTCTTGCATATTTTATTGGGGCTTGAAGAACCTACTTCAGGAACGCTTAACTTTTTTTATCAAGATATTTACGTTAAAAGTGAGGACGAAAGATCTGAGTTCAGGAAAAACTACATAGGAATGATATATCAGCAGCCAAACTGGATTAAGTCTCTCAGTGTAATTGAAAACGTTTGTTTTCCAGCATCTCTCCTTGGGTTTACTAAAGAAGAAGCACATAAAAGAGCGCACGAGATGCTGAAATTAGTAAAAATGGATGAGTGGTCTGATTATTTACCAACAGAATTGTCGTCAGGACAACAACAAAAGATTTCCCTTGCCCGAGCACTAGTCACAAATCCCAGAGTTATCATTGCTGATGAGCCTACAGGTAACCTTGACTATCAAAGTGGTATTGACCTCATGAATCTCTTTCAAAAACTACAGCAAGAGGGGAAAACGGTGATTATGGTAAGTCATAATGTAGAAAACCTTGACTATGCAACACAGGTTATTCATATGTTTGATGGCAATATTATCAAAATTTTTTCAACGACAAAAGAAAATGTTGAAGAGGTCAAAAAAGCTGTCATTGAAAAGTTAGTCCACAAAGACGATGTGAATCCTGCTGTACCAAATATTACAACTACCTCCACAGCACCCACACCAAAGCATAAAATGGCTTTTAGTGGTAATGGACTAAAAAAATTAATTCTCTCTCCTAAGGACATCATTAGAAATTTGAATGAAATTTTCCGTTTTGTCAGCCTTTTAGGACTATATTTACTTTCTAAGTTCATAAAAATTGTAGGAGGATTTAAGTTTACCCCAAGGTTTTTTTCCAATAAACTCAGTGGCCCTCTCAACAGTTTATATCTTAAAATTGCGCGACTACTTGACTCGAAAAAAGCAAATAGCATTAGTAGAATAGATCTTATCGATATCTCCTTAAAAAATATGTTTGCAAAAAGAATAAGAAGTTTGATTACTATCGGTGGTATGTCTATCAGCGTTGGGACAATCGTATTTCTTGTCTCGATTGGATATGGACTGGAGAAGGTAGTAATCGCCAGAGTTGCTCATCTTGATGAAGTTAAACAGATAGATGCATCAGCAGCTGTTGCTTCAAATGTAAAGTTGACAGATAAATCACTTGCACAGTTTAAAAATATCGGTGGCGTAGATAAAGTCCTCCCAGTTATCAGCGTTGTAGGAAAGGTCAACTACCAAAACTCGAGTTCAGATGTCGCCGTCTACGGAGTACTCTCAGACTACTTAAAGGAGTCAGCTATTAAACCAAGTTCTGGTCAAATTTTTGCAAGCAACGAATTTGTGAATCGAGTTTCGATGGGCTCTGAGTTAAATGCCAGAGATGAAAATAAAGCAGAAGTAGCGGGTGCCTTTACTGATAGCCGTCCAGCAGTAAAAGGTGAAAAAATTGGCTCAGTTACATTTACTATTGCACCAGATTCTTTCTTGAAGGTAAGATCATCTAACGATGCAGGCGCACAGTTACTTGGATATACTCGGAGAGTCGAAGGTGAGCAGCAAGCCGATGAGGTTTGGGGAGGGTTATATATCACAGATGATAAAACTCCAGTAACGGCAACTGGCAGTTCTCAACTGGGAAAATGGCTTCATGCGACAGTTCCTTTATGGGAAAAACAAAACTGTAAAGCTGAGAATGGATGCGAGCAGGGAAAATATATTCCTAAAAAAGATATAGACGGTCACCAAATCTTTAAAGACTCTTATTTTGCTGAAATCGATGTCAAAGTTGATCAGGGAGTAAACACAGCTTCAGTGCCGGTTTAACAACTGATAAAACAGATGCTGTAAGCTCTGGCTCAGGTTCTTTAGACTTTATTGATATCGCAACTTTAGAGGCTACCACCCAGGAAAATAAGGTTAAAAAGGTTCTCCTCTCAACGAAAACAAGCCGTGAAGCTGTCGTAAACAAAACATTCTTGAGGATATTAGGACTCACTGAAAGCAACGCAGTCGGCAAAAAGTTCAAAACTTCTCTGATAGCAACGGAGAATTTAAGCTCAAACGGGACAACTATTCAATCCGAGCCCATCGACTATCAAATTGTTGGTGTTACCCCAGATACAGGCTCTCCGGTAATCTACATTCCACTCATTCACTTAAAAGAACTTGGCTTAACAAACTACTCTCAGGTTAAAATTGTAGTTAATAATCAAGGAGTCCTCGCTGGCATTCGTAAACAGGTTGAGGTAATGGGTTTCAAAACCACGTCAGTAGTTGATACTATTTCCCAGATTGAACAGCTTTTCAGTACCTTGCGCCTGGTTCTTGGTTTGCTAGGAGTTGTTGCTTTAGCAGTTGCAGCTTTAGGCATGTTTAATACCCTAACCGTATCATTGCTAGAAAGGCTCAGGGAAGTGGGGATGATGAAGGCGATTGGGATGAAGTCAAACGAGGTTAGAGAGTTATTTCTTACAGAGTCCATGATTATGGGCTTTTTCGGTGGAATTGGAGGTCTTCTGATGGGAGCCCTAACAGGTAAACTACTCTCCCTAGTTCTATCGGTCTTCTCTGTAATCCGAGGTGTTGGCATTATTGATATCTCATATGTTCCTTTAGGATTTGTTTTCCTTATTGGATTCTTATCGGTTTTTGTGGGCATTGCAACCGGTGTATACCCAGCTAAACGAGCAACTCATATATCAGCCTTAAATGCCCTAAGATATGAGTAAAAGCGGTTGTGTGTATTTGATATGTATATATTAATATTGAGGTGATGGGTTTATCTTGCTGTAAGGCTCTAGAATTATTAAAATGCCCTCTTATCACTCGCTCGCTCGTAGTGCTAATCTCTGCCTGAATGATTATAAACGGAATACAGCTAAATATCCGCTTTTAGAACCTTGATACTCCACAATAAACTGCTATACTATTCATAGCTGATTTTGCGAACTTTCTTAATAAAAAATCAGGCTAGATAGGTTGTACCCATGGTAATTCCAATGAATGAGGGTATATAATCAAGATAAGGTTACCAGTTGTAACGAAACAGCATGATAGATCAAACCATATTTAAAGCCTACGATATTAGAGGCGTTTATCCGACTCAGATTAATGAACAAAACTATCCTGACCTCATAAGGGCAATTTACACTTTTTACCTTAAGACACTTCATAGGGACACATTAACTATAGCTCTAGGGCGAGACATGAGAGTTTCTGGGCCGGCCTTGTTTGAGATTGCCACGAATGAGCTTGTCAAGATGGGAGCTCAGGTTATAGACATTGATTTAGCCTCAACACCAACTTTCTATTATGCTGTTGCAAACTATGGCTACGATGCTGGCATTCATGTTACCGCCTCTCATAATCCAAAGGAGTATACAGGAGTAAAGTTTGCCTTAAGAATGGGCAAGACCTTAATTAAGATAGGAAGAGACTCTGGTATGTTGGAAATCCAAGAAATTGCCAATACAAAGGCTTTCGCTTCAAATAAGCAGGGTGGAAAAGTTATTAAAAATGAGGATATTTTAAGGGATGAGATTACCTCGGCTATCTCTTCCATTACTCCAAATGGTGTGAAAAAATTTAAAATTGTAGCTGATCCGGCTAATGCCATGGGTTGTATATTTCTAAAAGCGCTATTTAAACATGTCGACGCTGATTTTAGCATGATAAATGACACGTTAGATGGAACATTTCCAGTTCATGAGCCAAGTCCCATTGAGTATAAGAATCTTCAACAGCTCATCCAAAAAGTAAAAGATGAGAAAGCAGATATTGGTATTGCTCCGGATGGAGACGGAGATCGTGTCTACTTTATTGATGAAAATGGCCAGGTTATTAAAGCTACCTCAGTTTCTTCAATTATAGCCAATGAAATTCTCAAAAAAACTCCTGGAGAAACTATCATCGCTGATATCCGGGATATCCGAAATATTAAAGAAATTTGTAAACGACTAGGTGGAAAGTTTTCCATGAGTATTGTCGGACATGCTTTTATAACAGCTCAGTTAAATAAGGAAAATGCGGCATTTGCCGGTGAGTCTTCCGGTCATTTCTTTTTTAGAGAGACCGGCGGCGCTGAAAGTTCTATACGGGCAATTCTTTATATGCTTAAGACGATGACTGAAAAAAATATGCCAATCTCAGAAATTGCTCAAGAGTATATGATCTCAGCCGAGCATGAAGAAACTAACTTTATATTAAATCCGCCAATAGACCTAAACACTATTCTCTCAAAAATTGAGAGTGACTATAGTGATGGTACTATCGATAGGCAGGATAAACTCTCTGTTGAGTATAATGACTGGAGATTTAATATGAGAACATCAAACACTGAAAATGCACCCATTTTACGCCTCAACATAGAAGCAGCAAGTCAAAAGCTCATGATGAGTAAGTACGAAGAGTTAAAACAAAAAATTACTGCAATGGGTGCAACATTAAAAGAGTAACATGAGTGAACCAAATTCCGCACCTCTTCCAGAAAATCTGACCCACATCGTGCTATCAAAGTATAGTCATGCTCTCCTAAACGCACTAAGTACGATAAAGCCAAAAAGCAAACCTGATGATATCTCAAAAATAACCGTTTCTCAGACTGTGTCATTCCTAGCAATTGTTTACGAGAAAATACGCAATGCGATTGAGTATCGTGAAGAGCACCTAATCAGAAGAGCGGCTATCGAGAGAATACTGAAACGACGCCTAGCCTTAAATGCAGAGGGTAAAGGAGAAGCTGAAAATTTACTAAGAGAACTACTCTGGGCTAGGTACTTTCCTAATGGTAGCCTTGGAGAAGAGGATATTGATGTTATCCAAGCAATCCTTGACAAATATCTAGAGATCAAAAAAAGCGTATTATCTGGTCGAGACAGTAAAACACGCGAGTACCTCTATCAGTTCTTGATGGACTTGATGACATCCGAGATTGAAGAAAGACTTTGCCCGGCTGAAATAACCAGAGACTCAAGTTATACTTACTTCGTTTTTCAGATTTTAAAAGATAAAGTCAAGATTACCCATGTTCCTGAAGAAAAAAAAGATACTTACTTACTGACAGCAATAGATAAATCATATCGAAAGAGTGACCGTCCTTATCAGAGATACCATCTTTTCATAACATTTTATAAACCTTTCTCCACCTACTCAGAGGGCGAGTTGATGGAGCTTTCGACTAAATTTCCGGAGATTTTTAAAAAAATTGATCAGATTCGTCATAATTCATACGTTGAAAGCCTTGTGAAGTTTGTGAAAAAACAGCTACCTCCTTTTTTGATTCTTTTTGACATGTTAAACAGCAAAATAGCTAATATACAGGAAGTCCTCTCTCATAGACAGAAGCTGTGGAATCAGGTTGATAAGACTTGTAGGGAAAAGTATCAACAGGTGAGCTCCAGGCTCAGAGGAATTGCCCTTAGAAGTTTGATCTATGTCTTCCTGACGAAGATGTTGATGGCAATTATTTTAGAGGTACCTGTTTCGAGGTATTTTTATAATGAAGTAAACTTGCGAGCTGTATTGATTAACAGTATCTTTCCCCCTTTTCTGATGTTACTGATTATTTTTTTCTTCAAGTTACCCGGAGAAGACAACACTAAAAAAGTCTACGAGCGGATAATTGATGTCATCGATGCTGATGAGTCTTTTGAGACTCAGATAGCGTATATCTCTAATCGTGAAAAAATCAAACGCCCCATTCTTATTTTTGGCTTCACTATTTTCTACTCATTTACTTTCTTGATTACGCTTTATCTCATCTATCTTGTGCTAGACTACCTTAATTTCAATATCATCAGTAAAGCTATCTTTATCTTTTTTGTGAGCGTTATTTCCTTCTTCTCATATCGCATCAAACGTGTAGTTAATGAGTATAAACTCGAGGAAAAAGAAGGAGTTTTGACCCCGATTGTCGATTTTTTCTTTATGCCGATACTATCTCTGGGAAAGTTCTTTAGCTCTGAGGTTGCAAGGTTCAACTTCTTTACCATTATCTTTGATTTCTTTATCGAAGCTCCTTTTAAACTGCTAATTCAGGTGGTTGAAGACTGGATTTCCTTTGTAAAAGCCCGCAAAGACGAAATTGTCTAAACTTCCTCTCACATTGCTGCAACAAGCTAAAAACGGCTAAATAATTTACTAAGATTGGCAGAAAGTTCTAAATTCTGATAATTACATAAATACAGCATTTAGACTGTATTATCAGCCTGAAGTTAGGTTTTTTGCTTATTTTGCTCATAGAGTTTCTCCTTAAGAGTACTTTATAGCAAAATACTATATCAGAAACTATAGGATGGTATTGGCATTTGGACTGTTAATATGCTACAAACGTATTTAGGCATTAGGTAATCTGGACACAGACTATAAACTATTTAACGCATATATTTAAGCTCAGTATTATCAAAAAGGCAGTTCTCATTAGTCATAGCTTACTAGCACATGATTACACGGGAAAATGTCATTTTAGAGCCATCCAAAAAGTCCAATATCAAAAAAAACTAAATCAAAATCTAAGATCAAGTAACCTCTCAGTCATCCTTCAATTATTTTATTGCAAACTACCATATGAGAGGTGTACAATCTTCATATGAAAATCGCTCATATTCACGGAAGGCAGATTCTTGACTCACGTGGCAACCCAACTGTTGAAGCCGAAGTTGAGCTCGAGAATGGAGTAATCGGGCGAGCTGCAGTCCCTTCTGGAGCGTCTACGGGAACGCATGAGGCAGTTGAACTACGAGACAATAATCCATCAATATATAACGGCAAAGGAGTACTAAATGCAGTAAACAATGTTAATTCTGTAATTGCTGACAGTCTAAAGGGAATGGATGCAATTCAACAAAGCGATATTGATAAAAAAATGATTGAGCTTGACGGCACCGAGAATAAATCAAAACTGGGAGCAAACGCTATTCTTGCGGTCTCTCTGGCGGCTTCACACGCAGCCGCCAAAGGTGCAAATTTGCCTCTTTTTAAGTACTTCGCGGAGCTTGCTGGTATTAAAAGCGACAGATACCGCCTACCGGTCCCCATGATGAACATTATTAATGGAGGGAAACACGCATCTGGGTCCACAGATATACAGGAGTTCATGATTTTGCCTGTTGGGGCAAAATCATTCTCCCATGCAGTTCAGATAGGAGCAGAAGTATTTCATAAGTTAGCCGAAATTCTGAAAGAAAAAGGGTATAACACGAATGTTGGCGATGAAGGTGGTTATGCGCCTCAGGTTAAAACAGGTAACAAAGAAGCGCTTGATTTGATCTCTCAGGCAATCGAAGATGCTCATTATATTCTCGGTCAAGATATTGTCTTGGGAATTGACTCGGCCTCATCTGAGTTATATGATGGAGATAAGTACAGCCTTCACACGGAAAATAAAGTTCTATCCAGAGAGGAAATGATCTCATGGCTAAAAAACCTTGCTACTCAGTATCCGTTAATTTCCATTGAAGATGGGCTAGCTCAGGATGACTGGGAAGGTTGGAAGATGCTAACTCAAGAACTCGGTTCAACGCATCAATTAGTAGGTGATGATCTTCTCGTTACAAATATAAAATTTTTAGAAAAGGCTCTCTCAGAAAAAGCAGCAAATGCTGTTTTAGTCAAACTCAATCAGATAGGAACTCTCACTGAGTCTCTGGCTACGGTAAATTTAGCTGAGAGTGCAGGTTGGAACAGCATTATCTCACATAGATCAGGAGAAACAGAAGATGTTACGATCGCACACCTTGTTGTTGGTTTGCAAACAGGACAAATAAAAACCGGCTCCTTATCCAGGTCCGAAAGAGTCGCTAAGTATAATGAGCTTATGAGAATCGATGAGATCTTAGGGGAGAAAGCATTTTACGATGGAACTATCCTTAAAAAATGACTTTTAAATTATACCTCATCTTGGCCATAACCTCACTTGACTTTACCTGCTCTTGAATGTAACATCAACTATTGTCATAATTTGTATGTGTCAAGCATATCTCTATTAAATTTATACCCTCTCATTTTTCTTGTCTCAATCATAACCTGTATATTCTTAATATGGCTGATTTTAAAGAGTAGATTCTATTCACTTGCAATCTCATTTTTTTAGTTTTACTTTCGCTAAGCATAGTTATGGCTTATGCGCACTACATCATTAGTATCACAACTTCCTCAGCTCTTTTTGAGTTTTGGAATAAAGTAGACCTGTTCGCTTTAGCTCTCATTCCTCCTATAGAACTATCTTACGCTTTTGCGTTCGTGGGGAAGGAGGAGCTACTAAAACGGTTCTCCACTATTATTTTGATTTATACTCCAGTCTTTGTAATCATATATTTCTTATGGAATACTGATCTGTTAGAAGTAAATCACTTTTCACAAGCTATACTTACACCGTGGGGATATACTGTTAAAGCAGGACCCTATCTTAATTATTTCACCCTTTATCACCTCTTATACTATATAACGAGTTATAGACTCCTTTTCATGTTTTATAAGAATTCAAAAGAGAGAGTAAAAAAACGACAGTCCCTTCTGTTCATTGTTGCTCTTCTGATTCCAACGATAGGTGGAGTATTATTGCAAGGAATAATTCCGGGATTATTTAATCTTCCAGCCTTTCCCGGTTCTGCCCCTCTTGTGACTGTCACAAACTTAATTATGACGTATGCAATTTTGAAGTATACAACCGCAATTTTCAATCCTTCCCTACTCGCAACTCTCGTTTTTCAAAAAATACAAGACGCTGTAATTGGAATTAATACTTCATTTGAGATCGAATATTTGAATACCGGAGCAGAGAAACTACTGTTAGCTTCAAAGAATGAGATGGAAACTCAGCTACTCAATAAAATCTTTGATGACGATACATATAATAAAGTTCAAGCGAGAATAAAGTCATTGGAAAATAATCAACTTTCGATTAACCTGGAAGAAGCATATGTACTGACGGCAGCATCCGAAAAAAAGCCTGTAAGGATAACTATTACTAAGATGATTATAAATGGGTCTGTTCTAATCGGATATGTTCTTGTCATAACTGATATAACCGAGGTAAAGATCTATGCAGATCGTCTAGAAAAGCTTAATCACGATCTTGAGTCTATTGTCAATCAAAGAACTAAGTACCTTGAAGCTGAACATAAAAAATTACTCTTTATTTTATCGGGCGTTACTGATGCTGTAATCGCAGTTGATCTTCATAGACGAGTAATTATCTTTAATGTATTTGCAGAAAAAATGTTTGGTGTTTCGGCTGAGGCAGTTATTGGAAGGCCTCTTGAAAAAGTCCTTCGTGTGTTTAGCAACAATGTTGAGTTAAATATTGACTTTTACTGCCCAAGAACCATGGACAACCAAGAGGGGATTCTATTTCGCGAAATAAACGTCAAAGTTACTTGCTTTAATGAAACCACAAAAACAACAAAAGAAGAATATGCGAATCTTATTTCGGGTAAGATTAAAGATGGGGAGAAAGTTAATTTAGGATGTATCTTAACCCTACATAACGTAACAGAAGAACAACGACTAGAAAAAATGAAATTAGATTTTGTATCAATGACTGCGCATGAGCTACGCACTCCTTTAGCAGCAGCAAACGGATATCTATTTGAGTTTATGAAAGAGAATGAAGCCTCGTTTAATGAGAACCAAAAAAATCGACTCAATAAGATAAACGTTTCTCTGCAAAGACTGCATTTTCTCTCAGAGAATATATTAAATGCCTTTAATCTGGAAAGTGAGAATCTTCATCTTCATATTACACAGTTTGACTGGATAGCTTTTGTCAATAAAACTGTTGTTGAGTTTAACTCTATGATTAGTGAAAAAGGGCTAGAGTGCTCTATAAAATATCCAGAAGAAAGTTTAACCCCAGTCTCAGGAGATGAGGAGAAATTTCACGTAGTCCTGTATAACCTCATCGAGAATGCAATCATCTATACTGAAAAAGGTGGAAAAATATCTATCTCAGTCCAGAAAACTGATAATGAAATTATTACTCGAGTCGCAGACACAGGAATAGGTATACCAGCTGAAGCAATACCATATTTATTTACGAAATTTTTCAGAGTAAAGGGGGGATTGGAGATGGGAATTGAAAAAACTGGTTTGGGTTTATATTCAGCTAAAGTAATTGTTGAGGCCCATAAAGGGAAAATAGTGGTAGAGTCAAAGGTTAATAAAGGTAGTACCTTCAGCTTCACAGTCCCAAACAATCTTAGAAATGACTAGAAAAAGTCTCAGTTAGCAAGTTCCAAGAATGATTGGCATGTATATAGACTTATATTATATTTTCGGCTATAATTTAGTATGGCAGAGCTACCGTCAATTCCATCTTCCAGTCTCATATCCATCACCGAAGTTACGGTTGCGGATGAGAGTATTGCAGAGTTTTTAAATTTGGCAGCCCTTATTTTTCAACAAATAGGAATCTCCCCTGGGGTTTTATTTAGAACATTTCAGAAAGATGGAAATATATTTCGGACCTTAACGGTATGGTCCAATCAAGAAGATATGAAACAATTTAGAAATAATGGCAGACACGCACAAGCGATGGAAAACGAGATGCAGCATTTATCACATACCAGATACTTAAGTTTCTCGGGAGAAGTGAATGTGCCTGATTGGGATAATGTAGTCCAAAAACTTGATAGTGCTTACAGTCAACCTCAAGAAAATGAATCCGAGACTAATACGTAAAATTACTCGTTTCTTTGTTCATCCAGCTATTTTAAATATTTCCCAAAAATACATTTTTGTACCCTTGTGATTGCATGTTTAAGATATTCTTTCTTGCTGCTCTTCTTTAGATTTGATCATGAGGATTCTGATCTTTTACTGGAAGACCTTTTTCATCAATGAATTCAAACTGTGGGCTTTCTCCATTTTCAGTCATAAAAGATTTAAATAAATAAAACCTTCTAATTGTAATCCTTTAATACAGATAAATTCAACTCTGAGACCGCTTATGCTGCCAATCCAATTGTGTTGGCAAGTTTACCAACAAGTGGCATCTAGATTTGAAACACCTTACCTTAATAACTACAAGTTGAACAGTTACTTCGAGTACAATTTCCATTTTGAGATGAAAAATAGCAGTTTTGTGAACCTTGACCATTACCCGCACATCCTAATACAGCAAGTGTCTGACCACTGGGACAGGATGACGTGGGTGTAGTTCCTACATAACAATAATTTAAAATTTGAGAATAACTAATACACGTCCGGTCAGGATAAATGCTTGAACAATTATTTGTGCAGGAGCTAGGACTTAGAAACATCACCCATGAATCAAAGTGTGGTGTTGGTACCGGCGTATGGGAGGGAGAGGGAACTAAAGTTGTTGCGGGTGTTGAATACGGTACAGTAGGCGAAGGATTTGCACAACAATTAAAGTTATTACTACATTGACCTGTTCCATAATACTGGCATTCATATTGACTACAAAACCCACTGCAGGTAGTCGTCGTTGGTAAAGGAGTAGTTGATGGAGGGTTTGAAGTTGGTGGTAGCGGTGTTGGTGTTTGGGTGGGAACGGGAGTATAGGTTGGTGCATTTGGACTTCGACATTCATAAATTCTATCTATATAATTATGCTCGCAATTACAGATTACAGGACAGGTAGTCTCACAACTATTACGAGATGAGAAAGTACCGCGACAATCCGCAAATGGGGTATGGTTGAAAGTAATTTGGGCAGTTGCCATGTTATTCACGGCATCAAAGGCTTTAATTTGAAAGGTATGACTACCGGTACTTAAGTTTGTTATATCATAACTGCCCGTAAAGTTGTCTGTATACTCTGTTTTCCATGGCACACTATCAAATAAGGTAAGAATTCTTGTAATGGAGCGTCCAGAAACTGAGGCATGAAAACTCACATGCATATTGTTACCTACATTTGCTCCTGGTACGGGAGACACAATAGCTGCAGTCGGAGAGGTGGCTAAAGAAATATTGCCGATCAGTTGGTTTAGTCGACTGTTGAGTATTGTTAAGGTTATCGCATTATATCGCTGACCATCTTCATATTCACTATTCATAATACTATTTTGAGAAGTTTTATACCAATTGGTTGGCCCACATGTTTGTGAATAATCTTGAGATCCCACAGTTGCATTCCAATTCCATTCATCTCTCCATGGTGGTGGAGGTCCGGCCAGACAGTTATACCAAATAACCGTATTATAGATAGTGTCTTCACGGTGGAAATCATATTCATCTTTCAAATTTGCAAATGTCGTGTTTTAAATGGTTCAACAGTTACAAACTGTCGAGCTATATCCCCAACTTGTTGATGAAAAAGGTCTAATTCTGAAGATGAATATCCATCTCCAATAACTAAAATATGAATTGAGTCAACGCGCGTATTTGGTGCGCTGGGAGATGTAATAGTGCCATCCAATTTTTGGGACGCTACTCCTTTCACTTGAGGACTTTTTGATATAGTGGCGTTTCCATGGGGAAGTATGGGAGTACCAACGGGTGGAGTGAGCTCAATAGTTGTTGATATTTGATCTCCTCGTACTTCAAAGAAATTGGGTGCGGTTATGTCAGTTTCTGGTGTCCCAATAGCTTGTTGGCTCACGGCATCATTCTTAGTGTCAACAATACGAATTTCTGTGGCTTCTTCTCTCCAGGGAAGCTGAAGACTATATCCACCCGAAGTAATTTCTTTTTCTCCACCCTGTACCGGGTGAATGGATGTTTCATAATCTGTTTTACTGGGTATTATAAAGGCAACGCTTGATACAATCCTTCCTGAGGAATCTAATAGTTGGGCAGTTAAAATGGGTGTTTCTTGAGGAAGAGGTGTGACAGTTGTTTCAGGTGGTATGGGTGTTATCGTTCCTTCTCCGGGTGAAGGCTGAGGTTGAATTGGTTGAAATGCATTGTTTTTTGTAGTTAGTCCTTGAACGTTAGATTGAGTTGAAGTATCCTGAATACTTCCTCCACCTTCCGATCGTGTCGGATAACCATTGAGTATTTTTAGCCGGCTGATCGTCACAGAGACCGGTGTGGTCTGTTGATTACTGAGTGCATAAAATAAATTTACCTCAAGTACGGGTTGAGGAGGTGGTATTTCTCCATTTGCAATTAACACCGCTGAGGATCTCCAAGGAATAGGGGCTGGTGTGAGCGAACCAATTAAAGCCGCTTTACTTCTGGTTGTTATTTGATTCTTCGTTTGTTGAGACAGAACAAATACTGAGATAAAAACAATACCTAACAACACGACAGGGAGTGATTTCGTATATTTTTTAACGTTGAATGGTTTATCCTCTACAATATGTGCCACTTTATTAACTATACAACATGAAGAAATAATGTCAACTAATCGAGGCGGCAACTATAATTGAAGATTGAACCAAGGTAATATAAATTGGGGTAAAGTGAATAGAGTAAGCATAATCCAACCTGAAAATTTTACAGAAAGCTCGACTGAAATTGACGAATTTAAAGGCTTACACTTTACACCTCCAAGGGAAGTACAAGATCAAGATAGGTATATTCATGAACTGAGTGTAAGCGTATTTGCTGAAGCTGCACTTCGTTTATATCCTGAAATTTAAGAACATGAATATATTCAAATGTTTATCAATCTAAATAGGAGAATTCATTATTTTAAAACAGGGAGAGAATAAGTATTGGAGGATTTAATATGCAAATTGACGTTAATTGTTTTCAAGTTAAATATATTTACCTAAAATAACAAGATACGCTCCATTCGTTCTCCTCAGAGCCTTGCTATTCTATTGGGTGACCCCAAGTCCTCTCTATTCGAAGCATCCATAAAGTCTTTTCATAATTTGATGCATTATCCTCTTAAAAATTAGAAGTAGCTTTCGCTTCTTCAGTTACTTTTTCAGAAAGTAATATTTTAATCAATGATTGATATGGCACATCTTTTTTATTTGCCATAATCTTAATTGAGTCTAATAAGGATAATGGTAGACGAATACTGATTGTTTCCGTTGATGGTTTTAAGTTTGGAAATTTTACACTTTCAGCAGAATCCCAGTCGACATATTCAGTGGATTCATGAACTGCCCAAAATTTTCTTTCATCATCTTCATTTTTAAATTGTGGAATAGATTTAAGTTGTTTCATAATGTTTAACTTAATTTATAATTTTTATAGATAGTTTTCTCTTTATTACTTTGATCTCTCGCTGAAATTACTCTAATTTTATTATTTCTTATAGTAAAAGAGATAAATAGTGGTCTTCCATTATTAGTTCTTCCTAATAGATATAGTCTTTTCTCAATTTTGGAATGCTGAATATCTTCAGAGATTAATAAAGGTTCATTAAAAAATGATTCTTCACATTCTTTTTGTTTTACTTCATGTTTAATCTCATTTTTATCTCTATTTCCAGTATCCCATTCAAAACCGTCAATTTTAATTCTATTTATGATCACCATTTATGTATATAATGATAATATACAGACATATCTTTGTCAAGATGAGTATAAGGAAGATTCTTTTAAGCCCGTTCTATCAATCCATATAACACTTACTGCTAATCTTGATTTTGACTTAGGTGACCCCAAGTACACTTTATTCGAAACATCACTCAAAATCTTTAACCATTTGAGAAATGTATTAAATTATGATTTTAAATGCTGAATAAAATTTTTTGGAGTTTCTATCTTCATTGGCTTCACTGCTTCCTTTAAACTTGCGCGCATAAAATCCTTAATATTTAAGGTAAGTAAATAATCTATATTATTCAACTTTGCTGCCGCTATAATTGGAACATCTT
>JBBRMU010000022.1:0-19500 GCA_038230655.1 Patescibacteria group bacterium | reverse complement strand
ATTCCCTCTATGCAACATGAGCTTACTGATTACTTGGACTATTATCATGCTAAACGAGCTCACTTATCTTTAAATATGCAAACACCTAATAATATACTGAAACAATTCAACCTAATGACGGATTTCTAAGGAAACATACCGTAAATATTTGTTTATTTGAGCCGTGAGTCTGGTAAAATATAGAGTAGCCAAATCCCCTGTAGCTCAATGGTAGAGCAAGAAGCTGTTAACTTCGAGGTTAGAGGTTCGAGTCCTCTCGGGGGAGCCCGAGGAGACATCACTGATGTTTCCATCATGAATGGCTTGGTATATAGCTCTAATCCCTTGGTGCGAAATACCTTCATAGGTATAAGTGATTCCGGAGGGGAATATCGCACCAAGAAGAGCTTTCTTTTGACCGAGATCTGATCTCTTATACATTTCTCCTAAATCTACTAGTAATGCTTTCATAAAGTCTATTATTCTATTAATATCATACTTCTCAAAGGTTTCGTCATGCTTCGCTATTTGAGCTTTAGTAATTTTATCTTCTATATACGCATTCTGTTCTTTAAATATCTCATCTGAGAACGTCCCAGCAAGGTTTTTCTCTACGAGTTGATTTCTCAATTGACGAAGTTTGTCTATCTCATTATCAGCATTATCTCTTAAAGTGTGTAATCTTGATAGTCGTCTATAATAATGAGTTTGGATGAAATTAAGAGTTAACTCTAGACATTCCGGAGAAGGTGTTATCTTTTTAAGTAAATTGACAAGTAAAGCATCTAAGATTTCAACTTTAACTGCTTTACCAGTACAGAATCTAGCACAGCGATAATAAGCATATTTAGCATTTCTTCCTTGCGACCAATATCCTGTTAGAGTAAAGCCACATTTTCCACATTTAGCGAGCCTTCTTAAAGGGAATGTATCGTTATCACGTACTCTGTATTGAGAATGAGCTTCTTTATTATTATCTCTACCGTCAAGAATAGATTGTACTTTGTAATATTGTTGCTCAGATATCATAGGAGTATGTTGACCTTTTACTTCTTCTGTATATCTGCTTGACATTAATATTCCTATGTAAAACTTAGAGCGGAATATCTTACTCAACGCTTGTGGACGCAAGACATATTTTCTATTAGAAGTCTTATTGAGTAATCCCCACTCACTCATAATCTTTGATATTTCTCGAAGGCTTTTTGTTCCAGTTGCCATAAGATCCCATGACTTTTTCATTTTACCGAATGTTTCAGGATCTTTTATTGCATATCCACTTTGCATCATATAACCTATTGGAGGAGTTGTACTTAACAGACCTTTCATAAAACGAGCTCTGAGTCCATTTTTAGTTCTCTCACTTCTAACATCATTATCAAGTTGTCCGAAAGCAGCAAGCATTGTTTCTACTAATTTCTCTGTCGGACTATCTCCTGTAGGTTCAGTTGCAGAAATGATTATTGTCCCATTCTCACTAAGTTTTTTACGAATAGCGAGATAATCTGATGTTTGTCGTGATACACGATCTAATCTATAAACAAAGACAGCACTTATTAACTTTTTATTTTTTCGACAATATTCAAGGAGACTAATTAAAACTGGTCGTCCTGCTATATTTTTCGCGGATTTACCTTCTTCTCTAAATATCATGATAATTTCATATCCTCTTCGTATTGCTTCTTTTCTACAAATCTCTTCTTGTGTATCAAGAGAATAATTATCAACTTGTTCCTCAGTTGAGACACGTAAGTAGATTATTGCCTTTTTTAAGATGGGCTGATTCATATTTAAAATAAAATTGATAATTAATTACCCATTGTTAAGTAATTCATTCAGTGTCTTTCCGTTAAAAAGATCTCTTTCATATCTATCTAGCCATGATTCTGTTAAATATTGAAGTAAAACCATAATTTGTTGTAATTCTTCTGCCGAAAATTTTCTGGTCAAGTCTCCTAAGATCGCTCGAGCCTGTTTAACAGATTTATCCTCGTATTTTTGTTCAGGAAATAGTTGATTTAGTAGTGCTAATTTAGAATCTTGCTCTAACTTGAAGTTACTAACTATCGACTGAGGATTGTTTGTCTCAGTATCTTTCAATTCTTGTTTAAATAGTGTTAAGCTTTCGTTAGTTTGCATAGTGTATCACGAATAACTATCTTGTATAGAGATAGTATAATGCTATTACTATTATTTGTCAAGTGGAAAATGTATAAAAATTAGATGATATAATTCAATATATGGGTTCAAAAGAACAGATAGGTAAGAACATAAAAAAAGCTCGAGAAAACGCTCAACTTACACAGGCCGAGCTAGCTGAGAAGGTTGGTATGAATGTTAATTATTTTGCACGTATAGAGCGAGGTGAGGCACGAGCTTCCTACGATATTCTAGAAAAAATTATTAAAGTTCTTAAATTAAAATCTTCAGATATACTGCCATTTTAAAGATTAAATTTTACCCTATAGCTGAATAAGCTACGAAAGATATGGCACTCTAAGGAGATCAGTTAGAGGTATGGCAAAAGAGACAAATGGAGGACATTTAAGCGTCTGTTCAGGGAACGATTGGTTGTACAATAGAGCCAATATGAAGCTCATCAAATCGCTCAGTAGGTTTAACCAATCAGAAGTTGCAGAAGTACGACTGGAGGTAGTGACCTTTAGTCACAAACATGGAGTCCAAGCTACTCTAGACGCTTACGGAATCGGCAGGAGAACTCTCTTTAGGTGGAGAAAAACTCTGAAGAAATCAAGAGGAAGGTTGGAGAGTTTAATTCCTACCTCTACTCAACCACATACTACCCGTTGCATGCTTACCCATCCTAAAGTCATTACTTTCATTAAGGAATTACGAGACAAGATTCCTCATCTAGGAAAAGAAAAGATTAAACCACTGCTTGATGAGTATTGTTTACAAGAAGGAGTACCAACAATCGCCATCTCAACTATTGGTAAAGTTATTAAAAAACATCAACTGTTTGTGAAGAAACACAGAATCTATCACGATCCCTCAAGTGGCTTTGCCAAGCGTAGGATCAGATACAAAACCAAGGTCAAGAGATCTCCGAAGATTGAAGATGCAGGGATATATTGAGATAGATACCATTACCAAGTTTATGAACGGTATTAAGCTGTATATCTTTAATGCAGTAGACATTAAACTCAAATTCCAATTTAGTTATGGCTATTCAACCTTAACCAGTAACCATGGCAGAGATTTCTTCAAGAGATTGGAGTTAGTCTATCCAATACAAGATGGAGTCAAAACAGTACAAACAGATAATGGATTGGAATATCTTGGAGACTTTAATAGCTACTTAGAAGAAAAACATATTCCCCATCTCTTCATCTATCCCCGATGCCCAAAGATCAATGGCTTTGTTGAAAGAGCTAACCGCACCCTCCAAGAAGAATTTGTTGAACAGTATATTCACACCAAGTGGAGAGGTCTTGTCGCCTTCAATCGCGATCTCATGGAGTATTTAGTGTGGTACAATGCGAAACGAGTTCATAAAAGCCTGAACAATATTACACCTATGGATTATCTGTTATCTATTCTCCCTGAAAAGTGCCATATGTATGGAACCTATACAATAGCTTTACTTCTTTGATATTGTTTGATACAATTCCTTCAATTTATACTGTTATATCAATGAATTATGATATTTCCAGTTTCTACAACACCAAGTCCTATACATATAGTAACTAATCGTTCAATTAATTGGAGTGAAAATCTTCCTTCTTACTCTTGGTCATCAATAAGAGATCATCTTCATTTCCACCTACCGCCTATTATCTGGTATATATTCGCTATTCTTTTTTTCATTTTTATCCTTTTTCTTCTGGCACTATGGATTTTTCGTTATTTCAGTATGAAAAAGCAGCTAAAGCAATGTTCCATCTTACTTGAAATAAAACCTCCTTCAATTTCGTTACAGTCGGCGTTTTCTACTAAGCAGCTTTTTACGATACTTCACTCGTTAGGACATAATTTTAGTTTTATCGAAAAATTGCTAAAAGTGAAAAAAAGAATGAGCTATGAGCTTGTCTCAACCAAAGAAGATGGAATACGCTATATACTTTGCGTTCCTGAAGAAGATGTCCCCATTGTAACTAAAAATATTAGATCATACCTTCCCGGAGTATTAATTAACCAAATTCAAGACTATTTATCTCAAACATTTGAGGAGCTCCAGAGTAAGGAATATACAATAGCTGATCTGAAATTAACACATCCGTATCCATTACCACTCCAAGATCAAGATGTATTAACTAAATACGACCCCATCGCCTATATTACTGGCCAAATGACAAAACTTGATTCTGATGAATTAATTTCACTTCAGTTTATTACTAATCCGATAAATTCTACATTCCATCAGGGTGTTTTAAATCATATTCATGACCTTAGGAAAAGAATGCATGAAGCAAAAGAAATTGAATCAACAATGAAAAATGACACGTTAGATACATGGGTGAAAGTAGCTAAATTCATACTATTAGGTATTTTTACTATTGCATGGGAAATAGTAAAAGCACTAAATGAATGGCTCTTAGACAAGATGGTTCCTAAAAAACGACAGTATGGTTATCAAGCACCGGTAATACAACAAATTAAAAGTTTAACTCCTCGACAAATTCACTTACAAAATCTGGTGGGTAGCAAAATCGATCAAAGTTTATATGAAACAACCATCAGATTGTTTATAACAGGCTCAAAAAAAGATAATATACTATCAAGAAAAATTGGAATCATCTCAACCCTTTCTACATTTAGAAATCCAGGGTATCAGAGTTTAAAAGCTATCTCATCATTTCCTATTAAACATAGACTTATTACTCAATATAATTATCTTAAACTAAAACATCGACTACTGTCTTTTTCATTAAATCCTATTTTATCTATATCTGAAATGTCTTCTCTCTATCATTTCCCATTTTCAACAACTACAGATACGGAAGATCTTCAAGATGTGAAGTCATTACAACTTCCTGCCCCATTAAGTCTAAAAAATGCTAATGGTAGCCTCGATATTGTATTTGCGACAAATATCCATGGAGAGACGATTACGCCTATTGGATTAACAAAAGGACAACGACGAACACATACTTATATTACCGGAATGACAGGTAGTGGAAAATCAACTCTTATGCTTAATATGATTTATCAGGATGTTATAAACGGCAAAGGGATAGCTATTCTTGATCCTCATGGAGATCTCGTTGAACGCATACTTGGTATTATTCCAAAGGAACGCATTAAAGATGTTGTGTATATTAATCCTCATGACATTAAGCATGCCGTTAGTATCAACTTACTAGAATTACCTGAAGGATTGTCTGATATTGAAAAACAACAAGAAAAAGAACTAATTATTTCAAATATTATCTCTATTTTTAGAAAGCTCTATCCCGATACAATGGGATATCGAATGGAGAATGTCTTAAGAAACGCACTATTCACTGTATTTGAACTTGAGTCGCCAACATTCTTAATGCTTAATAAACTTCTTACAGATCCAATCCTTAGAAAGAAAGCCAAAGATAAATTAAAAGATGAGGTTGTTATAGATTACTGGAAGAACGTATTTGAAAAGTTAAATCAAACACAAAAGAATGATGTTACTGGTCCTATTACAAATAAGTTAGGAGAATTTATGACGAGTATAACGATACGAGAAATTATAAATAAAGAGAAAAGTACCATCAATTTTGAGGATATCATGAACTCAGGAAAAATCTTAATCTGTAATCTCTCTATGGGAAAAACTGGAGAAGATTTACAAGCATTTTTAGGAGGATTAATTATTGCCAAAATTCAACTTGCCGCCTTAAAACGAGTCACCATTCCAGAAGATGAACGAAAGGATTTCTATTTATATATTGATGAATTTCAGCATTTTGCTACTTCAGCATTCGCTCAGATTTTCTCAGAAGCCCGTAAGTATCATCTTGATACAATTCTTGCTCATCAAAGTACCTCCCAAATTGATGATAACTTACTGGAAACTATTATAGGTAATAGTGGAACCATTATCGCCTTTCGAACAAATAGTCCCAAATCTCAGCAAAAATTACAGTCCTTTTTTGCTCCTAAGATTCAAAAAGAACAGTTAGGTAATATCTCACTTTACACCTTTTATATAAAAGTAAACGCTGTTGAAGCTCAGGAGCCATTTAGCGGAGTAGTTGATAAATTTACCGTTGAAAATGATGAAAATATACGCAAAGCAGTAATTGAGTATTCCCGTCAAACGTATGGCACTAAGACTCCTAAAGAAACCGAGGAATCATCAATAAAGGTAAAGACGATAGAATCCAAAAAAGAAACAGCATCAGATACTGAAACCTCAAACGAATTTGAAGAAATTGATGATGCCAAGAAGAAGTAATAATTGACCTATCCCGTTAGGTCAAGTTAAATACAATTTTAGATTGTTAGAGTAATCCTTTATAATATATAATTCCTGTTCTTATATTTATAAATAAATAAGGAACAAAAAATGTTCCTCCCTTAGGGAGGATAGGAGGGAACAAAACAAACTATGACACTACCTCACATAACTAACAAACAACACGATATACTTACCTATATACTTAAATTCAGATACATGACACGACTTCAAATTCAAACTCTACTTCACCATAAAGATTACAAACGCACTACCACCTGGCTCAATGACTTAACTCAAAAACAATATATCAATAGAGTCTATAACGAAAAAAACTATACAGACAGATCAAAACCAGCTCTATACTATCTAGCCAAAAATGGTATCAAATATGTAAGAGAAAAAGGGATAGGTGAAAAGGAATATATTGAAAGATACTATCAAGGTCATAAGCGGACAGGATCTTTTCAAGAACTTTGTGTAATGATTGCAAATATATACATTCGATTATTAAAAGACTATGGGACAACTTTAAAATTCTATACACAAGCTGATTTTCCAATAAATGGAGTTATAAGAACACTATCACCCCATTGTGGATTTGTACTAGATGAAACAAGTATTATCTGTCAACTTTTTCAAAAAAATGTACCACCATTTGCTATAGAAGCAAAAGTTAAACAATATGGATCTTATATAGAAAGTAGATCACAAAATACAACTCCTTATACTCTTTTCATTGTAGAAACCGATAAATCCAGAAATACAATATTACGTCAACTAAAGAGACTGTATGATGAAGAAGGTATAGTCTTCTACTATTATATAGCGAGATATAATGAGTTTATAGATAAAGGAATAAAGAAAGATCAATTTAAAACAGATGAATAAAAAAAATCTTTAGATTTACGAATTTTTCGAAGAAAAATTAAATTCTGTAAACAGCGATCATATACGCACTTGCCTCAACGATTCTCCTCTGCATAAGTGCGAAGATAAAATTCTCAACATCTGAAGTTTTTTCTTCACCATATAAAGGATCTATATAATTGACAGTATTATTTTCTATTCCAGTTACTACTATATCATGACCGGCAAACGGATCTCCTTTTTTATTATAAAGAGCAGTGAAATTAACAGTAACAATAAGTGGAATAGATTTCTGAAGATAAGACTTCATATCTTCTAGAGATGGCTTTTTAATAATATAGTGCACTCCTGCTTTCAGACATCTAATTGTTGAGGCACATAGTGTCTTGTGCCATTCGCTTTTATATTCTTCATATCTCTTTTGTAATTTAGCAATTAAAATATCTGAAGATAGTACACCATCTTGAGGGTCAAGAAGTGACAGATTATATGCAAAACAGTCAACTTGAAATCCTTTAGTTCTTGCAAACCAAGCCAGTTCAGTTAAGTAAGATCCACCTTTCTCATCTTTAAGCACTACTTGGTCAATTTCTTCATCTGTCACCTTCAAACCCCAACATTGAAGTACCATTCGAAGACTTGCGATAAAACACCCCATAGGAGTTTGTTGTTTTATATGAGTAATTCCATTTATCTGCATATATTGAATTATACTTAAGTTATTTTAAAGCATAGCTATAAAAAATTAAGATAGAAAGACAAAAAAACAAATATAGATTAAAATGAGTAATATGCCTGAATTAGGAGATCAATTTCCAGTACCACAAGATCAACCACGAAATGAAGAAAATCAGACTTCTCCTGATCAACAACTAACCACTATTTTACATGGAGATTGGGAATCACGTTTAAATACTGATAATTATGAAGATGCAGCTCAAGCTTTGTCAGAAATAAATAAATTGCGTTCATGGAGATCTAACTCACAAAAATCTTCTTTTGCCCCATTTTACAGGTTATTCGAATCTGCTAGTGCTCTTACAGGAGCCCGGGCCTCAGATGAGATGAATGCTGCCTTAGTTGATCGTTTAACACCTGCAATTCAATCTATGTCTCCTCGAGTAGCAGATTTATATTCAAGTCTTCTAGCTCAAATGCAAGGGAAGAATTATACCCCGCAATTTGAAATGACAACAAGCCAACTCGAGGCATTACGTAAGTCAGGAGATTTGGAGTTACTACTTGATCCTCAAGTTCCATTTAGTGTAAAACAAAATAGAATGGATACGAGAGTTGTATCTGAACTCCAGGGAAGACGAGCATTAGATAGAAGAGATAAAGCTCTACAAGATGACGGTGGAGATTCCCAAAATCAAGATGAACCCTCAACTCCTCCTGCCGCACGTGATGAGAGTAAACCGGGAATGGACGAAATGGAACGTTTAAAAGAAGGAGATATTGCATCAGCTATCTGGACTATTTCTCCTGCATATGGAGGATATTTCAAAGAACAATCGTTTGATACATGGGATTCTGAACGAAATACATGGCGACAAAGTGAGTATAAATATACAGATATAAATGTTGATATAGATGAAACAGGATTAAGCTCTGATAGACGTACAGTAATACAAGCTCAAATTCCCTCGGGTCAATGGGTGCGGATTCCTGTGCCATATACTCATTCATTAGTGGCTGGAAGTCGTCGTGTCAGAATAATGATGGACCAAAATGGAGATTATATAGCAAGAGTCGCTACATTAACCGCTAAAAAAGATGATCCTATATCTTTCACTTTGGAGAAAAAAGAGCGTTTTCATGGAGATCAGATTCCCCAAGCCTTTCATATACCTGGTGTTCTATCAGAAGAAACGCAACAAAAGTTGGAAGAATTAAGAAATTCACCTAAACAAAATATTGGGAAAGCACGAGCTCTCGCTGCTTATACGATGAGACGTTTAACCTATTCAAATGATAGTTCATATAACTCAGTGTATGATTCTCATCCAAAAGGATATATTGGTGCAATCGATGAGCTGAAACAAGCTGACTGTGATGTTGCAAATACCTATTTTGCTGGCCTATGCGCTCAACTAGGGATTCCTGTTCGCCATGTAGTTGGCCACATGGTTAAAGGGAAGGATCAAGAAGGGAATTCAAGAATTACGAGTGGTACCGGTCATGGGTGGAGTGAGATCTGGGATAATGAAGAACAAAAATGGATACGCGTTGACGCAACTCCTCGTGGAGATCCTCAACTGGATGAAGATAAAAAGGATGGAGATGCAACTCCTGGTGATTATGGTGAGCAAGAAGAACTTGGACCAACAGATGAAGAACTCGCCCAGTTGGAAGAAAAGCTTGCTGAATTAACAGAAAAATTAAGCTATTCAAATGAAGAAAAACTCATTGCTCAAGAGGCAGGTCTAGAACTAGCTGAAGCAAGAAAAATAGTTAAAGAAATTAAAGCTGCTGAAAATATAACCTTACCAAACGGAGAAAAAGTAATTGACGTACTAACCAATTTATTTAATCAAATCGTTCAATCACGAACGGTACGCACTCCCGACTATACCGGTCTGCTACGCAAAAGAGAAGGAGGAGAAGATATAGAAGATATTGTCACTCATAAAATTGGTTTAAAAGCAGGTGAGAGTGATCCTGCATCTCGGCAAAAAGAAACTGATACTACTGCTGAACAAAAAGAATTTGGAGGTCTTGATATATATATTGTAGGAGATAAATCAGGATCTATGAGTAATACTGTTGACGGCGAGCAAAAATGGAAGATCCAACGCCAAGCAGAATACCTTATTTTTTCTTCACTTTATCGTTTCCAGCAAAATTTACAAAGAAACAATGGTATGGCTCTTCCTTTATCCGTTCGATCAGAGGCAATTTCATTTAGAGGGAGTAACGATATTGATGTAGACAAACCTCTTTCGGGGGATTTTACTTCAGTCGATAAACTACGTATGTGGCAAAGTCTTGGAAATCAGGGAATGGGAAATGGAGATACAGCTTCTTTACAATATATTCATGACCAAATTAGAGATGAAAAGGCAGAACTCGAAGCTCAGGGGAAAGTAGATGATAGATTACGTATGATTATTGCCTGTTCTGATGGAATGCCAGATGATGAACGAAGTGTTAAACGGTTAGCGCAAGCATTAGGAGAAATGGGTACAGTAGTTGTTGGTGTAGGACTCACAGAAACTGCCGCACAAGTACCCCTTATTTTTGATACTCCGTATAGTCGTGGGGATATAGCGACAGATATCAATGATTTACCCGTAATTGTGGCTAAACATTTAGTCAGAGAAGCTATAAAGCTTTTCCCTGAAAAAAGCAGAAAAAATGTTGAAAGATTCACAGATGCTATCATTTCTAAGTTTTCCTGAATATAATAGAATATAGTATGGATACAGAAGCTGGATATAAACCATTACCATCGCCTGACAAACCAAATAATCAACCTAATAACACGAGTCTCCTCGCTCATCTTGATTTTATGAGCCAAGAGCCAAGCGAACAATCAAGAAGAGAAGCTCTAATGCATAGATATGTAGAACAGCACGTTTTACCTGTTGATCCTAACTTTGAATTTGAGGATTTAAATGAAGTATATGCCGCACTTAGTACACGAGAAAAAACTGATCTCCTCTATCAAAAATTAATGGCTCATAGACAAGCTTTAAAGGAAATCCAAGGTGAAGAACGTGAAGATCCCGAAAGTACTCCAGAACCTATTGATCCTTATCTGTTAAGTGAGATTAGCACACTTTGGTCCGACCCAAAAGTTCAGCACATGGCAGCAGAACGATACTCTGAAGCTCGTGATGATATTCATGTTTATAGATTAAGCGAGCAAGGACAAAAATGGGAACGTATTAATCAAACGATTGAGGAAAGGAGACAAGCATTTCAACAAAATACTCAAGATCTTTTCTTACGCCGAGTTACCCGCCCAGACAGAGTAGAGGCGACTCGAAGTAGGACCCAAAGATTAGCTCAAGAGTTAATCAGTCTTAGAAAACAACGAGAAGACATTTTGAAATTAAATAATCTTCTCCATACGCCTGAAAATACTGATGTGGCAGCCATAATTAACTATGAACGATTAGTTGAAATGCATAGCCAACATGAAGCTGATGGTTTTGTATGGTTAGAATCTCGAGAAGAGTTATATCAAAAGACTGTCCAAGGACTTCAAAATGGACGATGGCCTTTATTAGTAGGTGAAGCAGGAACCGGAAAGTCTGAACTTGCCGATGCTGCGGCTCTCACGTTAACAGGAGAACAACCAACTCATGTAGCCTGTAGCGAACGAACAAGTGTACGAGATCTTGTCTCCGATAAAGAAATTGATCCGGTAACTGGTGGTAGCTATGATGCCTATAAACCAGTAATGGAAGCTGCAACTGGCTATGATGATTCTAGACAAACCGCTCCTAGTCATGAAACGGGCAGAATTGTTCGTTTTGATGAGTCCGGAAGACTTGGCTCACAAGGATATGCTCTTATTAAAGAACTACGGCAAAAAAGACCTGGTGATCAGCTTGAAGGGAAACCTGTCCTTCCGGGATTTGCTTCAATTTGGACAACAAATCCAGTAGGCCCAAGATATCCAGATAGACAAGAACCAGATCCAGCTTTGCGTCGTGAGCTTGCAACAATTCCCGTAGATTATCCTCCAATGACTCATGACAATCCAGAGGTATATGAGTTTATGTTAGCTACTCTCATGGATCACAATAATCATATTGCCATTGCCCGAAACGAACTAGCACCAGCATATGCAAAAAATCAAGATGCAGTCCCAGAAAAATTACCTGATGGTAGAACTGGAATACAAGATAAGAAACTTATTGAGCAATCTAATGATCCACGACACGGAGTAGCCTATCGGCTAAGTTTTGCAATCAGAGCTGTACAAGACGCCTTTATTTATGGAAATGCAGATACTATTCCTTCAAGCGCATTACGTTTTAAAACAAACCCAAATGGTACAGTAGAAGTTGACCAAACTGCAAATGGTGAACTATTAACTCTAGCCACATCAACCATTACCTTAGGAGAGCTGGCAAGTTGGATGACAGGTTTTAAAGAACGAACTCAAAAAGATAATCCAGATTTCCAAACCGAAAATTTTACTGAATGGGTACAAAATAAAATTAATCTCTATTTAGATCAAACTGACGCGGGAGACAGAGATAAAATTAAAGCTATTTTCAACCATTTTCATCTTCTAGATCCTCTCACAGCCCAACAGAAAGTAGAGTTACAAACAGCTGTCCCTCTCACTCCAAAAGACATAGGATATCTATCACCGAGAATTCCTCAACCATATCGTATTATTGACCAAGCCCCAGTTCAAGAAGCTAGACCTAAGGTTGAGCATACACAAAATCAAGATAGGTTACTTATTTTTGAAGATGGCTCACGAGAAAACATAATACCTGGCATATTTACTTTTCAACAAAATGGAAAAGAGATATCGTTAAAGAATGGCTCTCGTTTTGTACTATCAGGAGAAAAGTTACGATTTATTGGCCAGGATTCTGAAGGGAAACTAGTTGTCAGAATTGATACAGGTCGAAAAGATGAAGCACTCCATAGAAAAATTGAAGAATCACAACTTGAACAAGGTGACTTTAGAAATATTGCTCTTGAACGGGCACAAGAACTATTCGGAGAAGATTTCTTAGGTGAAGAAGCTATTCATTTGATGGAAGATAAATTTAAAGCAATAGGAGTAAGCGTACAATTCGAGCTTCCTGATATAGACACTCCTTATGAAGAAGACTATATAGAAACTGCAAAAGAAGATGAAAAGCAAGGAAAAGCACGCTTATTTGTTCGTAGACCAGAATTTATGACACTCAATGGCGTACGACAACCAATTACTCTTCTTAGCTTAAGACAGCTGTTTAAAAGCACTACAGGGACATCCTTGAACCCATTTGGTACTGGTGCTATCTTTTATGATCAGGACTGGCATGATTCAGAACCATTTGCAAAAGCTCAAATGAAGGGCGGATTTGCTATGCCAACAAAGGAAGTTATACCAGGATCGACTAATAAAACTTGGAACCAGCAGCAGGCATTACTTGGCGCAGATGAAAGACGAAGAGAAGCAGTTGAAACAGCATGGGATCTTATGCTTTACCATTCAACAACCAGTAAAAAAATACTAGAGGATAAATATGATTGGGGAAACGCGTTGTCGTCCGGCGGTCATAGAGTATGTGTAGGTGGCTTTAGTGAGGATGGGTTCGACGTGGACGGTAACCGTCCCTCTGATAGTGATGATGTCTTGGGGGTGTGTTCCTCAAAGTAGTTACTATAGGTACTTGATTTCTTGATAAGTTGTTACTTTTGTTTTTCTTGATCTTTGTCTTCTTGGATTCTTAGTCCTTTAGGACTCGAATTTTTTTTCTGCGATCTCTAACACTATAAGATCTTTTATTACTTTTTGTAGTTTGTACGAGCTAGAATGTTTTAAATAGCCTAAGTATGATTGAACAGTCTGCTCTAGATTTGTATGCGATATCTGTCCTTTTTGATATGCCTCTATTCTTCGTTTAATTTTTTTCAGTAATCTTCTTTTCGTTTTTGTTCTTGGCAAAATATGATAAGGGAAAACGATATATCCTAAGAAATCTATTCCCTTTTCATATTTACTCATAATTATCTTTTGAGGATGAAGTTCTATATCAAGACTATCTTTGACGTATTCCTTCACTTTCGGAAGTAAGTTATCTAAATATGCTTTATCTTCTGATAAAAAAATGAAATCGTCAGTATATCTCAGATAATACTGAATCTTTAAATGATGTTTTACAAACTGATCAAATTCATTCATATAAATATTTGCAAAAAATTGAGAGGTGAGATTCCCAATAGGTAAACCTCTGTTTATTTCACCAGAATTAAAGCTGTCGATTATCTTCTTTAAAATTGTAAGATAGTCAGTATCATCAATTTTTTTTGAAAGAATTTTGAAAAGGATTTCATGATTTACCGATGCAAAAAACTTTCTAATATCACACTTTAAGGCCCAACAAGCTCGAGTGTTGTTTTTACTAACTTTGCGAGCAAATGCATATAAACTCATAACTCCTTTATGTGTTCCTTTATTTTTACGACAGGAAAATGAATGAGCAATAAATGTCGGTTCAAAAATTTCTTCTAACCCGCGACTCACGATATGATGGACAATTCGATCTTTAATGCTGGCTTTATGTATTTGTCGTACTTTTGGATCGGTAATAAAGAACCCAGTATATGAGCCTGGTGTATATGTCCGGTTTTGTAACTCCTCATAAAGGGAAAAAAGATTATCCTCGAGGTGTCTTTCAAATATAATAAGAGCCTTAGTCTTTTTCTTTCCTTCTTTAAATTCAGAATAACTGAGAAAAATATTCTCTAGCGTGATAAGATTATCGTATATATTATGGTAGACTTTCATGTTCCAACACCCTTTGCAACTTCTAATTTTGATATTCCAATATTTGCAAAAATATACGAATTATATAAGATTTTTTATTCTTATCTTCTCTCATTGCCCAAAAAAGACCGTTACACGTTGGGACAGAAATGTGAATTAGTTCTTTTAGAATTGCTTGAAGGAATCATTAAAGCAAGTAGCGTATCAAAGGCCGAAAAATTGGCTCCCCTTCGAGAAACAAGTATTAAATTGGATATATTAAAAGTGTATTTTCGCTTAGGTAAGGATCTAAAGATTATTGACAATAAAAAATATACGATCCTTGAAGAGCTCCTTCAGGAAATTGGCAGAATGTTAGGCGGATGGATTAAATCAGTTCATAGTGTACAATAGAAATTAAGAAAGTAAATAATGCATTTTAACTTATGGGTTAAGGTCTTTGCTTACACTATTTTATCAATCCTAGAGTTCTATTTAGTATTGCTAGATAGAAGAATGGATCAAAACAGTGATGAAACTACTTGTCTGGTGCTTGAGTTTCGATACTATCGGAACCAAATAAAATACAGGGGAAATATTTGTTTAAAATAAATCTCCAGTGCTGAGTACGGTATCAGATGAAAATGACGTTGTCGTCCGGCGGTAATAGAGTATATATAGGTAACTTTAATGAGAATGGATTCAACGTGAACGATAACCATCCAACTAATAGTAATGATATCTTGGGGGTGTGTTCCTCAGGTAGTACGTCATCTGTAGTTTTTTTTATAAAAGCCCATCCACTTAAACAGGATGGGTATTTGCTCGAAATGAGCTAATATGAGCTAAATCCCTGAATTCTAATAATAAAATTTGGTATAATATAAGACATGACAGTTCAACAGTTAGTTCACAAAAACAAAGCCCTTATTAAAGCGTTTGAAAAGTATCAGAAACGCTATCTTAGTATGGGTAAAAGGCCGGATATAAATAAGCTTCTTGCGGAAGATTTGTACTCTACTATGAGGCTAGAAGGTGAACCCATTACCCGTAAGCAAGCACGGGCACTCTTTGAATAACCTATTTTGATAGGTTATAATGGTCATGTGGTAAAAACGACTAAACCTAAATCTGCAATGCCTTAATGCGGGACTATGCGATGAATTACAAGTAGATATTATGCCTATCCTCCTTGGAAAAGGCCAAAGATTTTTTGAAAACATAGATACAGAGAACATAAAACTTGAAAGAATTAAAACTGAAGAAACTACCGCTATAAGAACAAGTATTACATTTAGTGTTACAAGAACGAATTCTGGTGTCTAAAAGCTGTCTCATATTTTTCTCGGCTTCTATAAGATAAGTTTGTAGTGCATCAACAGAAGAGAGCCAGATTTCAGAAGTGTTATAATAAGATCATATATGACAAAAAAGCCATTTATTAACGCAACAGCGGCAGCTTTGTACATTATCATAGTTGCTTCGGTAATGTTTTATGGAACTAAGAATCTTCCTAAAGAAGATTCTGTGTTTGCACCGATCGCTTTCTTGTCTATTTTTACTGTCTCAGCAGCTATGATGGGTTATATTTTCCTTTTTCAACCACTTCAACTTTATCTTGATGGAAAGAAAAAAATTGCAGTTAATCTTTTCCTTCAAACTCTAGGCATTTTCATGGGCATCACATCTATTTTTCTAATTCTGTATTTTTTTAGAATTTTAAAATAAATTCTTACATAGTCAATCCTTTAAGAGGACAAACCATAGGGAGTAAAGTTAAAAAGAAGTGCATGTTATACTTTCTACATGAATAAATTGTTCCCTGCGAGTAAAATATATATCTCTCAATCAAAAATATCCAAAGCTGGTCGTGGAGTATTCGCACAAGTTATAATTAACGAAGGCGAGATTATTGAAAGTTGTCCGATTATTGAAATTTCAGAATATGACTCACCAAGAATAAATGAAACAATGCTTGTGAGTTATATATATTTTTTTGGTAAAAACAAACAACGACAAGTCATAACACTTGGTTTTGGTTCAATTTATAATCATTCTTACACTCCGAACGCACATTATAAATCGAGATTAAGTGAAAAAATAATAGATTTTATCGCTATAAAAGAAATTAAAAAAGATGAAGAAATAACAGTTAATTACAATCATGGAGATTCAAAAGAGAAGCGCCCTTTATGGTTCGAAGTAAGATAAAAATTGTTGTTTCTCATGCTCCTACCTCTGAAAGCTCCACATATTAAGAGCCAAATAAAATTTTTTCATATAGTCCACCAGAAAGTATCAGTTGAACCTCTGCATTTAGTACTCTGGAAAATCACTCAATAGTTTGGTGTATGCTCAGAGGATTTGTTAAAATAACTCTATGACTAAAAAAGATATTTCAAATGGTGTAGTGCATAATGTCCCAGTGGATCTGCGAGAAGCTCTAATTTCTAATCCCAAAGTACTCTCAGCATGGGAGAATCTTACGCCACTCGCGCGCAATGAGTGGATTTGTTGGGTTGAATTCGTCAAGAAGCCAGAGACGAGAAAAGAACATGTTAAAAGGACACGTACGGAACTTCTGGAGGGCAAGCGCCGTCCATGTTGCTGGCTGGGTTGTATGCATCGTACGGATAAACAGCTAAGTCCCTCTGTAAAATATGTGTTAAGTAAACGGTCAAAAATCTCATAATGTGTTAAAGCAGCTTAGAATTTCCTGCTCTGGTATAATTTTCCTATGGCAGAACCAAAAACAAAAGCTACAAATCAAAGTGTCAAGGATTTTCTGAACAAAGTTGAACCAGAGCAAAAAAAACTAGACAGTTTTACTCTTCTTAAACTGTTTGAGAAGATTACTGGAGAAAAAGCTGTTATGTGGGGAGAAAGCATCGTGGGATTTGGAATGTATCACTACAAGTCGGAAAGAAGTGCACAAGAAGGTGATTGGTTATTAGTTGGATTTTCACCCAGGAAGCAAAATTTAACTTTATATATAATGCATGGTAATAATGAGAGCTCAGCCTTACTGGAAAAATTGGGTAAACACAAGACAAGTGGTGGAATCGGTGGCTGTTTGTACGTCAATAATCTTACTGATATAGACCAAGTGATACTCGCGACATTGATTGAAAAATCGTTTCAGTTTATGAAAAAGACGAACGATATAAAATAAATTCTAACTTCGTCTAACAGGAAACACCTCTATTTTTCCACATCTAACCTTCTCCAATCGAAAACTATGATATTTTTTATATGACAATACAAAAACTACTATTGTGTTATGACAAAACGTTTTAACACTGTCCACCGGATAAGTTAAATTTGAGATATTCCTGATCATGTATGTTATAATTATAGTAATCTATGAAAATGAATCCAGTAGTCCACTTTGAAATGCCTGCGAAAGACCGAAAACGTGTTTCTGAGTTTTATACTAAAGCTTTTGGTTGGAATATGAAGCAGCTAGGTGCTGAAATGGGAGATTATGTTCTAGCAGGAACCACCGAAACTGATGAAAACAATATGTCTAAAACGCCAGGAGCTATTAATGGAGGTTTTTTTGAGTACAAAGATGATGAACTAAACAAAGCTCCGCATCTGGTAATTTCCGTAGACGACCTTAAAGAGAGCATGCAAGCTGTTAAAGCAGCAGGTGGAGAGATAGTCGGTGAACAAATGACCATACCTGGAATCGGAGAGTATGCTTCCTGTCGAGATTCTGAAGGTAACATAATTGGCATGCTTCAACCAATCGTTCGTGCTTAAAATCTACATAATTAATTTTGGAGAAATCATTTTTTAAATCTCCATTACTTTCTTTAACTCGGGAGTAAGATAATTTAGTTCTAACTCCTCAATATGCTACTTGGAAAACTAGATTTTCGGATATAATATAGACAACATGGATACAGCCAAAAAACAATTTAAAACGGTTGATGACTACATTGCAACCTTTCCGAAAGATGTTCAAGGTATCCTTGAAAAAATAAGATACTCAATACTGGAATCCGCTCCTGATGCTGTAGAGGTAATAAGTTATCAAATGCCTGCATTTAAACTTAAGGGAAAAATTTTAGTATACTACGCCTCCTGGAAAAAGCATATTGGGTTTTATGCTACACCGTCAGGCAATGAAGCCTTTAAGAAAGAATTATCTCGGTACAAAGTAACAAAGGGCTCAGTACACTTCCCAATAGAAAGACCAGTTCCTTATCACTTAATAAAACAAATCGTTGATTTTAGAATGAAAGAAATTTCACAGCAAAAATCTTAATCATTTTTGTTCGTATGCTTCTTTTAATTTTGCTACATCAATTTTATGCATCTTTAGCATTGCCATCATTACTCGATGTGCTTTTCCAGCATCTGGATCACTCAACAAATTTCCTAAATCTTTAGGAATAATCTGCCATGATAAACCGAATTTATCCTTTAGCCAGCCACACTGTGATTCTTCGCCTCCGCCTGTAAGTTTATTCCACAGTTTATCGACTTCTTCTTGATCTTCACAGTCCACAAACATTGAGATTGCTTCAGTAAACTTGAATTGAGGACCACCATCAATGGCCATAAATTCCTGTCCGTTTAGCTCGAAGATAGCTGTTAATACCTTTCCCTTCATTCCAGGTACTTCATCTCCGTAACGGTTTATGCTGATAATCTTTGAATTCTTAAATAAAGAAGTATAAAAATTAATTGCTTCTTCGGCGTTGTTATTAAACCATAAAAACGGAGTTATTTTTTGTTTCATATTATTTAAAATGAGTAATGGGTACGATAATTATATTCAATTTGATCAAGGGAGTCAAACCATGAATGTTGGAATGAT
>JBBRMU010000021.1:0-19935 GCA_038230655.1 Patescibacteria group bacterium | reverse complement strand
TCTGTTACTTTTTTTCACTTCATACTCGTAATAAACTGTAAATGTAGGCGAGATAATATTATGAATTCCTAAGCTTTCTGCAATGCCTTTCACAAAGATAGTTTTACCTGCTCCGAGCTCACCCTTTAGGATAAAAACAGGCGGTTTATTATCTATTACAGACTTGCTTGCCAAGTTGAAAATTTTATTTGCTATTTTTTTAGTTTCATTCTCATTTTTTGAGGTGAAAAGGGTTACTTTCTTGTCAGAAATATCTCCCTCTCTTAAAATCTTCACTGTTGTTGATGTAAAATCTAGAACTGTCGATGGTTTATTGTGCGAGAGTTGACCAGCATTTATTACTAAATCGATTAAATTTTTTTTACTTTCAGATAGGCTTCCCAGAAATGAGTTAAGCGAGTAATGTGGAGATCTCCCAGCTAAATTTGCAGAAGTCGCAGTCACAGGTTTACCAAACTTCTTAACTATCTGTATAGTCAGAGAATAGTTTACAAAGCGAACTCCTAGGCCACCATTTTCTGATTCGATCAGTCTAGAAACCTTTCCTTTTGAAGGTAAGACTACAGTAAAAGGACCTGGAAGCAGATTATTTAGAGTATTTTTCTGGGTTAAAGATACTTTCACATTATCTTCAAGCATTTTCATATCAGATACGAAAACTGAGAATGGTTTACCTGCAGGGCGATTTTTAAACTGTATAAGTTTGTTTACCGCATTTACATCTGTAGCATCTACCAACAGTCCATAGACAGTATCGCATGGAGCTACAACTAAACCACCTTCACTAAGGATTTGCTGAACTTCTTGTATAACCATTTTTTGGTTGCTACTGGTTACTTGTATAATTTTCATATTATTTACTGATCGATTTTAATCATCCAAAACAAAGTTTTAGTTTTTCTTTTTGATGTTCATAGAATGTATATTTAATGAACAAATAATGATCTTATTATATAAAAGTAAAAACGGAACTTTTCCCTAGTTCCCACAATATTCCTCAATTTATGTTGTCAATTTTACCAAAAATCTGATAAAATTATCCTATGGCAAACACCAATTCCTCAAAATCATCAAATAAAACACAAAAAAATAAACTGCCTCAATTTAAATTTAAATTTAACTTAAAAAATATTTTAGCAACCCTTCTTGGCTTACTTTTCATATTTTACATTTATTCGATTGCAACCGGCGATATTACAAAACAGCAGGATACCGTTCCATTTACACAAATTGTACAGGATATCAAATCTAACAAAGTTAAAAAAGTGGAAGTAGAAAATAATAAAGTCACCGCCTTCTATGAAAATAATAAAAAAGTTGAGAGTTATAAAGAAAATAGTGCAGACTTAACCACAATACTTAAAAATTATGGAGTTGATCCCAATAAAGTAAAAATCGAGATTAAAGACACCGTAGGATCCACAAATCTTTTAAACTTTCTCTCGAATATAATCCCTGCTCTACTCACAGTTGGAATTCTTTATATACTTTTCCGCCAGGCAAAAGGTGCTCAGGACTCTGTTTTTTCGTTTGGACAATCAAAAGCTAAAAAGTTCTCTAAAGATATGCCAAAGGTTACGTTTAATAATGTTGCTGGTGTCAATGAAGCTAAAAAAGAACTTGAGGAAGTCGTAGATTTTCTCAGACATCCTGAAAAGTACAAAAAACTAGGTGCTCGAACACCTAAAGGCGTAATTCTCGTTGGCCCTGCAGGCTGCGGAAAGACTCTCCTTGCAAGAGCAGTTGCAGGTGAAGCAAACACACCATTCTTTTCTATCGCAGGCTCTGAGTTCATGGAGATGCTTGTCGGTATCGGAGCTGCCCGTGCTCGTGATCTTTTTTTGACTGCTAAAAAAGCAGCTCCATCTATTATTTTTATCGACGAAATAGACGCGGTTGGACGTGCTCGATCAACAGGTGTAATGCCGTCTCATGATGAAAGAGAACAAACATTAAACCAGATTCTCGTTGAAATGGATGGATTTGCTCCAACGGAACAGGTCGTGGTTATCGCTGCAACAAACAGAGGAGACCTGCTAGATCCAGCACTTCTTCGTCCAGGAAGATTTGACAGAAGAATTATTGTAGACTATCCAGATCTTGAAGGAAGGAAGTCTATCATGAAAATTCACTCGAAAAATAAGCCTTTCACTGATGATGTTAATTGGGACAAGGTCGCCAAAAGAACAGTGGGTTTTTCCGGAGCCGACCTTGAAAATATGTTGAATGAAGCAGCAATTTATGCAGCAAGAGAAGCACGAGATAAAATTACAATGAATGATATTGAAGAGGCTGCTCTAAAAGTGAAACTCGGACCGGAGAAGAATAGACTTCAGTCTGATTATGACAAAAAACTTACTGCGTATCACGAGGCAGGACACGCAATTGTTTCGCACTTTTTACCGCACACAGACTCAGTTCACCGAATATCGATCGTATCGAGAGGAATGGCACTTGGATATACCTTAATTCCTCCTGAAAGAGACAAGGTCCATGAGACAAAGACTCACCTACTTGAGCAAATCGCTTATATGATGGGTGGACGAGCAGCTGAGAAATTGATCTTCGATGAAGTGACAACAGGAGCCGCAAATGACTTTGATCAGGCTACACGCGTCGCAAAAGCAATGGTTATGGAGTATGGAATGAGCAAACTAGGTCCTGTGAACTATGGGCCTTCAATGGATGTTACCGAGTGGGGAAAAGGTTACTATGAACAAAGCAGTATCTCCCAGGACATGTTAGGGCAGATTGACAAAGAGATTAAAGAAATTCTAGATCAGGCCTACCTGGAAGCTAATAGAGTCCTTATTGCAAATAAACCGCTGCTTGATAAAGTAGCAGAAGAGTTATTGAAAAAAGAAACAATGGATCAGGATGAATTTGAAAAACTTGTGGGTGTTAAGAAAAACCCTAACTCCAAAGAGACTTTGTATTCTTAAGAGTGATCAAGATGTGCTAATATATTATGATGAATACCCTACTTCTTATCGATGGAAACGCAGTTATGCATCGCGCATTTCATGCACTGCCACCACTTGCAACTAAAGAAGGCGTTCCTGTAAACGCTGTTTACGGCTTTTTTACCATGCTCCACAAAGCCATCTCAGACTTTCAAGCCACACATATTATTGTATCCTTTGATACTCCAAAGCCAACTTTTAGGAAAGAACTCATGAAAGAATACCAAGCACATAGACCGAAGATGCTAAATGAGATGGGGCTGCAGTTTCCTATCGTGAAAGAACTTCTTGATATTGGAGGAATAACTCGCTTGGAAAGGCCTGGTTTTGAGGCAGACGATGTGATAGGTACGGTTGCAGAAAAATGTAAAAAGGAACCTCATATGAGAGTTTTTATTCTGACCGGTGACCGCGATATTCTCCAGTTAGTGGACTCAAATGTCTTTGTGATTACTCCATTGAAAGGTGTGAGCTCAATCGCCATCTATAATACCCAAAATGTGCTAGAAAAGTATGGAGTTCTGCCAAAACAGATTCCTGACCTTAAAGCGTTAATGGGAGATGCTTCTGACAATTATAAAGGTGCAAAAGGTATAGGTCCAAAAACTGCAGTAAAATTACTCCAAAAGTTTGTGACAGTCGAGAACCTATTAAATAATTTAGATGAGCTTGAGGAAGGAAGAGTAAAGAGTCTAGTCCTTGACAATATTGAGAGTATAAAGATGTCTAAACAGCTCGCAACTATTCTTAAAGATGTTGAAGTCGAGTGGGGGATAACTGAATCAGAGTATCATGGATTTAAACCTCAGATGAGAGAAGCGTTACAAAAATTAGAGCTATATTCTTTGATTGGAAGGATATATGGTGCTAATAATAATAAACCTGTTCAATATACTTCACTTATCGATAGTCCTGAGCCTAAAGTTAGTAAGAAGACACCAGAAGATCCTCAGCTCGATTTATTCAGTTAATTGCTAAATTCTTGTACAAACATCCTGCCATAGACCCCTCCATCAATAATTCCAACCCCTACTTTTCCATAGTCTGCACCTAAAATATTTGCCCGGTGACCAGGAGAGTTCATCAGGCCTTGATGAGCGAGGTAAACATCCGGAGCAAAGGCAAGATTTTCACCGAGAACCTGATAATGGATTCCTGCTTTATCTGCCCTATCGCCCGGAGCGCTTCCGTCTACTTTAGATACATGAGAAAAAAAACCGTTAGCAAACATGATTTGGGCGTAGGACCTAGCTAAAGATCGTAAGTCTGAGTCCATTTCTAAAGCCGAAAGACCCACTTTTAGTCTTTCCTGGTTTATTAAACCAATCATTTTATTCTCCGAAGATTCATCATCACTCATTTGAGAGGGGTTTAACTTAAAGTCTAGTGCTACAGACTCGTTAGAGTGAGGCTTGATTGTGAGAAAGTTGAGAGCTTCCGAAACAGCTCCTCCAAAAACATTCTTGCTCTTGATCTGCAACGATTGAGACATATTGACAAAAAAAGGTCCAGAGTGTGAGTTTAAAATATCATTTTTAATGTTTCCTCTCACAGGTAAAGCAAATACAATACTAATTAGAAACAAGAAAATAAATAGTCCCTGGAATACACCTGCAAAATACCCAAGCTTTTTGTTAAGAGAGTTCATATGAATATTAAGAAGATAACGATGAGAGATAAAGTAGATAATAAAATATAAAATAAGCTCGATAATTGACCACGCTATAAAAAATCCTCCCGCATTAGCTATTCCTTTTGGTGTTGAAAAAAAATATGTCAACAACGACCCGAAAATAGTATAAAATCTATATGAGAACAGCAAGGAAATCAGGAAACTCATGATTTCAAGGACAGTCGATAACAACCCTCTGGCCGTTAAAGAAAAACCAACAATAACAGCAACAAAGATGAGATCGACCCAGTGATTTAGTAAAAATGCTTCCAAATGTATATAAAACTTACTAATAACTCATTTTATCAAACTATGAGGCTGCTTTTCTGATAAAATTACTATATGCCACCAATCAATCCTGAACTTCAACAAAATATTGCAGTAACTACAGAGTTAACTATTCTTCACAACTTTTGGGCGTTGAGCTACTTTTTAGGACTAATTATCTCTATTATATGGAGCATTGTAAGGCCATCTCGCGCAGCTACCTTCGCTTTTTTAGGATTCGGACTTCTCTTATTCTCGTTTGAGTATACAAAACATATCTTGGAGCCTTTAAAAGAGCAGACAGTAAACTCAATAATTACGATGCAGGAGCATCACACAGCAAGACGAGTCCTAAATGCATCTTTGATTAAGATAATTCCCTTCGGATCATTTTCTGGAGGAGTAACCTCATTACTAATCTCTATTTATTTGATGAGAGATACAATTCTACGCAGGAACAGAAAAAGTCCCCAACATTTTTCACTCTTTAAAAATAAATGATTTAACTTCTAAAGGATGAAGGAGAATGAGTAAAGTACAGCTGTACTAAGATGTGCTCGAAATGAGCACATGCATTTGAATGCTCAGTCTCCCACTAAAATAACAGCCTACAACGCTAAGCGTTCTCACTCTCCAACTTATCTGTTGTAGTTATCACACGGATGCCGATCGTCCTCTCTTTCGTTCTTAAATACTTGAGAATAATAGGAATCGCTTAGTTTCTTTTTCAATAGAATTCCTATTACTCCTGTGCCAATGATTGCCGCGATAATTTTTTTAACAATGTTCATCGTGTTCTCCTTCATAAAAATGATTATGTTTTTTTAGTAGTCGTACTACTACTTCTCCTAACAGGAAAAAAATAGCAGCTATCAACCCTAAGCCGGGTATACCACGAAACTCTTCGGACGAAGTACTAAAAGAGGTTAATAAAACTAGTGATAAAATAGACATCATTACTCCTAAGAACCTGAGTAACATACCCATTTCATACGCTATCCCAATAACATACGTCATTTGCGCTAGCTTTTTCTCTCTTTGGACATTGCTTTTTCCAAGATTATCCATGGATCTTTACTTCCTTCTAGTTTTCTAATTTTATGAGGATTTGACTAAAGATATCATTCAAAATGATAAATTGAAGTTCAAATCCAGATAATGTAAGTAACTAACTACAACTGTATGTGAATGTGCAATACGACAGATATCAAGCCGTAAAGTAGATAGTGCCATATCTCATAGTATTATACCAAATCATCCCACAATTTGACATTGTTTTTGTAAAATATTACAATTAGCTTAAGTTCTTTGAAAAGATAGAGTTATTTAATTAAGCGAGTGGTCCCCCGTCGTCATGGCTAAGGGGGAATACGAGGAAGAGGGGTCCAGATATTCATCTGGACAATCGAACTTACTGGTTTTAAATCAATTTATTCTCAGTAAAGCATCTGCGGAAACCCTCAGGTTGTAGCTGTCAACCTAAATGTTTTATTTAAACCCAGAGTAATCTGATCCAAAGATAAAACTAAACAGCTTCTATCTTATTAAAATGTTGTTATTTTGAGTTACTCTGTTATTCTCTCTATGGAGAGATATAATTAAAAGCTCTAGACTTGGAAACATCCTGTAACTCTTAGTAACCACATCTTTCATACTCAGAGGACTCCATTTATCATTTATCTCATATCTATGTGTGGAATATTTGCTTATGCTGGTAAAAATAACGCAGCACCTATTTTAATTGAAGGTCTGAAACGTCTAGAATACCGTGGCTACGACTCCTGGGGCGTTGCAGTCCAAGAAAATAACGCTATTCATGTCGTGAAAGAGGTTGGCAAAATCAGCAAAATAGATAGTCTAAATCAGCTTCCTCATGCAAAGATCGGCATAGCTCATACCAGGTGGGCAACTCACGGAGGTATTACTCAGACAAACGCTCATCCCCACTACTCTTCGGATAATTCATTCGTGCTTGCTCAAAACGGTATTGTCCAGAACTATGAACCCTTAAAAGAGATGCTCCAAAAAAAAGGGTATAAATTTATTTCCGAGACAGATACTGAGGTTATCGTGAGACTGGTTGAAGAAAAACTTTTAGGTATTTCTAGCTTGAGGCTAGCTGTAAGAGCAGCAGTGAAGGAGTTGGAAGGGAGAAACACCGTTATATTATTAAGTAATAAGGGTGAAATTATTGCTGCCAGGAATGGTTCGCCGTTAGTTGCAGGACGAACAGCCTCAGATGATCTCATAGTTTCTTCAGATACGCTTTCCTTTGCTCCAATAGCACAGAAGATGCTAGTTATAGATAATGGCCAGATAGTGCAGATTCATGATAAAGAAATGCATATCTTTGATATCACTTCTGACAAAGAATTAAAGTACAACTGGGAAGATATAAACCTCAGGAACGATAAAGTTGACAAAGAAGAGTTTGATCATTTCTTAATTAAGGAGATTCATGAAACACCCAAGGCTCTGGAACAGATTGTCAGACAGGATAAAAAATCATATTTAGCTCTCGCTCATGCACTTAAAGCCGCTCGAACAGTTTATACAATCGGTTCAGGGACAGCAGGGGTAGCGGCAGCACAGATAGCTTATTATCTGCGCGAATTTGCAAAAATCAATGCAATTAGCCTCGTTGGAGCAGATGCTTTAGAGTATGTCGAGCTTTTTTCCAAAGAAGATGTGATTATCGCGCCATCTCAAAGTGGAGAAACGGCAGATGTCCTGGAAGTGCTCGAATTTGCCCATAAAAAGGGCCTTAAGATCGCTTCTTACGTAAATATGCCTGGTGCTATGATGACTCGGATGTCAGACTTTAAATTTATGGCTGAAGCAGGTCCGGAAGTGAGTGTTGTCTCAACAAAAATTTTCACCTCGCAGATTACCTGGGGTTACTTAGTTGCTAAAACTGTCTCTGATGGCTTCGATGAGGGGATAACTCATATAAATAGCTTGATTGAGGCAATGAAAAGGTATTTGAAGAACCAGAGTAACATCAATTTGGTAAAAAATCTAGCAGAAAAGTTGATCAATGTAGACGATATTTTCCTCTTAGGGAAAGGCCAAAACTTTTATATTGTTAAAGAAGGCATGGTCAAGCTAATTGAGTGTACCTATAAACACGCTCATGCAATGCCGGCTGGTGATCTGAAACACTACGCTATTACTCTTATGCAGCCGGGAGTTCAGATTCTAGTTGCTTTCTCCGATGACTCAAGCATGTCAGATGTAATTAATGCAGTAAACGAGGTGAAAACCAGGGGCGCTGAAGTAACAGCTATAGGCTCAAAATCTAGTAAGAATTTTAACTCTTTCATAAAGGTGCCAGAAGTAAAAGAGTTAAACTCGGTTATGAATGTGATACCACTGCAGCTTTTAGCCTACTACATCGGCATCCAACTGGGAAATGAGGTCGATAAACCCAGGAACATAGCCAAAAGCGTGACAGTAAAATAAGATTAGTTCACAATTGTAAGAAAAAGATGTATAATATATCTATGGTACCAACAATACTTGTGGTGGAAGATGACAAGGGTGTCCAAAAGTACTTAAAAGAGCTTCTCCTCGATAATGGATTTTCGGTTCATGCTATCTCAGACGGTGTTGCAGCCCTTGAAATGATTGACAAAATCGCTCCTGATCTGGTGCTTCTTGACTTGGGTCTACCAAACATGTCTGGAGAGGCTGTTTGTATGGAAATAAGAAAACGTCATCCTGGCCTTAAAGTTGTTATTCTAACTGCAAAAGACGGAGTCACCGATATAGTTCAAGGCCTCAACTTAGGAGCCGACGACTATATGACAAAACCCTTTGTTGCTGATGAACTTATAGCACGCATTAAAGCTAGACTAAGGGACGGTAAAAGTGGCGATGATAAAATGAAAATAGGAGACTTGGTTTTGGATAATCAGACTCTAGAGGTAAGTAGAGATGGCAAATTAATAAAGTTAACTCCTCAAGAATTTAAACTTCTTCAATACCTCATGAATAACAAAGGTCGTATTTTAACAAGAGACATGATACTAAGTAGAATTTGGCTCGCTTCCCCAGATATAGAAACTCGAGTTGTAGATGTATATATGGGTTATTTAAGAAAGAAAATTGATGAAGGATATACTCAGAAACTTCTCCACTCTGTTAGAGGATTCGGCTACATGATTAAAGAATAACCTACAAATTTAAAGGTTTAAGTCTCTTTCGGAATTTTGGATGCGATATATTACCATCGATAACTTCCGGTTTACCAATAAAACTTCTTTCTAAGACTGCGCCATACAACTCAAATTGATCTTGAAAGAAAATCGGTTCTGCCTCTTCTCGTAGTTCAGAGTCACTTTGAAAATCCTCGAAAGTCCTACCCTTATACTTCGCCATCCTAGACTCTGCTTCTTCATTTGCAAGTCGTGCCATGCCCAAACTTCCTATTGCCACACTTACCTCAACTGCAGACAAGTTTCCTTGTTTATCAGCGGTATCCATAATTACTTGATCTAAAGCTGTACGGAAATATTTTTGCTTATATTTTCGGGCTGCCTGCCTTACACCTTCTATATCGTGCTTATTTATAGCTTCTTGGATTTCTGACCCTATTTTTTGAATCTCTGGATTAGTCAAAAGCCCATAAGCAGCATGGTAATAATGTGAAAGCAGACTTAATACCGGAGGAAGTGGCATATACTCTGCCACTGTCACTACTGTATTTTCACTATCATTAGCCTCCATAGCCTTATGCACTTTGTCTACGAATAGTGCTAAAGCTGCTTTTCCAATCTCAGGCCTCTCCAGCATTACGCTGTAGTCTCCGTTGAAGGGCAATCCACATAAGTTATATGCCAGTGGAATACCCTCACCGCCTGTGATATGAACAAAATGGAGGTTCCTTCCTGTAGACTCAACTTTATCTTTTAGTTCTGAAAGCCCATGAGCTGCTATTCCTTCTGAGAGAGTGGATTTGAAATTCCTGGACCACCCTGTAATAAGAATTAATCCTCCTTCTGCAGGTTCTAAGTTCTCGACAAAGTTATCTTTAACTTTTTCAGCATCGGGATTAGACTTCATAAATGCATCATAGGCAGGAGTGTGCTCTAGAACGGCAGTTAGCATTTGGGCGGGAATCTGCTGAAACTGTAGTTCCTGAGATTGCTCCACGGACTGATTAAATGTTAGCTCCATTCCCATTGAATAGTTCTCAGTCATATTTAATATTTGGCAGCGAAATTTTTACTTCTGTCCCTTTATTTACTTTAGATTTTAGATCAATATTTCCCTTATGGGCAGTTATGACATTTTTTGCATAAAACAATCCAAGTCCCATTCCTCCTGTTTCATTATCTCTGCTTTTAAAAAATCCCTCAAATACAAAGGGCAAATCTTCCTTTGGAATGCCTTTTCCAGAATCTTTGACAGTAATTATACTATTTGTCTTATTTTTTTTAATCGAAACTGCAATTATTGTCTTTTTTTCTGAAAATTTAAGCGCATTCTCTAAGATGTTATAGATAGATTGCGTGAGTTTCTTAGAATCACCGATTATTGCAGCAGGATCGGATGACATCTCAAGCTTGATCTGTCGATAAGTATGTGAAGATGAAATCTGTTTAATCGCATCATTCACAATTTTACTCAGGAGAATCTCCGTATATGAGTAGTCCATAGCTCCTGCGTTCATTCTATTTATCTCTAAGATCTCCTCAATTAAGTTCGTTAGTCTATTGCTCTCATACAGTAGTAAATTTATCCATTGAGATTCTTGAGAACTGCCAAGAGGAAACTTCCTAGATAATAACTGTATATAGCCAGACATTGAAGTTAATGGAGTCCTAAGCTCATGTGCAGCCAAAGCTATGAACTTATCCTTGACCTCCAAATTTTTTTTAGCTTCACTTAAAAGCTGCACTTTTCTTAAGGTCATACTGGCCATAGAACCAAAAAGAGTCAGAACCTTAAGTTCCTCTGACGTATACTCTTTTGGAGTATACGATCTAATTAACAACACGCCGTATGACTCACTTTTATAAAATAACGGAACAAAAATTACTGATTTATACTTAGTATTTGGATAAATTTTTTCAAACCCATTTGCCTGAACTACGAATGCTTTTCTCTTAGTAAAAGACCTATAGGTGTGACCATTTTTCCGTACTGGGTACTCTTTTAATTTAATTGATGAGCTATACAACACCTTCAATCCTTCTGCTGTGTTTATAGTAATTCTTCCATCATGACCGTTGACCAACTTTATTGCCTCATGAACTATCCTTTTGATAGTCTCCTCTAATGTTAACGGCTCAAGAAACTTAAGAAAAGCGAGATTAATCCGCTCTACAATGTCTAAGGATCTTTTTTTAGTAATTTTTATCATAGTTGTATGATGAACTTTTTATATCTAATCATTCATCCTGAATACTGATACTATAATCGATATTATAAGAGGAGCCTTGATGATTAACAACTGTTGTATCTGAGTAAATATCCATCTTTAGGATATCTGCATAACCAATTCTTAAATTATCATCTAGAGCCCTGAAAAGGCTCAATATCCCGAGTAATAGTGTCTTATTGGCTGCTATGATGTTCACTACACTTTCTGTGAGGTCCAAAGAGGACAGAGGCGCAAGACGCTGAATATACTCTAAAACTATTTCTTCACCAACTTGCTGAGGATTACGGCCATGAATTGCATCCATGTGTTCTCTCTTGCTCGATCTCCAGATCATTTCAATTTCTTTCCAGTATTCTTTACGTTCATTGGAATAGGGAGAGTTGCGACGATGATCCAGACGAAATATTGCGTCTATAGCTTCAAATCCGTCTGTTGCGTTAAACATCTTTATCCTTACAGGTCTACGAACCAGTTTAGGAGCGAGGTTACTCGTATAAAGTGTATTATATGCTACCTCAGCCGTATGCTTTGTCCGCTCAGTGTCGCTGTGATAAATCTGTATCCGCGAAAAGTCACTTAATTCATCCTGAATACTATTTATTTCAGTCCTAACCTGATTGATGCCATTTTGTGTCAATCTAGACTCAGGATCTCCCGTATGTTGAGGCTCGCCGTGCCTAATAATATATGTCCCTAATTTGGACGATTCTCTATTTTCCATGGACAAATAAGATTATACTCTGAGATAAAGGATATAAAGTAAGATATCTGTAAGAAGATCTTTGTTTATACTATCTCACGTTTTACTACTTTCTCTACGAGAATTAAAAATGAAGATTGGAGTATTGCTAGGACAAAGTAGTTCATATTGAATCCTGTTGAGGCAATATGCAAGACTATGAAATCTTTGATAGAGGTGAATGTAGTACTTAAATTGTGGCTTAACATAGTTATCATAATAGATGAAGGTAGTCATACATCAACAAGAAAGTAGTAAGAGTAATGTAAGAAATTTAACCAAAGGTTTAAATTAACTACCTGGCGTCCATGGTGTTGTAAATTGAAGCAACTTAAGATATTATAAAATCATTAAAATGAGTAAATACACTAAATTTATCTGGAATTATAAAGTATATATCGCTCTTTTACTAATAGTCCTATCCGGACTTTATTTAAGGTTTTGGGACTTTAATAACAACATCGGTTTTGGCTGGGATCAGACCAGAGACGCCTGGAAAACAAGAGATATTTTAATGGGTCAGGTTGTTTTAAACGGCCCTCGAACTGGAGTCGGACATTTCTATTTAGGCCCACTATGGTACTACTTACTTGCACCTTTCTACTTTATAACTAAGCTCGATCCAGTGGGAGCAATTTATCTAAATATTTTCGTTAATATTTTTAACTTCGGCGCATTTTTCTGGGTCACTAAAAAAATATATAATGACTATGCGGCCTTATTTGCAGTAATCATTCTCGCTACAAGTAAGTATCTAATAAGTATTACTCAGACTCCTTGGAATGTTTCGCCTCTATTTGGATTTTCTGCCTTAATTTTTTACTCAATATACAAAGTTGTTTATAAAAACGACTATAAATTTATTCCGGTACTTGCTTTTTTAACAGGCTTATTTTTTCATCTTCATTTTGCAGTTATTTTCTTAATCCCGATAATACTTCTTTCTTTTGTTTTCGTGCAGCACAAAATGAAAGCTTTGATCATAGGAATAAAAAGTTTGCCACTATTCTTAATCTGGCTTTTACCCATAGTTATCTTTGATCTTCAGACTAAAAACAGCAACACCAATCTATTCAGTAGTTTTTTGAAGGACTACTATGTAGGTGGATTTCATCTACAGTTTTTTCTTCACAGGTTACACGATGCTTTTATTCAGTTTCAAACAGTACTTGCGTTTCCCCCAAAACAAACAATGCTGAAGTTTCTCATTCCTATAGTATTCCTTATCTTTGCTATCTTTGAAAAAAATAAAAAAGAGAGATTGCTGAACTATCTTGTTTCCCTATGGTTTATAGTTCCTTCAATTCTCTATGCATTATATGGCGGCTCAACATCTGAGTACTATGTACTTTTAAATGCACCGTTAGTAATATATATCTTAATTTATCTCCAAAAAAAAATTCTCCTAGTAAAATTTAAGTATGTATTGATACCTTTTTTATTAGCCATATGGGGATTTTATATCTTCTATAATACACATGACCTGTGGGTTAAATCAAGCTACGGAGGTCTTCATAAAGATAAAGACGTCACCGTCACACTTATGAATACAGGCATGAAGCTCGGATATAATGAGGGAGACATTCACTCGTACTTAAGGCAGATCTGGAGTGATGCTAAAAAGAAGAAATGAATGACTATTTCTGATTTAGACCTACACCAAAACTATAGTCGGCAAGGTTAGTAAATGTCTCTCGATCTTCTATAACTGCCTGAGTCAGGAGGGTAGTACTTTGAGTTGAGATAGATGGACCGATTTTTTTGACCGCAGTTCCAATCGCTAAGAACTCAATTAAAGAGCTTCCCAGAGAATAAACGTAGGTTTTTATACCAATAACATCATCTGCACCAATGGCTTTGGCATCATTAACAATTTTACCTATGGACTCTTCTCGAGCATCATAGATTAAAGAAGTGAGTTCAGGAATTTCACCACGTACAAATGATTTAAACATAGAGGTAATTGAACCTGCAATCCCAAGCGAATACACTGAGGTGCCAAGCATCAACTTTAAGGGAATCATTCCCATGTTAGTTATGTTCCACAGCTCTTCTTCAGTTAAATCTGATGTCACTATATCTTTAGCATACTCAGGAGGAATATTTGGATTATATGAAGCTGTCCCTATCATAATCATTTCCTGAAGCCCTCCCAGTGGCAGAATTGTTGTATCAATACCGATTACTGAATTCGCACCTGCTTCATTTGCTTCTTTTATAATTCGTTCTAGTGCCAGATTTCTGGTTGTAGAGAATATTTCAGTATACTCCTTCACCTCTCCACGAACGAGAGTTCTTAGGCCACCTATTATACCCTTTGAGACACCGATTGAGTAGGCTACATTGCCAAATACAAATTTAAGTGGGTAATAACTTGCATCAAGCTGACAGTAAAGCTCCTGTCCATCCGCGGAGCTTGAAAACTTTTTCATATCAGTTTTTTTAGAAGTTACACTTGATCCGACAGATAAAAACTCAATATTTTGAGGATGAAAGATTATCTCACTTGTAACGCCGGTTATGCCTACAGCATTCTCGGCTTCTGACTCCTTGGTTAATTTATCTAGAGCTTTTTCTCTTCCTTCAGCAATCAATGAAGTTAGTTGTTTCACTTCCCCACCAATCATTGTTCTTAAACCTGAGCCTAGGCTTCCTATAACGCCAAGTGAGTAAACACTGTTTCCAATAATCAGATTCCCTGGTTGTAAGTTCTTCTTATCGAGGCAGAAAATTTCATTTCCAGATAAACCACTAGTTAACATATCTATATTAAATCATATTTTTTAAATTTGTGAAACTTATTTTTTGACATTTCATAAACTGGGATTAGTTAGTATGATCAATATTCTGAATATTGATATAATATTCCATGAACAAGTTATATTCAGCGTCCAAAGTAGCTTTAAAAATTGTGCCCATATATATAATATTAATTGTAATTTTTATACTCACATTAACACTTTCGTGCATGATTCCCTCTTCCGCACTCAAACGGAATATCGGCAAGACTTTAATTATTTTAAATCACGAAGGCACTTATCCTAGTTTTGGCCTTCCTTGGAGAAGAGTTGCTTTAGATAACTTCACCGATACACTCATGCTCAATACAGGATATTCGGTCGATTCAAAGTCACCCTTTAAATCGGCGCTAGTGAACTTAAGACAAGATGGAGTAATAAATAATACCGACCAGGTTTCTAACCTACAAAAGTTATATTCAGGTAAACCAGTAATGAAAGTTGGCTATGAACGTTACTGGCACGGATACTTAGTTTTTTTAAGACCATTATTGGTTTTTTTCTCATACTCTTCCATTAGATGGATTAATACCCTTCTGCTAATAATTGGTTTGGTAGTGTTCTCCTTCCTATCTTGGAAAAAGTTAGGAAAGAAAGTCACTATCTCGTTTATAGTGGGGCTGTTTGCTGTAGATTTTTTTTATTTAGGACAGTCAATGCAGTTTTCGAGTGTCTTTTTATTAGGCCTCGCAGGATCAATATATCTATTATATACCTACAAAAGAAATCAAAATCTCTTAACATTATTTTTTATTATTGGAGGCTTGACTTCTTTTTTTGACCTGCTTACAGCTCCCTTAGTTACACTTGGGATGCTTTTAGTGATTGCGACAAATTTAGATAAAAGAAATCTTAAAAACATCATTCTAAACTGCTTGGCCTGGTCAACTGGATATTTGCTGCTGTGGTACAGCAAATGGGCCATTGTACAGTATCTTTATACTCCAGGGGCAATTATGACAGCATATAACGAAATACTAAATCGTACAGGCCATCAAGTAGATGCTAACTTTAGCCACTTGAACGCAGTAAGACTAAATTTATATCAGCTCCGAGGCTATGATAAAAGTGACAAAGTTGCAGAGTTATTAGCAGCAGTTTTATACTTAATAATTTTTTTGAAATACCTTTCAGTCTCAAAAGAAAAGCTTAAGAAGATTGGGCCTTTAATTTTAATTGCTGCTATTCCATATCTCTGGTATTATATTGCAGCAAATCATTCCTACATTCATGTGTGGTTTACATATCGGGACCAGTTTATGAGTGTTGCCTGCGTGGCAATCATAGCCCTTGAGTTAGTTGATTGGAACAGGCTTTTTTTAGATTACCGCTCGCTAAGAAATAAAGTCATTCCTTTTGAAAAACCTACACCTAAACGCCATTAGAACTGATTTAATGAAGTCAGTTAACGTAATTTTCTTTCCATGCTCAACTGATCGAGGGTAATAGTGAATAGGCACTTCTTTAATCTTATTCTTTTTTGAAAAAAATGACGTCATTTCTACCTCAAATTCAAATCCATTACTTTGGCAGTATTTAAGTAAATTTTTTGATAAATCACTCCGCCAAGACTTGTAGCATGTTGCCTGATCTGTTAGTTTTGTATGAAACAGACTATTTATCGTTTTGGTTAATGTAATACCGCCTAATAAGAAAAAAAGGTTAGCATTATAGTTGTGATAAATCTTTGCACCTAGTATTCTTGAGCCATACACTACATTTGTTTCTTCATCTTCATACTTAGAGAGTATCGCCATATAATCACTTGGATCATACTCTAAATCCGCATCTTGGATAATTAAAACCTCACCTGATGCATTATTGACTCCTTGCTTTAATGCGGCACCTTTACTATGATTTATATCTGAGGTAATAATCTGGATTTTTGCTATTTCAGAATCAAATTTTTTAAGTAGCTCTACTGTGTTATCTGTTGACCCATCATCAACGACGATGATTTCTTTTTCCCATGCAGGCGTCTTCTCCTGAATAACGTTTTCTAAACAGCGGGTAATATATACGGACTCATTATATACAGGTACAATAATCGACAGTTTTTTAAACATGTATTTTAGTATACATCAATTAGGGTAGTGGCATTTCTTATACTTCTTGCCACTTCCACACCAACATGGATCGTTTCTTCCAAGCTTATGCTCCTTCGTCATGCCCGGTGGAGTAACTTTAAATCCAAGTTCACCACCTAATGATTCATTATACTCGCGATCATTCTGATTAGCTTGTACAGGTAGTGGCGACTCAATAGCTTTCTTTTCTTGAGAGGAAAAAGGATCTATTGCTGAGGCAGACTTAAGGATCATTGGTTGCTGTTTCTTTGGCTTTTGGACTGTCTCAGGAATCTCCGAGTTCAACTGTACCTCGACTCTAAAGAGACGTCGTGTGAACTCATAGTTTATATTAGAGACTAAACGTTCGAACATGCTAAAAGCTTCATTTTTATACTCTACAAGTGGATCCAATTGAGCATACCCTCGGAGATTTATACCTTCACGCAAGTCTTCGATAGCGGTCAGATGTTCTGTCCAGTACTGATCTACAACCGATAAAAAAATACTCCTTACAACGTCATACCAGACTTCTTTACTCAAATCTTTCTCTTTGGAGTTAAAGTTCTCTTCTATTTTCTTTAATAAAAATTCCTGCAACTCATCAAAGTTACGCTTTTTAAAGTACTTTTGAATTGCCTCTTTTTCATGGGTGAACATTATCTCCAAATCCTGTGAAAGTATATGTAACTCTGCATCAGATACTGAGTCTCCAAGACTAAGATACGTCGTCATGACCGAGGTAATTTGTTCATTAAATATTTCCATGGTAGTTTTTTTAAACTCCTCTGGATCCTCGTGTGCAAGCTTAATCATTTTCATTCTGAGAGAATAGATAATCTCGCGCTGTTTGTTAAGGACATCATCGTAGTCTACGAGATGTTTCCTAATATCAAAGTTAAAACCTTCAACTTTAACCTGCGATTGCTCTATCGCCCTCGATACCATCGGATGACTTAATGGTTGGTCTTCAGGAAAGTTAAAAAAAGTCATCAGTTTTGAAATTTGCTCACCTCCGAAAATTCTCATTAAGTCGTCTTCTAATGAAACAAAAAAACGCGTATCTCCAGGATCTCCTTGTCTTCCAGAACGTCCTCGCAGCTGATTATCAATACGTCGAGACTCATGTCTCTCAGTCCCGATCACATACAGTCCTCCCGCTTTGACTACTTCTTCATGTTTATTTTCCCAGGCTAAAAGGTCTTTTTTTGTGTCAGTATCTGGAGTCGAGCCCCCTAAGATGATATCTACGCCACGGCCAGCCATATTGGTGGCGACTGTTACTGCCCCTTTTTCTCCAGCCTTAGCAATAATTTGAGCTTCTTTTAAGTGATTTTTAGCATTCAATAACTGGTGAGGAACACCTTTTTTATGAAGTAACTTTGATAGATACTCATTTTTTTCAATTGAAGTTGTACCTACTAAAACAGGCCGGCCGGCTTTATATTGGGTAGCAATCTCATCGACAACAGCATTGAATTTTGCTTTCTCGGTTTTATAGATCATATCTGCATGATCTCCTCGGACCATAGCTCTGTGAGTCGGCATAATCAATGTCTCCGTCTTGTATATTTTATGAAACTCTTCTGACTCGGTCGCTGCTGTTCCTGTCATACCGGCCAGTTTTTTATAAAGCCTGAAGTAGTTCTGGAGTGAAACCGTAGCCAGGGTTTTAGACTCTTTTTGAATAGAAACATTTTCTTTTGCTTCAATCGCCTGGTGAAGCCCTTCCGAAAAACGTCTCCCCTGAAGTAGACGGCCGGTAAATTCATCCACAATGATGACCTCTCCATCTTTGACAATATAGTCTTTGTCAAGTTTGAAAAGGGTCTCGGCTTTTAAAGATGCTTCTATATGGAAAAGAGTATCAAAGTCTTTTTCGTAGATATTGTCTACTCCAAGTAACTTCTCAATTTTGGTTATTCCTGCTTCAGTAATATTAGCCGTTCTCAGTTTCTCATCAATAACATAGTCCGTTTTTGAATCAAGCTGTTTGACGATCTTTGCATACTGGTAATAAGCTGATGTATCTTCTTCATACGGTGCAGAAATAATATGTGGTGTTCGTGCTTCATCAATAAGAACTGAGTCACCTTCGTCGATAATAGCATAGTAGAAGCCTCTTTGAACTAACTGTTCAGGTGATTGGACCATGTTGTCTCGGAGATAGTCGAATCCAAACTCACTATTTATACCATAAGTGATATCCGCATCATATGCTTCTTTTCTTGAGACAGGTCTCAGGTTTTTAAGTCGGACATCCTGTGCCTCCTCGTCTTTATAATCGGGATCAACTAAGAATGAGTTATCAGAAATAGCCGCGGAAGTCGAGAGTCCAAGGAAATTATAGATAATTCCCATCCATCCAGCGTCTCTCCGGACTAAATAGTCATTGACCGTCACCAAGTGTGCTCCCTTCCCTAATAAAGCATTTAAGTATAAAGGTAAAGTAGCTGTCAATGTCTTTCCTTCTCCTGTTTTCTGTTCAACTATTTTTCCTTCGTGTAGAGCTATACCTGCTAAAATTTGTACATCAAAGTGCTGCATCCCATACACTCTGCGAGCAGCCTCTCTTACAAGAGCAAATGCCCATGGTAAAACTTCATCAATAGTTTTTTCTTCAGAATGGAGCTGTTTTTTTAACTTTTCGGTTTCTTTAGGAAAGTCTAGATCTTTAAGCTTCCTCGCTCTACTTTCTAAATTAACTACCTCATCTTTAATTTTGGTTAAACGATTTATTTCTTTCTGATTAAAGTCAAATAGTCCTTTGAAGATTTTTAGCATATTATAATAAAATGTATAACTTTAAACGCTCGGTACGAAGCTATATTTCAATCTCTTTCGCCAGCAAATACTATACTCTTTTGTCTCGGTTTTGTCAAGATTCCGTTGTATTTTCCTTGAGCAGGGGTCAGCGGATGGTATACAGTTTAGAGGGAGATATGAGGTGTACAGAAACGAGTGTCTAAAGGTGTTAGGCTGGGAGTATTGTAAATTACAGAACCAGTATGACCCTGCATGGCATCCATTTAGATTACCAGG
>JBBRMU010000020.1:0-21887 GCA_038230655.1 Patescibacteria group bacterium | reverse complement strand
TCATTTGCAGTCGTAGTCCCAGAAGTGGCGTTATCCTGTAAACTAAATGTATCTCCAACTGATCCATTTCCTCCCGTAACGCTAACTGTTTGACTTCCAGATGTAGAAAGGAGTGTCCCAGAAGTAGGTAAAGTGACCGATGTTAATCCAGTTGTAGCTATTGAGAGATTGTTATTACTAGTTCCGATAGTAATAGTACCCGTTGTGCCAGAACCAAAAGTCATTGCATTTGCCGTTGTAAAGGCATCACCAAAAGAAATAGTCTTTGCACTGGGTATGGTTAAAGTTCCGGTTGTATCAGTAACACTTAATCCGTGAACTTTGTCCGCATTCATTGCGTAAGGCACAGCTGTCAGATGAATACGTGGGCTCATTACTTTCGTGTTAAATGTGATCTCAAGCCATAGGTCATCTCGGTTGAAGTCTAGACTGTCTGTAGCGAAAGACCTTGTAGAGCCCAATGCGGTCTGGAAGACCCCCGATGTTGTAGTTAACGAAACGCTCTCTCCACCAGCACCTCCCCAAAGAAGATTACTTGTTCCCCCTGTATCTGAGTCATAGATTTTAAAAACAAAGGTATATGATGCGTCTGCCACATTCGTCCCATCCGTATTCACAACTTTACCTTGAAAATTGATTGTTTTATTGAGGCCAGTTGCTGCTTGTGCATTTGAAATAAAGTTAAAAGAAGAGACAACTATCAATAAGACAGAAAGAAGAAGACCACCTACTTTTTGATCAAAGAGTTTTTTCATGCAATAGTATGTTCGGGTTATTATCTAGATATATGTAATAATAGGCAGAGGCTATATCTGAAGTCAATAGGCACTAATCACACCATTTTCTTATCATATTTTGAGTATCTAGGCATTATATTGATATAACAAGCCGCTTAGTGTTCCTCTTGACACAATGATAAAATAATGATAAGTTTATTTTAGCCCTATGAAAAGCTTTTACTATACAAAGACACAGAAGTTAATCGATCAACTAGGGCAGATAGATGAGTTGAGGAAGCAACTACTCCTTACACCTCTCTCCCCTCGTCAAGAACTCGAGGTTAAATGGACAGGTATTATTGACCAAATTTATTATACGTTAATGGTAAATGGCACTGTCATACCAAAGGAAAAAATTGCTGAATTAATTACCCCCCAGGGCAAAAAAATACTCGCTCCCCAAGAAAAGGCAGTCGTTAGTTGCAAGATGAGCCTTGACTACTTTTACCATGAATGGCTAGTCTCCGATGAGTCCATAACAGTAGACACTTTATCAACTATCTTAAGTTTTTTTGATATTCAAAGAATTAGACTTCCTGAGAACGAACTTACTCAAATTCTGAACTATACTCAACTTAATACTGAACATCCCGTTGTACAAGCGGGACTCGCGTATATCTTTTTTTATGATCTTTACCAAACTAGCCAAGAGCTAAAAGTCTTCACTAACCTCTTTTATCTCATGTTGTTGTATAAGCAAGGATATGACTTCCGAGGGATGACTGTACTCGAAAGACAGTTAATCAATGACAGTATGAATTACCAGGTTACGGTTACAAATGCCATTCAGCAGCAGAATGTAACTTCATGGCTGGAGTACTTCTCAGTTGTTGTTGTTAGCGAACTGCGTGACAGAATTGGTTACATAATGACTGTAAAAAAGCAAAATAACCCGGTTAGTAAGTCATTTGAGCTCAATGACCGTCAGAAGAATATACTCAACCTCCTTAATAACCCAAATGTGAGAGTTACAAATCAACAGGTTCAAAAATACTTCAAAGTTTCTCAGATTACTGCTTCTCGAGATCTAGCAAGACTGACAGCTTTGGGACTTCTACTCGCACTTGGTAAAGGGAGATCTACAAAATACGCAAAATTCTGATTTTAGAATGTTGATGCGGCTACGATCGTTAATGTGTCTCCATAGTCAGTAGATGCAGGAGTAGTTGAAGAGGCTTTCGCCTTAATCATAAATGCCGCTCTTCCATCAGTTATTGAAACCCCGTTGGAAGAAAAAATGTTATTGTATGTACTTGCTATTATTCCCACGTTATTTCCGCCACTGCCATAGGGGCTGACTACCGTCAGAAGAGTTCCCGTAGGGGTAACTGCTGCCTGTTGGGCACCATATCCTTCAGTTGCAAGACTTAAGTCGGTAGTTAGTGAAGAAATTTTGTAGCTATAGGCAGTACTCTTTAATCCTTCATTAGTTCCACGAATATAGATATATCCTCCAAAGTTTGCATTTGTTATCAGACTTAGCCAGACACGGTTAGCAGCTGTAGTCACTGTGCCGGCATTTAAGTCTCCAATACTTACTGAATATGGTGGACTTGTTGTTCCGGGGTCAGTGGTACCACCAATATCTATTTTAAATGAAATAGACGGGTTACTTGTTGTCGCCGATGCCTCAGGTCCAAATGGAGACTCTGAATAGTACCCCTGAGTTGCTCTTGCTTTAACCTTATAAGTTGTCCCTGAGATTAAGCCGATAACATCATTTCCTGTTCCACTTCCCCATGCTGAGTATGTCTGATATACGGCAGTCGGACCAATGGTATTGTCTGCCTTTATATAATTTGTGGTGACCCAGTTGTCGCTCGAGATAGCAATTGCAAATGTTGCGTCCGTAGGATTTTTCTGGTTATTCAGTACATAACGAAGCTTATCATAAAGTACACTTCCTGTATTTGTTAAAGTAATTGTGGGGACATCAGCCTGAATGACAAACGCTAGCCCTGCATTAAGTTGATAGGTTGAACCGGTTGTCTGTGCTGCTGGTTCTCCGACATTTCCCTCTACTTGATACCCTGTGCCGCTGAGTTTTCCCCCACCTCCCCCGACTGAGTATCCCTTTAATCTGTATCCTGTTGTCGCTGGAAATACGAAGAAAAAAAATAATGTACAGACTAGTGATTTTTTTCCAAGCTTATTTAGTAGATTAATTAATTTCTCCATGTTAGTGATACTCATTATAGTAGTTCTACTGAGGTGAGTATAGTCTTAAATTTTATCTCTACTTCAGGAGTGTTATCTGAGGTTAAGGTAACAATAAAAACCTTGCCATCAGAGAAATAAAAAGCAGTTTTTTGATAAGGTTCTTCTTTATTCCTAAAAATAATAAACTCACGTCCGCCGCCATACAATCTACTTTCTTCATATTTATCTTTATAAACCCTTCTCATCGAGATATCAGAAAGATCATCAGGAGACGTGCTTGTTACTGTATATCGATTTGCATAAATTGTACCTCTAGGTTGAGTTATTGAGAAATACTCACTGCAGTCACCCTCGTGATGTTTGTTATTTACCGTGAAAGGCACAGTAAAGTTAAAACAATTGTTCATTTTATCTTTTTTACCATACACTGCAGCATCTTTGGGAGCACTGTCTTTTTCCTCAATGGAATCCCCTATCATAAACTGTGCATGATTTTGTTCTTTAAGGTATTCTTTTGCACGTTCGGACAAAGTCTTTCTGATAGTCTTCCTACCTTTACTTTGATAGTACAGCAATCCCATTAGAATAGTCGTTAGTATCAGACAAATTACTAACAGACGTATTAAACGCATCTGCTTCATTTTTTCTTCCTTAAAACTAATAGTCTAAAACATAGTCCCACTCCCACTAAAAGTAACATTACAAACAGGGGGTGGATATATAAAAATTTCTTAGTGCGGGAGTATGTTACTTTGTTAAGTGAGTCATGGCCGGTAATAGTCATCGTATTGAAAGAAACCGGCCAGCTCCACGTTAAACGTGAAATATCAACGTCAATATTCCTTCGACTCTCAGGCAGGATCCTGGCGGAGTTATTGTTAATAATCCCTTTAAACAAACGTCTGTTAAAGTTATCTTTAATCTCCATCAGGCCGTAAGGAACTAAATGAACGTTGCCTTCATTCTGCATAGTTAGCTGCATATAAACTGGATAACTAAAAACTACAGAATTAATCGGCCAACTCACATCATTTAAAGAAATCTTATACTTATCCCCCCCTGTTTTACTAAGATATATAAGCGACGAGACGGATGGAGCAACATAGGTAGACCCACTACTCATACTTTCATTAATTAGTCTCGCGATAATTGCAGCATAGTGCCCCCCAGGTGATACGTCCGAACGGTTTTTAATTTGCACTACAAATGGTTTCTTTTCGCCTGGGTCTAACTCGACTCTATTTGACTCAAATGATAAAAATGAGGCTAATGAATACGAGTAACTCCCCTCCTGTTGACCAATAAATGTAGTTAAACCATCTAAGTCTCGCTGTTTAAAATCAATAGGAAACATCTCTAAGGCAACGTGATGTGAACTATGATTTGTTAAGTCAATATGTATCTGCTTTGTTTCATTCGCTTTTTCCAAAGAGACCTCCAGATAAGCCGGAACAATTTCAAGTGAACCATCCTTATGATCTACTGCTAATACAGCCTGATTTCTTAAAAGTAGACCCAACACCACAAAGAAGACAAAGAAAAAAACAATTAGCGGACGCATAATACTAATAATATAACAAAAAACGAGTCTAGAATCACGGCTTAATAGCATGCATTTTAATATATGGTAAAATAATTACTCTTAAATTCCCTATTTTTCATAATGAAAATTACTGAAGCGTTACGCACTCTACATATACATATTCCGGAAAATTTTTTAACTGAAGAGATTTTTAGAGTTTCATCTGAGACAAAAAGTGAAAGGCTGATTGAAACTCCATTAGTTCTTAAGAATATACCCAATAGGAAATCAGTTATTTTAGATGTTGGTTGTAGATATAGTTTACTTCCGATCCAGCTAGCCAGTCTAGGTCACCAGGTGCATGGAATTGACCTTAAGAATTACCGTCGAACTCACCCCAACCTTCACTTTTATAAGAGAAGTATTCATCAAACTTTATTTAGAGATAATTTTTTTGATGTAGCAATCTCACTTTCAACTATTGAACATATCGGTTTAGATATATATGGTGGAAATCTCGCAAATACAGGCGATGTCAAAGCAGTGAAAGAGATAAAACGCGTTTTAAAAAAGAATGGCTCATATCTTCTCACCGCACCATTCGGTTTACCCAGAGATTCAGATTGGTATAGAGTCTACAACACAAAAAGACTCGAACGTATGTTAACTGGATTTTTAATCAAAGAGATTAGAGTATTTAAAGAAGAAGATAAAAAATGGGTGCCTTGCGAAATCTCTGAAGGTGAAACAATAAACTCTAGCCAAAGAGTTAAATGTGCTTTCTTTCTCAAAGCAGTAAAAAAAAGCTAACTATTTATTTGAAGAGAAAAGACCGCGCGCTTTCCTTATAAACTTTAAGAATGTATCTCTGAGTCCTAAAAATGCGAGCAATAGTATTAAAAGCGCTCCAAGGACAAACTTCCAAGGAATTACCCAGAAAGAGACAGTTGCTTCCGATGGAATATCCCTCTGGCCATTATCATAAACCATTAGTAAATGAGCCGTATATTTTCCTATTCTTAATTTATTAGCCTTAGTTAAGTCCCATTTAAGCTTATAGGGACTCTCCCCCTTTTTACCTGCTTTAGGGTTTGGGACATTCACCATTAATCCGTCATCCCACTTTGTGATATACGTTCTTTCAGTCTGAGGTAGTATATTGCCTTTTCCATCATTAAATATTATAGAGGCGATGCTTTTTTGATCTTCCCTTCCTCCTCCAATACCTAGGAATGAAGAGTCGATGAAAATATCTCCGGTCGGAATTGAGTGAATATTACCAAGATTTTTAATTTTCACATTCAAAGTTACGGGAAGATACTCATAAAAAAAACTGTCTGTGCTAAAGTCACTTATCCTTAACTCTCTCTTGGCATTTGCAGTTCGTACATCAAGCAACACAGGAATGGCAGGAGCACCAACTACACTTGTTTGCTTCGCTCCCGGAGTGGTGTTCGCAATTCGTTCAATTTTGATAGCATAGTAGTAACCTAGCGCAGCTTCTTTGGGCGGAGAGATCGTAAATTTTAGAGTTCTTATCTGATTAGGATCTAAAGTAAACTCAGGCTCATCAAAACTAAGCCACTTTCCAAACTCATCTGTTGATGTCAGGTCTGCGATTACTGGCGCACCAGAAGCGGAAGGAGTAAACTTTAAAAGGGTAAGATGTAAGTACTCTTTTGCACTACTATTGTTTCTTACTTTTATCTGTGAAGATACTGACTCTCCTGGATTTACAAACAGGTCGATAAATACAGGCGAAACTGTAAGATTTATGGGTACTTCAGGTGGTCCCGGCGGAACTAAAGGTGTTGGTTTTGCTTTTGATTGATTCGTAGCACTAGCCTTCTTTGTTGGCGTCTGAGACTGAGCTAAAACAGGAGAGTACAAAAAAGCAGCTATAAAAACTGAGAGAATAACAAGAACAAGGGAAGACTTTATTTTCTCAGAGACCAATAAAAAAGACGATAGGTCCGCTTTGAATGTAAACATGATGACTTTATTTAATCAAAAAGTATCTCTGATGTCAAGTTTAGAAGTTCCCAGCGCCGACCACTGTCCAGGTATCAGTATAGTCCGTTGCAGCTTTATCAAGAGCGGCCATGGCTGCAAGTGCATACAGTGTAACTGTGTCTCCAGAAGCTGTACCACTTGATCGTACAACTTCCTGATAGTACTTACCGATAGTACCGCCAGAATTAAATCCAACTCCACAGTCATAGTTTGCATTTTTAGTAATTGTTCCATTACCGGCAGGGTGAGTATAGGTTGCAGTTAGTTGATAATAGTCATTACCTGATGAATAGGCAGTACATACGCCACCACCTGGAGTACCGAGTGACACTATCGAAGAGTTTACTGTGGCTGATGCTAAGGCAGAATTTAGAGCAGCACCGCCACCGTTTCCTCTGACCCATGTAACATACCCGTTATTTGCATTTGTACTAAGAGTTGCAACAACATTTCCGTTTACTGTAGCTGAAGTGCTCAAATCTCCAAGTGCAATTGCGTTGCTTCCGAGTGAAAATGAGAAAGTTGGAGGAACAGATGCAGTAACTGTAACTTGATCTCCACTCGACGTAGTTGTTGCAACGGCGACTCTTGAACTATCTAATGCAGTGAGCGATGCACTACTCAGTACTGTCGTAATTGTGCTTACATAGGGATTAGAAGCAGTAGTAGTTGGATTAGTTACACCTGAGGTAATAAAGAAACCATACAGTGAACCGGCAACAAGAGCCCCTGTAGAAAAATTCACATCAGTAGTACTAACCGTCCAGGAGTTACTATTTACTAGAGGAGCCGCCTGCACTACCTGGTTTTGCACTGTCATAGGCAAAGCTATTGTTCCTGCAACTGCAGCCGTTGTACCAACTAAGGTCGCGGCTAAAGGGGAAAAACCAGCAGCGAAACTTATTTTAACCTGACTTCCAGCTCCAGTAACAGTGACTGGTTTGAAAATTATGAGAATTGGGTCAGTAACCGAGGTAGTTCTACTAACGCCCATTCTATAAAGAATCATGCTTGCCTGAGTCAGGTTGACTGCTGCACTTGTTTGTTGAGTAAATATAGAAAGCACGAAAATATTCGATATTAATGAGAATATGACTAGGATAGTTATCCTGCGAAGCCTTAGAGATTGCATACAATTAATATAGTCGAATTATAATATCGTTGTCAAGTAGTAAAATATCTGTATGAAAATCCTTTTTGTATCTCCAGAATATCATCCGTATGGTATTGGTGGTGGAAGTGCAGTATATAAACAACTAGTCAAGTATTTTTTGGCGAAAGGTCATGAAGTAGTCGTGATGTATGGCTACCACCCAACAGCCTCATTGTTTGAAAAAATTAAAAAATACAAAAAAGAAGGAGTTACCTTTTACCAGATTCCCTTAATTCCCACTCCAAAATCTTTGCCGTTACTGAAAACGCGTTTTCCATGTAATATATATTCTTATTTTAAAATTTCTGCAATTATTCGGGAGATCAAACCTGATGTTGCTCACCTTCATGGTTGTGGCTTCCCGTTCGTTGATATTGTTGGAAGAAACCTCATTAAACAAAATATTCCCTATATAATGACTAACCATGGGAATCCGGGGAAAATTTTTAAGAGTAATAAGATTATAAAGTTTGTGTGGAGCATATATGGAAAATTATTACTTAATCCTGTTCTCAGTAAAGCCTACAAAATCACGTTCGTGAGTGACTTTACGAAAAATGAGCCTACTAATGGATATCTAGAAAAATCGGTGACAATTTATAATGGTATCGATTCTGATTATCCTCAAATTACCAAACATACTCTAGATATACGTAAAAAATATAGAATTCTTTCTGGGAGTAAAGTCATACTCTCCCTCGGTAGAATTTCAGAGATGAAGGGTATTCGCGAGATGATCTTGGCACTACCCGGACTAATAAAAAAAGGCCTCCGTTTTAAGTATCTAATCATGGGACATGTAGGAGATCTGTCTTATAAGGCCCTTCTCAATTCACTCATCTCTAAACTTAAACTAGAAGATTATATTGAGTTCCTCGGCTACTTACCTGAGAATGAAAAAAAACAGTATATAGAACAGTCTGATATTGTTGCAATACCATCACTGTGGGAAGGATTTGGCCTCGTTGTACTTGAAGCTATGATATTTAATAAAATCATTATTACCGCAAACATGGGCAGCCTTCCTGAGGTGCATGAAAACTATAAAAAAGTCATTCATCTGAATGACGAGAATATAACAAAAAAAATTGCTGAAAAAGAGAAGATAATGACTAAGTTCGATTTCCAAGAATTCAGTTGGGACAAAATTAGTGATACATATCTTGATTTATTGACAAAAGCGAATAAAGCGATATACCGAGCGCATCAAAATCGCGACGGCATATTACAGTCTTAATCTGATTTAAGTTTGGCGATACCTGCAAAATTGGCAAAAAGTCGTATACAATAGGTAAAATGAAACAGTACAAAGCCCATACAATGGCTGAACCTTATATTAGTGATCGGATATTTTCACTCCTTCCAAAACTCAATAAGAAAGCAACATTTTTGGACATTGCAACAGGTGAAGGTTATTTTCTTGAGTTACTCTCAGAAAAAGGCTACAAAAATTTGTATGCAGCAGACAGTAACGAAAAGAATTTTAGACTTAATAAAAAAGAGTTTCATTTCAAAAAAATGGATGCAAACAAAAACTGGCCTTATGAGAAAAACTTCTTTGATGTTGTTATTTCAAGCGAGACTATTGAGCATCTGGAAAATCCATCCCATTTTTTCCGAGAGGTTTTTCGTATTCTTAAACCTAAAGGGTTTCTACTCCTTTCCACGCCGAGCGTAGAGGGAGTTGTTAGCCGTTTATACTTTTTTCTAACGGGAATTCTCGCTTTTCATACAGATGCTGACTACCTAAACAGTCATATTACCGTCCTTCCTAGTTATGTCATCAATAGACTTTCAGCACGTGCAGGTTTGAAACAACTTGCTCTTACTTTTAGCAGTTTTTATATTCCGATTATTCGACAGAGACTGACTCATCCTTTTTTTTAACCAAGTTATGGGGATGGGTAGCCATCTATAAATTTCAAAAGTAAACTTAAAGTTTTTGCTTTGATATAATTACCTCCATGACTCCTTCTATCTCTATTGGCATCATGGCGTTTAATGAAGAAAAAAATATCGCAAACCTACTGAGTTCACTTCAAAAGCAAAGACTCCAGTCATTCTCCATCAAAGAGGTTATTGTCATATCTAGCGGTTCTACAGATAAAACCGATCTTATTATTGCCAGCCACTCTAAGCTTGATAAACGAATACTTCCAATAATTCAAAAAAAACGACAAGGAAAAGCGGCGGCCGTTAATTTATTCATTAGCAAATCAACTTCTAAACTCATTGTCTTGATGAGTGCAGATATATTATTGAAGGAAAATGCCTTAGACAGCCTATTGAAACCTTTAAAAAATCCCGAGATCGGTATTGTAGGATCTCATCCTATTCCTTTAAATGACCCCCATACATTTTTTGGCTTCGCTGCTCATCTTTTATGGAAGTTACATCATGAAATATCAAAGACCAATCCAAAAATGGGAGAGATGATCGCATTCAGAAAAATATTCAAGAAAATCCCAGTACTCTCAGCTGTTGATGAAGCTAATATTGAACCACTAATCCGTGGCCAGGACTTTCGGGCAGCGTATGCTCCTCAAGCAATAATATATAATAAAGGTCCTGAAAGTTTAGGCGAGTTCATTGCGCGCAGACGTCATATTTACTTTGGTCATCTAGCAACTAAACACGAGTATAGCTATGAAGTATCTACGTTCAGTGGCTTGAATATATTTATTTTAATTCTTAAAAATATAGAACCATCCTGGAGATTTTTTTTATGGACTCCCCTAGTCATCGTGTTAGAAAGTTATAGTCGGTTTCTTGGGTTTATGGACTATACATTTAAACTTAAAAACCATACTGTCTGGGAAGTAACTCCAAGTACAAAAAAACTCATATAACTACTCATTTAAACAGCTACATTTACAATTCGATATATTGTAGAATATTAAAATGAATTTGAAGAAATTAGATCGCTACCTTCTCCCCTTATTATTTATAATACTTCTTGCATTCTGGTGGCCGACAAAGGAACTTCCTTATTGGTGGGACTCGGCAGGACTTGTTATGCAGAATGCGCAGCTATTTCTTAGTCATAACCTTACATTTGGTCCAGGCCTATTAGATACGTATGCTCATCCTCCTTTTCTCAGTTATATTATTGCAGTATGCTGGAAGCTCTTTGGTCAAAAATTGATTGTCTCTCATATAGTTAACTTATTTTTTGCTTTTTTACTCATTCTTTATACGTATCTACTTGCTCAACACCTGACAACAAATAATGTACAAGGAAAAATTATCGGTGTTTTAACCTCAATTTTACTTTTGTTTACACCTGTGTTCCTTGCACAAATCGGCATAATCTATCTCGAGATTCCAGGTGCAGCATTTGCTCTTGCAAGCATTTATTACTTTATGAAAAAGAAACAACTACCGTATCTTATTTCAGCCACACTTATGCTTTTTATCAAAGAGGTATTTGTATTCATACCACTCACAATCATCCTTTTTTTGTGGGCAAAAGAGGCTTCCCTAGCTATCTATCAAAGTAAAAAATTCCCCCTAAAGTCACTTCTCTTCCACACAGCTTTCTTGGTTTTGCCAGCCGCAATCGTCTCAGTTTGGTTCATTTACCACAAACTCACAACAGGATGGTTCTTTACTCCACCGGATAGTTCGCTGTCGTTACAAAAATTTGTTGCACCTGAACAAATCATCACAGTATTTAATTTTTTCTTCTTAGAACAAGGACGGGTAGTAATTACTGCCGTTTTACTTATACTTATTGAAGAAACAACCATTCGAGAGAGATATCACAAAGATCTTTTAAAAGGTGAAGTTGTCCTACTTTTTCTCGTAATTTTAGCGACCGTTTTCTTTTTCGGAATAACTGAGTTCCTTCACCGATATATTATTGTCGGTCTGCCTTTTTTTTACCTCTTATTTTTTTATCTTCTCACAACGTATATTCAAAGGATAGGCAAGAGAGATCAGTTAGTTATACTTTCTGTAACTATGATCGCAATTGGTTCATTATTTTACTCACAGTGGAATCTTCACAGAAAAATTACAACATTCTTTTACCAACCCTTAGAAGACAACCTTGAATATCTCGATGTCATCGCTCTAGGTCAGGCAACATCAAAATATCTGGAGAAGAACTTTCCAAAGGCAAAAATCGCCACAGCTTTTCCAGCGACATATATGTTTACTCAGCCGTATCAAGGGTACGTCAAAAAACCCCTGATCTCAAAGTCTTGCGCGAGACTTAAGCCAAAAGAAATACCAGATATTATTGTTTTCCATCCGTTTTCACCTATCTCACCAACATGTCTTTATAATATTGAGCTCTACAAGTTTAAGCCTTACAGAAACTTTGAAAGGAATGGAAAGTTCATATCAATTTATCAGAAGAAACCAGCTAAATAAACCAGTTTTCAAGAATTCGTTTAATCCCGAATTTATTTAAATACGTTCGTTGGCTTGCTTCTTCGGACGTTACTACTGCAATAACTTTATCACTAGGGATTCTTCTAACATATTCTTCCACAGTACTCTTGTCAGGATTCATTTCATAGCCTGATTTATTCATGGGAAAAAATACCAACTCAAACTCTACCTTCCACTCAATACATTTATCAATAAACAGGGGCAGGTTGTTGGTGAAAAAAATATTCTCCTTTCCAAGCCTTTTCATGAGCCAGCTGAAGTTATAATAAATATCCTTGTTATCAAGAGCAAGCGCCAGATCAGTAATATAGTCGGATAAAACAATATATAGTGGCTTACTCTTAAGAATTTTTAGGACTTCTATTTCAATCAAGATCATGATTCCGCTTGAAAAATCCTTTCTAAGAATATTGCGTACGTTAAATTTATTCCACCACATCAGCCTTATTATGTCTAGAGGAGTTAACTGCATAATCTTTTTTTTAATCGCTCCAATATTCCCATTTTCAGTTACATCATGCATAAACTCCACAATATTAGGCACAAGGAAAGCCTGTCCGGTACTAAGATCCCTATTATTATAGAAGTATAAATTAAGCTCGCGATTATGTGATTTACGGATATTGTTATTACGGACGAAGTTAATTTTTTCGAGATGCGATTTCATAGGCTTGATGAATGAGTGATTCAACTGAGTGTGAAAAATGTACAGAGTTTTGAATACGTGTTTTTTCAACTAGACTTTTTGTGAAAAGATAGTCTTCGATGTAATACGCATCTCCTCCTGATCTTGGGTTCAGATTAAAGATTGGATAGTTTAAAGGTAAATCATAGATTGGTAGGACAGCCTTTTTTTCTCCATATTTTGTCACTGTCAAGGCATTATTGTTGTAAGTAATTTTTCCAAGCTTACCCACTATTTCATACTCTATAGTTAATACCGGACAGTTTGGCACACTCCATGATGCATGCAGCTCACCTTGAAATCCATCTTTGTGTTCTAAAGTTACCATAGCTTCATCCTCAACTTCATTATTATATAAATATTTTAATTTTGCGTCTGTTACTTTTCCATCATTGAAAAAATACTGAATGAGTGAAAAAGCATGGGGTCCTGGATTAATTAAGACTCCCCCACCTGATAATTTTTTTTGAAATGTCCATCCTTTTTTGGGACCGAAGACTTCACTATGTTTTAGCCTTACCTTGTAGTTTAAGATCTTCCCAATCTTATTTTCCTCTAATAGTTTTTTTGTATACTGAACTTCCCGTTTAAATATCCAGAAGTATCCGGAACCACTTTTAGAAGTAATGGGATTTTTGAGAATATCTTTAAAATCATCGAAGTTATTAAAAGTCGGTTTTTCCACAAAGTAGGGAATTTTTTCTTTAAGACAGATGTTAATAATTTCTTTATGTACAAAAGTCGGGGTACATATATAAACACAGTCACATCGTTTCTCTTTTAAAGCATCTATAAGTGAGTTGAAAAATGTTGTTTTAATGCCCATGCTACTCACTGTATTAATAAGTTGGACATTAGTATCAATTATGGCGGTAATATTCACATGAGGTAGAGTATTGAGTATTGTACCGTGAAGTATGCCCATTTTTCCCAGGCCAACTATCGCAATATTTATATTGTTATGTCTTGCATCTTTATCTGGGAAGTACTTGATGAGGCCATCTTTAACGGACATCGGCTTGACCTTCAGCTCATCAATAGCCGGAATTGGATCACATCTGGTATATTGATTTGAACCTAAAACATTATCAACTGAGAGAGGTAATGTAGGAATAAATTTAGTTAATAGATAGATCATTGCTAAGCCGGGCAAGAATGGTATATGAATAATTCTCTTCTCGATTTGAAGTTGAGATTGAATGAGTTTTATCATCTCGTCAAACTCCACTTTTTGTGGACACCCCACATCATAAACTTTGCCAATAGTCTGATCGTTTCTCAAAACATTAACGATAGTATCTGCTAAATCATTAACAGCCAAAGGGTATACTGTCCACTTCCCGTTCCCAATGACTGGAATAAAGGGAAGTTTCTGGATATACTCAGCAATCGTGTTAAATAATGTTCCCTTTTCATTTCCATACACAAGAGAAGGTTTAAGCGTTGTCCATCTATAACTTGAGTTCTCAAGAATTTTATCACTTTCTAACTTTGACTTTCCATAAACCCCCATCCACTTAATTTTTGTCGACTGACTACTAATATTGATGAGCCGATTAGTCTTAAGTTTTTTTTCTTTTAGCAGACGTAGCAAATTATGTGCGCCCGTCACATTTACTTCATAACTTAGCGTTGGATGATATTTATTAGCAGCTAGATGTACTACTGCGTCAATCTTAGATACTTGCGATGAAAATGAAGTGTAGTCAAGCATATCTGCCCTCAAAATTGTAAGGTTTGGGTCTTTTTTAAAGGGAGAGATGGAGTTTTGTCTAATCATTGCTAAGACACTAAAACCATTTTGCAGTAGAGTCAAAACGACAGATTTACCAATAAAACCCCCAGCACCTGTTACCAAAATATTTTTATACATAGAACTACTGTTTGGACTATGGAGACATATCGACTCCTAAATCTATGGCTGACTTAACTTTATAATAGTTTTGATATGCATGCTCATTCTTAGGTTCTAATGCCAGTATATCGCTGTACTCAATTAATGCATTCTCATACGCACGAACGGTTAGATATAACTGTGCTAGTTTAAAACGTATTGACAGGTCTTTTGGTTTTATTACACTAGCCTGTGCCTGAAAATAGATTGCATTTTGCAGATCATTTTTCTTCTCACTCTGACTGGCTTTCTCTAAAACATCCTCTACTTTTACTTCGCCAGTAAAGCCCTGACAGGTAGCAATCTGAGGGACATTCTTGATGCTATCGATCATAGTCTTTAACTTTGAGTATCTCGGATACAGATAATATCCTCTCCAAAACTCGGTGAGAGCAGCTTTATTACATAAGCGATTTGCATAGATCAAGCCATTGAAGTATCTCTGATAAAGTAGATATCCGTTAAACATATATGCGATCGGGACTTTTTCAGTAATATGTGCGTGCAAAAATTCTTGTTCTACAGGTAGACATGTGTTGGGTTTTGTAGGAATTTCAAACTTTCTTGCTACCCTCATTGCGCAGCCTTCAGGAATCACATAGAAAGGATCGCCGTCTAGTCCCATTGCTGACAGCACATTTTGATCTGTTGCTACTCCCGCTATATACACAGGCCTGTTAATATCCATCTGCCAACGGATGAGATCTCGATTTAAGATTATTGAGCGCCTTACCGAAACTCGATTAGTCGTAGTCTTTATGAGTCCGGGATACTTTATACGTATTTCTTCAATAGGTATCTGAGAATAGTCAGCTGTAATTATTAGTACGTCCGTTCGTATTTTTTCCACTTGCTGTAAATACGCACCAGTAAAACAACTATGTTCGCTAAAACATACTAGAACAGTGTTTTTAGGAAGACTTTCCAATAATGTCTTTGCAAAGGTATGCCCAAGTTTGAAGTCATTATGTTTCATTTCCTTGAAATCAACGAGCGTGCCGTTCACTATTAACACTCCGTAGATGAGCAGGGGTATTAAGATCAACCTTAGGGAAATCCTTTTCGTTAATAAATATACTCCAGCCACCCCTACCGTAATTAACAGTGAAAAGAAAATAGGTGAGAGTAAAAAGAAACGTTCGTAGATTCCCAACACAACGTGATAGTAAGGATGTTGGCTGCTTGTGTTTACCGGCGCGTATACGGAGAAAAAAAACCCACCACCGACTACTCCAAGCAGGAGTAAGCCTAACTTCTTCCACTCCTTTTTTATGATTAATAATATAATACCAATCATTCCTGTACTCACCCATGCCCAGTTATAGTTGCTCACTAGATACCCAATATATCTCTGTGACCCCTCAATTACCTGAGCAATAGAAAATTTATATGTCGTATATGCCATTCCATTAGGAGCTGATTCTGCATAGATACGTCGGGTAATTAATCTGTAAACGCCATTGAGATTTTGAGCATTTTCCCAGTTTATAATCGGCAGATGCCGTGAGGCAATTAATACATAAATATATGGTAATAGTAAGCCTACTACACAGGCAGTAAACGCATTTATCAGGAGGCGCCAATCACTTAGAGTTTTACGTCTGGTAAAAAACACCCAGAAAACAACCATAGGAAGAATCAAAATAATAACTTGTTGGTTAGATAGTCCAAGCCCAAAAATAAAAGCTGCAGCGATCAAAAGTTTCTTATTCGAATTTCTTAGTTTCTTGCTTTTAGGAGAAACTTTCACCGACGTATACTTAGCTTCCCATATTAAAATAATAAAAAGAGTTAATGCAGCTAAAAAATTATTTAAGGGAAAGACTTCTGCAAAGACTGAATAGAACCAGAAAGAGAACATTAGAGCTAAAGACATACTACCGATAAAGGAGATGACTGATCTTGTAAAAGAATCGAGTATGAGCCTTCGTAAAAATAAGAGCCCACTTAAGTAGACCAATACAACGGTGAAAGTATCAAGAAGTACACTCAATAAGTTAATACGACCTGCAAAGGATAAGGGAAGAGGCAGACGAGCAAATATGCTTATCATCATAATGTATAAGGGATAACCTGGAGAGTGAGCTACTCCCAGAACTTTTGCAGCAGTTGTGAACTCGTCTGAATCTGCATATCCGACGTTCACATTAGGCATTGTCAAAAAATAGAGTATAAAAACGATTGAAAAAAGGAGTGTCGGGATAACAAAGTGAGATACTCTTTCTTTTATTAAAAGCGCCTTCAGGAACTTATTTTTAATCATAGCAGAGTATAAGCAATTCTATCTCTAATTTATCTATTTATTATAACCTGTTATAGTGTTAATAATGGGCAAAATTATATTCACAACGAGCTATTGTTTTCTGTTGACATATCTACTCTTCTTCTCTCAGATTGCACATGCATCAAATTTTAGTTCGACTTATATTCGGTTTGACCGCATAACGTCAAATACTAAGACTACCGGGCTTGTCTGTGCAAAACCCGCGACTAATGCAGTTGAAAACTCTATTGGAGTTACATTTCCATCTAATTTTACAGTCAACTCAGATCTATCCACCTGGACTGTATCTACTAGCAATCTTCCCATTGATGCAACTCCTTGGCCAGGCATTAATACAGCAACATCTGTTTCTAGCCAATCAGTTATTTTTCCAAGCAGTGACTTAAACGTTGGCACACTTTACTGTTTTAACTTTACTAATCAAAATGCCTTAACTACTGGACAAACAGGAAATATAACTGGTATCATCTCAACTTATACACCCACGTTGAGTCTCATCGACCAGTCCCTGTATGCAATAACTATTCAAAATAATGACCATGTTACTCTGACAGCTACAGTACCTGTTAATATTAATGACTTAAGAATCTCCCAAAATACAGTACCAGTAGGTGGATCGACTCTCAACAAAGACGAAGAACTGACCGTAACGATTTCTTACGGATCTAACCTGACAGCAACTAAACCATTTTACTTAGAAGCTTCCTGTGACTCGGGATTAATAGAAGGTTCCTCATCTAACTATATAGATGTTTTTGACTATATCACAGGCTCAGCATCAAATGCCGATGATGGAACTCCTGCTGCTATTGACTTACAAAATAAGAAGATTACCTGGGACATTCCTGCCCTATCTCCCTCTGTAAATGATCATACAGTTACTTATAAACTTAAAGTTAAGTCATCTTTGGCAACAACGACAAGATTATCAACTGCGGTAAGATCACAAGGGCGCGTTGATAGTACTTATACTGCTGAACAAGTAAACAATCTATTTGTTCTACTATCAGTTCCTTCGCCTGGGCCGACTGCAACTTCTACGCCCGTAATTAATAATAAAACTCCTTCTCCAACGCCTACAATCCTTCCTCTCGCCTTTTTAAAAATTGAGATGAGAGAGATAACCCACACTACAGCGGAAATTTATCTCAAAATTTCCAAGTCTGCATACTACACAATTTCCTATGGTACTCAACCAAACTTACTCACAACAAAACTAACCTCTTTAACGAGTCTCGATAGTGATATCATTAGACTGAGTAATTTGGAGCCAAATACGAAATATTACTTTAAAATAAGAATTTTCACTAATAAAGGGGAGTCAGCAACTTCAGATCTCTATGTTTTTCGGACAGCTCTACAGGAAAATCTCATACAATTATCTAAGAAAGATACGTTGATTTTATGGCACGATACAGTATTAAACACTCCAGAAGCTACCAGGCTTACGATTCCCCACTCGAAGCCTCTAACAGTTATTTTGCATCTGGATAGCCCAAAAAATATCTCAGAAATAAGAATGTCATTCCAAAACTCAAATGTTCTAGGTATATCTACAGAAAACTCCCCTGTTCCAATTGGCGAGGTAAAATTGATTGAGATATCAGAAGGCAATTTTTCAGCACAGTTAGCCTCGCCAGAGATAAATGGGAACTATGACCTAACTCTAAGAATTAAAGATATTTACGGTGGTTTTGCTACGAGAAAAATCCCGTATTTATTTAACATCACAGATCCACTAACGTTCGTAAATTCATCTAGCAATAAACCAATAGAAAACGTTGATGTGACAGTATCAAAATTAGAAAAAAGTTCACAAATTTATGTTGAGTTATTTAAAAACTTTTCACTGGCAAATCGCACTGACGAAAATGGACAGTTAAATATTGTATTGCCTCAAGGTAACTATGAGATAGAAACTCATGCAATTGAGTTCACAGACAGTAGAGAAAAACTCATTATAAATGATAGTACTGCAGATTACCCTAAATTAAAGCTGGTATCCAATAACTCATTGATAGCCCATATAAAGTATTTCTTGCAGACACTAAATGATGGTTACGCGTTCGTACAAAAAAACCTCATCACATTTACATCTTCACACCGTATCCAGGATCTTTCGCTTTTTTTGCTTGAGTCAGTAGTACTATTGACTGCATTTATAACACTTTTCATTAGGCTCCGACTGAATTTACGAAATTTTTTCCATCCATCCCGAATTCTTGATAAATCACGATTTAGCTCATTGACTGTCACTGATGAAACCGATAAAGGTATTCCCGGAGTTGAGATATTCTTTCTTAACTCAAGTGATGCCATTGTTTATAAAACAAAGAGTGAGTTAAACGGTAAAGTATATTTCACGACCAAGCTATTTAACCGGCAAAACCTCCCTTTACATATCATTACTTTTTGTAAAGGATTCTACTCAAAGCCGATAGATCTGTCTAGTTTGAATAAGCATGAAAACCTTAAGATTACTTTAAAAAAGGACTCGTCTACAAGGACCGTCTTTGAAATGCTAACTCAGCTATTTTTGATAGGACTCTCTGACGGATTAATTATCCTCTCTTTATTTCTCACGATTATAGTACTAAGGAGTCAGGGTCTAAGTAACTCGCTATTCTTTATAGTTATGTGTGGATTACTGGTCAGCCTTTGGGCAGTTCATGCTAAAAATTCTTTTAAGTGATCACTGTATGTAGATCTATGGGACATACCTAAATATTATGGTCCAAGTATTTGTGTTAAACTATAAGCTCGTAAGAAATCCATAAGGTAACTCAAATAATGAAGTTTAAAATTTTTCCCATTATATAGATTATTCTATACTGCTTTCCATCAAGATAAGCGTTGATCTTTTCATCTTTTTTAGCAGCTTCAACCACCGAGGTTTCTGAAATATCTATAGCTTTTAAGGTCACTGTTCCACGAACTTTTCCATTAACCTGAACTGGGATCGTGACTTCCTCATCAATTAACTTAGTAGCATCAACTCCTGGCCAAGTAGATAGGTGAATTGAGTCTTTCTCTTTAAGAACTTCACGCCAGATTTCTTCCGCAGTAAAACATGCATATGGAGCAAGGATTTTTAGAAATTTTTTTGCATTTTCAACTGAGAGTTTAGAGTTTTCCCAATCATTTATAAACTCCATCATGAAAGCAACAGGCGTATTATATTTAACGTCAGTAATGTCACTCGTTACCTTAGCGATTGTCTTGTGAAGCTTTAGAACTAGTCTTGGGTCTTCTTCCTCTCCCGTCTGTGCAATATTTGTATCATTTTGAAAAATCTGCCAGACTCTCTTTAAAAATCTAAATGAACCCTCTAAGGATCTTGTTGACCATGATATTTCTTGGTTAAAAGGAGCCATAAACATTTCGTAAACTCTTAAAGCGTCTGCACCATACTCTTCGACCACATCATCGGGGTTAATGACATTACCCCAAGATTTACTCATTTTGCGGTGATCTTCGGCTAAGATCATTCCTTGATTCCTCAAACCTAAGAAGGGTTCGTTGAAGTCTAATAGCTTTAAATCCTGAAGAGCCTTTACCCAGAATCTTGAGTATAGCAAATGTAAAACAGCATGCTCAGCCCCTCCTAAATACCAGTCTACAGGCTGCCACTTCATCGAGTCCGTACTCCATGCTTCGTTTTCATTGTGAGGGTCAGCGAATCTCATAAAGTACCAACATGACCCTGCCCAGTTAGGCATAGTGTCAGACTCTCTTTCTGCGGGTCCTCCACAATGAGAGCACGTTGTCTCTATCCAGTCTTTAACTTTTGCCAAAGGTGACTGTCCAGTTTCGTTTGGCTCATATGACTCTAGATAAGGCAGCTCTAACGGTAAACTTTCTTGATCGACTGGGAACCAACCATAGAGATTCTCCTGCACCTCTTTGTTCACTTTTGATACATTATGATTATGCTCTAAAAAGATCTTCCCCTTATCGGTATCCCAGTAGGAAATATGTTGAGCAGCACAAGTTTTGCAGTAGACCATTGGAATCGGTTCTCCCCAATAGCGCTGACGTGAAAAAATCCAGTCCCTTAAGTGATATGTTTTGTGTGCATAGCCCCACACTTTTTCTTCTAGGTGATGGATGATTTTTACGTTCGCTTCTTTTGTGGTGAGATTGTTTAGGAACTCAGAATTGATTATAGTGCCATCATCTTCAAATAGTTCTTGAGCTGCATTAGGCGATTCTCCATGTTTACCATCTCTATTTTTTTGTGATAAGGAAGGCTTAACAACTGAGATCATTTCAAGGTTAAAAGTTGTTGCAAACTCAAAGTCTCTTTTATCATGGGCTGGAACTCCTACAACCGCACCGGTACCAAAGTTTCCCATTACAAAATCAGATACATAAATTGGCATCATCTTTTTATTCAGCCTATTTTCTGCATAAAAGCCGGTAAATACTCCTGTTTTCTTTTTTTGATCAGTAATTCTTTCTTGTTCAGATTTGGAGATAGATTTTTCAACGTACGTATTTATTTCTACTTCAAGCTTAGCACTTACTTTCATCTCTCCAGAGAGAATTTTTTTAACAAAGCTATGCTCTGGAGCCAGAACGATAAAAGTTGCTCCAAAGTTAGTTTCTGGCCTTGTAGTAAAACAGGTAATTTCTTCAGTTGTATCCTTCACTGGATATGAAATATTCGCGCCGGTCCTTCTTCCAATCCAGTTTCTCTGCATCTCTAAAATACCTTGTGGCCAGCTCAAACCATCAAGTTCATCGACAAGGCGATCGGCGTACTCCGTTATCCGAAAGATCCACTGCGTTAGATCGCGAGTTTCAATCGGACCTTGACAACGTTCGTGAGTATTATCAGATAAAACTTCTTCTTGGGCAATAGCTGTCTTACAAAATGGACAGTACAATACAGGAGTCATTTTTTTATATAAAAGACCCATCTCGAAAAGCTTGATGTACAACCACTGAGTCCACTTATAGTAGTCCGGATCTGTCGTCGAAAACTCTCTGGCCCAAT
>JBBRMU010000019.1:0-23266 GCA_038230655.1 Patescibacteria group bacterium | reverse complement strand
TGAATCTTCGAGCAAATTTAATTCCGGGTGTGGTTGGCCTAGTTTTGATCAAGAAATTCCCGGAGCTGTAAAGAGAACTCCTGATTCAGATGGAATGAGGGTAGAAATTACCTGTCAAAACTGCGGAGGTCATTTAGGCCATGTTTTTACCGGCGAAGAATATACTGATAAAAATACACGACACTGTGTAAACTCAATTTCTCTGAAATTTATCTCAAAAGATGACTCAAAAATCTAGTATCGCTATATTAGGAGGAGGCTGTTTTTGGTGTACTGAAGCCGTATACAATCGCGTAAAAGGCGTTATTTCATTGATGCCTGGATATGCTGGCGGAAAACTAGAAAATCCTTCCTATCATGAGGTCTGTGAAGGCACAACGGGTCATGCAGAAGTTATACGTGTAGAGTTTGATCCTCAAACAATTTCATTTAAAAAACTTCTTGAAATCTTTTTTGACATTCATGATCCAACAACCTTAAATCGTCAAGGAAACGATGTCGGCACACAGTACCGTTCGAGCATCTTTTATTCTGATAACGAGCAAAAAAAAGAAACTGTAGATTATATTAAGAGTCTTAAAGATAATAAAACATTCATGAGAGAAATAGTAACCGAAGTCCAACCTTTAATCAAATTTTACCCTGCTGAAAACTATCATAAAGACTACTACGATAAAAATGAATATGCTCCCTACTGTAATCTTATAATTTCTCCGAAAATCAAACACTTTGAAGAAAAATATGCATCTTTATTGAAATAATTATCAAAATAAGCGTTTTAATGAAACCTGTCGCTATCATTATATTTATAAATAATAAGGATGAAGTTTTAATGCAGATGAAAGATAAAAATTCTAGTAAACTTTTTTCTGGAAGGTGGACTTTACCAGAAGGCTCACTGATCAATGGAGAGTTGAGTGGAGACCTTGTAAAAGGAATCATAGAAGATAACTTTCTAGATGCAAAAACTTTCACTTTTTTTAAAAAATATACCTATGTGGACAAAGTAAAAAATGAATACGAATTATTTGTGTTTATAAGAAAGATTCACCTAGATCTACTTAAAATTACTCTTTATGAAGGAGAGAAAATCGACTACAAAACTCTTAAAGAAATAGAACTAATATCTACTCCAGAAATAATTCTGAAAATAATAAAAGAATACTTTAATACTCGAGAAGCAATCAGGGTATAAACATCGAGATAATCGTAGCTCCAGCCACAACTGCCATTATTACTGTTGTCAACCATCCTAATACAGTTATAGCCGGATGATTAGATCTTCCGTTCATAATTTTTTGATTACTGCTAATTTTCACGATAAAGAATAGTATAAAAGGGGCAATTAATCCATTTAACACTGCAGAGTAAATTAATGTTTTAATAGGATCAAGTCCGATAAAGTTAATCAGAATACCTATGAACATCGAGATAATAATCACTCCATAAAATGCTGATGCTTCTTTAAGTTTTTTATAGAGTCCTAGTTTCCAACGTAGACTCTCTGATAATGCATATGAAGCTGAACCGGCTAGGACCGGAACAGCAAGTAGTCCTGCCCCGATAATACCAAGAGCGAAGAAAAGGTAGGCACTATCTCCTGCAATCGGTTTTAGTGCCGATGCTGCATCTGCCGCTGTTTTAATATTAGTTAGACCGTGTTGATGTAAAGTAAAAGAACATGCAACAATAATGAAGAACATTACTACATTAGAAATTAACATACCGATCCAGACATCAATCCTCATCTCCTTTATATCCTTGTTGGAAAGATTATCCTGTCTTTTCTGAATAGTAGTACCTCCTGCGAGAATTTGTTCCTCATTTTCCTGAGAAGTCTGCCAGAAGAATAAATAAGGAGATATTGTTGTCCCTAAAACAGCAGTTATAAGTAATAGTTGTTCTTTTGTAAAAGAAAAAGAAGGAATAAATGTATGGTATAGTATTTCTTTGTAGTTAATACCTTTTATGCTTAAAGCAGAAAAAATGTAAGTAAATAATATAAAAGCTAACCATTTTAAATACTTTGCATAACTTTTATAGGTAGTAAAGATTAATAAAAAAAGAATAAAACTACTAAATCCGATAACCAAAAGTGTAAATGGAGCTTTCGGAATTAACAGTTGTGTTGCTTGTGCCATAGCTCCGATATCTGCACCTAAGTTGAGAGTATTTGCAATAAAGAGAAGAATAGTTATTGTATAGATAAAAGACCTATGGTAATGTTTTCGAATATTTCCTGCCAGTCCTCTCCCGGTAACTAGCCCAATTCGTGCACACATTTCTTGAACAACTGCCATCAAAGGAAATGTAAATAACGAAAGCCATAAAAGCTGTAATCCAGTCTGCGCGCCTTGTTGGGAGTAGGTTGCAATTCCTGAAGGATCATCATCAGCAGCTCCAGTTGTCAATCCTGGTCCTAGTACATTCCAGTATGAACCTATTTTTTTAAAGGTTGCTCTTTTTACATACAAGTGTACCACTTTCTCAATAAATGAAGTACTCCTATCAAGCGCAACAGCGGGGGAAGCGGCTGCTTGTTCAATAAGTTGTTTGAGTCTTTGAGTAGTTTTCATAGTTAGACTTTGTATACCCATACTAGCTGAGTGTGATGGATTCATATACTCTTCTAATCTGATCAACGAGGAGAATATTTCACAAAATCAGTTAAGAATAGTATATATAAAAGTACTATTATCTACAACTAAAGTAAATGGTACAAAAGTAAACTATCGATAAAATACTTCGACATCAGTAATACTTGTAACATCGGCCATAATCATTGCTAAACGATCTATACCCAAACCAATGCCAGCATACTTTTTAAAAGACATTTCTTTTAAAGAGGCAATAAAATTCATATCAATGGGTGGTGCGATTAATAAATGGTTTGAGCGATATTTTTGTTCATTTCTAAATAACTTTTCTACATACTCGCTGTCTGTGTTTTCGCTGTTCCCGTTACCTAGTTCTTTCCCTAAAAGAAAAACTTCAAACCTTTCTACCAGAAGAGGGTTGCTTTTTTTTGGAGCACATAAAGGCGATATTTTAGCTGGAAAATCAACTATAAAGAATGGAGACATCGGTAATGAAAACTCTATCTCGTTTACGAATATTTGATCAAAGAGCTCTCCCCACGTTGCGTTTTCTGTATTGTATCCTTTGTGCCGAGCTTTCATTAACATTATTTCATCATCTAAGATTTCGAAGTAATCAAGGTTTGCATACTTTCCAAAAAGATCGACTAATGAGTAGACAGGCCACTTTTCCTTCAAAGAAATTGTAGTTCCTTGATAAGTCAATTGAGATGAGGATTCTCTGCTAAGATGATTATCGACTCTTTCTTTTACCTTCAAAACTAAATTTTGGACATCATGCATAATGATAGTATAGTCTGCATCTTCTCGATACCATTCCAACATCAAGAACTCTGGGGTATGTAAACTACCAGCTCCTTCGAGGTTTCTAAAAGACTTACTAATTGCGAAACAGTTTCCAATTCCATTTGCAAGCATTTTTTTTAATCCGCTCTCAGGCGAAGTAGAGAGATACATTTCTCTGGACTCTGCAGAGGTTTTCCAGTTAGTAGTAAACGCATAAAGATTTGGCTCCAGTGGTAATGCAAAGTTTAAACTTGGTGTAATCACTTCATGAAAGTTATTCTTCTCGAAAAAAGATCTAACTTCTCGTATTACTTCCTCTCTAATGAAAACCGGATTTAAATTAATCATGTAATGTATTGAAATACTCTAGATATGACTTCATACCACACATAAACTCGGGTTGTGAACATCCTAAACAAGATTTAGTTGTGTTGAGTTTATACCACTCTTCTAGTCTAAGTTTCAGTTGAGCAGTCAGAAAAGCAACATCATCATTAATATGTCCAATCGGGGTTACTCCTTCACAACAGCCAAAGACTCTACCATCTGAAACAACAGCTATCTGATAACATCCTAAATCTTTTGGAGGAAAAGAGTTTCTTTCCTTCATAACTTTCATCATTTCTTCAGTATTTAGAAAATCGAATCCATTTACCTCACCAAAAATATTCGAGTCAGGATGGTGAAGTAAGTATTCAGGAGGTTTTCTCGGATGATAAGTAAGCTCAAGGTGCCCAAATTGATCAGTTAAATATTTTTCAAAACTGTCAATCGAGTTTAGGTTTTGTTTAGTGACAATTGAAAAAACATCAAGATGAAAACCCAGTTTCTTGGCTTTTTTCATAAAGTTAATGCTTTTCTCAAAATTTCCTTCGCCACGGTTTGCATCATGATAATCCTGAAGACCATCCAATGAAACAATTAAATTTACATAGTTTGGATTTTGGAGTAACCTTAATTTATCAATTGTTCCATTAGTAATAATCTGGATAAATATATCCTGTTCAACTAGAGTATTTACTAATTCTGGAAAATATGAGAGAGCAAATACTTCTCCTCCACAGAATGTAATTGTTTGTACATCAATGAATTTCTGATAGTTATTTACAAAATCAAGAATCTGATCTTTCGATAGAATTGGAGCGGTTTTACGAGTGTAACAAATTTTACACTTTAAGTTACACTTCTCTAATGGATTTATATATAAATGATGTAAAACCTTTTCAAGATGTTTATGTATTTTAATATCCATAGGTTCTAAATTATACAATATTAAGATTTAACTTTTGATCTTAAAGGGTGTCATAGAATTGACGATTTTTATAACTCTTTTTGATATGAAGTTGTAAAAGACTGATATAATAAAGAGTAATGGAGATTATTTTTCAACTTCTTTTAGTACTTGTACTGATACTCTTAAACGGCTTTTTTGTCGCATCTGAGTATGCTCTGGTCTCAGTGCGTAAAACACGAATCAATGAACTGATAACGAATGGCAATGTAAGAGCGGAGTTAGTAAAAAAAGCCTTAACAAATTTAAATAGCTACATATCTGCAACACAACTAGGTATAACGCTTGCATCGTTAGGTTTAGGATGGACAGGAGAACCTATCATGGCCAGAGTCCTTCTACCACTATTTAGTTTTTTACCCGCTGAAAAAGCTACTTTGACATCACATGCTGTAGCTGTCGTAGCTGCCTTTACTCTTATAACATTCCTAGAAATTATATTAGGTGAACTCGTCCCAAAAAGTATAGCACTACAAAAAGCCGAAAAAACATCGTTATTTCTTATAGTCCCTTTGCGGTTATTCTTTACAATCTTCAAACCATTCATATACCTACTGAATTTCGTAGGAGGATTCACTTTGAGAACTCTTGGTTTCCAGTCAATAATTGGTAACGATCCTATCCATACTGAAGAAGAGATAAAAATGATTATCTCACAAAGTGGTCAAAAAGGAGTTATTGAAAAATATGAAGTCGATATGATGTACAAAGTTCTTCAATTCGCGGATATTCCTATTCAGCAAGTGATGGTTCCCCGGCCAGATGTCATTGCTTTCAATACTATCACTAATGTCAGTGAAATAATCAAAAAAATTAAACAGAGTAATCATAGTAGATTTCCTGTTTATGAAAAGTCGATTGACGGAATTATCGGATTTATTCACATTAAAGATATCTATGTTCTATCAGACGCTGGAGATGCAGATAAGCCACTCTCTGAAACTAAAATCATCAGGGAAATTATTAATGCTTTGGAAACAAAACCGGCGGATGAAGTGCTGTTGGAAATGAGAAAAAAAAGAATTCACATAGCAGTTGTAAACGATGAGTATGGTGGGACTGCAGGGATAGTAACTTTAGAAGATATTATAGAAAGCATAATTGGTGACATCGAAGATGAGTTTGAGAAACCACTTCAAGACCTTGAAAAGCAGGAAGATGGAAGTTACATGGTAAATGGACTAATGCCGATTGAACAGCTGAAACAAACAATAAAGTTAGAACTAACAGGACAAGGATATACAACTATTGGCGGATTAGTTTTTGGTGTCTTGGGAAGGTCACCTCAGAAGGATGATAAAGTTCAGATTGGTAACATTCTCATGCAGGTTATCGAAGTTGAAGGAAAAAGGATCAAAAAGTTACTTCTTAAAAAGAATATAACAGCTGAAAAGTGAGCGATTTTCAATATGATTAAAACCATGAAATACATCCTCTTGTTAGCATTTATCTTATCATATATGCTCATACCCGTCTCTGCTCATGAACTCCAGACGAACAATAAATTTGGCGTTATTCTCCATATTGATCCTGACGATGACCCAGTCGCCGGCCAGACAGCAGTACTCACATTTAAATTTGAAGATAAAAAAAATAAATTTACTTCAAGTGGCTGTCTATGTTCAGTAAGAATTTTAGAAAATAATACTCATGAAGTTTACGCTCAAAAGCTAAAATCCGAAAGCTTCTCATACGTTTTTCCTGAATCAGGAAACTATACTGTTCAAGCGTCCGGAAAACCAATTAATGAAGAAAACTTTATCCCTTTTACGGTGAACTTTGATATTTACGTGAATAAAAATATCAAAAATCCTGAGATAGCAACCAAAGCTGTAAATAAAACCTCCAGTATTCCTCCAGTAATTATCATGATTCCAGTACTACTTTTAACTATCTTTTTACTAAAGCGTCTCAATTACAAAAAAAACACTGAGTAATTACTTATGAAAAACACTTTAGGAAGTTTAGTTCTCGTTCTATTATTTGCTGGTTTAATTTTATTCCTTAATCCAGTTCTCCGCTCTTTCTCACCGAAAGAAACGGCCAAACATACACCTCCAAAAAAGTTACTTCCATCTAAATCTGCCTTACCTAGTTTGACTCCACATTTAAAAGCATTTTATCCACCTTTAAATAGAGCGTCAGAACGGACAACCAAGAAAAAATTTGGAACGTATATCTCTCCGGCAAACTCTCCAGTACAACCTGAACGGTTCCAAGGATATCACACTGGTGTAGACTTTGAGGCATTTCCGGACGAGTTATCATCGGCTGTGAAGGTATATACAGTATGTTCGGGACCTTTAGTGCTGAAAGAGTACACCTCTGGATACGGAGGTGTTGTCGTACAAAAGTGTCAACTCGAAGGATCATCAATTACTGTAGTTTACGGCCATTTAAATATAAACTCAGTTACCTTTGGTATCGATGAAAATATTGCTGGAGGTAAGGTATTAGGAGAACTAGGAGCTAATCATAGTCCTGAAACTGATGGAGAACGAAAACATCTGCATCTTGGCTTTCATTCAGGCGAAACTATAAATTTATTAGGCTATGTTAATTCTGAGCAAGAACTATCTGAATGGATCGATCCATGTTTATATGTTTGTGATCAATAACAAGACTTATTTATAGAGCTTAACAGAATTTTTTACTGAGAGAATATTTTGATGAAGAACTAAATGTAAAAAGAAATAATGAGCGTCGCAGGTTTTGTAGGGAAAGTCCCTACGCCTGCGACGCTCATACGATTGTCAATTAAGTTACGGCTGGCTGCAGTCGTTGACGATGCGGCTACGCTCGTGAATCAATACACCATTCTGCCACACGAACCGATAATCGGCTATGTGTGTGCTAAAACGACCATCTTCAGTCCTGCGGATGTTGAAGTGATCGCGGGATGTCCAAATTGTCTTATCGTTACGGTCATGTTGGACCACGTCGACTCTAGGCTCTGCATGGTAATTGAAACCATCTGTTCCGAGTCCGTCCAAGATGTACCGAACATGATAGTTGTTCGGTTCGTCCCATATGGCCATATCGCCATGGAATCCGATAGTCACGGCGCAAACCGTGACGTCTCCAGCAACCTGCTGGTGAATCCATCCATCCGCTGCACGGACTTGAGGGCCCATAGGTCTAAATTCCATCCAGCCGTTGTCGGCCTTGGCTGTGACTGCTGGTGCCATCTGGAACATTACTGCGACCAGGGCAAGGACTGAGAATATAACAGTTAGTTTGTGGCTGAATTTTCTAAACATTGTAATTTTTCTCCTTTTTAGTGAAACATTAATAATGCTCCAATTCAGCTATCTAAAAGACAGCTTAGGCTTGGATGAGCCTAGACACGGATGTTTAGACACCACCTCCTCTTCTGTAATTAGATTTAAGTGTTATCATTTTCCCTTAGAATATATCATAGATGATATTAATTCAAGGGCATGATGCTTAATTGACTTTCGTTTTGTGAATGTGCTTAGTATACCTACAAATCAACTTGGAAGTTGCAGTTTGTATACTAGTATTTGTAAGCTATCGTATACTCCGGAGGAGTATATTACTCTGGCTTCTTCCGGCTATCGGATGAAGCTGAGTATGTCTATTTATAGGATATAATTCCTATAAATGACGATAACGTAATATATATTATACCACATATTTTCCGATTATTATAGGATTGTTTATATTTCTTACAATTGGTGCGTAAAAGAGCTATTTTTGGCACTAAGGTGGGCTTGACAAAAATAGCTAAAGCATAAAGAAGCGTGTACGGACAGAGTTAATCCTAGCTATTTTCAGGCATAACTATGTTAAAGTAGCCTTGAAATTCGCCATTTTGAACAAGCATCACGGTAGTGTGGGGAACATTTGTCACATCACTTAGAGCTGAGGCCGCTTCTTCGGCAACATCTTCCTCAGTTTCTGTCCAAAGATATGGGAGACAGTTTTCAGACTCAGTATATGGGCTATCTGGATGTTGGGTTGATAGGACAACATTCTTCTTCGTTAAATTGCTATATTTCTTCATTTTGTCGGGATTTAATATAAGAGACTTAAACACCAGATAATTTACTAAATCTAGTGTAGTTGTTGTTTGAGTTGCTATCTCAGTCTCTCTAGAAGGCCAAAGATATACCCAACCTACCTGAGAATTAATATCAGATTCTTTCATCTAGACATTATACCAGCTCTGCTTCAGTAATAATCAAAATCGCTTGACAAATCAAAGCTACAAGACTATACTTAGAACATGGTAGAAAAAGGTCAGTTACCTTTCGATATTAATCCTACTTCCCCACTCATAAGGGTAGAAGGCGTCATGAACGGAGAGCAGATTACTTATCCTACCGATCAAAAATATCATGATTTATCTATTATTTCACAAGCACTAATCGATTTAACTAGGCAACATCCTAGTAGTTCCTCAGATCGTCCCCCTTCTTTCGATTGCACTGCAGAAAAAAATTAATATCTCTCCTCATCCTTCTGGTGTATAATCCACAAGTGTGTCAACAGGGCTCTCGGTAAAATATAAAGTAGGGGGATGAAGATATAGATAAAAATGCTCATAAAGGGTTTATAAAAGCAGTAATGACGGCAATCAAATATATGATAGGTGCTGCTATTACAACCTTTGAGCCGAGTTTAATAATTTTTGGATCTACTCGCTGATCTATAAGTCTGTAGTTAGTTGATACATAAACCCATATTGCATTAAAAGCAAGACCAGCGAGAACTAATGTTGCTCCATAGATAATGATAGAGATCTTTTCTCCTCCATACTCTCCCATCAATGCAGCGGAAATGAGTTCTTGAAATACCATTCTTGGGTTGGCGCTTTGACAACCTCATTTCAGCATTATATCAAATACTTAAGAAGATGGGTTTAAAGTCCAAATGTCGTTAAAAAATCTAACCAAACTCTTTTCCAAAAAGAAGCATTCTTATATCTTGAATCTTGATCAAAATGAGAGCTACCTTGTCCTTTTTTTACCCAACACGTGACTACTAACTGACCTTGATCAGTATGTCTGGTAACAACTGAGATAACTCCGGAAGATGTAGCTTTAGAATACATTGTACTTCCCGATTGTTTACCGGGAAATGATCTGTCTGAATTACTAACCACATTTGAAATAATATCTCGGGTTAGGTTATTCCTATGAATTGACTCGAGAGCACTATTAGTGAAAGAAATATTTGCCATACAGGCATTATATCAGAAAATAGTGCTGGCTTTATAATTGAGTATATGAAACCCAGTCTATTAACATATATCTTTGCGCGTTTAAAGTTGCATTGCCTCCGAAGTTCTCGTTATCTGTTCCCCAATGGTTGGCCATAAAATGGGCTGGAGCATCTGGAATATGTTCTTTATGATCGGCAACTAAAATATTGTTGACATAGTATCTGACTCTCTTAGGTTCCCAAATATATTTATATGTATGAAATTCCGCACCTAAACCCGCAATTTGCTTAAACGTATATATACGATCATCAGCTGTAGGAAATTTTGTTGTATCAGGATTCTTCCATGTAGTCATCTCAAGTTGATCTGGATACTGTCCCTCTACTTCAAAATCTATCTCGGTTTGAGAGTCGTTAATAAAGTTAAAGCCGGCGGAGATTTGGCCAGGAACTGTTTTACCGGCTATTTTAGGATCTTTTGAGCTGGAGCTCATTCTCATTCTCCATTGATAAGTTCCATAGCTGTACTTATTAAGGCTCTCGATTTCACCACCTTTTGAGATAACACCATTCGGGTTACTCCCAACCACTCCCTCCTCTTGCGTCAGTCTCAAAATTAGATATCCATTAGAAATCCAGACATTTTTTTTAAGAAAATACCCCTGATGTTCATCAACTATCGATCCCTCAAGCGCTTTATTATCTGCGACTTTCCAGAATTTTTGATCTAAAGAATTAAAGTCTTCTCTCCATTTATTGGTCAGTAATTTTGACGGTAATTTAACTAGTTTCTTCTTATATCTAAATGTTCTCATGATAGAAGTGAGAACCAATCCAACTATTAAAATCAGTGAAAGTATATAAACGGCTCTTTTAATTTTTAGGTCAGTCTTATGATTCGGCATACAGTATCGGTCTATTGTAAACTCCTTCATACTTAATTTCAAGGAGTATAAATTCTTATTGAAATTTATTTTATGTAATGATAATCTATCCAGCCTTTACTTTTTAATGATGATCATTACTTTTTCAACTTTCAATATGGGCACGTGATATCCTGTCGGGTAGTCGCGAATCGCACTAAATAATATTTCTTTATTATACTTCCAGTTTTCGCCTTGACTTACACCAGTCTCATTTGTGATAAACTGTCCATTTATTCTGTCGTATCCTTTTATTACTAACATATGTCTTTCAGGACCTGGCTGCGTAAAATTCGGATTATGCAGGAGTTGGCCGTTTGCAGGGACAATGACGATATTATCATAATCTATCTGATTAATAATATCTTCAGCAGTTATTACAGGTTTTATTTCATAATTTTTGTAGTGATAGTAACCCTCAATAATCCTTTTTCCTGTATCTAAGGCCGAAGTATCGTGATAGCTTCCGAACTTATCTTCCTGGAATTTTGAGATTGCAAGAATTTCCTCCTTCGCTGCTTCTTTACTTAAAATTTTTTCATTTTTTACCCAATGCATTGCCATTAATACTGAAGCTTCTTCGCAAGCATCTTGTTGTCTAGGATCTTTCCAGTCTGCAAATGGAGATTGGACTGTAAATGGAACATCTTGAACAACAAGATCTTTCTTTAACCTAGTTGGAGAAGGAGTTTGGGTCGGTGGAGTTTGAGTGAAGACTTCCTGTATTGTTGTTACAGTAGGACTATTTAAGTCAATCGTTATTTGATGATTAAGTTTATTTTTATAGGAGTAACTTAAATAAATAATTATAACGAAGATCGTAGACCCTATCAAAAAAAGTGAGACCTGAGTATTTTTTTTCATTTATCTATTTATAAATATCATTTTTTAAGGAATTCTTTATAGCCTCGACAACTTGATGAGAATTTTCTATATTCCAGTTAATCCCCTCTTCTTTTGTTTTATCCTCGTTGAAAAAAATTATCATATTTACTTTTTTAAAGTTATTTGGAATTTGATAACTAAGCATATCTTGAAACCATGCTGCTTTATTTCCTCCTATATTAACTGAGTTAACTTCAGATAGCATTAAAGGCTTTTTGGGAGCAACTCTAATTAAATGATCATACGTCGATTGGAAAACTTCTTTAAAACTTAGCCATTTGCTCCAGTTTTGAGTTGTCCCCCAGTTATACCCATCAATCGCAATCCAGTCAACATATTTGTCTCCGGGGTACAAGGATGCAATAGAAGGACTATTAGCTTTTTCCACATTAACTGAAAATACCCATTTGAGATTTTTCACCTCATTTTCTCTAAAAATATCATGAATATGTCTCCAAGCTGAGACAAACTCAGATGGACTGCTCCCAGTATATTGAGTACTCCACTGGATACTATCTATATTCATTTCCCATGCGAAACGGAAATAAACGGGTTTATTATATTTTTTGAAATTATCTGCAATGGCTAATATTAGACTATCACAGTGTCCCTGGGTAATTGCCTGATAGATGTTTTCCTCTTTATTTTCAGAGCATTTGAGAGAAAAATAAGGATTTGCACTAATCATCGGGGTCCATCCATTTTTATTTATACTATATAGTTGATCTGATAATCCCGGTTTATTCAGTTCATCCCACCCTCTATAGTAATGGGCTATAGATACTTTTTTACTAATGAGAGATTGGAATTCATGAAGTTTATCTAGGTCTAAAGACTTGCTCTTATTATTCCATAACCCTCCTGTCCATGCTCCAAGAGATACAACGCGAGAATTTCTTACAATAAGCTTTGGGTTTCTAAAATTTAATGACTTTTTAATAATTATTATACTTGGACCTATGATCAGGACTGCAATTAGAAAAATTATAATAACTAATGACCTAGAACTAATTTTCATCTACAATGATTGGTTTAATGTATAATAAAAGATGCCATTCAAACTATTAGGAACAATAAGTATAACAATTTTTAGATCTCAGTGTATAAAAAGACAAAAACATACCACAATATACTCACAATAATTTCAATTGGTCTAGTTCTTTTTTTTGCTATCTGGTGGTTTAATCCTAAACATCTACCTCATAATTTCACGGGAACCTTAAGAGTCTTAGATATCCTACTATTCCTTCTCGTAAGCTATATCATATGGCATCCCATAATCATGGAGATCCTCGCATGGTCTATATCTTCACATATTAAGGATATCCGTCATGAGAAACCATTACATCGAGTTAAAGTTGCTTTTATAACTACGATTGTTCCCTCAAAGGAATCACTTTCTTTACTAACTAAATGCTTACCTGCAATGAAAAACGCCTCGTATAAACATGACACATGGATTCTTGATGAAGAGAATAATTCTGAAGTACAGGAAATGTGTAAGAAATATGGAGTCAATCATTATAGCAGATACGGAAGGTCTGAATATAATACTGATTGGGGAAAGTTTAAGAAGCATACAAAAGGAGGTAATCATAACTCATGGTATGAGGAATTTGGAAATTCCTATGACTTTGTAGCACAAATTGATACAGATTTTGTCCCAAAGAAAAGCTTTCTGACTAAAACTCTTGGATATTTTAGAGATCCAAAAGTAGGATTTGTCGGAACTCCCCAGATATACGCAAACAAAAAAAGTTCATTTATAGCTAAGGGTGCAGCGGAACAAACATATAATTTCTATGGGACAATTTTACGAGGACTAAGTGGAATGGATATGGCATTACTTATAGGAGCAAATCATGTAATTCGAGTCTCTGCTCTTAAACAAATTGGTCATTACAGTGCACATATCACTGAAGATTTATTAACTGGAATGAAATTTCATGCAAATGGTTGGAAAAGTATATATTTACCTTATCCTTTAGCATATGGTGAAGGTCCAGTTACATGGAAGGCATACTTTAATCAACAGATGAGATGGTCTTATGGTTGTATTGATATTTTTTTTAATCATAGTCCACATATATTCAAAAAAATGAATTTACGACAAATCATCTACTATTTTTTTCTACAATTGCATTACTTCTCAGGACTGGCCGTCGGACTAAGTATACTTCTTTTAAGTTTGTATTTTTTTGCAGGTATTAATGATGCAAACCTTCGCTTAATTCCTTTTTTGATTTTCTATTTTATAATTAACATTTTTATGTGGATTATGTCTCTATGGTTACAAAGATATAACGTTCATCCAAGAGAAGAAAGAGGGCTTTTAATTCCAGGAATGGTGGTGAGTATGGCATCCTGGCCGATTTTCTTTGTTGCTTTGATTAGTGTACTTATGAAAAAAAGACTATCATATAAAATTACTCCAAAAGGTTCTATGGTTGCACCAAGCGAAAATCATCTACTACTTTTTATGCCACATTACTTATTTGGGACTATGACGTTAACAGATTTAATATCGGCATTATTTACTCATAGACAAAATCCCATTATGATCTATTGGGCATATATTACAACTTTACTGCTGTTTTCATTACCTGTCGCACATTTAATAATTGCTTATTGCTCAACGCTAAAAAAAATCTTTAAAGGTATTACAAGAAATATCTATCAGAACAATCTTTTATTTGAGTTTAAAAATGTAAAAAAAACCATTCTGCCTAATCCTCCAAGCATTAAAGAAAAATACAAGTATATTAAACGTAATAATAACTGGATTTTACTTTTCTCAATCATTAGTTTTAGTGGAGTCTCTGTAAGTATGTTCAATTTCCTCAGTAATAATCCATTCATGTGGATCTTATTTGGATACTTCGGCTTGACTGTTATCTACTTCCTCGTGTCGATGGTAGTAAGTAATCACTCACCATTTAATATTATTCTTCATAATAAAATTATCTTTGCCTGGGAAGAACATATTAATAATGCAAAAGTTGATATTTTTTTACCTACTGCAGGAGAACCAATTAATGTATTGAAGAATACTTGGGAAGGTGTAAAAGAAATTAAAAAGTACTTCAAAGGAAAAATAGAAATCTATTGTCTCGATGACTCAGGAAGACCTGAAGTAAAGGAACTCGCAAACATCTATGATTTTCACTATGAAGTTAGGGAAAATAGGGGATATTTCAAAAAAGCTGGTAATCTACGGCACGGATTCAGCATTTCAAATGGTGATTTTATAACAATTTTTGACGCGGATTTTCGCCCAAGAAAAGATTTTCTCAATGAACTGCTACCTTATTTCTACGAAGATACTTCAACTGGCATTGTTCAGTCTCCTCAATACTTCGAAGTCAACTTTTCGCAAAACTGGTTGGAACGCGGCGCGGGGGCAGTTCAGGAATTTTTTTATAGATTTTCCCAGGTAGCGCGACAAAACCACGATGCGTCAATTTGTGTGGGTAGTAATGCCATCTATCGCAGATCAGCTCTAAATGAAATCGGTGGAACCGCTCTGGTAGAACACTCTGAAGATGTACATACTGGTTTTAATTTGCGAACCAAGGGTTGGACAATTCAGTATGTCCCTATCATTTTAGCTAAAGGATTATGCCCTTCTGAGATGAATGCTTTTTTTAAACAGCAGTATCGTTGGTGCCGAGGATCAATGACCTTACTGAACTCAAAAAAATTTTGGAGTACAAAACTCAGGTTAAGAACAAGATTATGCTATTTTTCAGGATTTCTCTACTATATTCATACAGCAATAAGTTCCTTCATTATTCCAGTAATACCTCTCAGTCTACTAATTATTTATCCTTCACAAGTAAAGTTTTTTAATCTTTTATTCATAATACCCTCTTTCGTCTTTGTATTACTTATCTATCCTCTCTGGCATTACTCTGTATATGGGATAGAAGCATGGTCAACGAGACTAATCTATGGATGGGCTCATTTATTTGCGATTTTTGATACATTAATCAATAAATCTATGACATGGCAACCAACCGGCATTAAGAGCATCCCTGATAGAAGATACTTCATCTTCAGAATTTTACAATTTATTTTTAACTTTATACCTGCGATTATGTGGATTAGCATATCAGCAAGATATGTCATGATTCTACATAACTTTGCTTTTATTCCTATATTACTCGGAGGCGTTTATTTCTTCCTAGTGATAGCAAAAACTACTTTCTATACTTCCTATACAAAAGAGTGTTTTATTGAAAGGAAGGTTTCAGATTCAGCTGATACTAAATTAGTTCTTGTACTAGATAAACTAAAATCCAAAACTGTATCCTCCCCTCCATTGTAAAAATCAACTTTACCCAAATATGACTATCTTTTTGAGCTTAAATATGATATACTATAGGTTGTAATTTCTGTTCTCTTTTGGAAACAGCGTTTCTTGAGAGAGCAGGTATTACTGCTCTTTAAAAACTCGAGAAACGCATAAAAGAACAGCCTCATTTGAGGCTAACTGAGCTTGGCAGCTTCCAAGTGAAGTATCTTATTCAGCCTAAAGGAGGCAAAAATGACTTCAAACAATGTAGGCAGGCTCTTATTTTTAGCTGTGATGAGTTCGCTCATCATTGGCCTATATGTGCCTAAAACGACCAATGCCCAGTCGATGGGAGATGAAAGAAGATTCTTTCCAGAGACAGGCATTACTGTTAAGGGCGCATTCTTGGGTTATTGGACACGCAGGGGAGATATAAAAATCTTCGGCAACCCGATAAGTCAAGAGTTTACAGAAGTATTTCCTGACGGAAGCGAATTCCTTGTACAGTACTTCGAGCGGGCTCGCTTTGAGTACCACCCGGAAAACAAACCTCCGAATGATGTTCTACTCGCCAGACTTGGACTCTGGGAGGCGACTTCATACATTGTGAGGAACTATCCCGCATTCGCGGATACTGCAAATACACATCAAGGAACCTACTATCCAGAAACTCATCATAATCTGAGTAACACCCACATTGAAGAGTACTGGAAGAGACACGGAGGCCTCGCAGTTTTCGGCTTTCCAATTAGCGAGCCGTTTCAGCTGGAACTGGCTGATGGGAAAACCCATTTGGTCCAGTACTTCGAGCGTAACCGCTTGGAGATACATACAGAAAATACCTACCCCTTCGACATCCTACTAGGACAACTTGGTCGTGAGTATATACAAGTCCATTACCCATACGGGACACCAAACGACTAAGTTTGGAACTCTAAAAGGGGCAGCTATGAAAGTAGCTGTCCCTGGTTCCAACCTTTTTGGACAATTATGCGTTTCTCGTTTCTACTCAATTCTAAATATTTTAGAGTTCAGCAGAAGTAATAGAATCACTTCCTCCCTCACAATGATCGGATTGAAAAAAAATTAAACTTATTTATCTTTCCAAGGAGTCATCAGTTGAAAGTAGTTACCATCAGGATCAGCAAATGTTGCAATCCACATGCTTCCGTCCATTTCATACGGTTCTTTAATTACTTTTGCACCAACAGCCTTAATCCTTTCAAATTCTTCTTTGACTTCAGATGTTTCTAGATTAAACATTACTCTTCCTGGTTCTTTCGAAGAGCCATTCATTTCAGAGTGCTGTCCAACTGAGAAAAAAGAGCTCCCTACTTTCCAACCTAACCACTCACCTTCGGTCATATCGGGTTTTCCGAAAACTTTTTGATAAAATTCAGCCATAACTTTGGGCTGCATTGACCCTATCATTATAGAATTTAGATTCAGCATAGTAGTAGTATAATAAACTAATAAAACTTCCTATGAATATTATACGATATTTTAATAAATATTTCTTTAACAGACTTATTTTAAAGTTCGCTGGTTCTTCTTTCGGATTTTTTGCAAAAGTCCATCATACCGGACGAAAGAGCGGCAAGCAGTTTCAAACGCCTATCATCGCAGTACCCTTTGAGAAAGGTTTCATGGTAGCTTTAACATATGGTAGAGAAGTTGATTGGTACAAAAATATTCAGTCCATGTCTGCATTTGATCTTGAGTGGTGTGGTAATAAATATAAGATTTATAAAATAATTTCTGTCAACTCTAAGCCAGCTAAAGTAAACTTCCCATTTATACTCAGAGTTGTTCTCTATCTACTCAAAACCAAATATTTTGTTAAATTCCAGTACTAACTCACCAGTTTATGAGTGATAAAATTAATATGTTCCAGCTATTTTAATTGCTTATTTTCAGCCTTTTTTTTATAATATTATAATGGGAACACAGACAGAGTTTCAAAACTCATTCTTAAAAGGTACCCCACCTAAAAATCTAGACGGGTTTTACAAAGGTAAGCTTGTTTTAGGTCTTCCGGGGACAGCTATCGAATCTATTGCGGCTCTCATCACTAAATTTTGGATTCCTTGGTACGGTAAAGAATTTAATGATAAACATCATGAAGGGAATAATTCGATCCCTTCATATTTATTTTCTTTTGTTAGGTTAATGTATGGGGAAAAAGTCATAATCAAGAGACATAAAGATAGTATTAACGTCTTTCCTTTCCGAACAAAAATAACTAAAGGTTTAAATGATAAGATAGAAGTTCTGCAGTTAGACTACGATTTGCCGGAAAACCCAGAGAATATTCGCAGTATTGTTGATGAGCTCGTTTGTACTGGAGGAACGGAGTATCTTGGAAAAGCATACTTAAAAGAAAATAAAGGAGTTCGGTTGATTGCTTTCTTTAGCCTGAGTAAATAAGTTATCTAATTGAAAAACTATCAATAAATGGCCATCATAGATCCTCTTTTCTTTATTTTTTGATTTCCATTACTGCCAGAAAATTACCAGCGGGGTCTTTAAACCAGGCAATATTAGGCCCTTTCCCGATATCCGCGCCTCTTGCAATTCCTTTTTTATCAGTTTTCACTTCACCGTCATAATGTTCAAATTTAACACCTTTTTTTGTTAGTTCATCCACTGCTGTATCAATACTGTCGACCACAAAATTGAGAACAGTAAATGTGGCAGGTGTATGTTGAGGTCCTTTTGGATATATCATTACTTCTTGACCATTTGCTAAATGTAAATTAAGTAGACCCATTGGGTCATCTTCAACTTCCACTCCAAGTATTTGAGTATAAAACTCTTTAGCTTTTTTAATATCATCAACAGAAAAACTTGAAAATGATTTTGTATCTTTAAACATAGTTATTATTTAATTTTTAACTTGCATTCTTATCATTAATGATTTTCACCAGGTTGTTCTGGAGCCTTGCTTACGTCGGCATAAAACAATTCCCAAATATGCCCATCGAGATCCTGAAATCCCCACTCGTACATCCAGCCGTGATCTTTAGGTTCTTTATACTTTACTCCACCGGCGGCAAAAGCTTTGTTAGCTAACTCTTTCACTTCTTCCTTACTACCTACTGCGATCGCATTGATAACCTCAACATTTTTGGTAGCATCAATAATTTCTTTTTTTGTAAAGGTTTGAAAAAACTCTTCCACAAGGAGCATTGCGAAAATATTATCACTAATGATCATACACGCGGATTTTTCGTCAGTAAACTGAGGATTAAATGTAAAACCAAGCTTAGAAAAAAACTCTTTTGTTATGTTAAGATCTTTGACCGGTAAATTTATGAATATCTGTTTTGACATACATGTTAAGATATTAATAATTACTTTGTTTCGCCCATACCATACTGCATCATCCATGCTATGCCGAACTTATCAGTAAACTGTCCGAATGTCCCAAAAAACTCTTCTTTCAATGGTTGTACAATCTTTCCACCTGCAGAAAGTTTCTCAAATACTATTTTGATTTCTTCGGGACTTTTACAAACAAGACACAGACTAATAGTATTCCCTGGTTTCTCGCCAGCATCGCCCATCATATCAGAAGCCATAAGAGAGATTCCCTCAGCTGTTAATGTCGAGTGCATAACATTGTTTTGTGCTTCTTTAGGCATCTGAGCAGACATTGGAGAGTCTCCAACCGTACTTATTTCTAATTTTCCTCCCAAGCATTCTTTGTAAAATGTCATCGCTTCTCGAGCGTTGCCCGCAAACATTAAATATGGACTAAGTTGACTCATAATATATAAAATAAATTTGTAATGACTACTATAATTATACCAAAAATCATGAGGTTTGTATCTCATATCTGTTAATAGTCACACTTTCTGATTAAATCAATACTTAGCTAAAAATAAGGATTTTGAGAAAGAGTGAGTTATTTAGATCAATAAAAGTATAGTTTGACTTTTTTTTTACATCCTCAATAATCATGAATGATCTTCATGACCTATGACATCTTTCTTTGTTTTTGTGAGATGGATGACGGTAAGTAAAATTGAGATAAGAAAGAGTCCACTTGTGATCGTAGTTCCTAGACCCAAACCTCCATCACTATGGGACTGTGACAAATAGTCTCCGATCGAGGCACCTAACGGACGCGTCAAAATATAAGCTATCCAAAAGGCTAAAACGGCGTTCAATTTAAACCGTAAGTGGGTGATGGTAACAACTGCAATTAACGCTGCAAATAACACTGCTGATATCGGATAGCCTAGTTTAAAACTTTCTGCTGTAAGGTCACCTGCAGCTGTGCCCAAAGCAAAAGTGAATAAAATAGCCAGCCAGTAAAAAGCCTCTCTTCGAATAGTATTTATTTTATGAATTGAGAGGGTCTTTTCAACTTTATACCATAGAGTGAAAATCAAAGCTAATATAATACCAAAAATAGTTGTGGTACTTTGCAAACTTATACCGAAGTTATCTGTTAGATTATCTGTAATTAATGTGCCTACAACGCTGATCAAAACAACAGCTAACCAGTAAATTCCAGGAATATATCTTCTTGATCTAAATTGGAAAAAAAGTGTAATGATTAACAAACTGCTCATAACTAAAGTTGTACCTGTTAAACCAAGATGAAAATTTGAGTTTAAAAAGTCTGCTGCAGTCTCGCCAACTGTAGTACATAAAATTTTAATGATCCAAAAGTAAAACGTAATTTCGGGTACCTTGTTTAATAATTTAGGAGTTGTAGAGTTCTTCATTCTAACATTATATAAAATATTTACAATAAAACCATGAACGAAAATCTCTAAAAACAAAACCAGTCAGATATGTTTATTATTATCCTGTAAAATATTTTAGATTCTCTCAGCCATGTCTTCCCTGGCAGTATAGCCTTCATCATCTAATATCTGAGTTATCACATCTGGAATATTTTGATCATCGTCCACTATAAGGACTTTTTTAGACATATTGAGATTCATATTAATTTATACTAATGGTAAACTAAAGAAGAAAGTGGAACCTTTGCCTTTTTCGCTTTCAACCCAGATTTTTCCTTTATGTCTTCTTATTATTTCCTGTGAGATATATAGCCCCATACCAAAGCCAGGAAAAGTCTTCTCATTATCATCATTAACCTGATATAGTCGATCAAATATTTTTTTCTGTTGGTCTTTCACAATACCAATGCCAAAATCTTGAACACTGACAGTTGCGTTCCCATGCCATTTTTTAATCTTCACCTCTATTTCTGTGCCAGATTTAGAGTACTTAATTGCATTGGTTATTAAATTTGTCAGTACCTGGTAAATTCTGAATTTGTCCGCATATACTCTAATATTTTTCTTCTCCTCGAATGTTAATTTTTGTTGTTTCACTGCATCTTTTAATCCTTCAACAGTCTCCGTAACCAACTCACCAAGGTCAAAATCCTCTCTATTAAAGCTAAGTTTCCCTGTCTGCAATCTTGAAACATCAAGCAAATTATTAACAATATCTTCGAGCCTCTCGGTTTGGTACTGAATGCTATTGAGAGTTTTCAGCGTTCTTTCGTCTCCTTTAATCTTCCGAATAAGAAACTCAACGTATATTTTCATACTGGTGATTGGAGTCTTTAGTTCATGTGAGGCCATATTTACAAAGTCATCTTTACGTGCTTCCATCTCTTTTTTTTCAGTAACATCGTTGATAATAGAAGCTGCAGCTATTATTTTTCCATCTTTCTTACGAATCGGTGAAGAATTTACAGTTAAATAAATATGTTTTCCATCTTGGCGTTCATATAAATACTCTTTTCCAATTATTGTTTTGCCCGTTTGTAGTGAAAGTGCAAGTGGTGACTCGCTAGGATTAATAAATTTTCCATCTATTTTAATATTATTCAAACTATCTTTACCTAATACAAACCCAAGAGGTATCTTTACACCTAGTATTTGATCGATTTTTTTATTTCTTTGAATTAATTTTCCTTCGCTATCAGTAATTAATATCCCAACAGGAAGCTGTTCGACTATGGCCTCCATACGTCTTCTCGCGTCCGCTTCCCTTTCAATAAGTTTGTCAATTTTTTGTTTTAACCAGCCTATTGTTCCTGCAAGGAGTAAATACGTTGTACCTAATATTAGTGTTGTTTCAATACCCGATGATAGAACTTTCCCCTTATAATGACGGGTATAGATAATATAAAAATAGTAAATTATAGTAATAAATGTAGCTATTAATCCTCCCCGAAGGCCACTCCGGAATGAAAAATAAATAATTAGAGCTACATATAAAAATATTGCGTAGACACCAACAACCATCGGATCTTTAACTATAATATAAGCGAATATCTCAGAGAGAAAAGTTATAATGAACATTGTAAGGAGGGGGGAAAGTACTGGATAGTTATTTTCCCCTAAATGCTCGATTGGATTAAGATACAGTAGTATTTTTTTCATCGTAAATGGTTTCTGTTGTTATCATGAAACCATACTACAGCAATTATAGCTGTTTTGATCAGGAATTTCAACTAAAAATAGAAGGTAATTTTTCCGGTTTCATCCTTACAGATTCTCGATGATGCCTCTCGATGGAAATTCCTCTATATGTTTTTGTGGAGGAAGCTTTAAATATGCTTCCCATATTTATCTAAATAATTTATTTTTGAACTGATCCAAAGTCCCGTTATCTTTCATTCTCAAAACTTCTAAAACGAGTTCATTTCCCCAATATGTATCAGAAAGTACAATTTCGATGAACTGATCAAATGAACATTCCATTATTTCTATCCGTTCTCCAGAATCAAGCTTTTGGTGCCCAATTTTTTTACAGTCACGTGCAATATAGGTATAAACTTGCCACTCAATTTTATGAATTGGCTCAAATACTTTAAATAATTCCCAGGTGTCAGAAGATAATCCTGACTCTTCAATGAGCTCTCTTGTGGCAGTTGCTAAAGAGTCTTCACTATCTTCTGCCCTTCCACCAAATAAAGAATAAAAATCAGGCTTATTTGGCTGAGACTGATGTGATAAAAAGATCTTCTTTCCACTAGTTGCAATAACTTCAACAGAATTAACTCTCTTTAGCATCTCAAACGTTTTATAAGTGTCATCATAGACCTTTTGTTGCCATTGATATACATCAAAAATAACTCCTTTAAACACTCTCTTTGCATCTAATGGTATTTTCATAATCTGATTATATCATTCCAACATTCATGGTTTGACTCCCTTGATCAAATTGAATATAATTATCGTACCCATTACTCATTTTAAATAATATGAAACAAAAAATAACTCCGTTTTTATGGTTTAATAACAACGCCGAAGAAGCAATTAATTTT
>JBBRMU010000018.1:0-24160 GCA_038230655.1 Patescibacteria group bacterium | reverse complement strand
GGTTTTTTTTATTAGCACATTTATCTCAATTATTTTCTGGATTCCTGTTTATTTATCTATCGGGCAAAGGCTTGGTCCCAAAACTGTACAACTTTTTCATCAGCATACTCACTCAACAATTGCAGTAGGTATTCTTCTTACTATCATTTACATTGTCCCTTTCATTTTGTTAAGGAAAAAAAATCACAAACATGAAGTTGTCTGAGTTTAAAAAAATAGTCTGGGAGTACTACTCCAAAAATAGAAGACAGATGATTTGGCGTGAAACTACTGATCCATACAAAATAGTTGTGTCAGAAGTAATGTTACAGCAGACACAAGTCTCCCGGGTTGCACAAAAATATCCTGAGTTTATAGATAAATTTCCCGAATTTTCAACTCTTGCCAAAACTCCGATTGTTGATGTCCTAAAAGTTTGGAGTGGGATGGGATACAATCGTAGGGCACTATACTTAAAGAAGATTGCTCAGAAAGTTGTCACTGAGCTTAGTGGAAAATTTCCTAATGATCCTAAATTAATTAATGAGCTGCCGGGAATCGGGTACGCTACCGCTCAGTCAATTGCAACATTTGCTTTTAACTATCCAGGTATCTTTATAGAAACGAATATCCGTAGAGTGTATATTCACTTCTTTTTCAATGATCAAATTGATGTCGATGATAAAGACATCTTACCTTTAGTTGCATCAGCTGGCGATGAAAATCCCAGAGAGTGGTACTATGCATTAATGGATTATGGAGCGATGCTTTCTAAAAAAATAGAAAATCCAAATAGGAAAAGTAAACATTTTATAACACAATCACAGTTTGAAGGTTCAGATAGACAGATGAGAGGCAACATTATTAAAGAGTTAGTCCACTCAGGTTCTCAGAATGTAGATTATCTGCTACAAAAGTTTTGTGATGGAGATAGGCTACAAAGAAGTCTAAAAGCTTTAGAAAGAGAGGGATTTATTATGGAAGAAAAAGGTATTTTTAAAATTAAATAGTATGATATCATACGTTTATGAAGTATCAGTACTTTATATCTTCTCGACTAAGAAATAGAGATTTAATTCTTGATTTACTAAAGAGACTTCGAACAAAAGGAAAAAAAGTGTATTACTTTATGGAGACGGATCAGTATCACTCGATGGAAACGGATCCGGAAGAAACAATGGAAGAGTACGAGTTAACCCATAATTGGTGGAACAGTAAAATGGTAAAAGATATCTTCAAAAAAGATATGAAAGCATTAAAAGAATCAGAAATTTTATTACTTTTACTTCCAGCAGGTAAATCTTCACATATTGAGGCAGGAGTAGCTTATGGAATGGGTAAGAAGTGTATTGTTATAGGGGACCAAAGAGAAGCAGAAAGCCTTTATCTTATTTTTAATGAACATTACTCAACAATCGGAGAATTTATATCCAGCTTGGACTAATGATAATTCATAAATTATCACTAAACAATGGGAACTCTTAATAAGAAACAAGAACATGTAAATAAAATTCTCTCAAACTTAAAAGATCTTTTTCCAAACGTAAAATCGGCTCTTAATTACTCTAATAACTGGGAGTTTTTGGTTGCTGTTGTGATGTCTGCACAAACAACCGATAAACAGGTGAATAAGGTGACTGAAAAATTATTCAAAAAATACCCAAAATTATCAGACTACGTGAATACTAACTTACATGAACTTGAGAAAGATATAAGTTCAGTGAATTTCTATCTTAATAAAGCAAAAAACATTCTGGCAACTGCTAAAATCATTAGTGAAAAATATCTTGGTGAGATTCCATCTACAATGGAGGAGCTGATTTCTTTACCAGGTGTTGGAAGAAAAACTGCCAATGTAATTATTGGAAATGTATTTGGAAAACGTGAAGGAATTGCAGTCGATACACATGTACGCAGATTAGCTAGGTTATATGGTTTGACAGAAAATGAAGATCCAGTGAAAATTGAACAAGATCTTATGAAAATTGTTCCAAAAGAAGACTGGACTAAATTTACTCATTTAATGATAGAATACGGAAGAACGTACTGTCCGGCCAGAAAACATGATCATATAAATTGTCCGCTATCAAAAATACAATGGAAAAAGGAGTCGACCATATTGGAGTAACTGTCTGTTTTTACTGTTATGATAAAAAAAGCCGTCTTTTACTTCAAAAAAGGAATCACAACGTTAGAGATGAAAATAACACCTGGGACTGCGGAGGTGGTTCTATGGAGTTTGGCGAAACATTTGAAGAGGCAGTTATAAGAGAAATTAAGGAAGAGTATTGCTGTACTCCTTTAAAATTAACGTTCTGTGGTGTTAATAATGTGCTAAGAGTTCATGATGATGTTAAAACCCACTGGATATGTTTGATCTATGCGGCGGAAGTAAATCCTAAAGAAGTTAAAATCGGGGAGCTTTTGAAAGTTGATGAAATAAAATGGTTTCCCATAGATAACCTTCCACAAACACTTCACTCAATGTATCTAACTCATCTGGAGTTTATTAAGAAAGCTCTACCATCGGAATTCTAAACCGGTCCTTTTTAACATATCTATTTTTCTCAAATAAACTTGTTCCAAAACTCACCAGACCTTTTTCATACAGTGGATAAATTTTTTTCATTTTTTCTGCAAGTGCGTCTTTTTCTCCAAAGAGCGAAGATTGATGGCAAGTAGTTTCTTCAAAATCATACAAATTACAACCGGTTGCACGATACAACGTATCAGATTTATATATTTTTAAAAAACCTTCTTTTAATTTTTCTTTTATAAGATAAGGGTATGCTGTTTTTTCAGCAATTTTTAATTCAATAGCATGAAATGTAAATCGCTGGGTTTTTAGAAATATACCAAGCTTTCCTACGTCATAATCATATTTCCTGGCTTTCTGGAAGGCTTCTTCAACCCGGTCGGTCAACTTTGCCCAGAGAGTATCTTTATCGCGGGTTGGTTTGAAGGTTGTAACTTTAGATATAGATTTATACTCCGACTTAATTTCGGGATCTATTTTATAAACCATCACTCCTTGCAGTTCACGCCAGATCTCTAAATAAGGTTTACTCAGATATTTTTTTATAAATGCTTCAGAGTGTGAGATATAATCAAATGCAGTACGGATATTAAGTTCTTGCAAGCGGTTGTTTATCTGGTGCCCAATGCCCCAAATATTTTGAGCAGGTAATTTTTTTAAAATAGAAGTATCATTTGGTTCAATAACAACCAAACCTGAAGGCTTCTTATAATTAGAACCAATTTTCGCTAAGGACTTTGTTGTCGATATACCAATAGAGACAGTAATTCCCAACGATTCTTCAATCTTTATTTTGATTATTTCACCAATTTTTTGGTACCCGAGTTTATATATCCGTGGCAGGTCAGTAATATCAGCAAAAGCCTCATCAATCGAGTATTCCTCAACGATAGGAGAAAACTCCCGTACAATATCATACATGCGTTTTGAGAAAATATGATACAGTTTAAAATCCGATTTCACCATAATACAGTCAGGACAGATCTTTTTGATCTCCCAGGCCGGCATGCATCTTTTCACACCTAGTCGTTTTGCTTCATAAGATACAGCTATTGCAACACCACGTTCACTGCCAGTAGCTATAGGTTTACCTTTAAGATGAGGATATACCGCCTGAATAACCGAGGCAAAAAAAGCATCTCCATCAACGTGTAAAACTGCTTTTGGCCAGATATGCATATTAATATTTCCTTACAACTCCTTTAATAACACCGATAACCTGCGCTTGTGATGTCTGAATATCATTAGTCATAAAAGATCTCAGTATAGTTTTTCCTTGGAACTGCTCTGCCTTAACAAATACATGATGCTCATCCGTAAGCACGAGAACTATATCACCGTAATTTACAGTAGCTCTTCTCTCAATAATTATAAGATCACCTTTCAAAATACCAATAGATGATAAATTACTGTTTTTCATCTTTGTCATAAAGGAAGCGTGGATATTTTCCAGGAGATAGCTTTCCAAGTCCATAAGATGCTGCTCTTGTTCTTCAAAGTCGGGGAATCCTAAAGTACCCATACTCTGATTGTAGTAAACGATCGTTTACTAGTCAAGGAGAATATTGTTGATTTTCTGTAAGAATCTGCGAACGTATTTCTTACCCTGGTCTTACCCCGAAGAGATACAATATGAATATGGATAAAAATCTTCTAAGAAATAGCCGTATTGCTAAAGAGGCAGGCGAGGCTCTGGATGCTCAAGAGTTTAAGAAACATCCTGGAGGCGGTTAAACTTCTCAAAGTAAATAAGTCTTCATCAGTAAAAGTGATATAATATTCATATGTTACATCTGAATACAGAGTATTATTTATCTAGAATAATTGTCACTATTGTTATCTTGCTCGTTGATCTCATTCTTTCAATAATTTCAAAGAAAGTTATAGATGTTCTATTTGTACGGATAAACTATCGTATTACATCAGAACGCGCAATAACTAGGACTCAAACAGTCCGGAGCCTACTTAAAAATGTTGTAGATTTTGTGATGTTTCTAATAGCAGTTCTTATTATTTTATCGTTCTGGGGCATTAATACGGTCCCTATTATTACCGGAGCAGGTATTTTAGGATTAACAGTATCATTTGGAGCCCAAACATTCATTAAAGACTTAATTTCGGGAGTGTTTATAATCTTAGAAGATCAGTTCCATATTGGAGATAAAATTAAGGTTGCTGACTATGAAGGTGAGGTTGAAAATATTTCCTTAAGATTGACGGTTTTAAAAGACAAAAAGGGTAACGTCGTGTATATCCCTAACTCGGAGATTAAGTCCGTTGTACGTCTAAATTCGCCTAATCGTACCACTCTTCCTTAGCTACTATACGATCCTGTTCAATAACTAAGTACTGACCTAGACCATGTCTTACTAAACCAGAGTTGATAAACTGGCTTTCTTTATCGATTTCAGCGTAATGTGTATGTCCACAGATGTAAATCTGGTTCAATTTTAATTCGTCTTTTAGTTTTTTCTTCATTTTTTTATTCATTCTTCCATAACACATTTTTAGAAAGCGGGTACCTAACTTTCTTACCATAAGCCTTTCGATATGCTCATAAGGTTTCGTAATATTACTATTGATTTTACTCCAGTTCATACGGTCATCAATAAAGGGATGAATACGGTTTCCATGTTCAATGACTAATTCTTTATCCTTGAGGTTGAGAATATAACGATCAGTCTGTTGATCTGAAAAGAGGTTTACTTTACTATTTGTAGATATTTTCTTGTCATGGTTCCCATAAATATAGATTGTCTTTTTCTCTTTCAGCAGTGGGAAGAGATTTCTCCACGGTGAATTAACAAAATTTTGAAAACTCATGAGTGAGCTTTCCCAGAAATCTCCATTAATTATTACCTTATCAACAGGCTTAATGATACCTTCAATGAAGTTGAATTTTTTTTCTTCAAACGGCAGCGATAAGTGACTATCCGAAAAAATAAGTGTCTTCATATACGAGTTATCATTGTAACGGCTTTTTTTTCCAATTGCAAGCATTTTGTGAAAATTGTGTAAGAATCCTGTAAGGAGGTCTTATTTTAATCCTATAATATATCATATTGTGCGTAAATTTGCAAATGTTTCGCATATCTTCTTTATGTCTAAAATTAGTGAATCTGTGGATGTGGAATAAAAAAAGGCAGATGCGTATATGGGTGCATCTGCCGAATTTCTGATAGCCTCACCTTGAGGCTATTTCAGTTTGATTTTACTTATTTACCATAGCCTGAACTAGGTTATGAGGCACCTCTTCGTAGTGTGAAGGCTCCATGTACGTTATTCCGCGTCCCTCGGTAAGAGATCGTAGAATAGTGACATAACCAGAGAGCTCAGCCAAAGGTGCGTAGGCACGAATTACCGTTGCCCGGCCTCGTTTTTCTGTCCCCAGAATCTTTCCTCGGCGGCTGGATACATCTCCTATAACAGTCCCCATATAGTCATCTGGGACCGTTACTTCAAGCTTCATGATAGGCTCAAGGAGGGTCATACCTGCTTTTTTGGCACCATCCTGAATAGCCATAGTTCCAGCAATCTGGAAGGCAATATCAGATGAGTCAACATCATGATAGCTTCCGTCATAAAGAGTTACTGCCAGATCAACCATTGGGTAACCTAAGAGAACACCTTTTTCTAAAGCACTGATAACACCTTTTTCGATAGAAGGAATAAACTCAGAAGGAATTGCTCCTCCTTTAATTTTATTTTCAAACTTAAACCCTTCCCCACGGCCTAAAGGTGCTAATTTCAGCAAACAGTGTCCATACTGACCATGTCCACCAGATTGTTTAATGTACTTACCTTCTGCGTCCGCAGGCTTGGTAATGGTTTCTTTGTAAGCAACCTGAGGACTTCCTACATTTACATTCATGCCCATTTCGCGTTTCATGCGGTCAACGAGGATTTCCAGATGAAGTTCTCCCATACCTGACATAATTGTCTGAGAAGTTTCATGGTTGATTTTAACTCTGAATGTTGGGTCTTCATCAGATAGTCTTTGCAATGCATATGATAACTTTTCCTGATCAGCTTTTGTTTTAGGCTCAATTGCTAAAGAAATAACTGGTTCTGGAAATATAATCTGCTCTAATAAAATTGGAGCGGTAGCATCGGCGAGTGTATCTCCTGTTTTAGCTTCCTTAGGACCAACTAAAACAACTATCTCTCCGGCATAGGCCTTATCAATTTCTTCACGGGTATTTGCGTGCATAAGAAGAAGTCGACTGACACGTTCGGTTTTACCTTTACTTACATTATAAACAGAGTCGCCTGCTTTTATGGTTCCAGAGTACACACGTGTATATGTAATCTTGCCGACGTGGGGATCTAACTGGATTTTAAATGCAAGTGCAGAAAATTTTTCGTTCGAGTTTAACTGTCTTACTTCTTCCTCTCCCGTTGTTGGATTCACGCCCTTCACCTCTTTCAAATCTAGAGGTGATGGTAAATAGTCCACAATTGCGTCTAGGATGGGTTGTACGGCTTTATTTCTTTTAGAAGTTCCACAGTAAACTGGAATGATTTTGTATGAAATAACGGCAGCTCTGAGAGCTTTTTTGAGCTCTTCCTTGGTGATCTCTTCGCCGTTTAGATATTTGTTCAAAAGTGTATCGTCGGTCTCGGCAACTTTCTCTATAAGTTTTCCTTTGAACTCAGCTACTTTTGCTTTTAAGTTCTCAGGAATCTCGTCAGAAGTTGTGTACTCAGTTCCCATTTCGTCTTTATCCCAGACCATAGACTTCATCTCAAGAAGGTCAATGACCCCTTTAAACTCATCTTCTTTTCCAATAGGGTAGGTCATAACAACAGGATTCGCACCGAGTCTCTCACGAATCTCTGTTACTGTAGCTTCGAAATCGGCTCCGAGTTTATCCATTTTATTGATAAAACAGACACGCGGAACTTTATATTTATCAGCCTGACGCCAGACGGTTTCTGATTGTGACTGCACTCCTTCTTCAGCATCAAAAATAATGACACCTCCGTCAAGGACTCGTAATGAACGTTCCACCTCAGCCGTAAAGTCTACATGGCCAGGTGTATCGATAATATTAATACGGACATCTTTCCAGAAAGTTGTTGTAGCGGCGGAAACAATTGTAATTCCTCGTTCTCTCTCTTGAGGCATCCAGTCCATCTGGGTATCTCCATCATCTATATCTCCGATTTTATAAGATCGGCCAGTATAAAAAAGAATACGTTCAGTTGTTGTGGTTTTTCCTGAATCGATATGTGCAATAATTCCGACATTACGAATTTTGTCCAAAGGGACGTTTCGATTTTTAGTGACGACAGCTTGTTGAGCCATATGAGTAAAAAACTATTAAATTTCTTTATTATCAGAGTCCGAATTTGGTTCAGACTCTAATAGTAAAGCCATTGCTGCCCAATCCATAGCAGTTCTTGACCAGAACTCTGCTCCGCCCACTCTGTTGTCTTGCTGACATAGTATCGCTTGTTCTATTCTTGCTACTGCTTCATCAGCGTAAAACGCTCCCCATTCTTCGGGATGTAAGGAAAGGTTTTTGAAGTACTCTGCCTTTTTCTGCAGATTTACATTCCCAGGATCTTTCGACAGGGATGATGTATAACTACGAGCAGAGTTTTCAATATAGGCTTTCCCTACTGCATGGTCGCCTTCTTCAGCATCGATTGGTAACTCGAGGTTATATGTAGACATCTCTGCTGGAGTTTTTTCAGGGGACATATCAATAAATTACCACTTCAAATGTGAGAATGCCTTGTTTGCTTCTGCCAATTTCTCAGCCTGCTGTTTTTTTGCGACAGCGGTACCTTGATTTTTCGAAGCCTCAAGTAACTCAGTAAGTAGTTTTTCTTTGAAAGTATGAAACTCTTTGTTAGATCGTCCTCTAGCTGCTTCAACAATCCAGTTAAATGCCAGATATAATTTTCTGTCTTGACGAACCTCAGTAGGAACTAAATAAGATGCTCCCCCTAGTCTGCGAGGCTTGACCTCTTGGTTTGGGGCGACATTATTGACTGCTTTATAAACAACTTTCATTGGATCTTCTCCTTGTTTTTTAAGTTCATCCATTGCTCCATAAACGATATTCTGGGCGACTGATTTTTTACCATCGACCATAATATAATTTATAAGTTTTGTAACCTCTAAACTATTGTAGATAGGATCTGGTTTTGCGTACTTTCTTTTGTATTGATGTCTAGGCATAAATTGGACTATTGACTATAGACTGTTGACTATAGACTAAATTTTTTTACTTAAAATTTTGAGTTTTCATTACGTTTCGAAAACGTCATTTCGCACAATTTTAAAGTGAGAAATGCTGTGCTATACGCGTGAAGCTCTCTCAATCTATATTCTGTGACCTCAACTTTATATTAACGTTAAACTTCTAAAACTTACTTTTTAGCTTGGGGTTTTTTTGTCCCATACTTTGACCGTGAAGTTATTCTATTAGCAACACCTGCAGTGTCATACTTTCCCCGGACTATATGGTACTTAACTCCTCCTAAGTCCTTTACTCTGCCTCCTCTTACGAGAACGATAGAATGCTCAGCCAGATTATGTCCTATACCTTGAATATAAGCGGTGACTTCCATCTTATTTGATAGCCGAACTCTCGCAATCTTTCTTAGAGCTGAGTTAGGTTTTTTAGGAGTCATTGTCCTAACAACAGTACAAACTCCTCGTTTCATAGAGTTATTTGTTGGTACAAACTTTCTCTTAACTGCGTTAAAACTAAGTTTTAGAGCTCCTGCACGGGACTTTTTAACTCTCCGGCTGCGCGGCTTCTTCACTAGCTGGTTGATTGTTGGCATATTTATTGCTGAATCGATTATAATATTTTTCCATTAAGTCTCTTGTTACTGGAATAAGTCTTCCTATTATAACATTTTCTTTCAAACCTAACAAGTAATCCACTTGACCCTTAATCGCGGCACTACTAAGTACACCTGTTGTTTGTTCGAAAGAGGCGGCTGATAACCATGAGTCAGTATAGATAGCTGCTCTGGTTATACCTAAGATAGAAACTTTTCCAATAGCAGGTTTACCACCTTGAGTTAGTATCTTTTTATTTTCTTCTTCAAATCTAACTCTGGAGACTACTTCGTCTTTAATCAAGGTTGTATCGCCTTCATCTTCAATTATGACTTTATCACTCATCTTTCTAATAATGATCTCAAAGTGTTTATCATGAATGGCGATTCCTTGTGACTCATATACTTTCTGGATTTCACTAAGTAAGTATATTTGAGCTGCTCTTAAGCCTTTGATGCTCAGAACATCCTGTAAGTCGAGGTGACCTTCTGAAAGAGGAGTACCAGAGAAGACCATATCCCCATCTTTTACTTTGAGTTTTTGAGATGTTGGTATAACAAATGACTCTTCTTGGCCATTGGCTGTTTCCGTCGGGGTTATTGTGATTACGTAACTGTCTCTATCTGTATCTTCTTTAACAGAAACTTTACCGTTAACCTCCGCAATCGGGGAAACAATCTTTGGTGTTCGTGTCTCGAAAAGTTCTTCTACACGAGGTAATCCTTGTGTCACGTCAGAGATAACAATTCCTCCGAAATGTCGGACCTTCATTGTTAGTTGAGTACCAGGTTCTCCGATTGACTGGGCTGCCATGACTCCAGCTGGTACACCGACCTCTACCATCCCATTAGTAGCTAAATCTATACCATAACATTTCTGACAGACACCATACTTTGACTGGCAGTAAAGAGCAGATCTGACAGTTACTTCTTTTATCTTACTTACAGCAACTATTTTTTCTACTTCTTCACTTACAAGTTCATCTGCTTTCAGTAAGATTTTTCCATCCTCAGTCTTAAGATCTTTTAGAACAAATCTACCACGGATCCGGTCTTTTAGTTTATCACCGCGTTCATCATCAGATCTAATTAAAAGCCCTTCTGTTACTCCACAGTCTTCTTCGCGTACAATCATATCGTGGGCAACATCATGTAGACGACGAGTTAAGTAACCGGCATCTGCTGTTTTAAGAGCCGAGTCTGTGAGTCCTTTTCGAGCTCCTCTTGTTGAGATAACATACTCAAAAATTGATAGACCTTCACGGTAGTTTGACTTTGTAGGTACTTCGATGATTTTTCCTAATGGGTCGACAACAAGACCTTTGATTGCTGAGAGTTGTTTTAGTTGTTCTCGTGAGGCACGTGGTCCTCCAGACATGATACTAAGTTTGACTGGATTTTCTTCATCTAGTGAGTCCCATGTCTTTTGAGCTAAGTCTTCAGTTGTGTCAATCCAAAGTTTATTTGTATATCTCTTCTTTTCATCGAGTGTAAGAAGTCCCTGGTTATAGTTTTCCTGGACGATTGCAACTTCTTTTTCTGTTGCTGCTATAATACTGTCTTTTTCGGGAATAATTTTACAGTCAAAGATAGATACGGATAGTCCTCCGGCGATTGTTGCCGACCAGAAACCTATCTCTTTAACCTTATCTATAATCTCTCCAACTTTCTCATTATTATTAAAAATCTTTATTGCATCAACAATAAGTGTCTTGATGTCTGCAGCTTTGAGATCTTTATTTATAAACTGGAGCTCTTCTGGCAAGACTTGGTTAAAGAGAATTCTTCCGACAGTTGTCTTTGTAAGTTCGCCTTTTACCTTTACACCAATCGGCTGTCTTAAGCTTACTTTCTTGAGTTGATAGTAGCTTATAGCCTCATTTATATCTCCGTACCACTTAAGTTCTTCGTACTTAATATCTTTATATTGATTATCAATAGTAGTAAGATAGTAAATTCCGAGTGCCATTTCTTTGTTTGGAACAGCAATAGGTGACCCATCAGCTGGTTTCAACAGATTGTGGTAAGGAAGCATTCTCTCCTTTACTTCTTGCATTGCTCCTTGTGAAAGAGGCAGGAAGACTCCCATCGCGTCTCCATCGAAGTCGGCGTTGTATCCAGCACAGACCGTTGGATGAAGCTTAATGGCGTAAGAGTCGGTAAGTACAGGATAAAACCCTAAAATAGATAGTTTATGCAAAGTTGGCGCGCGGTTTAAGAGCACTGGATGATCTTTTGTGATTTCTTCGAGAATATCATAGACGATTGGGTCTTTCTGTTCCAGATATGTCTTTGCGCTTTTAATATTTGGTGCCAATCCACGAATAATGATCTCATGGAGAAGATGAGGCTTGAATAGCTCAAGAGCCATCTCTTTTGGAATTCCGCACTGGTTAATTTTGAGTTCAGGGCCGACAATAATTGTTGAACGACCAGAGTAATCTACACGCTTTCCAAGGAGGTTTTGTCGGAAACGACCTTGTTTTCCTCGTAAAATATCTGAGAGTGATTTCAGTACTTTTGCTGTTGAGCCTGTGGACCGTGATCTTCCTCTTGATTTCTGTAAATCAAGTAACGAATCAACTGCTTCCTGAAGCATTCTTTTTTCATTTCTTAAAATGATCTCAGGTGCACCAAGATCAATAAGTTGTTTTAGACGGATATTGCGGTTAATAACTCTTCGGTAAAGATCGTTTAAGTCTGAGGTTGCAAACTTACCACCTGGTAACTGGACGACAGGCCTCAGATCTGGAGGAATAACTGGTAAAACTGTCAAAAGCATCCATAAAGGTGAAACTTTACTTTTTATAAACGACTCAATAACACGTGTTTTCTTGAGAAGTTTATTCCTTTTTTCACCTTTAGCTTTTGAGAGATCACTCAGGCTTTCACTATACATCTTAGGAAGGTCGACATTAGATAGAAGCTCGTAAATGACTTCAGATCCCATACCAACCTTAACACATCCTTCAACATTTTTCTCCCTTAAGAAAAGGTAGTCTTCTTCTTCAAGTGTCTCATTCTGTTTTAAAGACTTAACAATTCGAATAACGCGGTCATAAAAAGCGGCTTTATGAGCTTTTTGTTCCACGAATTTATCTGAAAGCTGTCTAAACTCTTCGCGTTCTCTGACATCAAGTTCCTGTAATGCTAGTTCTCTTTGTTCTTTTGCACCGATCTTCTTTTCAACACCTTCTTTTTGTTTATCTAGTTCGCCTTTAAGTTTTGACTTTGTTTTTTCATGTTCTTCTTCTTCTGCTTGAATTTCTTCTGCTTTAAGTTTTTCCAATGCATCATTAGCTTTTTTTTGTTCCTCTTTATCAACGTCAAGAACTAGATAGAGCGCGTAATAAATTATGCGCTCCATTGCTTGAGGCGGAATGTCTAAGATAATACTTAATGGTGAAGATGAGCCTTTGAAATACCAGATATGAGAAACAGGAGAGGCTAATTTTATATGCCCCATTCTTTCACGTCGGACAACAGATGAAGTAACCTCGACACCACAACGATCACAGACGATACCTCTATACCGGATTCTTTTGTACTTTCCACAATAACATTCATAGTCTTTTGTAGGACCAAAAATTCTTTCGTCAAATAGTCCGTCTTTTTCGGGTCTAAATGTACGGTAGTTGATGGTTTCAGGTTTTGTAACCTCTCCTTTAGACCATGTAAGAATGTCTTCAGGTGAAGCAATTCTGATTTTTAGTCCGCTAAAGTCTGCGATTGGTAGTTCGTCCATATTGTTCATTGTTCATCCGAAAATTAGTAATTTAATTTTTTTTGTCTAAAGTCGAAGAAATACGGATTTGAGCACAATTCACTTTGTGTCGAGTCATGCGTGTATAGCAGAGCATTTCCCACATTGAAATTGTGCGAAAAGACGCTTTCAAGACTTACTCAATCTAAAGTTTTGAATGTGTTTTTAAAGCTGCATCCACCTACATCATGCAACTTTAATATGCGAAAAATGGTAATTAACTTATATAATCGATTGATAATCCAAGAGCATTTAATTCCTTCAGTAAGACATGAAATGACTCTGGCACGTTTGACTGTGGAATTTCCAGCCCCTTAATAATAGACTCAAAGGCTTTTGTTCTTCCTCGGACGTCGTCACTCTTAATAGTTAACATTTCTTGTAATGTATGAGGCACTCTGTGTGACTCGAGAGCCCAGACTTCCATCTCTCCAAATCTCTGACCACCCATCTGTGACTTTCCTCCAAGAGGCTGTTGTGTAACTAGTGAGTAAGGTCCAACTGATCGGGCGTGGAACTTGTCTTCGACCATGTGTATGAGTTTCATGATATATGCAGTTCCAACTAAAACTTTTTTCTCATAAGGTTCACCTGTCTGAGGATCAATAAGAGTTGCTTTTCCGTCAGCCTCTAGCCCCAATTTTTTAAACTCATCTAGGATAAACTCTTCTTTAAGTTTGTCAAACACGGGAATGGAGTACTGTACATTATTCATTTTAGCAATAAGACCTAGTAGAGCTTCCAAAACTTGACCCAAGTTCATTCTCGCGAGAATAGTAAGTGGGGCAATAATGATATCAACAGGTGTGCCATCTTCTAAATAAGGCATTTCATAATCTGGTAATATGCGTGAAATAACTCCTTTGTTTCCATGTCGTCCTGCTAACTTATCTCCAACTGAGATCTTTCTTAACTGAGCAGTTGTTACGAGCATTCTTCTCATAATACTTGGTTCTAGTTCATTTGGATCTTTTTGTGAGTCGATTGTTTCAATGCCAACAACTGTGCCTCTTTTTCCGTAGGGCATTCTAAGGGATGTGTCTTTAACATCCTTTGCTTTTTCTCCGAAGATTGCTCTTAGAAGTCTTTCTTCGGCTGTTAATTCTCTCTCACCTTTTGGAGCTACTTTTCCAATGAGAATATCTCCACTTTTTACCCGAGTTCCCACGACAACTAACCCGTCTTTATCTAGGTTTGAAAGCACTTCTTCTCTGACATTTGGGATATCTCGGGTCAGTTCTTCAGGTCCAAGCTTGGTGTCTACCAGATCAGCTATAAATTCTTCTGAAGTTATTGAGGAAAGTAAGTCGTCTCTCAAGACTCGTTCTGAGATTACAATTCCGTCTTCATAACCAAATCCGTTAAGTGATGTATAAGCAATGACTAAGTTTTGACCAAGGGCCAACTTTCCATTTTGAGCCGATGGCCCATCAATAACAATATCGCCTTTTTTAATTTTTTGTTTAGGTTCTACTCGTGGTTTTTGGTCAAAAACCACATCTTTATTAGTTCTAATATATCTTTCGAGTTCATATTTATACTCTTTACCAGATTTACCTTTAAGCACAACTTTACTTCCGTCGACATAATCGACAGTACTGTCTTCTACAGCAAAGATTGTTCTACCAAGCGCAGAAGCTACTTTTTTCTCCATACCAGTTCCAACAAGAGGAGCAGATGGCTTAACGAGAGGAACAGCCTGACACTGCATGTGAGTTCCCATGAGAGCACGTGAAGCATCGTCATTTTGTAAAAATGGAATAAGAGCAGCGGAAGCACCGATAACCTGTCGTGGTGATATATCAATAAAATCGAGTTTTTCAGCGGGGACTTCAATGAGTTCACCTTCGTGTCGGGCAACGACCATTTTTGGAACTACATATCCGCTTTCATTGACTTCAACATCATTTGAGGTAAGATAGTATTTTTCTTCATCGTCAGCTTGAAGGAATATAATTTCCTTTGAAACCTTAGCTTTTATTTTTCCACCAACTTTTTCTTTAATTATTTTTTTATACGGCGACTCAAGAAAGCCATATTTATTGACCCTTGCATACAAAGCCATATAAGTAACGACGCCAATATTAGGCCCTTCTGGTGATCTAATAGGGTCGATTCTTCCATACTGGGAAGTCGAGATATCTCTGATTGAGAATGAAGCTCTTTCTTTTTCAAGACCTCCAGGTCCTCCAACAGTAATTCTTCTTAAGTTATCGAGTTCAGATAATGGATTCGTCTGATCAACAATTGTTGAGAGTTGACTTGTTTTATAGAAAGAGTTCATCGCCATCATGATTGGTTTTGAGTTCACAATCTGCGATGGTGTTGGCTGTGTTTCTGAAGCTACTAAACTCATTCTTTCTTTCACTTCTTTTTCAGCTCGGACCATGCCGACACGAATTCCGTACATGCCGACAAGTTCGCCGACAGTTCGGAGCCGTCTGTTTCCAAGATGGTCAATATCATCAAAGTTCCCACGGTTTTTTGTTAGCTGAACGAGATACTTTATAGCTTCAATAAGGTCTTTTTTCTTAAGTAAAAAATTTTCTTTAGTTATCTCAAAATTTAATCCTAGTTTTTTATTAATTTTGTATCTTCCAACTTCAGAAAGAGAGTATCTTCGTGAGTCAAAAAACATCGTTTGTAGAGTTTTATATGCGTTTTCAACGACAAGAGGCTCTCCAGGTTTCATTTTTCTATAAAACTCAAGAACAGCTTCTTCTTTATTTTTTGTTCGATCTTTTTTGAAGGTAGGAGCAATGTACTTTTCAACTAAATCCTGATCAATATCATTAAAGTAGTTTAGGAGAGTTGTAGTATTTTCTCCGTCAAAAAGTCTTAGAAATACAGAGGCTAACAGTTTTCTTTTCTTGTTTACCTTTATTTCAATAAGTCCATGTTTGTTAATAGTGAGGTCAAGCCATGCACCAATGTATGGGCGAAGTTCTGCGTTATAAAGTGTTAATCCAGTTGTCCTGTCAATTTCAGCTGTAAAGTAGACACCTGGAGAACGCACAATCTGGTTAATCATGGCTCTCTCGATTCCATTAATGATAAATGTGCCCCTACTTGTCATATTAGGTACATTAAAGAAATAAACATCCTGTTCTTTTTCAGAGCCGGTTTTTTTGTTGACGAGTCTTAGTCTGGCATAAACAGGGGAGTCATAAGTGAGTTTTTTTTGAAGACATAGCTCAATAGGGTATCGCGGTTCTCCGTAAAAAAGATCTTCAAAGTAGAGAGCAAACTTTTTTCCTGTGTAGTCTTCGATTGGAAAGAATTCTTGAATAATTTGCTTTAAGTCATTGTCCAAAAACTTTTGCCAAGACTCTTTTTGTACTTCGATTAGGTCGAGTTCTTTAATGTTTTCTTCTTCATTGCCGAGAAAAATTTCTTTGGGAGGGTTAGTTTGAGACTGTTTCGATGTATTCATCGTCTATTTTTAGGGTATAAAAATTTAAGTATTAATAACCGCTCTTATATCGAGACAGTGAGAATCCAAAAAACACCCTACAACAACATAGGGGTCTTAAAATCGACTTTGTTTAATATACAACAGTCTGAAACAAATGTCAACACGTATTATGAATCAGACTTAATAAAGTATTTTTTGATTCGATCTGCATGACTATCTTTATCCTCAGCGGTGTGTTTAACTTTCTCGATTAATGACTCCATTGACTGAGTTATTTGATCTGGAATCGACGCATGTTCTTTTTCATGGTGATTAGATTTATTAGCAGTGTCTCCTGAATTCAACATGTCTTTAATTGTTGGAAGAATTTTGAAAAATTCCTCTGGAAGATCGTTCATGCTATCAGCATACTCGATGAGCTGTCTGAGTTTTACTCGGCCCTGAGCTGTTCCAAGGAGATAGGCTGCAGCAGTAAGCGTAATGGAGCCTAAAGCAAAGCCAAACCAAAAGTTAGTATTTGGGGGATTATCTTTTTTCATTGCGTTTATGATGGACAATTTCCAATGCCTTAGCGACCGTTTTAAAACCGTTAAAAAACCCAACAACCTCTCCTAATCCGTGGTCCAAGCCAACACCTAGTGACTCAAATCCGTCGACAATTTTATTGATTCTTTTAATTGTTTGTCGTAAGTCTTTGAGGACGAAAATAAGCTGGATACCAATTATGGTTAATAAAATACAGGAGATGCTTAGAATAATGATAAGAAGTAACTGGGTAGTATCCATAGTTATTAATATATACTAATTAGAACAAAATGGGAAGAGGAAAATTGAAGGCTTACTGAGTGTCAAGAGTAGCCGACAGGGAGATGAAATAAGATTGATGATTAGCCTCTAAGGATAAGTAAATTATTCGTAAAGGTAAATGGAGAACTCTTTGGTTTCCGGCATGCGCCGTAGCCTAGGAGTTCTCCTAATTGTTCCTATAAAATTGTACAGAAACAAGAGTTAGAGAGGCCACATAAGGAGTAAATACAGATTATTTGTAACTTGCTTAAGTTACTTAATCGATACTTTACTCTCAGAGGTAGTATTTCTGAGATTATGCTTATGCAGTAATCTCAATTCCCCATTTCCGAAGGATTTCTAAGAAGTCATCCTGCTCCTGAACCATTCTGTGTAGCTTGTCTAAATTGAACGCTACACCAGGAAAGTGACTAGGTGGTTGACCACCTGTCTTTTTTAGGAGAAGGATATTTTGTGCCGCTTTCGCAATACTGTTGCGAATTACACTACTAGAGTGCAGATTAATATCGGCTTCAAAAGTGCTCACACAGCCATCTCCAATGGAAATGTTGCTTATCCTTTTGGTGCGCCAGTCTTCTCCATTATAGGCCTTGTCAAGCGCCTCTTCGAGTGACTGAGGAGGTGATTTCGAGCCTTCAAAGGCTGTTGTTAAGATCCGATCGGCGATACCGAAAACCTGGCCGAATAGCTTCGGTTTTTTTTCCTTGATTTTTTCCACCTGAGTATTTTTTTCCATAGATGGAACGTCATCTATCTTCTCAGGTTTTTCTGGTTGCTTGGTAGAGGTAGATCTCTCAGACCTTTGTTCGACTACGTTTTCAGTCGGAGAGATTGGCTTTTGAACTCGCCGTTCAATAAGGTCGATAGTTCTGGCAATATTCTCAATTTGCTCATCTAGAGTGGACAAATTGTCTTGAAGAGCCTGCGTTTCGGCTTTTAGCTCCTCAATTTTCGCTGCCACTTCTCTTCTTTCCTCCATAATTTGACTTTGGAGTTTCTTCAAATCGACTTTTGGCATTAGCTTCTCCTTCGTTTTCTAGTCGCTCGTTTCTGTCTTAGATTCTCAATAGTTTTAATTGCTAGTGAGCACTGATGGTTGAGTACGAACGACGGTGACTCTTTTGGAAAAGAGTACTCTGCGATAGCTGCTGAAGTGCAAAGAGCAATATGCTCGATCTTTGCATCTTCATCCTTGGCCATCATTGCTTTTTTCCAGTTTTCGGTCTCAGAATTAATTTGAACCGTCCCTTTGTTAAGGTTCGATGCATCATACATCAATCCTGGATCGAAGGACCGAAATATTATATCTAGTGAGTGGATTGTTCGTTGTTCGGGTGCATTTACACCCGTGTAAAGCCTAAAGATTCCACGAAAACCTGGACTATCCAAGGTAATCATAAAATCCTCGTATTCTGTATGCCCGCGAGGAACTGTCCCAGCGGGTATATCACCAAGCCTTACTGTATATACGCCTGGCTCGACTGTTCCAAAAGCTACTGATCCTCCTTTACCTGTGCGCTTAATGGCAATCTGCTTTCTATTACGTAGAAGAATGATTTGGACATCTTCTACGCCTCGGTTATGCTCGTTAAACACTGTAGCTTGGATACCAACAGCCACGGTCTGTGGTGCTGGTGGTTTTGGAGGAGGCGGTTGGGGTACGGTCGATTTGATCTTAACATCCTTAAAGATGTCAATCTCTTGCATTGCCTGTAGTACAGCTTGCGCTGCATCTGCTGCCAGAAGATTGAGTTCTCTAGAACGATTTCTCTGTTCTATTTCCGCAATCTTCGGCTCTATTACTTCTTCTATAAGCTGTAGGATTTTATTTATCCATGCTTGCTGAATCGAAGAAGTATCAGGCAAGTGTTTATCAGTTGTCCATGGTGCTTTCTCTTCAGGCACATCAGGGAATTGTATGAACCCACTGATTTTTCCACCATTGAGTGGTTGTTTATTCAGTTGGGAAACATTGGTGAGATCATTCACATTTGAGCCTTTTCGGCGTAGTTGCGGTCTATATCCACTTTTACTATTGGGATTATAGTACAACTCAGCCTTAAAGATTATACCCGGTCTAAGGGAGAATTCTCCAGTTAGAACAGGTATTTCATGAATGGTCGCGGGAGTAACATATATCTCCTTCCCTAGACTTTTTCTGCCATCATCTGTAACTCTGTCGATGACGATGATTTCTATCCTGTGGGTTCGAAGATCTTCATCAAAACGACTTCGTAGATGATCGACAAGGGTAGCTGGTCTGATTTGGTTGATTATTTCCGGCTTGAGGCTGGTTAAATCAACACGCGTCCCATTTTGCATGGGAACATTCTTGTGATCACGTAAGGGGGTTGTGCTTTGATTTATAACATATCCTCTTTCACCTTTGCGTAGCTGCTCCGTTGTTGGCGGATGTAGCTCAAAAGTGGGGATATCTTTTTTTCGGTAAGACTCGCCCCAGTACTGACGTGCAATATCCTCGTTGGCTCGTGAATACCAAACTGCTTTATCAGCAATTTGGCGAACGGCCATCGTTCCAATTCCACGTAAGCCCCGAATACCCTCTCCCTCACCTGGTATTTTCGCGCTCAACGCGCCAAACTCCATCATCCATTTTAAGGATTTCCGTGAGATAGAGGAGACTAAGGAACGAAGATCCTCTGGCGAATAATCTCGATCTTCTTCCTTTATTAGCTCGACCATATCGTTATCTTCAACTGTAAGGTCGGGGATCATGCCGTGACCGTTATCTATAACTGTGATACGGTCTTGGCTTAACTCCACAAAGAGCCGTGTGGCCCCTGCGTCTAAGCCATTTTCAAGAAGCTCCATAAGAGCCTCAAAGGGCGAATGGTAGATGCTCCCTAAGTAAATGATACTTCGGGGCACTGATACGCTGAGTTTGCCTTTTATGTCTTGCATTAGTTGATCTCCTCATCAAGTTGAATGTATCGTTCTCTTTCTTCAGAAGGCTGTCTAGTAAGCAGCAATAGCTGATTTATTAATCGGAGCATTGCTGTACCATGATTGTCATATAGCTCATCTCGTTCCTCAACGGTGCCGTTGAGTTTCTTAAAAGCCTCGTTATAAAGCTTATTGATCATGGAGCCTATAACATCCTTACTAGAAGCCGAATTCCGACTCATTTCTTGAAGAGCCTTTTGGGCTCCTCGCTCGGCTGCCTTCTCAATCATGCTTTCAATGAGGGTATCAAAGAAGCCAAGACTAGGACTATCCTTTTGGATAGGCCTAACTGTGGCCATTTCTTCTACTTTCTCATTGGTTTTATGATTCTGAACGACAGCGTACTCATCGCCATGCATTCTCTTATACCAACCCGGCGGATTTTCATCTAAACTATCCAGCCAGTCTTGATATTCCTTTGTGCTCCAGGCACGTAATTTATCTGCGATATTACCTCTTGGACGTGCCGGTACTGTTCTTGGATCTGACTCCGAAAGCCTAGTTTTCAGGAATAAACGAGCATAAAGCTCGATATCCGTGACGACATTTGCTCCTGAACTGATCCTTCCCCAGGCTTCTTTTGGGATATCTAGCTCCTGACAAAGTGTTGTTCGCGGCGAATAGCCGTTTCTTTTACACCACTTTTCAAGGGCTTCCGATAATCCCTCTGCCCATACGTCTGAAACTTTCGTTGCCATTTCAACCTCCATACTAGGTTCGAATACAGTAGTTGACTACTTCATATTCCTCCTTTATTAGGGTTTTTTCCTCTCTTTTTGTTAAAGGACCTTCTCGACACTAAGATCTGTAAACAGATTGTTTGATTTAAGGGAAATAAATACCCCCAAATGGTCAAGAATTACGACTATTATACTAGTATTTAAGCCAGAAATCAAATGCTATGGGATAAAATAATTGTAGTTTACAAACAGAATAACTTGAGGCTGTAGAAGGTGATTCAAGGATGATTATCACTAATTAAAAAGGACTAATTTTAGGAAGTAAGGAATTAAGCAGCATTTTTCTTTGCCCAGTAGTTATTTACCTTAAGTAATGTATCAAAGGTACCTGCGTCTTCCCAGATACCCTCAATTTTGCTTACCTTTAGATGATTGAGCTCTTTATATGCATTAATCACCTCAGTTATCTCAATTTCACCTCTTGCAGACGGTCTAGCCTTTTTTGCAAACTCACTGGCTCGCTTATCAAGCACATACAGACCAACCATAGCAAAGTTGCTTTTTGGTGCCTCAGGCTTCTCGACGATTGAAAGTACATTATTGTCCTCATCAAACTCGATGACTCCGTATCTTTCAGGGTCTGGAACCTCTTTAGCAAAAACATGACCGCCTCCCTGGAAGTTTCGGATTGTATCTGAGAAGTCCTCGTCAAAGATATTATCTCCTAAAATCATAGTTACGTCTCCGTTATCCATAAAGTCCTCTCCGACTATAAATGCATCTGCCAGGCCACGGGGTTCTTCCTGAATTTCGTATGTAAATCGTGCTCCAAATTCTTTTCCTGAGCCTAGTAAATTAAGAAAGTGCCCAGAGTACTCGGGCGACATTATTATCAATATATCCTTAATTCCAGCCTTTATGAGGGTGTCGATCGGATAGTAAATCATCGGCTTGTTATAGACAGGAAGAAGCTGTTTTGAGGTTATTTTGGTTAATGGACGAAGCCGGGTTGCTCTTCCACCTGCAAGAATTATACCTTTCATATTAGGGAAATAGGAGAATTTTTATTAAGAAAAATACTGTAAACCCAATAAGGATATATTCTATCATAACTTTCAGATGTAAAGACCCATCCACGACATGATGGTACATTCCCCAGATTATATAAAATGCGATATAAAGAAGTAGGGCGAGTGTTTGGAGGAAAGGCTTACCTGTTAGAGCACTCATGGCTACTAGGAACAGTATTCCAGAGAATGCAAACAATGAGTAGTCAAATGCATGAGTACTGAGCTCTTTTTTTAGATAATAGAAAAAACTATGCATAGTTACTGAATAATTCCGCCCTTGCTAATTATCATGATACCAATAAAGACAAATCCAAGGAATAAAAGATGAGCAATATTTTTACCGCTTACACGGAGTATATTCATGCGTTTTGTTATATAAAAATCTAGTACCAAAGCTAGAGCCAGGAAGGCAAGAAAGATAATGTTCAAGTTAAAGAAAGCTGGAAAAAGGTTGAATTTAGGCTCAGTAGGCGTTGATTTTTTAGCTAAAACTGCATTCTGAGGTTGATAGTAAGGGTTCTGGGCAGCCTGTGTTACGATGGGAGCCTGAGTAACTTGAGGTTGGGGTGATTTGTCCTCGGCGACTACAGGTGTAAGAGGAGCACCAAACATCTGCACAACTAAGGTGGTCTCATGTCCTCCTAAATTGCCATTTTCTACTGCAAAACCTACATCCTGATAGTTATCTCGTAGTAGATTTTCTCTGTGTGAGGGCGAGTTCATCCAGGCATCAACAACTTTATCGCTAAAATAAAAGCCTTTAGCGAGATTTTCTCCTGCAACTGAGTACTGATAACCCGAGCCTAAAATGAAGGACCAGGGAGTAGTGCCATCCGGGGCAAAATGAGCCCAATATCCTTGGCTGAACATGTTTTTAGCCTTGTTTTGTGCTGCAAGAGCAAGTTTTTCATTATATTTTAGAGGAGGTAGTCCATTTTTTGCCCTCTGTTCATTTGTTAGTTCATAGAGCTTAGTTGTGGTTATATCCGTCGCAAAACCCAAGACAGCGCCTGTTTTAATCTGCTTAACCGCAACAGTAAATATTAAAGCAATGATCAGGTAGAAAGACAGAAAATCAAGTTGAAGAACCTTTGGTTTATAATTATTACTCTCTTTCGGAATAAAAAAATGGTGGAAAAATGACTGTATTTCTTTCATATAAATCTTTTAATAAAACTCAGATGTTTCCTAGTGTAAATATACATAAAAAATACTCCCAATGTGTCAATAATTACATCTCTGGGGGTTCCCTCACGGTGGGCAGAGAACGTTTGATGCCATTCATCGGTCGCGGCATAAACCATTGCAAGTATGAAGGGATAAAGATATCTTTCATGAATTGATAACTCTTTGTTTTTTAAAGAATAAAACCCGCGGAATAAAAGAAAGTAAAGGGTGGCGTACTCGATCATATGTAGAATCTTAAAAACGATGAAGTTTATAGCTGGCTCTTCAGACACTGAGACTCGCTGTTTTGATGAGAAAAAAAATATGACCGACATCCATATTAAAGCTGGTAGCCAGTAACGGACAAATCGCAAAAATTTAACCATAATATTACTATACCCTTTTTTAACATATTTGCGAAGAGTATTTAGCAAAATTGCAGGAAAAACTATAAAAATGAGGCTTAGTCTAGGTTATGTATCCTTTTCCAGATCTTAATAAGTAAGGCGATCAAGCTGAAAGAAGATGTTGACTCTGATGAAAAACTCAGCCCGTCTAGAAACTTTGAACTCTTCTTGTTATTTTTAAAAGTAGTTATGTCAGATGAATTATTGTCCCTGCATAATAATAGTGTTATCGCTAGGCTGGTTGGTGGTGCAGTTGAGTCAAAAAGTCTAACACTGTCTTGTGAGGATTTATTCAGGTTGAGATCTGAAGTGAAAACTGCATAGGAATTTGGAGAAATAATAGTATTTGTAGGAACGGTAAAGTATGTGCTTCCACCACTGTCATTGAGGTACCAGTTTGAGATATCGGCTGAGCTGGATGAAATATTAATTAGGGTCTAGTCTAGATAACGGTTGATAAAACTGTTAGTCTGGATTGTAATGACAATCAAAAGAGCTAGACCAAAACGAGCTAAAATTTCTCATACTAAATTTAGGCTTATAGTTTCTTATTTCTGTGACGATTTGACAG
>JBBRMU010000017.1:0-24617 GCA_038230655.1 Patescibacteria group bacterium | reverse complement strand
TAAAAAGACTTTGAAGGTGGGTATTGTTCGATTTCCTGGTTCTAACTGCGACTTTGATGCTCTTCATTTTTTTCAAAAGTATGATCATGATGGCGGATTTATATGGTATAAAGAAGCTAGATTCAAAAAGTATGATTTGATCGTCATTCCAGGTGGTTTTGCATTTGGCGATAGAGTGTATAAAAATGCAACCGGTACATTTTTGATAGATCCAGGAGAACAGGCAGTTACTTCTCCTGTTATGAAATTAATAGAACGAGCGGCTAGGAGAAAAACTCCTATTTTAGGAATATGCAATGGATTTCAAATTTTAGTTAAAGCCGGTTTACTACCGGGCAAGTTGGTACAAAATAAAAGCAAACAGTTTTATTGCGACTGGACCGAGTGTAAGGTGGGAGGTCCATCATTTTTTGGTGATAATTCTCTACTGGAGAAAGTTTTTAAAATTCCGGTTGCTCATGGGTATGGAAGATATGAAATTTCAGATAAAATATACGAAAATCTCAAGAATAAAAACCAAATCTTCTTAAAATATCAGGGAAAGAATCCAAATGGCTCTTATAAAAATATTGCAGGAGTCACTAATTCTGATAGAACAATTTTTGGAATGATGCCACATCCTGAGAGGTCGCCTGATGGAGTTTACTTTATCAAAGCCATCGAAAACTATGTCAACAAATAATACTATCCAAGAAATTCTGGCTGAAGCTATGAGTAGCGAGCACACTAGTTATAAAAGTACTAAGAAATACTTAAAACGACTTCCCGTGAAAGGAAAATATGTTTTACAAGGTCCTGGAGAAAATGCTGGGATAGTTGATTTGGATGGAGAATGGGCGCTGGCATTTAGAGCAGAAAGCCATAATCACCCTTCATTTATAAAGCCTTACCATGGAGCAGCTACAGGAGTTGGAGGAATCCTAAGGGATATTTTTACAATGGGAGCGCGACCGATCGCAGTGCTTGATTTTTTACGTTTTGGAACTAACGTAAAAGCAAAAGGTTTACTAAAAGATGTAGTGAAAGGTATAGCTGACTATGGTAATTGTGTAGGAGTACCGACGGTCGGGGGAGATCTTTACTTTGATGAAACATATAATCACAGTTGTTTGGTAAATGTAGCTGCTTTCGGTTTGGTGAAAAAGAAAAATATTATCTATGGACATGCCTTAACGGTGGGGAATGATCTGATCTATGTTGGAGCTCGCACCGGACGGGATGGGGTGGGAGGTGCTCAGATGGCTTCAAGAAATCTAGATAGTGCTAATGACGCAGCTGTTCAAAATGCTGATCCATTTCTCGAAAAATTATTACTTGAAGCCTGCGGTGAACTTGCTCAAACTTCCTGGATTGAAGGTATGCAGGATATGGGTGCTGCAGGATTACTGTGCTCAACGACTGAGGTAGTTCTACGAGGACGAGAAAGAGTAAAAACTAATTTAGGATCAGTTGTCTATCTGAATAAAGTTCCGACAAAGTCTTCAAAAATGACACCTGTTGAGCTAGTCCTCTCAGAATCTCAGGAACGTATGCTCATTGTTGGTAAAAAACAGTATAGAAATAAAATACTCGCATTATTCAAACTGTGGGATCTAGAAGCTCAGGTAATCGGCCACATCACTGACGATGGAAAGTATACCCTTGTTTATGACGAAGGAAAGAAGAAAAATATTACTCTGCCTATGAAGTTTACTGATATTTTTCCTGATCTAACCGAAAATTGGGAGCTAAAAGAATGGGAAACACAAAAATCGAAACATATTCATGCTTCGCCGTCTCAGAAATCAAAAATCTGGCATCAGTATGACTGGATGGTTGGTGTTCGCACTATCAAAGGTCCAAATGAGCCCGGGAATTATGCAGTTTTAGATTTACCTGAGATTAGGAAAGAACTTGTACTTTCATGGAGTTCAGATGAAGGAATTTCAAATATAAACCCCACAAAAGGAATTTATCATGCCTTTGATAGATGCTACTCCAAATTAGTCCGTTTTAAAGCAAAACCTTTAGGGCTTACCAACTGTCTAAACTACGGTCATCCAAAGGACTCAATAGGAGCATTTGCTGAAACGATTGAAGGGCTCAGCGAGAGATGTAAAAGTCACGACGTGCCGGTTGTTGGTGGAAACGTCAGCTTATACAATGCCTATAAAAATCACTCAATCAAACCGACTCCAATATTGGTGATGGTGGGAATAAGATAGTTGACTATTACCTTTTACATTGAATTTCCTCCTTAAATTTGATATAAATGTCCTACTATGGACAGTAAGTTCGTTCCTACGTTGTACGAGGAAAAATTAAACGATTTTTGGGTAAAGCGAGGTTTTTTTGAGGGTAAGGTTGATAAAGCAAAAAAACCATTTAGTATTATCCTTCCTCCTCCAAATGCTAATGGGAGCCTTCATACTGGGCACGCAATGTTTGTATTCGAAGACATTTTGATCAGATATAACAAGTTGATAGGGAACGAAGTACTCTGGCTGCTCGGACTAGATCATGCTGGAACCGAGACTCAGTTTGTGTTTGAAAAACAACTTAACAAACAAGGAAAAAGTAGATATGACTTTGATAGAGAAACTCTTTTTAAGATGATCTGGGACTTTGTTATGGAAAATAAAGGAACTATAAAAAGTCAGCTTAAACGGTTAGGGTTTGCCCTCGACTGGTCAAAAGAAAAGTTCACCATGGATCCAGAAATTGTTAAGGTTGTTTATAGAACTTTTAAAGATCTTTATGATAAAAAATTAGTTTACCGAGCATATAGATTGGTAAATTACTGCACAAAAGATGGTACTTCATACTCTGATTACGAGGTAAACTATGAGGAAGAAGCAGGCTCTCTTTACTACTTAAAATATGGTCCATTTGAAGTAGCAACGACAAGACCGGAAACGATATTCGGGGACACAGGAGTTGCAGTTCATCCAAACGATAAGAGATATCAGGAATGGATTGGCAAAGAAGTTGAGATACAGGGACCAATTGGACCTTTCAAAGTCAGAGTTGTTGCTGATGAAGCTGTTGATCCAAAATTTGGTACAGGAGTAGTAAAGATAACACCAGCCCATGACTTTACAGACTATGAAATTAGCCAGAGACAAAACCTACCTCTTAAACAGGTAATTGATTTTCGTGGAAAACTAAATGAACTAACTGGACAGTACACCGGATTAAATGTCAAAGATGCCAGAGTTAAAGTGGGTGAAGATTTAAAAGCTAAGGGTTTACTTATAAAAATAAAAGAAGATTACTCTCACAGAGTAGGAAAGTGTTACAAGTGTGGAAGAACGATTGAGCCCCTTCCAAAGGAGCAGTGGTTTGTGAAAATTAAACCTCTTGCGGATAGTGCTAAGGAACTCATTGAGAAGGATGAAGTGAAATTTTACCCAAAAAAATACAAAAGGCAGGCAATTCAATTACTCGATAAGTATATCGACTGGAATATTTCAAGACAAACAGTCTGGGGAATTCGGATTCCGGCATATTTCTGTAAATCTACGAAGCAGTGGTTTATTTCACCAGAAAAACCATCCTCATGTGAACTCTGTGATAAAAATGACTTTGTTCAGGATGAAGACACTTTCGATACATGGTTCTCATCTGGCCAATGGCCGTTTGCAACTTTGGAAACAGAAGGGAATGAATTTTATGAGTATTTTTATCCAACATCTGTAATGGAGACCGGGCATGATATTCTCAGACCTTGGGTGCTGAGAATGATAATGCTCGGGAGTTTTGCGACCGGCAAAACTCCCTTCAAAACAGTCTTTCTTCATGGCATGGTCCGGGACAAAAAAGGGCAAAAAATGAGCAAAAGTAAAGGAAATGTCATCAATCCGCTGGAAATGGTCGATAAGTTCGGTGCAGACGCAGTTCGAGCTTCTCTCGTCTTCGGCATCAAAGAAGGTGCAGATGTCCCCTTGGCTGACGATAGAGTCATCGCAATGAGAAACTTCGCCAACAAAGTCTGGAATATGGGCAGATTCATCAAAATAAATGATGAAAATAGCCTCAAAAAAGACGCAGCTCAAGTAGATTCTAAAGTCCTAACTCAATTAAAAAAAGAGTTTGAACAGGAAAAAAAAAGTTATCAAAAATACATGAAAAACTATCAGTTTTCAAAAGCATTCGACCTGATTTATCACTTTTTGTGGCATAGTTTTGCCGATATTTATATAGAGAAGTTGAAAGAACCGCTCCAGAGTGGTAATATAGAGGTACTGAATTTGTTAAAGGAACTGTATTTTGAAAATCTCAAACTACTTCATCCTTACATGCCATTCGTAACTGAAGCCATTTGGCAGGAGTTCCATGGGACAGATACATCAATATTAGAAGTTACCGCCGTAAAGACGATATAAGTTATGCCAAAACGCACTTATCAACCTAAAAAACTTAAAAGAGTCCGCAAACACGGTTTTCTTTCCCGGATGAAAACAAAAGATGGCCGGAAAGTTATCCAGAGACGAAGAAGTAGTGGCAGAAAAAAGATTTCCATCTAAAAAGATCAACTGCTCATTATAACTGAAAGAATTATTACCATTTTTAAATTAATTAATGCAACTCGTCGGACAGTTTTTTACTACTATTTTTCTTTATCCAATCAGGAACATTCTCGTTGGATTTTATAAGCTATTCCTATTCCTACATATTCCAGGAGCATATGGTTTTGCAATCATATCACTTGTCGTTTTGGTACGTTTTCTCTTGCATCCCTTTTTTGAACAACAACTGGAAACCTCCAAAAAAATGCAGCAGCTTAAACCTAAACTTGATATTCTGACCGCTAAGTTTAAAAATGACCCAAAAAAGCTTCAGGCTGAACAGATGAGACTCTATCAAGAAGCTGGTATTAATCCTGCTTCTGGATGTTTATTCATGCTTATTCAGATTCCTGTTTTTATAGCTCTGTATAACACCTTAACCTTATTCCTTAAAGGAAGCGGGCACTCTCTGATAAATGAAGTTAATAAGACTCTTTATTTTCCTTTTCTAGAAATCCAGTCAATTGATCCTCACTTTATGGGGTTAAATTTAGCACTTTCTCCGCAAAAGTCTGGTTTATGGTTTTACTATATTATTCCTGCAGTCACGGGCATACTACAGTATTATCAAGCAAAGACCTCCTTACCTCAAACAGCAGCCGCACCAGCAAATACAGAGGTTAAAAAGGATGAAAAAGATGGAAAAAAATCAGATACTTCTGCGGATTTTCAAAGTGCCATGAATACTCAAATGAAGTATATTCTGCCGGTGATGATTGCCTATTTTTCGTACACTCTACCTGTGGGGCTGTCGCTGTATTGGAATATATTTTCGCTCTTTAGTATAATGCAGTATAGATCTCTTCACAGAAAAGTCGGAGACGAAAAACTATCTATCATTGAAGAAAAGAAACTTGATCAGCTCGATAAACCTAAGAAAAAAAATAAGAAATAATATTTACAAATTACTTTTATAAACTATGGATAAAGTTAAAACAATAAAAAAAGAGACAGAAGCAGTATTATCAAAAATGATCAACGACTATGAAGTAGAAGTTGAAGAAACTGAGAATAATATTTTTCAAGTTATAATTAAGGCAGAGAATGATGCTCCAACAGTAATCGGTCGCCATGGAGAAACTATCCGCGCAATTCAAAAGATCCTTGAAGTTGTTCTCTATAAATCTCTTGGGGAGTCAGTTAGTATCTTAGTAAATGTAAATGATTATCGTGAAAAACAAAAAGAACGTCTTGAAGGTATTGCCTCACAGCTTGCTGAAAAAGCCCGCTCGTTAAAGCAGCCTGCCTATTTCCGCGGCCTGTCATCATACGAAAGAAAGATGATTCATGAGTATGTTACTTCTACATTTGATGACCTGACGACATACTCGCTGGGCGAAGGTAGAGAAAGAAAGTTAGTGATTGACTTAAAAGAGAATGAACCTCAAACAGAAGAGACCTAAAATCTCACCTGTTTTTGTCCTTTTTCTTCCTCTTATTATATTATTTGATTTCCTCTACTACTGGTACTCCCGCTCAACCTGTTTTGAGTGCAGTGATATCGGATACTTTGTCCAAAACTACTCCTTGTCCGCTTTCATGGTTGCCCAGTTTCTTATACTATTCAAAAAAAAGTAAATCCTGTTGCTATTCCCTTATTAACCACAGTGTGGTATACTATAGGTTAACGATGTCATAGAAGATCCTTACAATACAGAAAAGGAGCGTTGTACAAATTAAAAATTTGCTATACCCTTTGCTAACTAAATTGTAAAGGGTATAAACTTTTCTAATCTGATTTTGCAAGCTTGCTAATGCAAATTCAGTTAAGAATAGTATACAATGAAAACTATGGCAGTTACACCTGAGAATCCAACATTTATAGATGAGAATAGAATCTGGAGAGAAGATCTAGAATCGCAGATTAATACGGCAACACCGGTCGAAAGACTTACTATTGGCCAAGTACTTCTTAATGATGCTAAAGATTACAGTCTTAATGAGCTGGTTAAAGAATATACAAAAAATTCAAAGGCGGGTGGAGTGGTAGATGTAGAAGTAGGAAAGGGAATTCGTAAGATAATTATACGCTTAGTCAAAGGTGTTGCAAAAGAAGTATTAGGTACAGTAAATCCGTTAATTAGAGAGCTATTTAAACTTCTTGATGGAGAGAAAATTGATAGTAAAAATGCTGCGTTTCTATTTAAATTTCTTACAGATTATGCACAAAATCCAGGTATTGACTTTAATACTCCGGGTAGTCCGTTTGAAAAGGACCTAAAAAGACTAGATGAAGGATCTTTTAATTTAGTCACACATCTTCTTGGTGTAGTCAAAAATAATAATCCTGGGAACCCTGATCTTGAAATTCCGGATGATTTTTTCGAGAGACTAAACCAGCCTGAAGAAGCCAAAAATATCCCTCTAGAAGAAAAAGTGTTCCGTGATACTAGTGAAAAAGTAGACTTCCGTGAATGGAGGAGAAATTTAATGGAAAAGTTAGATCTTACTCCGGGTGAAACGAACTCTTTCGATAATCCTGTGGTGCAAGCGACAATAGATCACATTCAGTTTGCTCTCAGCGACTCAGAGATAAAAATTAAAGAGGCTCTAGGCTTGCCAGAAAGTGTAAGTATTGAGGACTACATTAAAGAAGAACTTGCAAAACTAAGACCTTTCTACACAACTCCAATTACTATATCTGATATTTTAGGAGGTAAGACTATAGACGAGATAAGAATTTTAGAAAAAAGGTACTATGACACTCAACGTTTAGGTGCTGAAAGTCTTGAAGACTTAACCCATCGTTGGGCTGATTATAGAGGGATAGCTGAACTGATGGGGCCCTATTATCGGGACCGGGAGAAAAGGCTAATTTATAAAGATGTGGTAGTTTTCCGAGAACAGACAGGGCAGTTTGAGATAAATGGAGATGCTATAGCCAAACTCAGAAATAATTCGAGACAGGTAGTAAATACTCTTTTCCGAGCCTTGCAGGCGAATCCGAGTGAAGGAAGGGATCTGTATCAGGAGTTGCGTGAGGGTAATGTCCTTACTGCCGTAGTAAGAATTTTTATGGACGCAGCAGATGAAGATAAAATTCTTGCACATTTGGACGCATATGAAGGCAGGATTAGCGATACTCAAAAGAAGAAGTTGACAGCCGATTTAAGGAGGGTGTACATGGATATCGCGACAGGAATGTTAGCAAGTAAAGACCTTCAACAGTTTGGCTCAGAAGTGCATAGGATAATGAGCAGTGGTGATTTAGAGCGCTTACCTCAAGTTTTTGCGACATTTCCGATCGCTAAATATAAAAATATATTTACCAATAGCCGGGCTGCACAAAATGCTCCTCATCTCTGGGAAGCATTCTTGGATAGAGAGATAGCTAATAATGGGAATGTTGTACCTCAAGATCTTTTCAATAGTACTATAAAAAAAACAGACGAAGAAGGTAATCCCTTAAATAATCCAGCTTTATACACAATTCAGTTTAGGACAAAGGAAAAATTCATAGAGTTTCAAAAAGCCTACTACAGACGACAGAATATTAATCCCCGACCAACTGATGCTGAACTGGAAGAAGCATTTATTATTGGGCGTACATTCACCGCCGAAACGATGCGTACTCCTTCTCAGTTTTCACGAACCATTCCGAGAACAGACTATCAAGAAAATCTATACGGAAAACTTGTAGGTGCAATAGATGGAAGGTTTAGTTACGGAGAAGAAATGGGAGTTCCTGGCCGTGGTCTACAAAAAGCTGGTTATCTCAGAGTGATTCCAGTCGCCGCAGCTCCACATCTTGAACAGAAAACTGGTATAGTCGAACTTTTCAGAAATCCTCACACTCCGAGGAATTATCTTCTAAAAGGAGAGTTATGGCGTCAAAAATGGGAGGAGTACATCGTGCCTATACAATTAAGGAAGCATGTCGACAGAGATGAACTCTATGTTTTCGAAAATACCCTAGACTTAACCACTCACATGAGACAGTGTTCAATGGGAGATTTTTTCCAAGAAGGATGGCGTACGAAAATGTTCGAAAAACAGTTTGAAGAAGATATGGACAAGCGGAACGCACCAAGTAAGTGGGAAAACGGAGAAAATGTAATTGAGTGGATGAGAAATCGTGGAGGAATTCTCTTAGAGTTTGTATACGGTGATACTTTTGCAAAAGACGATGCTAAACAATACTTAAAAGAGTTAGCTCTTCTTGATCCTCACATTCAGAAAAAAGGCCTAGAAGCACAATATGAATTCGTGAGGGATGCTCATAAAATAGGAGGTTCTGTAGATATCTCAGACAAATTAGTTCCATATTACGAAAATGGTCACCTAGGAGAGGAAAAAGTGGTAAAAATTTTCGAAAAAGACCATCATGGAGCAGTTGTGTTGAAAAATATTACATATAACGAGTTTAAATACCGGATGGCAAATGCAAATAGAGGGAGAGCTTGGTACCATGAATCAATTCTTAATCCTGCACAGTATCTTTTTGGATTAGAGCATTTAATAACTGAGATAGCTGAAGGTGAAGTTACATATAAAAAAATTGATCCAGATACAGGTAATTTGATTGATGCTAAAATAGATGCAGCTAAGTTCTATATGAGTGATGATTTTGACCAACCGGAAAATGAAAGTACTAGATTTGCAGAAGAAAAAGATGCTAAAAAAAGGAGAAGTTTCCGATCACATTTAGTAAACGTCTTTGAGGGCGAAGACTCTCTTAAAGAAATTACTTATTTAATGAATTTCTATTCACGTGCATATGAAAAGTTGGATCGATTTGTCGATCCATTTTTAGATAAAGAAAAACCAGCGCAAGGACAAAGAAAAAATCTAGCGCGTGATTTGATGTATGAAAATATGGCGATCGCTTTCGGAAGGGCAAGATATAAGGCAGATCCAAATATACGTACCGATCATACAGATGGAGATATTGAACTCACAAGTGAGCATGTATTCAATGATGAAGATAGAAGAAAAATGCAAGGTCTGCAAGATAAAGAAGATAGAGGCGAAGTGTTATCAGTTGATGAAAAAAAAGATTTTGCAAGGTTAAAAGCGGCAGATGCCATGATAGATCTTTTATTCTCTGATAATGCAGATGCAGAAGGACTCATCTATCACAATAAAAAAATTGTTGAAGGAAATTATTTTGGTCAGCCTCCAGAAGAAGCGATAAAGGGTGAACTCGCGTATTTTGGCAAAACCAAAAATAATAATTTTAGATATGCCGGTGACTCATTATCTTTTTTCCATAGACTTGGTTATGCACACTCAGAAAGAAGAGGAGTTATGTCTGCTCCTACTTTTGACTTCGATACAATTGCTGCAGCAAGACAGGGAGACACAGCAGGAGAGCAGTCACTTTCAAGACATATGTCAAATTATAAACCCATGGCTGAAGCTCAAGAAGCTTTAAAAAAACTTTATAAAGTGTTAAAAGGTGCTTCTCATGATCATTCAGATCCGTTAAAAGACCTAAGGGAGACTTTGGATAAAGTAAAAACAGCAGCTAAAGATACAGTTGGAGAAGCATATGGCCGAGAGATTAATGCAGGAATTCTACAAGTTGCGATTGCATATTTATTAAAAGATGACCGGAATAGATTCCCAGGATGGTCAGGAGACTTAATTACTCTAATGATGGGAAAATATAGCTCTATTTCACGTCATGAACAAGGACCAGGCAGTACAGAAATCAATAGAGATAGTCTCTTCAAAATTCTCAAACAAGCTGAACATGACAGTTTGATTACTGAGGAGGCATATGATCGGATCCTCAAAAGGTTTAACACAACACAGAGTTTTTTCTGGGCGACTGAAGGTGCCCCAAATCTTGTATTTATGTTTACACTACTTTCATTTTATATAGCAATTCAAGAAGCATATAAAGAAATGGAAGGCGAAGGAGGAGGAGGAGGAGGAGGAGGTGGTGGTGGTGGTGGTGGTGGTGGACATCACTAACAGTAATTCTGAACTTGCATTTTTCTTCAAAATGCGGTCTAATCATAGATATGAGGATATTTTGGATTCCACTACTTTTTTTTATTGTTTTAAGCTATGTCCCTCATGAATTTTTAACTGTAAATGCCCAATCGACTACTGGCAGCTGTAATCGCAACCAAGTTCTGGCTATTTACCGAGAGTTTTACTGGAATAGAAACAGTGTAAACGGGGTAATATTAACACGTAGATCAGAAATCCCTGCTGACAGAAATGTATTTTTAGATAAATCATTAGCTATTGCTCAAAGAGAAGGTTGTACCTTTGACAAAACAAGCAATAATGACTATGTTACCAAGTACCTAAATGACACTTATGAGGAAGCTTTAAAAAATGGAATAAATGGAAATGGTCTACAACTATCAGGAGGAGAAAATCCTACTCTGCCAGAATTACCAAATGAAGCAATAATACCCCAGTGTAACAGGGATGATTATGATGCTATGTATAAATACTACATAAATGAGAAAAAATTCTATCAAAGTTATACCGTTGATACTGAGGATAGATTTTACACCGCAATTATTACAGATCAACTAGCCCGGACAAGTACTGCGGATAAAATGTGTTTGCCAGATAAGGATAATCTACATAATATGTTGCATGACAGTTTTGTGACTAATAGAAGCAGGAATTTACCTTGGCCGGATAGTTTACCAAGTAACTTTAAAGTAGTTGCATCAACGTCTTCTTCTCCCTCAGCTTCAACCAATCCCTGCAATTCTCAGGGAGGAAGTCAAGGACGTCAAAGTGCAGACCCGGCACATACTGGCGGTCATGAAGGAGTCGCTACTCCTGAGGAGTGTACAAATAGCCAGTTAGGTACTATCGACCCTTGTAAAGATATTGCCTCAACTGTAAAAGGACAATTTTGTGCCACCATTCTATGGGGAAAGATCTGTATTGATGAACTCATTGCGGGAATTCAAGGGAAATCAAAAGATATACTGTTTGGACCCGCCGTTGCCCCAGGAATTAGTGATGGAAGAGAAGGAGGAGGGATCAGTGAATTGGGAAGTGTTTTAGGATCATGTAACGATGGTTTTGTACGTCATCTTGATGAAGATCCAAATAATGCAACCAAATCCATCTGTCACTGCATTCCCGGCGCTTCAGCCGATAAGATTGCGCTTAATTTTTGCGTTCAATATTTAGCTCCTATTCTGCATGCAAACCCTAACGGTGATTTGGAGAATATGAAGAAATATCCAGAAATAAACTCATGTTTTAACTGTTTTAGTGGTGGTGGGTACTGGTCTAGCATCGGATGTATTCACCTAAAGAGCTTACCGGACTTTATTGAGAAGAACGTTTTTGGTTGGGGGTTGAGTTTAGCTGCTTTGATTGCAATAGGATGTATATCATTCGCAGCAGTCCAGATGCAACTATCACAGGGAAACCCAGAAAAAATTAAGAAGGCGCAGGAGCTTCTTACATCCTGCATTATCGGCTTCATACTCATAATATTCTCAGTCTTTATACTGAGACTACTTGGAGTGACTATCCTGCAGATACCAGGATTTAAATAGGATATATTCAGGTTTTAAAATTTCATATCTTCATTGGGTGTTTCAGATTGAGAGATAAATGAGCATGTTTAACATGGTAATAATCAAGATAATCAGTTAATTCCTGTTTGAGATGAGGAATATCTTTTGGATGGAAGTTCCCCAACCGAGACACTCTTTTTCTATGTTCTATTTGAGGACTCAATGTATGATTGTTCATTTTAAGTGAAGCGTATCCATCTGGATAACTTCTCTTGGCTTCGTTGCAAGAGTTAGCTCTCCTTGATGCTGATTCTTCCTCAATTCATTCTTTAATTTGTATTTCTCAGCTAGTATTGCATAGATTGGTTTTATTCCTAAACTTACTCCGGAATGTTGCTTAAATTGGGATATTTAAGGAAAATACAACGATAAGTTGGCAAATATGACAAAGAAGTGTGGTTATTATTCCACAAAGTTTAATGTGTATTAGCTAATGGAGAAAAGATATTAATCTCTTTATGGATGTTTAGGTCCTATAAAATTCGGATCAGTTGGGTCTACACCTGATGGTTGTAAACCTTTTACTGCGCTGAGGAAACGATCTGATCTATTTTTTACGAACCCCGCTATTCCGGTATTAGCAGCTTGATGACCGAAAAGGTTAGTTCTTAAAGATTGGAACTGCGTAGCTAATCCAACTGCTCCACCAACTAAAGTTGTCCCGCCAGCAAAGAAGGCACCGAACTTAAGACCAGCCTGAGACATTGGTTTAATACCTGTCATTGCTTTAAAAGATTTAATCAAGTCAGGAGCCATAAAAATTAGAGCGCCAGCAATTATTGTAGTAAAAGCCGTGCTGTCTATGCCCCATATAAACGGTGGCGCCCAGAGTGATGTCGTTGTCTGATTCACGCCTTTAAGAGTATCAACATAATATTGACTTGTAGTCACCATTATGGTTTTTGATAGTAAGATAATTACTAGGAATAATGGAAACGTTAGCAAGTTGATAAATAAACTCTGGATCCATGTCTTAAATGCTGATTTACCCGGAAACATTTCTACAGCTAAAATAAGCGGCGAAAAAATTATCAATATTAATATTTGAATATATGCACTAATGAACATAAAAAAAATACGCATAAATACAAAAAATAGTGAAAGCATGAGTACAAGCCAGATAATTGATTTTAATATTAAAGGGCCAAGGAGTGAACTAACGAGACTAAAAATTATTAACGAAATAAAAGCAGCAATCAAGCTGATTCCAGGAGTCCCTGATTTAGTTGTATCGGTTAATAAGCTATCGATAAAATTAATTCCTTTTGCGGATCCTGCAATTTTTCCTAATATTCCAGCTGTAGCACCGCCTGGTTTAATCGATTTTTCAAAAATCATTTTTAACAGGTTAGTTTCTTTAATGCCTTTTCCTGCACCTTTAAGGAAAGGCACAGCAGATACCATTGTGCCTAAAATTATAAGTCCATACTTTAATGCAACAACCGTAATAACCTGTTCGGAAATAGAACGTATCTCAGTTGGAATCAAATCGTATAAGCTACCCGCAACAGCAGGTACGTTATTTTCAAAAATCTCTGAAGATAAAGTAAAGTTGTCGCTAAAAAAAACTTTGTTTATATAGTTAGCTGGTTTAAAAGGATTTGAAGAGTTAAAGATACCAGATAAAGTTGTGCCTGAATCATCAAAACCATGACTTAAGTCAGGATTAGTACCAAAAAGATGGATGATAAGACCCATGCTAACATACATCAAATCGATCATGAATCCAGCAATCGCATAAGAAAAGGTAATTAAGATCATTGCAATCACGATTTTTGGCAGCGCGTTCTCAACAGAGATAACTGTCTGGGCATTTATTTTTGCCCGGAACATGATCATAAATCCAATGATGACCATGATTATTACCATAATAAGAAAGGCAAAGTTACGGAAAAGAGTCCAGAGATTCTTAAACGGCAATACAGCCGCCAAACCAATTCCTACTGCGGCCTGTGACTGAGGAATAAAACCGGCATGTTCTAGCCCCGTACGTGCCCACTCAATTCCAGATGCTGGGGCTGTAGAATAAGGAAGCATTATCAGATTAGTCATTCCCCCGACAAAACTTAGATGGCGATTTTGTTTAGCGTCTTGTGGGTTATCTGTACAACCTTCACCTACAAGTCCACAAGCAAAATCTTTTATATATGCGACTTGTAACTTTCCTTCGTCTGTCTTGTTGCTTTCTGGGCTTGAGAAGTATTTGTACATTTGAAGTCGTTCAGTTTCTAAAGGATCAGTTTTAGGAGATACCATTTTGTCTTTATTTGTAAAGTAATAAAAGAGATTTATCACAATAAATAAGGTAACGAGAACTATTACTGATTTTTTTATAAATGAGAAGGCTGGACGACAGTAGTAAAGAAGCATTTGAATATACACAGACATACAATGATTGTAAAAGAAAGTTCCAATGAAAGTCAAATCTAATGAAGCCAGATATTATTGATATTGAATATCTAGCTTAGTTATATCACCGTCGCTCAGATGATTTTCTTTTAACCAAGTGAGAAAACTATTTTTTGAGACTTTTTCCTGACCTTTAATAGTTACGATAATCCTGAAATGTCCCGTTGGCGCAGAAATAAACTCAGAAGCTACTGAAAAACTGTCATTTGAAAAGGGCAGTAAGTTTGAAACATATACATCTGGATCAGAATGCAGCGAACGACTTTGCTCATCTTCAACAAAACCTGAAGGGCGTGTATCAGGGAGAAATTCTTGGGTTAGTCCAGTTGTCGTAAAACTATGAGTTGTCGAAGTTTCACCGATTAATGGAAATTTTATTATATATGTATAGAGCGTTCCTGCAGCAAGATTGGTAATTGGTTCCACAACTAAAGTATTTCCCTGAAGTTTCTGTGTGAAATCAACTGCTGGGAGAATTGAAAGTACAACATCTTTGGGTGAGATATCTCTGCTGAAAGCAATGGTTATCTTTGGTTTTAGCGAAACATCTTTGGAGCCATCTGTAGGAGAAGTTGTCCTAACATAAAGTTTATCTTCTGGGCTTATATTCTCTGTGTAAGTCGGGAAGGGCGAGATATGAGTACCCGTCGTATTAGCGTTCCTTTGTTTGAGAATAATTGTAGAGACAACTATGAGTACAATTAGTGTTACAACTAAAACTGTTCCTGCAATAATATACTGTTTTTTCATAGTTTTCTCAGCCAACCTTTAATAGTAGAGTTATTGAGTGGAATCAACCTTGTCCCAACTGTTCCAGGCGTAACATTCGCTTCTGCAACTTGTATGTGATTATTATCGTACACATGTACTACGATTGCAATATGGCCAACAGTATCATAATTCCAGATAGGTATGTCGTCAACTTGGACTGGCTCAGAGCCTCGATGAATAAACCGATATCCATTTGGAATATTGTATGAATAATCAATAGCATTTCCATGTCCCGCAATATTCTGTCCAGTTACTTGAGCAACCATTCCCACTACAAATCCAACACATTGAAGGTCTGCATAATTTCTGGCAGATGTTTTAAGAAGAGTCCGCGCCTGTGCTGTTAACGCAGAAACATTATCAAGACAGTTGTAGTTACTGCTCGTAACATGTCCTGCACCTAACTGTGTACACCCTGATTTTATTTCATCAACAAGCCTTAGAATTTGACTTGCCATTGGTGAAGAAGCAATAGGATTACCAGATTGAGATGTCGGGTTAGGCGAGTTAACATCACTGCTGCCTGAGTCATATAAATAGAGCGCCGCAATCATATTTGAAATAAGTTGCATCTCGGTTCCTTTGATATAGTTTGCCCAGTGTGGACGTGAAGGCGAATCTATTGGTGTGCTAAATATACCAGGCAAGTTATCTCCTTTAATTGTGATTCCATTAAGTGCGGCAGCCATATTTGGATCTTTACCAATTAATAAAGAATAAAACTGCGTTTTTTCATCGAAAAATCCTTGAGAATTGGGTGATATATCACTTAAAGAAACATTCGAGGGGATAGTCCCTCCTGTAAGATAAGAAGATACCAGTCCTCTTTGTTGTCCAGAATCAAGATAGCTCCACACAGATGTTGCTGCTTTATTACTATTCTTTATCACTTGTTGCATAACACTTTTAACATCGCTACTTCCATATAGTTGCGTGTAGATACGCTTATAATCTGATTGCCGATCAGCAGCTTGATAACCTGCCACCTGAAAATTATGAGATGAACAGAGTAGAGAGACTTGACTCAGACTCCTGTTGTCGTTGCAGTTAACTTCATAAACATCTGGATATGAAGCTGCTCCGTTCTCAAACCATACCCAAGCTGTAGATAAGTACTTATAAATACTGCCGCCCTTTTGTTCAAACATTCTTTCGCCATCTAGTAAAGCTTTTGCATTCCAGCCAGCATTACTATCCGAACTAAGTTTTGCTTTGAGAGAGTTATAGCCATTAGCACCGTTGAAAAAATCTGCTGTTGGAGGAGGTAATCCATATGATTGAATAAGTGAGAGAATATTCACATCAATATTACTAGTTCCTGTAGGATTAGGAGTTGAGTTAACCGATCCTGGTGGATCTCCTGTAATATCTGGCAATCCATTAAGAATAATAGAAAGAAAGTTAGCTGATTTTTCTAAATCAGTTTGAGGTGAAAGTGTGGGTGTGAGTTCTACAAAATAACTTTTATCAGACGCTTTTTGAAACTCATCTGCTGATCCTGAGCTAGTTACGAAAATATTGGGATTAGTGATAATATCAGAAACGGAGTTTTCCTTCGCCCACTCTGTAATGGCTTTATCTGCATCTTTATTTTTCTTTTCAACAATAAATGTATCAAATCTATCATAGTACTGAATTTTGAATGAGTTATTCTGGGAAGGTTTAGTTTTTAATTTTTCTATGTTTGATTGTTGAGTAGGTGAAAGTTGTGCTATTGCTTCATTACTAAATGATAATGTGTTCAGTACTTCAGGATCTGTAATCCCCTGTTCTTTGGGTGAAGTAAAGTCTCTAATTAAAAATAAGTCCTGATTTTTATTCTTTCCGTTAATGAGATTAAATAGTCCAGTGATCTTATTTTTTACAGCCCAGTCATTGATTGCTTTATCAGCGTTCTTAGTTTTTTTTGTGAGAAGAAATTTGTGCAGCTGAGAAGAGTAGTAGATATCAAAGTCATATGAAGTGTAGGGTTCTAATGACATTAACTTTTCTATGAGATCTTTTTTATAGGTATCTGGTGAAACTGTACCTGGAGTAATCGCTCCAACATGAGTAGTGTTACCTGTATGATTTATTCCTATTTTCTCGGGATCTTGGGTATACTCAATCTTCGTTGTGTCTGTTGAGCCTGGTTTTTTGAGATTAATTAACCATAAAAAAAGGAGTAATAATATCAGGAAAATAACTATACAAACCAAAATAATTTTTTTCATTGTTGATTGACAATCGCTCAGTTTTTCTACATAATGAGACTATGGCTGGATTTTTTGATTTTATAAAAAAAAGTAGTCCCAATGCAACTCAATCTGTTCCAGGACTTGTAAACGTGCCTCCACAGCAGTTGACTACTTATCCTGTTGTAGTAACTATTCCGCAAGACCAACTCCAGAATGCCTCAATTTCGATTCCATCCGTTCCACTTGTACAGTCGGTGCCTACGTTTAACGGGATTGGTACTCCACCTATACCTCAGGTAGATAAACGAGAATCAGATAAGGCAGCTATCGAAGCTATGTTAAAACAACCACTTCCTCCCCCTGTATCGTCTGCTCCAAAGGTTGAAACTAAGCCTCAGGTTGTAAACTCAGTTATCTCAAAAGTTCCAGTTCAGGCCAAATCATCGGCACAGACGCCACACCCACTCTCTTCAGGTAAACCTTCAAACCCTCCTGGTACACCATCTCTATCTTCAACAATCACAGATCAAAAACGCGGTGAAATTGATGTGATGACCCATCTTACACAAAGATCAAATCGGGTTTTTCTTTCAGCTAATACAAAAGCCAAAGAACTAAAAAATACCTTTATAGATAGTGAGCATATACTTCATGGACTTTTATCCGATGGGGAGATTTATAAACTTCTCGTTGATCTAAAGGTTCAGCCTCAAATGGTTGAAGAAGAACTTGTGAGAATGTACAAAAGAGAGAACGGCAAAATAACCCCGCAGATGTCACCAAGGGTAAAACGTATAATTGACAACTCATTGATTGTGGCTAGAAAACTGGGATTTGAATTTATTTCTCCTGAACATCTATTAATGAGTCTTTTTGAAGAAGGTGAAGGTGTTGGAGCGAGAGCACTGGTTAAACTGGGACTTAAAAAAGAAGACCTTAATAAAAAAATACTTGGAAGAAAAGAAGGCTTAGTTGAAGACCAAAAACAGGCTGAAAAACAAAAAAGCACACTGGAACAGTTTACAGTAGACCTTACTGCAAAAGCATCACAGGGACTCCTCGATCCTGTTGTCGAAAGGTCTGAAGTAATCGAGAGAGTTATTCATATTCTTTCACGGAGAACTAAGAACAATCCTGCATTAGTCGGGGAGGCAGGTGTTGGAAAAACAGCAATTGTTGAAGGATTAGCTCAAAAGATTGTCTCAAAGCAGGTCCCAGAGTCACTCCTTAATAAAAGGATGTTACAACTCGATTTAATGAGTATTCTCGCAGGGGCCTCACACCGGGGAGAGTTTGAAGAAAGAATGAAAAATCTGATTGAAGAAGTCAAGGCCAGCCAAGGTAAAGTCATCCTTTTTATAGACGAAATTCATACTATTGTAGGAGCTGGATCTTCTGGTGATGGCTCGATTGATGCCTCGAATTTTATGAAGCCAGCATTAGCTAGAGGAGAGATTCAACTTATCGGAGCAACAACTTTAACAGAGTATCGCAAATATATAGAGAAAGATCCAGCACTTGAAAGACGTTTTCAGCCCGTGGTTGTACCAGAACCAAATGAAGAACAAGCTATAAAGATGCTGAAATCAATCAAAGAAAAATATGAGGCTTTTCATAAGGTTAGGATTCCAGATGAAGCAGTAGAAGCCGCTGTAAAACTATCAAAACGTTATGTGGGTGATCGTTTTTTACCTGATAAAGCAGTAGATTTAATAGATGAGGCCGCTTCTGCTGTAAGGCTCCCACTTTTATCTCTTCCTGAGGAAATGAAGTCGTTGGAAACTAGAATTGCTGAACTAAAACAAGAGTCCGTTGAGTCTACTAAAGCAGGAGATGGTGTAAAAGCCAGAATTCTTCACTCAAAAATCGCCGATATTCAGTCTGAGTTAAATGAGAAAAAGGAAGCTTATGATATGCGGAAAGCTCAGACTACAACAGAAGTTACGGAGAGTATTATAAAGGATATTGTTTCCAGGTGGACCGGAATTCCTGTCGCCAAAATTACTGGTTCAGAGATGGGACGCTTAGCAAATCTTGAAGCTATCATGCATGAAAGGATGATTGGACAAGAAGCTGCTGTCACATCAGTTGCGGAAGCCGTACGCCGAGGTCGTGCTGGTCTCAAATCAACACAGAGACCGATCGGTAGTTTTGTATTTCTTGGACCAACAGGAGTCGGAAAAACCGAACTTGCAAAAACACTGGCTGATGTTCTGTTTGGCCAGGAAGAAGCTATGCTTAGATTTGACATGACGGAGTACATGGAAAAGCATGAGGTGGCAAAGCTACTGGGAGCCCCTCCAGGGTATGTTGGGTATGAAGAAGGAGGCAAGTTAACTGAGGCAGTTAGAAGAAAACCATATTCAGTGGTCCTTTTTGATGAAGTTGAAAAAGCTCATCCTGACATTTTCAATATTCTTCTTCAGATTCTGGACGATGGGCGTTTAACAGATAATAAAGGCCATGTAATCTCATTTAAAAATACAGTTGTGATATGTACATCTAATATTGGGAGTATCCTTATTCAAGATGAGATGTTAAAAGATGGAAAAGTTGCTATTGAGGAACCTCCAGTTCTTTCTACCTATACTTCAACTCCTAGAGGAAGAGAGATTTTAACAATCGGCGCTAAATACTTCGAGCGAGAAAGTCAAACAGCCGAGTGGAAACCGGGAATGTTACTCGACTACTTCTCCGGCCAGGAAATAGAGTTAATGAATAAGGAAAGCTCATCAAAACCAACAGAGTTTCCTATTCAAGGTTATGACACTCATGCAGTCTCGCCAAAAGGAGTAGAAGTAATTACAAAGAATGGTACGCTTATTTTCCGGATATCTACAACGGAAAAAATGTGGAAAGAAACAACACTGATAGCTTACTATAAAGATAATATTGTTGTAAATGCTATCCCTGATGCCCCTGACGAACAGCTACCTACTGTAAAACTTAAAACTCACTCATTTTCACCAACTGAGATGGAGATAATTTCTTTCAGAGACAGATTTTGGAGAAGGAAACAAGATGCAAATGACTGGGAAACAGGTGAGCTTAAGAACTACTTTGCAGGACAGACAGCTGAGAAAGAGGTTTTTCCTTCTGCATATTGGGACATACATTTATTTACGGCGTCAGGACGGGAAATGATTATCGTTGGTGTAGACATCTGGTTCAGAGAAGCTGATGCAGTTATCTGGAAACAGCAGACGCTCAACGAATACTTCGGAAAAGACTTCCCTCTCGATAAAGAAGTAGAGGATAAGAAGAAAGTCGACGAAGAGAGTGATGGAAAGAAGTATGGTCTCTTGAAGAATAAAGTAATGGGAGAGTTAAGAAAGTTTTTCCGTCCTGAACTTATCAACCGATTTGACGAAGTTATTATATTTGAGCCGTTGAAGTTTGGACATATGATGCAAATTGTTAAACTTCAGCTTAAAGGGGTGGGGAAGTTACTAGAAGATCAGGAAATGGGCTTTGCATACACAGATACAGCCATAAAAGAGGTTGTGAGATCTGGTTTTGATCCTGTATACGGAGCGAGGCCTTTACGGAGAGCAATTCAGAAGTTAGTTGAGAATCCACTTTCCTCATTAATTATTGAACAGAAGCTTAAACCAGGAGATACAGTAAAAGTTGACTTTGACGGTAATGACTTCTCTTTTATAGTTCAAAGAGAGGTTTTAGGATCAACTCCTCTTCAACCAGTCTCACAAAAGTTTATCTGCCAAAAATGTCAGACAGGTTTTGAAACGGAGACCTTACCTCATGCAACGTCGGTCTGTAAAAACTGTGCAAGCACACAACTTAAAGTAGTGGAGGATAAAAAGTCAGAACAGCTACCGCAATCCAAGGAGCAAGATGCAAAAAAATCTCCAAACTCAACTATAGTTCCGCCAGCATCTATCTCCTCAGCCGATGAAAGTGGTACTGCTGTAGCCCGTCAACCTTCTTAACTATGTCACAAAATGCATTACTACTACTTGCATTTTCACTACAACTGCTAGTTCTGTATTTTATCTCCAGACTCACTCTCAAAGAAATGTTCATACTACTGAGAAGATTTCTTCCAGACAAGGTTGTCTTTACTTTTATTACGATTATTTTTTTACCAGGGACTATTCTCCATGAATTAGCGCATTTCATAATGGCGATTACTCTGATGCTGCATGTTCATGAGGTAAGCGTTCTTCCTGAGTTTGAAAAAGATCATATCAAACTTGGAAAAGTAATTTACGGGAAAAAAGATATTATTCGGGGGATTCTTGTAGGAATTGCACCAATCTTTTTTGGTCTCTTTTTCTTCTGGATTTTAGCTGTTTGGAAGTTATTTCCTCAACAGAATATTGTTCTAACATCTCTGATCGGGTATATGATATTTGTTGTATCAACGACCATGTTTTCTTCAAAGCAAGACTTGGTTGACTTAATTTATGTCATACCTATTGTTATAGTTATCGTTGGGATAGTCTATGTACTAAACATTGATCTTAGTAAGTTTTTGAATGCAGGAGTGTGGAAGACTATTTCTCTATTTATCAGACAACTCAACCTTTACTTTTTGTTTTCATTTGCAATTCATATCAGTATAATAATACTATTGAAACTATTGAAACGATTTATATGAAACAGACATTTTTAGCACAAAATATTGGCATAGGTCCGACTGGTGGGGAAGTATATCTTCGTGGACCGCTTGTGGGAATTAGAGATCTATCAGATCTGATTAGTAAACTCCTAGTCTTTATTATTCCCCTCGCTTCGATTATACTTTTTTTTGTGTTGATCTCAGGAGGGTTCGATTTCCTTATGTCTCAGGGTAATCCAGAGAAGATAAAGAGTGGGCGGGCAAAGATCACTGCGGGTTTAATTGGTTTTTGCATACTTTTATTTTCGTATGTCTTTGTAAGACTAATTTCATATTTCTTGAAGTTAGATGCCAGTTCGCCTTTCTAAATATGCGAACTTAATTAAGTAATTAATACTCCCGATGTACTCGGGATTTTTTTTGAAAACTATGTTTTTAGAGCATGAGTCACCCATTATCATTTCTATCGGAGGAAGTTTGATAGCTCCTGACGGTGTTGATACTGAATTTTTAAAGAAGTTGAATATATTTATTAGGAAGTATATTACCAGTGGTAAACGGTTTTTTTTGGTTGCTGGAGGTGGTAAAACAGCTAGACATTATAGGGACGCTGGTAAAGCTGTGGTTGGGAATATGACAGATGTGGACTTAGATTGGCTTGGTATCCACGCTACGCACTTAAATGGTCATTTACTCCGAACAATTTTTAGTGATATTGCCCATCCTCGTATTATTGAGAACTATGATAAAAAGCTAGAGAACTGGACGGAGTCATTAGTTATTGGTGCTGGTTGGAAACCAGGATGGTCGACAGACTACGACGCTGTTTTGTTGGCAAAGGATTACGGAGGACATTTGCTGATCAACCTTTCTAATATTGACTGGATCTATGATAAAGATCCCCGTAACAACCCTGATGCAAAACCGATTGAAAAATTATCCTGGCAGGAATGTCAGAAATTAGTTGGCACTGAGTGGTCTCCTGGATTAAATGCTCCATTTGATCCCATTGCGGTAAAGCTTGCAATGGATCTTAAACTTACTGCAATAGTTACTAACGGAAATGACTTTGAAAACCTTGAGGCAATTATTGAAGGTAAAGCTTTTAAGGGTACGATGATTTCTCCTGAAAAATAACTACGAAGTAGTATAGAATTACAAGGTATGCTTTTACAAACAGTTCATCTTAATCAATTTCGCAACTTTCCGGAGACACTTTATTCCATTAACGAGTTTTTAACAGTGATAATTGGAGAGAATGCTCGCGGGAAAACGAACTTACTAGAGTCAATCTTCTTTTCTATCAATGGTGTCGGTTTTCGTGAGTCGAAGGAACAGGAGTTGATAATGTGGGAAAAAGATAATGCTTTTGTTGAAACAGTTTTTAAGGAAAACAGTAGCTCGACGGCATTTCAGATTTTTTTACAGTCCAAGGGTGAAGCTGTCGAAAAGAAATATACGGTAAGTAAAACCAAAAAAACACATAAACAGTATCAAGAGTATCAAACGAAAGCTGTTTTATTTGCACCGGAACATATTGACATTATATCAGGATCACCAGATAAAAGAAGAGAGTACTTCAATAAAATAATCTCATTGTTCGACTATGATTATAAGCGAAAGCTAACAAACTATGAGCATGCACTAAGAAAACGAAATAAGGTTTTGGAACATCATAGTAATATAGAAGCTTTACAGGAAGAGTTGAGTTTCTGGAATGATTATTTACAGGAGCAGGCTGTTTATATTACACAGAAAAGGCAAAACTATATAAACTACTTGAATGAGCATAAAGAAGTTCATGAAAGATTGTTTGAGATTGAGTATCAGAAAAATGAGTTTACTAAAGAACGGTTAGAGCAGAAATTTGATGAAGAAAGACGGTGGCGAAAGACCTTGGTTGGTCCGCAAAAGGATGAGTTTGTGATTTCATTAATTGAAGATGGTGTAAAGGAAAATGTGCATCAATTCGGCTCTCGGAGCGAGCAGAGACTAGGAGTATTCTGGTTAAAGCTGAATGAGATACTTTATCTTGAGACCCTTTTCAAACAAAAACCGATTTTATTACTTGATGATGTTTTTTCTGAGTTGGATGTGAAAAATAAAAAACTTGTTCTGGATTTAGTCAAAAAATATCAAACAGTTTTGACTACAACTGAAGATGAACTTCTTAATATACCTAAAGTGGAAAATACTGTGATAAGGATTTGAAAAAATGTAGCTCAAGTCCAATAAAATAATGGGACTATATTACTATTCATTTCGTAAACAGAATATTAAGGTCCCAGGAGTGTGTCCGAAAAGTCCAAAAGTACTCTTAAAGGCACATAAAAGGGGACATGTTAGTTATCTTGCTTTAGGAATAAGCCCGGTACATCCTTTCAGCTTTGGTATAATTCATCATGGAGAGGTGCCGGAGTGGTTGAACGGGCTAGTCTCGAAAACTGGTAAGGTCGCAAGGCTTTCGAGGGTTCGAATCCCTCCCTCTCCGCCCGACGGAACAAAAACAATAAAATTATATTTAGAGCCTAACAACGATCTAAATGTAGTTATATTAAATCACCTTTGCATCTCCCTCACAGGCACGAAAGGGAATGGTATTCGAACCAACTCCGCACTACTT
>JBBRMU010000016.1:0-24771 GCA_038230655.1 Patescibacteria group bacterium | reverse complement strand
CTTTTGAGCATCTCGAAAGACGGACGTACAGAAAAGAAAGCAAGTATTCCTCTATTCGTAGTCCCTAGGAATATAAGACTACCCTTCTTTAAAAATATTTCAATCTATGACAGCTTTGATAACATCCCGGTAATTCTCATGATAAAAAATAGTGGACAAAATGTTATTTCCCCTGATGCAACTGTGGCTTTGAAAGGATGGAATATAAAACGAACTTATACTTTAGACAAGAAGAATATTCTTAGCAGCTCTCAAAGAGTTATTTCTGACAGAAAAAATTGTAATAAAGATTGTCCTGACAACTCATCTATCCTCATGAAGGGTTTATTCATTGGGAATTATAAGCTTACTGCGACAGTATCAATTGAAGGGAAGTCATCTTATATATATACAACTACTTCCTTCCTTGCTTTGCCTTTCAAGCTAGTTTTTATACTTGTATTAATAAGTCTGCTATCATTTTATCTCTCAAGAAAGCTCAAGGAATACTAAATTTGTAGCATATATACGGTTGAGAAATCCAGGATTCCATAGCATTATAGGCGTATGGAAATTACTACTCTCACAAAATCATTAAAAAAATACGCCCTGGAAAGTGCTCTTATTTTTTTATCATTAGGTACAGCCGTGACTTCTTTCATCTTATTCATCCAGCCAAGCACCTCATAGCATCAATCATTTAATACCTCACAACCCAGTCCTAAAACCTCTAAACAATATTCTTCCGACCGTAAGATTACAGTCGACATATCTGTTTCAGTCTTAAAACCTAACAGCTATGAGCTACTTTTTCCATCAAGATTAAAAGACGCGTTAAACTTAGCCGGAGAGTTATCTGGGAGCGCTGACAAAAATTTCTTTTATAAAAACTACAACCTAGCAAGAGTTCTGACTGATCAGGAAAAATCCATACACCTTCTTTAACAGAAATAAGCGAAGGAGTTTTTAAAGAGAGTAACAGGCTTGTTGACCATACACAATGAGGCATGATCGATAGTGATCAATCAAGTAAGATTAGCCTAAACTCGGGCTATTCAGCAGAGCTTCATGGTCTCCCTGGAATATCTAAATCAACTGTTCAAAAAATTATTACGAACCTTCCATACATCTTGGTAGATCATCTACTCAACAAAAAAATTCTTACCTCTTCTCCCTTTAATAAAATTAAAGAGTTAATAGATTTATGACATGGCGTATAGATCAATTTTTACTGACGTAATTAATGTATATCTTCCAGAACCACATGCCTCTCTCCTTAATGGTATTATCTATGGTGTCAATCTTAAAACTTCTAAAGAATTTATTCTGGAGCTCAAAAAAGTAGGTCTTACCCATATCGTTTCTCAGTTCCATTATCTCAGCTCCTACGACCGGAATTAGCAAGGAGCTGGCAACTGTGATTACCATACTAGTTATCGTCTTTTTTATCATTTTTGCACGTATACAAGCCCTAGTCGTTAGGGCGGCTTTTATGTCTAATTTAACGCTCGTAGCAATTTTGTTTGGTTGAAAGACTTTTGCACTCTCTACTCTTTTTTTATCTGCCATCCTCAGCTTGATGGTTTCTCCAAAGCGGATTACTTCCATCTCTTTTTACTCATCTAATGAGGCTACTCTTGGGTTAATTCTCTTCGCTCATAGGTCTGAAAGTACAACAGACAAAGGTTTTATTAAGTCTTTCCTATCCTGCACCAAGAGTCTGAGTTACAAACCACTCTATCTGCTCAGGTATTCACTGTTCCCCTAATATTTATCTACTTCAAACAAATCTCTCTTATAGCCCCCCCTTGCTAATTCACTCTTTTCCTGGGTAGTTAACTCCAATAATGATCTTTAGTTTCATAACAGCTCTGCTAGGTAAAATTCATTACTCACTTGGTGTCTTACCGAGTTATATCTGCTACATTTTGCTGTCGTACTTAATTCTAATTATCAATCTGGTATCAAAGATACCATTTGTATTTATGCAATTTTAAATGTCTCCAGAATCACCAATGTCTCTCAAAATGCTAGCTTTTTGCTGTACTCTTTCGGTTTGTCTAATAGTAGCGTTTCTTCTCAAAGACATGCTTGGTACCTAAACTCATCTGATTTTCTGTGCTTCATCTGATAAAAATTCTGTATATATCAGAATCAGAAATAGATTTGATGTCCCTATTGATCCCTTGATCAAATAAAGATACTGTTAACTGATTAAGTAGACAAATGCCTTTCTATGATAGAACTATTGAGGCAGTTTTCGTAATCAGTTCAGCCAAAAAATACAGACAGGGTCTGAAAATTATAAATAGCAGGTACTTTATTAGTAATTTACACATTAAGGGATATGTGTCAGATATTTCTATAGCGGACGAATTTTATTCGTCCCAGAAAAATAAACCTGTAGACACGCACGATGTTCCTTTAAATGAGATCAAGCTAGCAGATGTGCGGATTGAGTTTATCTCACAATATGAAAACCACACTGTTGATGTCATAATTTTTACTGAAAATGAAAAAGAGGTGGTCATATCTGGAAGACTCACCCAAAGAGTAGTTGAGGAGTTTTCAGACCATCAAGACAGTGTAATTACTACTCAAAATATCTACCTCCTAAAATTACCAGTTGGGGGCTTCAATACTGAACTTTATAAAATAATAACCCAGATAGCAGACCCCACCTACCTTCTGATAAATAAGCCTGTGGATAAGAAGAACATCTATAATAATGGAGATCGACCCAACCTTATCTGGAGTAAAACTCGTCTAATTTTTTTAGACGATTGTAAGGATGCTGAGTTTTATCTTAACTGAGTAGAATAGCTCGAATCTCCTTATAGATATTGAAAGCCTCGTACCCTATCCAATTTGTTCCTATTAACTCTTTTGGCAAACCAGGATCATCTCTTAAAATATCGATATATTTAGCAACTATAGTCTTAAACTTTTCCAGCTTCACTTCTGTCTGAGCCGACCCCTCTGAATTGGAGGAAAGGACCTCATGCCAAGTTTTAAATAATTCACGATAGCGTCTATCTAAGCTGGTTTTCTGCCAAACTTTTTCAATAAGAATCTCTCTATTGCCAAATACATGCTCTGCCTCAAAGGCTTGTACATACTGCTCTTCTTCTTTCTGAGATATGAGTAGTCTTAAATTATCAATGATAGGATGTGGAGTAACCCAAAATGATCTATGCCAAGGGCCAAGCCCCCATCCAGCTACCTCTCTTCGAAGCTTATCTCTTAACTCACGCTTTTTCTCAGGTATCTCATAGGAAAGTATTCTCCATTTTCCATCCCAAGATTCTCTAAGAAATCTGAAAAAAGGAAAGCCTAAAGATAATTCTTTAAAGCCTTTAGCCGTTATAGCGTAGCTTACTAGCGGTTGAGCTTGAGAATTACCATCACCTAGATCAGTTGATAGTTGCTGAGATATCTTCTCAATAGACTCTTCCCTTAATAATGAAGCTATTGTGCCCTTCGTTTTTTGGTTAATAGTTAGGTCAAATCCTACCTCTACTGTCTTGTTCAAGGGTACTGGCTTAAAATCAACGTCTGACAGTAAAAATAATGCAAGTAATAGTTTCGTTCGTCTTTCTTTAATTCCCATACTAAAACTGTAACAAACGGAGTTTTTATTGTCAACTGTTTTATGTACGTTTACAAGTAAAACTTATAGTAATAAAGAGATATAAAAATAATTCTAAGACTAGTACGTTTTAAACGTGTTTATTTATCATATCTATACAATAAATAAGAGTTAGATTTATATAAATAAATATGTTTAAACTCTAAATCTTATGAATTACCTTGAAATCAAATCAACATTTAAATAAATTTAAATGTTAAAAGTGCTAAGAATTCAAGGAAAAAAGATCACGACTAGAATGACTCTCTAGGGCTTGAAAGCAATTAAAAAATTCTGAGCATTCGCATATTTAAGGTAATTACTTTGCGGAAACTTTCAGTTAAGGCCTGCTGAACTTAGAAGAAAATATAATTAATTGATGTTTTTATCGATTAGCCCTTCATATCAAGTTAAATGACACTATTGGCTTTCTATCATTCATTACCACAGGTTGCCAAAATGGTATTTGACCGTATTTAATCATATTTATTTAACCACAGCTAAGCTTGACTCAATTTAAAAATACATAACTGCAAGAAAAAACTTCTTTATTACATGTTTTGATCAATATTCTAAAAAAATACATAAAATTCATAAAAACAGCTCTTTTTTTATTATGGGTTAAAGTATCAGATCTGATATATTTAAGTAAGTTAATTAACTTTGCGGTTATTATATTTAATGCAATTAAATCAACTATATCGCAGATTTTAAATATCCCAAATGGGCTTGAATAACTATATCATAATATATTATAAATACCTCTTGACAACGGCTTTTATAATCTACTAATATGAATACATACTATGGATATGTATAATCTTTCTAATATTGAAGCCCAATTCAAGCTATTCCTTATTTCGGGAAATGTATCCTCTACTACTGTGAGGAATTACCTTTCTGATCTTAGATTCTTCTTAGGATGGTCTACTAAAAATGGCTGCGGTAATAATCTTGGTGACCTTGTAAACGAAGCTAATATACTTAAATTTAAAAATGATTTAATCAAGCATGGCCTTCCTGAGAAGACAATTAACCGTAGGCTTTCTACTCTTCGTAAACTATGGAAATTTATAATGACATCTGAAGATTTAGCCTCAAATCCTGTGATTAAAATATCAAATATCTCAAAAAAACAAGAGCCTGCTAGTGATAATAATTATACTCAGCACCAGATCATAGATGACTTTAAATACTGTTTAATACTGGATTCACGGCCAGATAATGAAGTCAATACTGTTATCGAGGCTATTAATGAGTTACTTAATTCAGTTGATTCTAAATAAATATAAATAAAGAATATGTTTACAGCTTTAACACCAGAAAAGATCAGAATTTACTTAATTGAGCTCAAATCTTCTAGCCTCAGCACCGAAAAAGTTGATCAAAAGGTGAAAGATATCAACAAATTCCTCGATTGGGCCGTCGAGAAAGGACATATCTCAACAATTCAATTTAATCAATTAAAGGCTGAAACTGCTAATTTAATTTTTTCTAAAAATCAAAAAGACTATCCTGAGGGAACAAAGCTTCCTATTAATAAAAACCTTAGTATTTCCCAAGTTCATGAAAAAAACTCATTTATATTCACAAACAAATTGCAGTTTTTTTCTTACTCCATTCTTGCTGTTGTTACACTAGGAGTCTTATATTTAGTCTATTCACATACAACAAGCACCGTTAAACCAAATATGAAGGCTGGCATAGAGAAAACACGGGTACTTTCCTTTAAAGCAAAGATTACTGATAGCCTAGGTAATCCTATAATAGACAAAACAGATGTACTATTTAAGTTATATACTTCAAAAACATCTATTAATCCGCTTTATGTAGGCAGATGCACAGGAATGAATGCAGTATCACCTGATATTAAGGGTTATATCACAATTAAACTCGGCCAAGACTGTGGAATGAAACCTCTAGCCGACTCTCTATTTCTAAACAACCCCGAGTTATTCCTTGGATTAACTACTGGAAGTGACCCAGAGATGCAGCCAAGGAAACAAATTGCTAACGTAGGTTTTTCTTCCAACTCAAACACTCTTCAGGGCCTTCCAACAGGCAAATCAATCTCTTCCATTCCATATATCAATGAGGATGGAGATCTGCTAATTGAGTCTGACAATGCAAGCATTAGCTCAGTCTCAAAAAGTAGTAATTTTACAGTTTATAGTGCCAACATTCTTAATCTAAAATCACAGAATGACTTAAATATTACCACTACTAAAGACGGTAGTATTAAATTTCAAACTAATACTGACTCACAAGATAAAGACAGGTTTGTAATTGCAGCGAACGGAAATATTGGAGTTAATGGAGCTGATACTTCTCTATTTAATCTACAAGTGAGCGGTGATATAGGTCCAAATTTCACTAACCTTTATAACTTAGGCTCGTTTACGAGTCAATGGAACGCTGTGTATGGGAAAAAGCTATATCAAGATGGTAACGAAGTCTGTGACACCACAAATAACTGTTCTAATTCTTCACGTTGGTCATCATTATCCTCACCCACAACTTCACTTAACTTAGATATGGGAGCCTATGCTACAAATTTAACGTACGGTAATTCCACCGGAACGAGTGATCTCTTTACCTTGAGTGACTCTAGGTATAATAAAGGAACAGGTTCTCTCATGACACTTGCTACTGCACCTGGATCAGTACTGAACCCCTTTCATATTACTGCAGGCGCAGGTGAAGTGATGACAGTTAATCACGATGGTAAGATTGGTCTAGGGACAGCAGCACCGACAGCGAGACTACATGTAAAAGAGACTGGGCAAAATAATCACTCGAATTATAGCGGCTACATTGAAAATTTAGCAGAGAACGGTAGCACGGATGGAATAAATAAATACGGGCTTTACCTAACTTCTACAGGTAACTTTAGCGGCGGCGTTGGCAGTGCGACAAATAACTATGGTATATATATAAATACTACTACGGGAGCAGATAATAACTATGATATCTATGCAGCTTCTGGAGCATACCTCTCAACAGGAGGCACATGGACGAATGCTTCTTCTAGAAGTCTTAAGGAAAATTTTCAATCAGTCGATACTACTGATATATTAAGAAAGATCGATCAACTTGACTTAAGTTCCTGGAACTATAAAAATGAGAATGTAAGTGTTAGACATCTCGGACCAATCGCTGAAGACTTCTATAACATTTTCCATTTAGGCAACTCAAATAAAAGTATCTCAACGATAGACCCTGCTGGTGTAGCACTCGCTGGGGTAAAAGCATTAAATACTAAAATTGAGAAAATAACCAGAGACTCAAACTACCTTTCTCTTAATTCAGAAGGTGACGTCAGTATTACTACGTCCGGAAACATTGATCAAAATGGCAGATCTTTGCAAGAAATTAAGTCTGACGTTAACAATACTCGAAGTAATGTAATTTTAACTAACGGGAATATTCTGGAAAACATATTAGCCTTTGGCCAGGTGATAACTTCCAAATTAAAAGCCGGATTGATCGTGACTCAGAACGCTCTCATAGAGAACACTTTGTATGCTCGTAAAATTACCGGTGAAAATATTAAAGTACTTACTGCAAAAATCGATTTTCTGACTATAAATACACTTAACGCAAATCAAAAAATCACTTCGCCAATTATCGAAACAACACGACTTGTAGCTACACAAGAGGCTGATTTAACAAAGATAAAGACTAATCACATAGCGGCTTTGACTGATAACGTGAATTTTGACTTAAACACTTCTAACACGTCAGGAGGAAGTCAACCAGAAAATCAAGGCGAGTTGGCTAAGATAATCATTAATGGACTCGATGATAAAGCTGTTACTACTTTCGATGCTGCTGGGAATATTACTACGCAGGGAAATATTACATCTGGGACTGCTACTGTGAGTGGCTCTCTAACAGCAAATAATATTCAGACATCAAACCTTCAGTCAGACACAGTGAGTGCTAACACTGCCTCGTTTTCAGGAGAACTTGTGGCTGATAACATCAAAAGTAAGACAATAGATCAATTAAGTGACAAAATCACTAACAGCAACTCCTCTATCTCTTCAATTACAAACCAGGTAAACGATGTGCAAAAACTTATTAATGAAATCAAAAATCGCCCATTGGGCGAGACTATCATCACCCCACCTGTGAGTTTGCCTCCTTCAGTTCAAGGTCAAAATATTCTTGCATATAATAGCTCGGTTGAAACCTTTAACATCACCAACCATGCTTATATATATAAAGCTAGTATCGCTGACTCACTGGTAATTGGTAGTCTGATAGCTAAGGATACTTCGATTCTATCACTTAACTCTGATCTAAATATATCTTCGCTAGGTACAATCAATTTTTTTGAAAATGCGGTGACTATCGCCAAAGACGGGACATTAACCACAAAAGGTGTTATCAATGCTTTAGCTGGAATTAAGACAAATACTATCCGGCCGATAAGTGATTCTGATAACGTGAATGTAGTGCTCGGCAACGATACAGCAAGCTCACAAACAAGCTCAAGTTTTGATATTCAGAATAAGAATAATGAGAATGTAGCCTCAATTGATAGTTCAGGGAAAGGAAAGTTCAGAGAGCTCTCACTAAATAAATATCTTTCAGCAACAGAATCGGGGGCGGTGATTGCTGCAGCTGATAACCTTACCAGAAATGGACAGTACTCGCCTGCAATTGAGACGACTAATGAAGCAGCAGGAGAAGGAGTTGTACCAACAAGAAATAGTGAAGTCATAATTTATAATGACAGTGTAAAAGACTCATCACTCATTTATCTTACACCGACATCGGTTTCTCAAGGGGCTAATCTAACTGTCGTTAAGAAAGAAGCCTGTGTAAACGGTGGTCAACCATGTAGACATTACTTCAAAGTGGGAGTTGAATCAGCTGTGTCGTCACCTCTAACATTTAACTGGCTCATCATTAACTAGATACCTGTGTGAATAATTTCTTTACTTTCTTTTCCATCCTGCTCTGACTGTATTTTTTTGAGATCTTTTACATTATACTTTCTCAGTGAGAACGAGAACTTTGATCCTTTATCTCGTCCTTCAGACTCTGCCCAAATTTCTCCTTTGTGTAGTTGAATAATAGACTTACAAATATAAAGTCCGAGCCCTGTGCCCTGAGATATTGTATTCGTAGTGTATGAGCCTTTTAAAAGCCCAAACTTTTCAAACAGTTTTGGCTGGTCATCTTTCTCAACTCCTTTGCCATTATCTTTCACGCTCGTCACAACGGTATCTACTTTTTCTTCAAATGAAATCTCAATTAATCCCCCGTGAGGTGTAAATTTTAAGGAGTTTCCAATAAAGTTTATAAGCACCTCTTTTATCTTATCAACATCAGCAATGACTTCTGTGAGTTTGTCGACTTTATTGACCTTAATCTTTAAACCTAGCTCATCTGCACGAGGCTTGACTTCATCTATAACCTCTAATGCTAGCTTATTTAGGTCCACTTCTTCAACCGACAGTGCCACTCTACCGGCCTCAATGCGGGAAACATTTAACATATCATTGACTAGCTTTATAAGCCGATCTGTAGACAAATACGCCCTATCCAGATAGTACTTCTGCTTTTCCAGAAGTTTTCCACCCTTTCCATTCAAAGCCATCCAGAGATATGATTTTATGGCTGTCATAGGAGTACGTAGCTCATGCGAAGCAACAGAGACGAACTCGTCCTTTAGTCTATCAAGTTCTTTGAGCTGACCATTTGCTTCTTTTAGTTTCAGAGTTGTTTCTTCTACAGAAGTATATAATCTAGCATTTTGGACTGCAAGACCTACGACATCAGTAAATCCGGAAATAAGATCTCTTTCCTCCAAAGTCACTTCTTCTTCAGTCTTTGTCATGCTAAAGATAATGACGCCAATTGACTGATTTTGTGATATTACAGGATACACTAAACTCTCCTTGATTCCTACTATTTTTTGTACTTCTATCGCTTGCTCATTTGTAAACGCTGGCATTAATAAATCTGGCCAATATGAAGTAGTGGCGGGTTTTTTACTTTTAAAAACCTTTACACATAGATTCTTCTTTGAGGTAAGTGGAATATTAATTTGAGGAAAAGGAATTGGAGATGCTTTCAAAGCCTTCTCAGCTTCTTTTGTCTGTGATATAGATACTCTTTTAAGAAGATTATTTTTAGGATCTTTAAGAATCAATACTACAATGCGATAACCCAACTGAAGATAGTCTAACTCTGTCAAAACACTATTAACAATTTTCTCAATAACTTCTTTAAAATCCAGACTATTTAAGATTATCTTTTCTAGCCTCCACAAAGCCTGGATAGTTTGCTTTTTCTTAGGTGTTGTGGTATAATTTGACTTCATAATATACTTTAAATTGTAACAGATTGCAAAAGTACAAATTGTTATAAAGAAGTATATTCAAAATACATATGGGAAATCAAATCGAGGCTAATATACCCAAGTTTTTCCATTGGAACAATGAGCCTAGCGATGAATACCCAGTTGAGACTATAATCCCCGAACCCACACTGCAGCAATTGCTAACACAAAAAGCCAATGACGAAAGTTTGAGAGATGGAATTCAAGGAGCTCCTCTACATCCTACAGTTGAACAAAAAATTGACTATATCAAAAGAAGCTCAGAGATGGGTACTGATTACTTAACGGTAGGTATCTATAGTGGAAAAGATGTTAATGAGGATACATATAGAGTATTAGACTACATGGCAGAGAATACCCCAGATACTTTCCCTATAGTTCTGGCAAGACCTAAGGAAGAGGATTTACAATATGCATCAGAATGTGTATCACATAATCCAAATTGTCAAGTCATTGTCTTCCAAGGACTTTCTGAGCCGAGACTTTGGATTCAAGGTTGGAAAGCAGAACAAGTATTGAAAAATTTACACGAAGGTATTTCAGAACTTACCAAACAGAATATCTTTACAATAGCCTTCACTGAAGACACTACCAGAACATCTCCTGAACTAATTGGAGAATACGTTCGCATGGCTGTTGAGAGTGGTGCAAGTAGAATTGGAATTGCAGACACAGTAGGATATTTAACACGTAAAGGCGCATACAGACTAACTAAAACTATAAGAGATTTGCTAGATGTTCATGGCGAAAATGGGCAAAGAATGGGTATTGATATCCATGCGCATAACGATCAAGGAATTCCACTTGAAGTAGTTTTTGGAGCAATTAGCGGTGGAGCAGACAGATTCCATGGAACTCTATATGGAGTTGGCGAAAGAGCCGGAAATGCACCTCTAGAAGTTATTCTATATAATATTACTAGAGAATTAAATGAGGCTGGATATAATAAGCAATGGGATTTAAGTAAAATCTATGACTTGGCAAAATACTATTCCCGTATTAGCGGAGTCGCTATTCCTACACACGCGCCTTTAGTTGGTGATAATGTTTTTACGACCCAAGCAGGAATTCATTCTGATGCCGAAATGAAAGCTAACAATATTAGGAGATCCATTCCTGACAACTTAGCTAATAAAGAATTACGCAAAAAGATAAATGAAATACTTAACACAATTTATACTTCTGTAGATAGTAATCTATTAGGAAGAGAACACGAGTACAAAATTGGACCTTTATCAGGTAAATCAACCGCAATATTATCTTTAGAAAGAATGGGCTATGAAGATGTAACAGACGAAATGATTCAAAGTATTTTGAATTTAGCACGAGTACATGGTGGGGTGCTTACAAACGATGACATCCAGGGTACACTTGGGAAACCTCCTCATAAAAAATGATATACTATGTTACATGAAAACTTACGTATCAATTTTGGTGGGCCTCTTGAAAAGATAAGTACAACTCCCCAAAAAAATATAATTAACTTTGGAGGGGTCATTTATCTTACCGAAAATATTAATGAAATCAATGTACAAATGGATCCTTCTGGGAGTGAAAGAAGACTTGACTTTCCTACAAATTTACAATCAGACATTTCTACCGATAGTATAATTTCCGTATCTGATTTATTAACAGACGACATGGAACTCTTGGGCGAACGTGCCCTTTTAGGGTTAGGCTTGGTAACAGGAGAACTAAAAAAAAGTAATGGCACTGTCATTGTTGGAGGTAAAAGATTTGGTATGGGTTCAAGTCGAGAACAAGCAGTTTGGAGTCTTATAAAATCAGGCATATCTGGAGTTGTTGCTGAAAGTTTTGGTCCAATATTTCAAAGAAATGCTAGTCATCTAGGACTTTTGACCTCGACTAATATGGAGCTTGCTACTGAAATCCAAAAAGGAAGACCAGTAAAACTTGAGTCTTTCCTGGAAGAGAAAGATAATCTTGAAAGATGGATTGTCATAGCAGGTGGACTATTACCCTATCTTAAAGGTATTGATGATGGAAAGTATCCAAAACCAGAAATTAGTCCACATTCAAAAGAAGAACGGCCGATGAATATCTATGAGAAGCGATTAGCAAAAGCATGTGCTTTAAAAAGTGTTGCTAGTAACGAGACAAGTCTTTTACCTATTGATCTTGCATATTCATATGTAGGATTATCTGGAATAGTTAGAGCTTCCTTAAAAGAATTCTATGGAGAAAATTTGCAGAATTTAGAACTTGCAAGAAATAAAATTCATCTATATGAAGACCATTTTGCACTATCTAATAATTCTGTTATTCCTGGTCTTACTGAGAATCAGAGAAAATTTGCACTAGAAGAGTTGAAAATTCCTCATGAAAATTATCACTATGGTACAAAAAAAAATGGTGGCGGAACAGGTATTTGTCACCGAGATATGCTCCAAAGGATTGACCCTCGAACCACTCAAGTAGCAATAGCAACAGACTCACATACTCCTTCACTTGGAGCGCTCCCAATATTAGCTATACCTGTAGGATCTACTATGCTAGCTGCAGCTTTAGCTAAAGGAAAAGTACCATACTCTACAGGTGAAACAACTCGAATTTCTTTTAAAGGTAAACTTCCGCCTGGAACCTCAATTAGAGATGCTCAACTAGAATTAGCCTCACGTACTAAATATTATCAAGGTACAAGTGTTGTTGAGTTCGGAGGCACTGGGTTTAACAGTCTAAATCGAGATGAAGTTGTGGCATTATGTAATATGGTGCCTGAAGTGTTAAATGGTGAAATAGCGGTAACAGAAGCATATTCAGATGGGGTGACTGATCTTATGGATAGATTTGGAATGAGTGAAGAAGAAGCGCTTAATCTATATGGGGTTCCAGATGAAAACTGTAGCTATAAACAAATTTTTGAAGTAGATTTATCTGAGACAAGTCCTTGGATAGCCACTCCAGGTAGTCCAAGGAATGGTGTACCATTAAGTACAATCCGAGAAAAAATCCATTTAGACCAAGCTAACTTTGTTTCGTGTACCTTAGGATATTATGATGTTGTTGAATTAGCGGCAGTTCTTTCTGATAAAAAAATTCAAATTCCATTGTATATTACTATTAGCTCTAAAGAAATTAGAGATAAAGCTGACAGTTCTGGACTTTTAAATATTTTAAGAGCAGCAGGTGCTATAATTTCAGACGAAAGTGCTTGCTCTAGCTGTATAGGAGAAGGACCAGGCTCTCTAGAGGCAGGTAAGAAAGCCATTTCTGCTTCAAACCGGAATTTTAAAGGAAGAATGGGAGATCCTAGCTCAGCTGTTTATCTGGGTTCAGCTCGACTAGTTGCAGATTCAGCAATAAGAGGTTATATAGCAACTTTTGAAGAATATCGGTCAGATAACGACAGAGTTGAAGATAATCTCAAACGACTTCCTCATCAGTAGTATGGATAAAATCTAAAATGGCTTTTCTCAAACTTGCTGGATTATTTATTTCAAAATTAAGAATTTCTTCTTTTTTAAAATTATAAGATGGGTAATTTGATTTTTTAGTGATTTTTTTATTAACTATACTATCAGCTTTACCTTCTCCCTGTCTTTTCGTTAATAAAAACTCTAGTAAATCAGTTGGTATATGCCCTTCTCTAATGAGATAACCTGTAATTAAGTCAAATTGTGGAAAAGATCCAACAATTCCTCTACGAATAGGTAAAGGATCAGTCAACACAAATGGAATATCGTCAATATAATTTGTACAATATTCCAGGACTTCTTCTCTACTAGTATATTCTGGCTGTTTACTCGGGTTAGCCGATGTAACAGCAACTACATCCACTCCTCTTTTATGTATTTCTGTAAGTAATCTCGTCATAGGGTCATGTCCTATAGTGCTTAAGTTATATATGATTTTTCTCTCTTTACCATCTGGTAGTCGCTCTGTCGTGTATATATCAGCAGGTATCTCTATTTTATTAATTGTTGAGTAGTTTTTTAATATCGGTGCCTTTGTGTGACAGATGCTTCCAAAAACTTGCTCATATTCTTGAGCATCCTTACATATTGCTCTATAAGCTGGATGGATATGATCTAAATCCAACAGTTTGATGAAATTTTCTCCGGAAATCATTGTAGATAATGCTTTATCCGGTTTATCCCCTTTAATTTGTCTAATTTTTGCAACTGAAGTGTGCTGCTGAGCGTCAGAGAAAAAACCGAATACCCCTCTCATTTGTGCCACGATTATTCTACCTGATTTTACTAAATCAGCAGCTTGATTTAAACTAACTTGATCGTCCAAAGAGCCCACATCTGGATATCTCTTTAGAATTCCCTTATATTCTGCGACATCACTAGTATAGGTTGCCATTTCTTTTAGAGCCATCGAATCATTATAATTAATATTATTAGATATGTTACTCTACATTAGTCAAAAAAACAATAGTTGTATAGTTTATTAACTATAAAAGAGATTAATAACATTGATTTTTATAATGCTAATATATATACTCTTTTCTATATTAATATTATATACAAGAAAGGAGGTGTATGTAAATGATGACATTAGAAAAAGCTAAAAAAGCTCTAGAAGCTTCAGAAAATAAAGCTAAAGAATTAGGAATGACAGTTACAACAGTAATCGTGGATGAACATGGAGCTTTAGTTGCTTCAAGCCGCATGGATGGGGCCTTAAATATAAGTCCTAAATTTGCAACAACTAAAGCTTTTACTGCTGCAACACTTAGAATGCCTACAGATACTATTAGTAAATATGCTGTTGAAGGCAAGCCTTACTTTGGGATAGACTCGCTTTTTGGGGGACAACTTACTACTATGGCCGGTGGTTTCCCAATAAAATCCGGTGAAAAGGTGATCGGAGGAGTCGGAGTCGGAGGCTCTCCTGATACTCAACAGGATGTTCTCTGCGCACAAGAAGCAGTAAAAGTCTTAGAGGGATAAACTTCGTTAAGAATAACTCTTTGAAGTAATTTGAAGAGTTATTTTTTTAAACCTAATAAAATACATATCTCATACGCCTATTTATCCAATTAACGTACTACCCTTACTTCAAGAAGTTCAAGGGGTTCAGCAACGTTCCCCCTGAGCGGATCTCAAAATGCAAATGCGTGCCTGTTGACCGGCCAGTCGATCCCATTGTGCCCAGTAACTGACGCTGAGTTACCGTTTGACCTGCATGGACAGCAAATGCTGAAAGATGACCATACAGTGTCTGATATCCATTTCCATGATCAATAATAATATGACAACCATAGTCATACGCCATACAGTAAGCCGATACAACCGTTCCTGTATCTGAAGCAAAAACAGGCGGGGAAGCATTATTGGCAATATCAAGAGCCATATGGTACCAGATTGGATATTGAGTTATAGTCCCAGTCGTAGGCCAGATAAAATTCGAAGAACCCTTAACGCCTACATTTACCTGCGCAAACTGAGGGGCAACTTTTGGCGGCGCCTTCTCATCTTCGATAACACCGTCAGGCACATAAACGATCTGTCCCGTGGCCAGAGAAAAGGTACTTAAGTCTTCAAAGTCATTAAAAGGGAAGTTGACAATGTTTTGTGGGTCAACTTTGTATTTTTTAGCGATAGAGTAGATGTTTTCACCAAACACAACTTTATGAACAATTCCCGTAATCGGGGGAATTTTAAGCTTATCGCCTGGTTTAATAATGTCAGTTTTCATATTATTTGCCCACTTTATCGTGTCGATTGAGATGTTAAATTTCTGAGCGATTGAGCCAATCGTATCTCCATTAGCAACTGAGTAGTCTCTGACACTTGAAGGAGGTTTATTAGAGATAATCGTGCCTAGAGAATTTTCATAAGGATTATAGGAAACAACGGAGGCTGTATAGTTATTATTCTGACTAAGAGAGTTAATAAAAGAGTTATTTTCCGCGATAATCGGTCCACCAATGAAGCCAGCAGCAACAAGAAGTAAGAATGAGGTATTTAAGAATGAGTTTGAATATTTGCCCCGTTTTATCACCAATAAAGCTACAATGAGGTCTTTGAAACGCTCTACCCCACTACCAACCCCCAACACTCTGTGTAATAAATAGTTTTTTATAAAGAATAAAAAACCGCGAAGATCATGCATAGAGAATATTCATATATTTTACCATGAAGTGTAACGTCTTTTTTTGTTAATACTCGCATTTTTCTCGCTCATCTGTTATTTGCAGTTGGCCTTCGATTAATGCTTAGCTATGACTGAGCTCTAGCCATTTTTCAGCCTCAAGGGCAGCAGCAACACCCATACCTGCAGCTGTCGCAGCCTGTCTGTAGATGTAGTCAACACAGTCGCCTGCAGCGAAGATACCAGGCACAGTGGTTGCACTCTGATAAGTAACATCAAACATTGATTTTTTTGAGTCACCCCCATTTTTCATAAGCTCCATCGCTTCACGCTGAGTAGTAATAATATAGCCCTTCTCATCAAGTTCGATGTGATCTTTAAAGACAGCCGTATCAGGCGTATGTCCAATCGCCAAGAAAAGTCCGCTCACTTCTAAGATTGACTCCGTCTCCCCCGTTTTAAGTTTGATCCCTTCCACCTTCATTTGACCAAGGACCTCGGTCACAGCGGTATTCCACATTACCTCAATATTAGGATGGCTTAAAACTCGCTCCTGCATTATTTTAGAAGCTCTAAAGGAGTCACGACGATGAAGTACATACACTTTTGAGGCAAACTTGGTGAGTGTTAAGGCTTCCTCCAAAGCTGTATCACCACCTCCCACAACAGCCACGACTTTGTTTTTGAAGAAAAACCCATCACAAGTCGCGCAGGCAGAGACCCCTTTGCCCCGGAGTCGCTGTTCAGACTCCAGGTTTAACCAGATGGCCTTCGCGCCCGTTGCAATGATAATTGATTTTGCATGATGTTTACTTGAGATTGTTGTCACCTCGAAGGGATGCTTAGAAAAATCCACGTTCAAGACATTCTCATCATGGAATATAGTTCCAAATTTTTCAGCTTGTCCACGAATCTTTTGGATTAACTCTGCTCCTAATATATGGTCGTATCCAGGAAAGTTCTCGACTTCAGAGGTTAAAGTTAGCTGTCCACCAGGAGGCGAGCCTGCAAAAACAACTGGACTCAGGCTCGCGCGAGCATTATAAATTGCGGCAGACAAACCGGCTGGACCTCCACCGATTATCAAGACGTTATGTACGGTATTTTGTGTGTTTTCCATATTTTTTCAATTTCATTTTAACAAATGATCTCCAAGATTTCTTAATAAACATTAAATTTAATGAAATACTATTTTCTAAGGTTTTCAACCTAAATCCTTAGATTATTGAGAAATTAGCCTCTTTTTCTTAATTTTGCAACGGTCTTAGACAACTCCAGATATAAACTCAAATTTGCCCGCAAAACGGCATTTGGAGAGACTTTTTAAAGATTGATTGCTCTTTCTACCATTTGCTCCACTTTTTTAGTTTGATCCGCCGGGACATACTTACAAATATTGCCAATTACTATCTCTTTTGAGAGCCCATCAATGGCTTTTTTTATAGCCGAAATTTGCTGTAGTATATCTGAGCATTCCCGGTCTTCCTCCGCCATCTTCTGGATCCCCTTAAGCTGTCCAATTAATCGGTTAATTCTTTTACCTAACTCTGCACTTTCCATACCTCATTGTAAATGATTAATACCCATTAGTAAAGTGTATATACTCCCTACTAGTATGCAGTATGTGACTATAATTCCCGCAAAATAGTTTTATACACATAAATTACATTCCAAAGTTATCCACAATTTTTCTAAGTATTGTGTATAAAAATGGAGTTAATTCCCGCAAACGAGATTTTGAGGCTAAAATAAGAGTTTTTTAAAGTGAAAACCTTAAAATGATCAGAAACTTTCTTGTAAATAACAATTTCCGAGATATATTAGCTTAAAATGGAGAAATACTGTTTTTTTTACGTTCATCGCATATAACGGGAAAGGGACGGGATATGGAGGAAGATGAAGATAAATAATGTGATATACTACTTCTCGTAGGTTAGTATTGACACTACACAAAAGATGGCTCAGAATCTCACAGGAGAGTATATGATATTTATACTATATGATATTGTTTAGATATCTTTAGATGTTTTTTGATAGCGTATTTTTGACCATTTTAGAGTCTCTTTCAGACCGCCTTTGCTCGCTATAAAATACATTTACACGCCTTTTACTTAGCTGCGTTCAAAGACTCTAAGAAATCTTTGTTATCTTTTGTCTTGGCTAGCTTCTCAATAATCACCCCAAGCTGCTCTTCTGGATTCAGTAAACCAAGCATTCTTCTAAGAGTTGTGATCTTTTTCAAAGTCTCAGGACTAAAGAGGAGTTCCTCTTTCCTAGTACCTGATTTTGCGATATCTATGGCTGGATAAAGGCGCTTCTCGGCGAACTTGCGGTCTAGATGCACTTCCATGTTGCCTGTACCTTTAAACTCTTCATAGATAAGATCATCCATGCGTGACTCCGTACCCACCAAAGCTGTGCCAATGATGGTCAAACTTCCACCTTCTTCACAGTTTCTAGCAGCTCCAAGAAATTTCTTGGCTGGAAATAATGCTGAAGGATCGAAACCTCCTGACATCGTTCTTCCAGATCCTGTGACTGAAAGGTTAAATGCACGGGCTAGTCTCGTAATAGAGTCTAGTAAGATGATGACGTCGTGGCCCATTTCAACCATTCTTTTGGCACGGTCTAAAGCTAGATTAGCAACTTTAACCTGTTGACGTGGCGACTCATCAAAATGAGAGGCGGCAACTTCACCTTTAATCGAGCGTTTTATCTCTGTAACTTCTTCAGGACGTTCACCAATTAAGATAGCCATAATCTTGGCATCTGGATGATTAACAGCGATTGCTTCGGCAACTTCTTTCAAAAATGTGGTTTTACCGGCTTTGGGTTGAGACACAATCAAAGCTCTCTGGCCGAAACCAATCGGGGCAATCAGGTCTACAATCCGTGTAGAAAGTACATCTTTAGTAGTTTCTAGTTTAATCTGGCGGTTTGGATGCAGAGATGTAAGTTTATCGTAGTCCTGTCTTTCTTGGCTGGCTTGTTCAGATAACTCAGCATCATTTATCTTTTTAATCAAGAGGAGGCTGTGAAAGCGTTCTCCTTGTTTTGGTGGACGGGCTAAACCTTCAACTTCGTCACCTTTTCTTAACCAAAAACGTCGAATTTGGGAAGTAGAAACATAGATGTCTTTATCTGGATTAATGATATAGTCATGTCGTAAAAAGCCGTATCCGCCAAATGTGACATCTAAAATGCCTTTTGCAGGATAACTTATCTTGAGATCTTCTTTTAGGCGGTCATCTTGACCATTTTGAGGATGAGAGGCTTCCATCCTTCTCACCTGATCTTGATCAAGAAGAGGGCCATCAATAGGGCTACCATTTGAGGCCATAAATTCGTCGTCAACTGGGACGATGGGTTTAGATTCGTAACGGTCTAACAAGGAGTCAACATCACCCGAAGGGTTATCTGAAGCTACATGAGTAGCAGTTCTTTTTTTAGGCAGCATAGAAAGAATGAATTGATAAATTGTATAGCTGTTTTAAAGCTATTAAAACTCTAAATATAGATGTGTAAATATTATAAATAAGGGGAAATAGTATAGACATTTGCAAACGTGGGATAAACGAAGATCCCCCTAGTGAGTTTAAAGTAAAACTTTTCCTTCAAGAAAAGAGGGGTGGGTGCGTCTCCGTGGTCTCGCCAAGGTCGAACAACACTTTATTATCCAATGAAACTCATCAGACTTACCCTAGTTAAACAAAATGTAAAGAAAAGTTTATATATTGACACTACACTTGGAGGATCAATTCCTAGTATACAAATATTGAATTTGTTTGTCAAGAGTAGTGATCTTTGTTAAACTTAAAAGTATGAATAAGAAAGTCGGGCCATTTATACTTTTTGGGGTGTTAATTATTATCTTAATTTTTGCAGTTGGGGTTAAATATGGGAAAAAAGTAGCTAAAACAGACACGGTTATTAACTTTTTATTGAGCATAACACCAACGAAGTCACCAGATGTAACTAAACCTCTGGAGTTTAAGACATATAAAAATGCCGGCTGTGGAGTACAGTTCTTGTATCCTGCGGCTTATAAAATTCAGACGGATGCAAGTGAAGAAGCAGTGTTATCTGAAAATTCATTTGAGGTATTACATGTGTACTGTAGTAAAGCTAATAAAATAAAAACTATGATTTCCGACCCAAAACTAGCTACAGAAGAAGTTAAACTCAAGAATCAGACATTAAAGATGAGAGTTGAAAAGATAGATAATTCACAATCGTTAATTTTTCAGACAAAGAATCCACTAACTACCACATCTATATATGTCTCCGTTGACAAAAAGTTTTACCCCTTATTCGAGAGTACTCTTCAATTCAACCCGATAAAACGGTAGAGTCATTTTACGAATTATAGTTTTTAAGGAGCTGAAAGTATATAATTGGCAGTATGAAGAAAATACGACTCGCATATTTTGGAACCCCAGATTTTGCTGCGCACCTTCTCAAAAAAATAATTGATGACTCAGACTTACCCTTAGAAGTCACGTTAGTTATTACTCAACCAGATAAACCTGTCGGAAGGAAACATGTTTTGACATCTTCTCCGGTTAAAACTGTTGGAAAAGAAAGCCAGATTACTGTCTATGATGGCTTAGTGAAAAACCTTAATGTAAAACCAGATGATTATGATTTAGCCCTACTTTATGCCTACGGTGAGTTTATACCATCGACTTTGATAAATAATTTTCCAATGGGATTCTGGAATATCCACCCGTCGCTCCTGCCTAAATACCGGAATGTTGCTCCGATTGCCTACCCTTTACTACTTGGTGAATCCGAGACTGGAATAAGCATAATTCAGCTCGATAATAAGCTTGATCATGGGCCGATTATAACTCAGGAGAAAATTTTTATTGAAATTACAGATAAACGGCCTGATTTAGAGAGAAAATTGACAGATTTAGCCTATACTTTGTTCAAAGAAACGTTACTGTTAGCTGTGAGAGGAAATGTGCCACCGACGATTGAACAGGATCATGAAAATGCAACATATACCAGAAAACTAACGAAAGACGATGGTTATGTGCCTTTTGATATTTTGAAGAAGTATATAAACAATGAGACTGTGACTGAGACGGAATTACCGCAGATTTTGCGGGAATATCTCATAAAATATCACTCCCAACTGACAAAAACATCATCTACTTCCCTACTTTTCTATAATTTTTTTAGAGGTTTGTATCCGTGGCCTGGTATCTGGACAAGAGTTATGATAAATGATGTTGAAAAAAGATTGAAAATTACCGATTTGACAATAATGGACGGGAAATTAGAGATTAAGAAAGTCCAGTTAGATGGCAAAAATGAGGTTGATTTTAAGACTTTTCAGGCTGCATATCAGGTCTTTTTAATCCCCTAGCTACATCTTCATATCCTATAGTCATTGACCACTGAGCTCAAAAATGATATACTATGACTGCTTAATTACATTAGAAGACAATTGCTGTCTTTGTTATGGTATCAGCAAATCATTTCTTGTACTTTGACATATTGCGGAAAACTTTGCAGGCAGGCATGTGTGCATAATCGGTGTACACTTTTACTGTCTGTAAAGGAGTGATAAATGGAAAAGACTTTTGAAGAGATAACTGAAGAAAGCCGACAACTTAGGAAAGGCTTAATGCTGGCGAGTTTACTTGAGCACTTAAAAAATGCTCGTCTTGTCTGCTTAATTATTGGGGCTGAACAAAAAACCCAACTATGGGATTGGATTGACTATGTAGATACAAATCCGCCAGAAGACGTCGGTAGAAGAATTTTACAAACATTCGTTGTTTTAAAATTCTTACTTCAGTTTGATCGACCCAGAGTTATAGCGGGTTGGTTTGTTGGAATGAATCCACTCCTCGAGGACGAATCTCCAACTCATGCGATCCGGCAGGATCACTTTGAGGATGTAAGGAGAGCGGCCCAATACTACGCCGAAATTAATGGCTAAAAATGAGAACCAAGAAAGGAGAAACAAAATGGAAGTCAATATTCGACTCCAAGAAAGCGACAAATGGACAACAGTTATCTCGCCTGAGGACCTTATTGAAGCCGTGGAAGAAATTAAAAAAATGTACATCACGCAGGCAGTAAATGCCTTAAATCTTCGGGGCTGGAAGTTTAGATCTACATATCTTCGAGACGACTCTGAAGTGGTCTGGATGTATAAAGAACTCCCTGATAATCAAAGTCTACCTATTAATGCTTAACTAGGAAATTCCGCAATAAAATTACAAGAAAATTCTAGGGAGATCTCTAGGCTGCGGCGCTATGCCGGAAACCAAAGAGATCTCCATTTACCTGTATGAATATGTGTTTTATTCATAGAGGTAAAAATTCTCATCACTCGAGGTTTTGACTATAAACGCTTTTATAACGTTGTTTATATCTTCTAATAGGTGTATAAAACTTGGACAATTCCCTTTAGTATCTTGGAAAGAAGATGTTTGAAGAGGCGTCCTATATTAGTCATCGAAAGTGAAGGTGATTGCTCCTATATCTGATCTTGATTAATCATTACCCGTAGACATGTCATAAGTCGCTCCATTATCAAAAGATTATGATATGAGGCAAGACTATAGCCCAGTAATTCGCGCTGTTTAAGAAGATGATGAAGATAGGATTTTGTAAAGTTAACACAAACATAACAGGTACAATCTTCATCAAGCTTGCTTAGATCATCTTTATACTTCCCTTTCATAACATCTATCCCATCATTACTAAAATTATGAGTCTCAAAGCCTTTTTCAATAAGAGACCACTGGTAAATTTTCCCCATCCTGGCAACGCGGGTAGGCTCAACACAGTCAAAAGTATCAATACCAGTATGCACAAGCTCAATTACGTCATCGATTTGGCCGACCCCAAGAAGATGCACTGGTTTATGATCTGGGAGATAGGGAGCAACCCAGGAGATCTGTTTTCGCATTTCTTCCTTCTTCTCTCCAACAGAGACCCCTCCGATAGCCACTCCGTCTACATCCTTGTCTGCAATAAACTTTGCTGAGGTTGTCCTTAAATCCTCAAAAGTTCCCCCCTGGATAATTCCATATAAATACTGCTGATACTTTTGTTTATTCTTCCATTCTTCACTCCTAACTTTACTAATACATCTTAAAAGCCATGCATGAGTACGGTTCATCGACTCTAGAGCATAGTCATGTGTTGCCGGGTAGTAAGTGCACTCATCAAAAGCCATCATCATATCAGCTCCTATTTTTTGTTGATACTCCATTGACTTTTCGGGTGTAAACTCTATGAGTGAACCATCATAAAACGATCTAAAAGTCACTCCATCTTCAGATATCTTCACAACGAGCGCTTCGTTTTCGTTCAGTTTTCTTGCAGAATCTACGGGGGTTACTACTGATAGGCTAGGCTCGGTGTTTGCTGTATTGAACCTTCCAACCTGGTCATCTCCTCGGACTTTTGCTCGCTTTGTGCCAGCTAATGAGAATACCTGAAACCCCCCCGAATCTGACATCAATGGGATATTCAGCTTTCCATACTCATGAACTCCCCCAGCTTTTTCCAGAATATCAGCTCCAGGATGAGTGACGAGATGATAGGTATTAACAAAAGACAGTTGAATACCTAGTTGTTTGATAAACTGAGGATCGATGGCTTTGATTGTAGCTTTGGTACCGACAGGCACAAATGCAGGAGTTTGAATCCTACCATGATGTGTAGTAATTTCACCTGTTCGAGCCTTAGACCTCGTTGACCGGTGGTTTACTTTAAAGAAAGCCATAGTTTTTTATGATAGAAAATACTTAAACTTAAATGGACGAAAGTTCATCCGCTTAAGTATAAGGCGTTGCTGTTCTATGTCGGAGATTAGGTCTCCGTTGACCACTTCACTTGACAGTGAGTTCAGCAACGCCTGGGCGAGATGTCTAAGGTTTAAGAGTACCCACTACCTCAATCTGACAGGTAGTATCCTCAAGAATATATTTTTTACCCTTGACAGTATGGGTTGAAGGACAACCTATCATAGGCTCAGGTACAATAGCTGTATCTGTTACCAAGACTCTATCTCCTTCAAAGCTGTATACAGCGCTAAAGTTAATTCGAGCATGGATGGAAACAGCTTCAGGAGTTGGCGTGAATATCTCAGGATTTCTCTCTGAAGAATGAAGTTGAATTAAATCTCCCTTTAACCAGAGTAAAATACCTACAACAAGTAGCATAAACAGTAAGATGCTAATGGAACTCCGCTTCATTTTTACTACTCCTTTTATACATAAGAGGAAAATTCCTCACTAAATCTTAGATCTCGAGTTGTGTTGGTGCGATTTGCATCAGATAGTATGCTTATCACCATCGAAGCAAATCTATCTTATAGTATAACAGAGTTACGGTTACTTTACTAGAGAAGTATTTAGTTATTTAATTATAGTACTCTCTGACCTGGAAGAGAATATAAAAGCCAAGGACGACACCAATAATGGCTGTAAGCTGAAATGAGAGGACTACACTAATTACTCCCACCAACTCAGCATAAAATAGGAATAACCAACCTTGCCTTTTCTTGTTAAATAGACCTGGTAATGCCACTATATTAAGAGCTAAACCTATTACTAGTAGTATTAAACCTAAAAAGTTAGGGTCTAGTCTAGATAACGGTTGATAAAACTGTTAGTCTGGATTGTAATGACAATCAAAAGAGCTAGACCAAAACGAGCTAAAATTTCTCATACTAAATTTAGGCTTATAGTTTCTTATTTCTGTGACGATTTGACAG
>JBBRMU010000015.1:0-26498 GCA_038230655.1 Patescibacteria group bacterium | reverse complement strand
TATTGCCGGTTTTCTTCAGCAAGAATAGGGTACCCTGCCTTAATAACACCTAAATACGGGAGGCTAAAAAATTTAGTTGTTGGGGAGAGTTTTTCATTAATTTTTTGTAAAATGCCTTCTTCAATCCATTTGTGCACTATATCAAATACGCTTTTTTTTGAAGCAAAACCAAATAGCTTACCCATTTCTGAATATGAAGGAAGTCTTTTGTTTTTTCTGTAAAAGTCTTTCAGTTGTCCCAAATATTCTTTTGCCATAAACTTGAGTATAGTAAACAATCGTTTACTTTGTCAAGGGCATTTTACTCCTCTTGAGTAGTTTAACTATAAAAAATCCCGCCCCTTTCTTAGATTAACTAAAAAAGAAACGGGAACTGCAAGCTTTTGTATCCTATTTATTTATATTAACATCAATTTTACCTGGTACATTAATCTGAGGAGCTCGTGTCATCCTTTGTAATATTGGCAATCCGTAATACATAACCAGAAAACCAAAAATTATTAAAAGTATTACTCCCATTAAAAAACCCATCCCATTTCCTGAATCTGTTGCTGGGGCTGCATTATTTACTACTACCATATTTTACACCTCCTTCTAATTAAATTTATAATGTTATATCTTAGCGTCAATGATAGTTTAATGGGTAATGTTCAGATAACAATAAGGGTTAGGTAAGGGTAGGGTAAGAGTTGACTAAATAGATAGTGAGGTTAAGGGTTCTTCTTAATGAGTCTCTTATCGATGTCACTATGAAAATGAGTAGCATTTTCTTACAATTTTCTTCCCTAACTCTTTTTTTACTTTAAAAATAGGCCGTTATCATTGGATTACTATGTTAGGAAACCCGTGGTTACAGCTAGAATTATTAATTGGAATGGCTGGCATGTATGCAGTCTTAACAAGAAGATTTTTTTAATGAATAAACCAAACCGCAGAAAGTGGATGGATTACAGAAACAGTATTTATACTATGGAAATTGTTAACTAATTATTAATTATAGGAGGAGGAAAAATGACTAACATGATACTGGGTGTTTTTTCAGACAGACCGAATGCAGAACATGCGATAGATGAACTAAATTCTTCAGGATATGATCCTAAGAATATCTCGATCATTATGAAAGATAAAGCAGAAGAAACTGCAATTGCTCATAATACAGGGGCAAATGTTGCTGGAGGAGCAGCTTCAGGAGCAACCACTGGTGGAGTTATTGGAGCATTAGCTGGATTACTCGTTGGTATCGGTGCGATTGCGGTACCAGGAGTTGGAGCACTATTAATTGGAGGCCCACTCGCGGCTGCGTTAGGATTAAGTGGTGCAGCCGCATCTACTGTTTCTGGGGCCGTTACCGGTGCTCTTACAGGTGGGCTTCTAGGAGCTCTTATGGGACTAGGAATTCCCGAAGTAGATGCTAAGGTGTATGAAACGCGAATTAACGCGGGAGGGATATTAGTTGCCGTCCCAGCGAGAGAAGGTGAAGGTACAGAGGCTAAAGATATTCTTCAAAGCAATGGAGCTGATCAGATTAGGACTATTGCGATGCACACATAGCGGCAGATGGTTTGTCAGAAATGAAATGTTCCACGCCAACAAGTCAGGGTTTTATATATTCAAATTTTTAGCCCATTCCTTAACGAGAGTTTCATTGTTTTCCTGATCAAAGTAAAAACTGTCGATCCTTAATGAATCTTGGATTAACTTTCCTTTAAGTTTTTCAACAAAGTCTTCGAGGACGTCAACTGCTCCACATAACCTGGCGTAGGCAGAGTCTCCGAGCCCAAAAATTGCAAACTTTTTATCTTCAAAACTCATGCCGTCCATTTTTTTTATTAACTCGAGGAATAAATGATGTGGTTGCCCGTCAGTATTATTATTCCACCAGCTAGGAGATCCCAAAATAATTAAGTCAAAGTTTGAGAGTGAATCTAGATCAACTTCTCCAGCATTAATCAAGGCAACCTCATGTGTGCTGTCTTGCAGCTCCTCTTTAATTATCTCACTCGAGACTAAAGTTCCGCTTGAGTAAGTTGCATAGATAATCACTACTTTCATACTTTAAATATAGCATTTTTTAATATGTAAATATTGTAGTATAGTTACTGCTGATCTTGGATCCCAAAGGAAGTTCCTTTTTCTTTAGAATTTTGATAAAATTGATATGCAGACTTTTCAACTTATTAAGTATATTTTTAGAAAGGATGGTGAGTTTATGTGTTATAACTGCGGATGTCAACTGCCTGCTGATGATATGGGAAAAGGAAAACTAAGAAAAGGTGGCTTTTCGCTCACCGAAGATGACATTAAAGAAATGGCTAAAGAGTGGGATATGAGTGTAAAGGATATCAAAGCCAATATGATTGAGCTTTTACAAAAAACATTACAAGATGAAAATTAACTATGAACAGTAAAATTATAGGTTTAATCGTTTTTGCAGCATTATTGATTGGTGGAGGTCTTATTTTTTCACAGTCTAAAAAGACTAACGGAGAAGTAGCAGGTTCTTCTTCAAATTCAGGAATAACTTTAAAAGTTTCTCAAGATATAATGAAAAAAAATAGTACTTCGATAAAATCTTCAGGAAGTAAAAAACAGTATTCGTCATTTCCTGGTATTCTATCAGATTCTGAGCTTCAGAATAAAAAAGCTGTTATAGAAACAAATAAAGGCGTAATCGAGTTTGAGATCTTTCCGGAGGCACCTAAAGCAGCCTCTAACTTTATTCATCTTTCCAAAGATGGTTTTTATAATAGTTTAACGTTTCATCGAGTTGTGCCTGGATTTGTAATCCAGGGAGGAGATCCTTTAGGGACTGGAGCTGGAGGGCCGGGATATCAATTTGAGGATGAACCAGTTAGTAGAAAGTACACAAAAGGGATTGTTGCTATGGCAAACGCAGGGCCGAATACAAATGGTAGCCAGTTTTTTATCATGCTGGGAGATAACGATCTTCCTCCATCATATACAATTTTTGGTCAGGTATTAAAAGGCCAGGATGTTGTAGATAAAATAGAAGTCGGAGATATTATGCAGAAGGTAACGATTGTTGATAAAGAGTAAACTCAATATATGCGACCATCAAATCTGAAAACAAGAATTTTCCTAGATAGTGGAGACCCTAAAGAGACAAGGGAAGCATTGGAGATCATGGGATATTTAGACGGTCAAACAACAAACCCAACATTAATCTCTAAAAATCCCGTAGTAAAGGCTCAGATTCAAAAAGGTCAAAAGTTCTCAGAGGGTGAAATTTATGAGTTCTATAAAGAAATAGTTACTGAAGTATCTTCATTGATTCCAGAAGGATCTGTCTCAATCGAAGTCTTTGCAGATAAACATACATCTAGTGAACAAATACTTGCTCAAGGCATGAAAATGTTTTCATGGATTCCTAATGCTCATATAAAATACCCAGTAACTACAGAAGGATTAAAAGCAGCAAACCACTCAATCCTAAATGGAATGCGTGTCAATATGACACTTGTCTTTTCACAGGAACAGGGAGCTGCAGTCTATGCGGCTACAAAGAGCGCTAAAAAAGGTGCAGTTTTCCTATCACCATTTATTGGTCGTCTAGATGATATAGGACAAAACGGAGTTGATCTGATAAAAAATACTCAAAAAATGTATGGTAAGAGCGATAGACATGTGGAAATCCTAACAGCTAGTATAAGGAGTTATGAACATTTGATGGCAACTTTAGCCATAGGTTCTGATATTGTCACGGCACCATTAGGTATCTATAAAATATGGGCTGAAAAAGGTATGCCAGTTCCAGGAGCTAATTATATTTATCAACCTAGTGGTTTGAAAGTAATTGAGTATGAGGAAATTGACCTGTCAAAAGAATGGCAAGGTTATAACATTAATCATGAGTTAACAGATAAAGGTATTGAGCGTTTTGTTTCAGACTGGAATGCACTAATACAGTAATATGGAAAATAAACAACCTAAATTTGAGCTGCCAACAATCTTTGTTATCTTTGGGATTACTGGAGATTTGTTTCGCAATAAAATGTTAAAGTCACTTTATGCACTTCACGTAAAAGGGCTTTTGCCAAAGAAATTTCAGATTTATGGCTTTTCCCGAAGAAATTATAATGATGATACTCTCAAAAAATATGTTAAGGAGATCATGGAGAAAGGAAAGTACGATGAGCCAGAAGTATATGAAAAATTTCTATCTGCTTTTCATTATGTGAGTGGAAATTTCGATACTAAAGATTCATATAAAAATCTTGCTTCAGTGTTAGGAAGAGTTGATGATTACTGGAGTATCTGTTCTAATAAATTATTTTATCTTGCCGTTCCTCCTCAATACTATCGGGAAATTATCGACAATCTCCATACTTCTGGATTAACAATACCTTGTAGTCCTGAAGAGGGTTGGACACGTGTTATTTTGGAAAAACCTTTTGGTACAGATCTAGAGAACGCTAAAGATTTAGACTCACGTTTAGGAGAACTTTTTAAAGAAGAACAAATTTATCGAGTTGATCATTACTTAGCAAAAGAAACGGTTCGCAATATTCTGGCGTTCCGCTTTAGTAACACCTTTTTTACAAATTGGACTCGTCATAATATTGAAAAAATTGAGGTTAAAGTTTTTGAGGAAACTACAGTCTCAAAAAGAGGAGATTTTTACGATAAAGTTGGTGCACTAAGAGATGTGGGCCAGAATCATATGCTTCAATTGTTAGCGCTATTTACAATGGATAACCCTGGCACGCTGAGTCCGGAAAATGTCAGACGGAAACGTGCCAAAGCACTAAAACAACTGAGAAAATTCAGTTTTGACGAAGTCCCACTCTTTACAGAACGCGGACAGTATGAAGGATATACCTCGGAGAAAGGAGTAGATCTAAAAAGCCAGACAGAAACATACTTTAAAATAAAGGCCTTTAGTAATTCACCAGATTTTCGAAACATTCCTTTTTATCTTGAAAGTGGGAAAGGAATGGAGGATTTAACTGAAGTTAAGATAACATTTAAACACACTACTCCGTGTTTATGTCCTCCTAATGATCATCGAAAAAACATTTTACGATATATTATAGATCCCCAAGAAAAAATTCTTGCAAGTTTTCTTGTCAAACAACCAGGTTATTCATTCGAAGTGGAAGAGCAAAACTTTGAATTTGACTACAGAAAAGCATATAAAAACTCAAAGTTTATACAAGACTATGAGCAACTATTAATGGATATCATCCGTGGCGATCAGACTCTTTTTGTTACCACTGAAGAAATAACAAATGAGTGGGAGTTTGTTAAGCCAATTATAGAGTCATGGGGAAATAAATCTAAGTTGAAGAGATATAAAGTCGGAGAGACATTCAGCCCAACGGTTTTTGATGATCGACTTCCTGATAAGAAGAAAGATATTGGCATAATAGGCCTGGGAAAAATGGGAACAGGACTATCAACTCATTTAATTGAAAAAGGTTGGAATGTTCATGTTTATAACCGTTCTCGTGAAAAAACAGACGCGCTATTGGGCAAAGGAATCATTCCTTTTTACTCTATAAAAGAACTTGTATTAAAGCTAGAAAAACCAAGAGTTATTTGGGTGATGGTAACAGCGGGTGATGCAGTTGAAAATGCGATATTTAGTCAAGATGGTATTTCACAGTATCTGGATGAAGGAGATATTATCATCGATGGAGGTAACTCATTCTATAAAGATTCGCTGAGACGTGGAAAGATACTTTCTGAAAAAGGAATAAAATTTGTAGATGTAGGTTTTTCAGGAGGTCCCAAGGGGGCAAGGAACGGTAGTTGTTTGATGATTGGAGGAGATAAAAAAACTTTTGAGGAAGTATCGCATTTATATCATGATGTAGCCTTGCCTGGAGGATATCAGCATTTCGACGGAATAGGAGCAGGGCATTTTGTTAAGATGATTCATAATGGGATCGAGTACGGAATGATGCAGGCGGTTGCTGAAGGCATGAATATTCTAAAAAAAGCATCGTTTAATCTAGATCTTGAGAAAGTTGCTGATATATATAATAACGGTAGCGTGATTGAGTCAAGACTAATGGGGTGGCTTTATGAAGCTTTTAGAACATACGGACAAGATCTAGAAGGTGTATCCGGGGTTGTTGGTCATACGGGAGAAGGTTTATGGACAGTTGAGACTGCTAAAGAGATAGGTGTAAAAATTAAGGTTATTGAGGAGTCTTTGCAGTTTAGAATTGAGTCCGCAACGAATCCCGATTTCACCGGACAAATTCTCTCAGCACTTCGCAATATGTTTGGCGGACATTCAGTAAAGTAACTCTAATGATTAACTAAATCTTAATTTTCTCTTTCATCAGATATGAAGCTACTTCGGATAAATTTATGTTTATTGGAGATATGAAGTTTCTATTCTAAAATCTGATCAGTAAATATTTCTACATTTTTCATTTTTTGAATAACTCTGCAGGGATACTCATGTAATTGAGTATTTGGTGATAAAGCTTTTTGTAAAACATGTTTTTTACTAGATCCTGTCGCATATAAAATAGAATAGTCAATCATTTTGAGGAAAGGAAGAGTTGTAGTTATACGCAAAGGAAACTGGTTTTTGTCGCCCGCATCATAAGCGATAACCCACTTTCTTTCGTCTTCAAAAAGCTTATGAAATAATGATGTATTCTCTGGAAAAGGCATGATCCCAGACGTATGACCATCTTGCCCAATACCTTGCGTGGCAATAATTTTTCCATCAACATTTTTCTCTTTCCATTTTTTGAGATCATCTTCAAATCGCTTATCAAGTTCTTCCATGGTTTCATTTAAGTTTGGCCTTGTGTCAATAAATTGGCAGTGATTTTCCAGAGCATTTCTATAAAAAGAAGTTTTTGTTATTTGTGAGAAATTATTCTCAGACTCATCAAAACTGAATCGTTCATCCAGCACACTGACCGTTACTTTTTTAGAGAGAATTGAAGAATTAATACTTTCTAAAATTTTCAAAGCTGATCCACCTGAGAATAAAAGTAAAACTCTTTGATTCTGGAGTAATAGATTTAGTTTTTCACTTGCTTTTTTCACGAGAGTTTCTTCCAAACGATTATAAAATATTTTAACACTCATAAATAGATTTTAATCTATTTACAAAGCTTCCATAATCCTTTATTTTGTAAAACTGCTTCTTCCTCTAGCTATCGAAAGTAATCTGCCTTACTCACATCCGGAGAAAATGTTACGGCATGGGCGTATCCTTCTATAACTAAATAAGCATTTATGAAAATTTCTTCTGAATTTAAAAATACAGATTTATTTAGATACACAAAACGTAATAGTCTTCCCTATTTATCTGTTTCTGAGAGGTCTTTTTCCAAACGGAAAGTTTTTCCTTTTAGTAGCTCTTTTGTCTTTAACATAGCTTCTTTTCCAAAACACTGAACCGGTTTTTTTGGGTGATGAAGTTCTGAAGTATCCACACCTCTCATTCGCACTTTCTACCCTGTCTCAATTTTAAATGTATCACCATCAATTTCTTCAGAAACTTTCACAATTTCTGTATTACTAGTATTTATAGAAAAGTTGCGAGGGTTTGCGCTTATCTGAAGATTAATGATTACTCCGAGAAGTAATAATGATGGTAAAATTAACCATCTCAGTCTCATTTTCATTTCATGATTATAGTCATCCTTCTAATCATTTAAAATAGTCCATAGTCGACTATTTATTGAAATAAAGTCTGTAGAACAGTAAAATTTTTACTAATAGTAAGGATAATGAAAAGTATGAAAAATAAAAACAGCCACTCATATATCCATCTTAAAAAAAAGTGGTTAAAAAAGCAGAGCAAAGCTCAAGAAAAGCTTTGGGTAAACCATAAGCCAGCACTTGAGTGGTTGCATGACTCTTCGAGACAGTTTATAGCCGGATCGGTGGCGGGTTTATTGCTATTAGCAAGCCCATTATCAACAGGACTATTTAGCAATTCCCAGAACCGTCCAGCTTTATTAGCTAAGGCGATTGAAAAAAAGGATCAGCTTACTATAGCTTTGTCATCTGTGCTGCCTAAAGTTGTTTCTCCTTTAAATGATCAGCAAGAAACTGCAGCTGGGCAGATTCTATCTCAGATATTCAAAGTTCGAGTATCGGCATCTCTGGATGGAAAACGCCTTAACCGTTCGTATGGATATATAGGAAAAGAACAGCATTTAATGAGATATCCTGGTGATACTATAGCAACTCATTTTGAGACTCCCGAAGAAGCACGAGTCTTTGCTGAAACAGGAATGGCGCCCGGAAAAGGCGCTTGGGGGTATTTTACTCGATCAAAAAATGAGCTATCACAAACTGACATATTAAGAGAAAAATATTATATTGCAGTTCAAACCTTTTTAGCTCCCAGTTGGCAAAGTAGTTCCAGTGACCTCTCTGCATTTTTTAAGTACCGCAAAATGTTGGTAGTTAATCCGGATAATGGTAAAGGAGTTGTTGCAGTGATTGGAGATGCTGGTCCAGGAACTTCAACAGGAAAACACTTAGGAGGTTCACCTGAAGTTATGACATATCTGGAACGCGAGGATGGTGCTGCTAAAGGACCAGTGCTTTATTTTTTTATTGATGATCCAGATAATACCGTGCCATTAGGTCCAATTAATGTAAAATAACTTTATGAAACAACATTTTTATACTCATTTAATAGAAGTTGACTCTGTCTACACAGTTCTCGATTTAATGGACTTGACTACTGAAGAAAAGAACGACTTAATAGTCGTTGTAGAGTCCACGGTTCATCATGTAGTCATTGAAACTGTTTTGTCTGAGCTTTCAGAAGATGACAAGAAATTATTCCTTGCACACGTAGTACATGATAGACACGATCAGGTTTGGAAAATTCTCAATGACAAAACAAGAAATATTGATAAGAAAATTCGTAGAGCTATTGATAAACTGAAAAATGAATTCCATAAAGACATTAAAAAAGTTAAAAATAAATCAAAGTAAAGCCGATTCTTATTGACAGACTCTACACCCAAGCGTATAGTTGTTATAGTATTTATGAAAAATATTCCAGTTTTAATAGTTATCATTGCAGCAATTGTGGTCATCTTTGGTGGGCTTATGATCTTAACAAGACGAGATGCATCTAGTGAAAAAATAACGCCCAAAGATGGAATCGCTGCGATTAATATATCTGAGCAACCCACCATTACACAGGTGATGACAGGGAGTGAAGTAGCTATTGTCAATTATAAATTCTCACCTGGTACATTAGTTGTAAAAAAAGGACAAACAATTAATTGGACAAATAAAGATGTATTAAAACATACAGTTGTGGCCGATGACAGTTCTTTTACTTCAAATGAACTTAAGAAAGATCAGGTTTTCTCCTTTACCTTTAATAAGGCTGGTACATTCTCATATAAATGTGGAATTCATCCTTCGATGACAGGAAAAATAGTTGTTGAATAAGATCCTCTCTTGACTTAACATCTCCGATTTCTCATAATGATTAGATGAATTTACCCAAGGAACTCACAACAGTGACGTCTCTTTCCAAGACGCTTGCATTCATATTATTTATTTCGTTACCCTTTATCGGATTTGGATTTGGAATGAAGTATGAGGGGGCAAGAGTAAAAGTATCAGACACAACACAGTTTATTATACCAACAATAGAGTCTCCGACGATAGTCCCGACAGTAACTTCAGTTCCAGCACTTTCCGGTTCACCGGAAAAAATAAATGATGATGATTTTTACTATAAACTTCCTTTAAAAAAAGCTGCTTGTATCGGAGGTCCGGCAGGTCCTATTAAAGTGCTTTCTGATGGCTCTCAAATATATAAAAAAGGGGATGAATACATTAGAACGATGGGAAATATGTGTATGTAAATGGGTAAAATCTTTCGAAATATAAAACTTGACAAGAAAATGGATTTATACTAACGTTAAAGTAACTACTAAAAATGGAAACCAATAGCTCAAAGCAAAATCTTTTTTCTCTCCTCCTTTTGGGAGCAATCATGTTTATCAAGATGAATGGGTAAATTCTGTAAAGGCTCGTTTTGGACAAGGAGGAAGCGGCGGAGTAAAATTTTATGATTTAGATAATGAAACCGATTTATGGGCAGATACCCATGGCGATGTCCATCCAAACTATCTAGGATATGATGAAGAGTTATCCTCGGTTACTCAATATGCTGACGCAATCAAAAGTGTTGACCCATCAGCGGAGATACTAGCACCAGTTGGGTGGTCGTATCCAAGTTACTGGTACTCGGCAAATGATCAGTTTAGTGGTAATACAAACGACTATAATTCTCATGGAAATCTCTATCGTCTACAGTGGTTACTTCGCAATGTAAAGCTTCATGATCAGCAGGTAGGTAGAAGGACATTAGACGCAGTCGATATCCACTGGTATCCCCAAAATGGTGTTTCTGGTACTGCTGGTGAAAGTGTAGCAGCGACTCGATTACAGGTACCACGAGGTTTATGGGATCCAACATACGACTATCCTGGGTGGCTCGGAGGATATCCTGGTGGAGTAAGAATTTACTATCTTAGACGGCTTCAAGCGCTTTTTGACCAGGAGTATCCAGGGACAAATGGCAATTACTGAGTGGAATTATGGTTCAGAAAATGGAATTAGCGGTGGTTTAGCGGTAGGAGATGTCTTAGGTATCTTTGGTAGAGAGAACTTATATCTTGCAACTATGTGGCCTTATTTAAGCAACTACAATAATACTCCTGTATTTTTTGCATGGAGAATGTATCGGAACTATGATGGAAATTTCTCTAAATTTGGCGACACATCTATTAAAGCTCAAACAGCTCAAGCCGATGTTGATAAAATTTCTATTTATGGAAGTAAAGATAGTGCATCCGGTCAGATGAAAGTTATGTTGATAAATAAACAGCCATCCACGACGGCAAATCTGACACTAAACTTTAATAACTATAATTACACAGGAGCACTCACAGGATATAGATATGCGCAGGGTTCATCTTCCATTCAGACAGTTACCGGGCTTTCAATAACAGGAACATCAATGCCTGTTTCTTTACCTGCTTATTCAATGACCCTTATTATACTCCCGCCTGGTTCAGGAGGGACACCTCCACCGACTCCAACACCTTCGCCCATCCCAACAAATTTTCCAACCTTAACTCCTACATCAACTCCAACTAGAACGCCGACACCAACTGTTGACGTCCGCCGTGCAGACATTGACCATAATGGAAATGTAACAATAAGTGACTTTACTTTATTAAGATCGCAGTATAATCATGTGTGTACTCCAGGGATGACGCAGTGTGCAGATATAGACTGTAATGGTGTGGTGGATAGTATTGACTCTGCAATTATTCAATCACAACTAGGAAGAAGTGTGGGCTCACAGGCACCGCTATGTCCATACTTACTAGTAACTCCCACTCCTAGTCCGAGTCCCATACCGACAACCTTCCCAACACCAACGGCTGGAGTATTGACACTCATCGACTTTAACTCTCTCACAAATCCTGAGCGGGCATTAACAGGTCAGTATCCAACAGGAGTAATAAACTGGGGGACATCGGGATGGTATTTGTCAGGCCCCTATAACCTTGATACAACCAATAATGTAACATTCAACGGTGCAGGAGTTACCACGAGTACATTTATCTTCAACAATCCACGCATAGTGACAAGTATAAAAGCCTTTGGAAATTCAGGAACGAATGTTAGTCTGAGCTGTACAGGAAATCCAACTGTTACAAGGACAACAACTGCCAATACATATAATGTTATAACTACCAGCTGGACACAACCCTGTTCATCTGTCACTCTGCATGCTGATAATGGATGGACTACTAACTTTGATGATCTTGTAATTCAGTAACCTTTATCTTTGTGCCTTTTATAGAAATGTTACAATTTAACTATGTCAGAAAAACTGGTAGTTGCTGTTTTAGCAGGTACCACTCGACCAGAAAGAAAATCGATTCATGCAGCACAGCTTGTATATAAAGTTGTAAAAAGCTTTCCAGAGATTGAAGCCATTTTTGTGGATCCAAAAGACTTTAACTTTCCTCACGACGGAAATGATCCTGCATGTAAAGATCCTAAATTTACAGAGATTACCGATAAAGCTGATGCATTCTTTATTGTTACTCCAGAATATAATCATAGTATTCCAGGTAGTTTAAAACGGATGCTAGATAGCGAACTAAAAAACTATATTCATAAACCTGTAGCTTTTGCTGGGGTTTCCAACGGACAGTGGGGAGGAGTTAGAGCGATTGAAGCCCTTGTTCAGAGCGTCAGAGAGATGGGATTAGTCTCAACCTTTACAGATACGCAGTTTCCTAAAATTGAAAAAATATTTGACGAACAAGGGAAATTACTGGATGAAAACTATATTAATCGTGTGAAACGGTCTGTCGATGAGTTAATCTGGATGTCTAAATCTCTCAAATATGGAAGAGAAAATATACTTAGCAAGTATCATTCAGCAATAAAAGGAGGAGTACATAATAATGACTAAGTCAAAGGAGTTAAACCATCACAAGAAGTTAATTATTGTTACTCTTATTGCTGTGATTTTTTTTAGTTACTATCTGCTCTCACAACAAAAATCACCTACATCACTTCCACTCTCAGATGTTTCCACATCAAAACTTATCTCTGGAACTACAGATAGCTCAAAAATCAAGACTGATGCTGAGTGGAAAAGGAGCTTAACACCAGAACAGTATCATATTTTACGTGAACAAGGCACTGAAATTCCTTTCACAGGTGCTTTGGAATATGAAAACCGCAAAGGCACTTACTATAGTGTAGGTTGCAATGAAGCCGTCTTCAGGTCAGAGACAAAGTATGACTCAGGCACAGGTTGGCCGAGCTTTTGGAAGCCTGTTTCCCCGTATGCCCTAGTACTTAAAGAAGATAATACCCTCGGAGAGACTCGTATTGAAGTACTTGATAAGTGTGGGGGCCATCTTGGGCATGTATTTGATGACGGCCCAAAACCTACTGGAAAACGCTACTGTATGAACTCAGCCGCTCTTAAGTTCGTGCCTGACAAAACTCCCTGAAAAACCCATGTCCAACGCTTCACAGTTTTTAGCCTCGAAAATAAGCCCATAGCATTGATTTTTAGCTATTTTATGGTATAATATGACTAATTTAGTACTACTAATAGGCGCAAGCTGTTTATTTGTAGTGTTGAGTTTGTACTTTAACACTATTGAAAGGAAAGAACGATAGTTATCCAGGGAAGCATTTTATTGATCTTTTTAAAGATAGGTAGAATGCTTTCCATAACTGGATAGCCCGACTTTTATCAAACTATAGGAGGAAAAATGGATTCTGTTGATCTCAATGTTAGCATTGAAGACTTTTTTTCTATGACAACTATCAGTATGACAAAAACTGCTGATAATACGTCACTAACTCTGGTAGCTACTCATAAAGTGACACCAGATCCAACACAAAGGATTAACGCTGTCATCACAACTAGGCCTAAATACATAAAAAGTGAGGAAGCGGTTCATATTGAGTTTGAAATAGAGATAAGCAGAGTTGGAGGAGCCAAGAGAAAAGTTTCGCCTAATTTAATCCAAGTTGTCTTTTTTAAGAAAAAACAAAAAGAACTTACTTTTCATTTAAAAGGAGGTGGTAACCTGGTAATCTTCAAATCTCAGAAAGAGCAAATCGAGAAGTTGCAAATTGTAAGAGTGTTTATACACATAGGCTTTCCTCAATCTACAACAGTTCTTTAGTTTTAAGGAGGACAAAATGCTTGAATCAACTAACCGAGAACCTGTATGGGTTCAACCAGAACCTAGTATGGAATTTCTATTAGAACAGAGAGTTCAAGAGCAGGCAGAACTGCAGGAGGCTATGCGTAAGGATAAAATACTTGTGTGTGTCCTGTATGCTATTGCTGTTGGAGTATTTCTCATGGGTTATTTCATAACCCGTTCTTTTGAGTTGACTGCGGCTTCGGTTATTCCAGCTATCGCTGGAATGTTCGTGTTTGAAAAAAGGCATAGCCTCTTTCCCAAATAGATAGTGTCATTTAAGGCACCCATCGCTAAACAGTAATGTTTAGTCTCGTGTTCTCGACGATTTCGAGAATTTGAGTGGGTGCCTTTTTTCCGTCAAATAATAGAGGGTAAATACTTCTGACCATATGATACATAATATAGCATAATTTTTATAAAAGCTAAGAGCTTGTCTTTAGTGGTAGAGTAAAGTAAAAAGTAGAGCCTTTCCCTTCTTCAGAAGTAATCCAAATTTTCCCCTGGTGTCGTTTAATTATCTCTGCACTAATATAAAGTCCCAGTCCCATCCCGGAAAATTGTTTTCCGTTTTCATGAACACGATAAAAACGTTCAAAGATCCTTTCATATTTATCCTTGGGAATACCCACACCAAAGTCTTTGACAGACAAAGTTACATCCGTATCACTAGATGTTGTCTGTACAATTACCCTATTGGTTTTTGGAGAGTATTTAACTGCATTACTGAGAAGGTTTGTAATTACCTGGGCAATCCTATTTCTATCAGCCTCCACAATCTTTGTAGATGCAGTGTCTTTTTCAATCTTGAAACTTAAAGCAGTAAGATGTACTTCATCAATAACCTCATTTACTAAAGTACTAAAGTCGAATTTTTCAGCCTTATAGGAGAGTTTTTTACCATCGATTTTCGAGATATCCAGAAGATCAGAAATTAGGTCAGTCAGCTTATCAACCTGTACATCCATTTTTGTCATATAGGATGCGGATATCTCGTCGCCTTGTTTTTTGAACCGATGACAGAGGATTTGTGCATAAGCTTTGATACTTGTGACTGGTGTTTTTAACTCATGGGAAGCAATGTTTATAAACTCATCTTTTTGCTTCTCCAAGTCTTTACGTCTTTTTATCTCTGCTTCAAGAGATGCAGCTTTTTGTTGTAGTTTGGCAACTGCACGCATACGTTCATCAGATGACTCGAGGTTATTATAACTTTCTGATGGTATAACTTTTGTATGTCTAGTTCCAATATCTTGAAATTGGTCTCCATCTGCCGATTTCCCAAATTTATTCATGGGATAAGCACAGAAAAGAGAGAAGGTATACTCTTTACTAAGGTCATTCCAAAGCTCTTCTAGTTTGATTGCTCCTGATTTATTTCCCTCAGCCCAGAGAAGGGCTACCATTTCTCCAAAAGCCCGTATTCGCGACCACTTTTGTTCAGCATCAGAAAGTATCTCGCCGATAACTTTCTTAAAAAGTGTTGGATTCGGGAGTCCATCAACCATAAATTTTGAAAGTGTTTCAGTTGCATCTAGGTCGATATACTGGTTTCTCATCCGAGCCTTCTCAACGGAGACATTGGATATTTCTAAAAGTTTTTCAAAGTTGTCTCTATGGTCTTTCGTAGCGATAATAATACAGGCTTCATCTGACTCTAAACCAGGTAGCATGAATTTAGTTAATGAATTGAGAAGAAATATATCATCTTCATAAAACTGCACAAAGTGCTCATGCTCATCGAATTTGTTCCACATATGTTGAGGTGCCGCAACTTCACCTTTCTTAAGATTATTACCGGATACATTTGGAGAAAAGCTAGTTAATACTTCGTCTCCTTTGACCAGCTCAAGAATATCAATTTTAGTAAATCTCCAGTCGCCCCTAATACCAATTTTTAGGCCGTTTATGGTTTTAGTTTGTGCCCACCTACGAATAGTACCTGGATTAACTCCTAAGAACTCTGCAGCCTGATGAACATCAAAAAAATTACTATTATCTGAAATTATTTTCTTACTCATATTTGTATATCTTTATTCGTTGTAGCATCTATTCGAGAAGGTAATGTAAGTAAATCGTAAGAATTAGACTACTCTGAAGGTGTTACCCTTTAATTTCAGCACATTTTATGCCTGCAACTCCATTTTAGTGGATTTTGAGGTATAATTGCAGTTAATAAAGGAATAACTATATGACTAAAAAAAGCAAAAGAAACACGCCAGTTGATGTCGCAGACTATACTGCTGATTTTGAGAAGCTTACAAAACGTCAAAAAATCATAAAAAGCTTTAAAGCACGTATGGATGCAAAACGTTCATGGATAGACGTAGTAGCGGATCAACTGAACTCCTGGTTTGGAACTAATATTTTCTTATTCTTGAATATTCTTTGGTTTGTTGTATGGATATCTATAAATACCGGTTTAATAAAAGGTGTAAAACAGTTTGATCCGTTTCCCTACAGTTTTTTGACTATGACTGTCTCATTAGAGGCGATAGTACTCTCCATTTTTGTGCTTATATCTCAAAAAAGATCTTCCCGCATTGATGATTTGAGAGAGGAAATTCACCTGCAAATTAATACTATTGCAGAGGAAGAAATAACGAAAATGCTTCAATTACAGACACTTATTCTAAAAAAAATGAATGTTAATATTTCGAAAGATACTGAGCTCCGTGAGATGATACAACCGACTGATCAAAAAAAGATCGAGGAATCAATTGAAAAACAGCTATCGTAAAGCCTGAAGTACTCTTTCTCTAATGGACTCATTATTTGTCGATGATTTTGACAATGCTTGACCAGTAACCATTTCATAAGGAACCCGGTAAGCCTCTGTCATCTGATTTATGACAGCGTCAGGGAGAATTGGTAAGGTTCCTTCGCCATTAAATCCTTTTTCCGATAGCCATCTTCGTAATATTTCTTTATCAAATGTCTCTGGATTTTCTCCTTTTGCAAATCGCTCCTCATAAGTAGAAGTTAGCCATAACCGTGATGAATCAGGCGTGTGAACCTCGTCGATTAACATAAGACTTCCATCCTCGTCAACGCCAAATTCATACTTAGTGTCAACTAGAATTAAGCCTGATTTAGCATAAATATCGGTGCCTTTTTCAAATATCGCTAATGCTGCATCTCTGGTTTTATTCCACATGCCTTCTCCTAGTCTCCCATCAACAATCAGTTTTGCTTGATCATTAGTTAACTCTTCATCGTGGCCTTGTTCAGCTTTTGTTGTGGGGGTAATTATAACGCCCATGGGAAACTCTTGATTTGTAGTTAAGCCATCTGGAAAGTCTTCACCATAGATAGTTCTTCTACCTTGTCTCATATAATTGTCATATATTGATGTTGACGTAGAACTTTTAGCCATGTATCTCCGGAGAATTACTTCTACTGGAAGTGTCTCATGAGCTTTACGGGCGATAAGGATGTTGGGATGGGGGACCTCCAAAACATGATTCGGGATGATGTCTTGAGTCTGGTCAAACCAAAACTTTGAGAGGAGATTGAGGACCTCTCCTTTTCCTGGAATTGTACCGACTACACGATCAAATGCGGACTGTCTATCAGTAGTTGCTAAAACCCGTATGTTTCCGACTTCCCACATGTCCCTGACTTTGCCAGTAATCTTTGGGCCCAGTTCAGGAATTTCAACTGATGTGAGTCCTCGCGAGAAGTTAGGATGTTCATGTTGAAAGTTTTGTTCTAACATAACCATTTATTTCACTCGAATACCAATTCTCTAGGTCAGTATTCGCAAATCTATAATTTAGAAAAATCCTGGCAAATCAAGCCAGCAATTATACCTTTTCCAGGTACAATTACTGGCGTAGAAAATTAAATATCTTTATCTTCAGATATGGTTTCTTCCTGAAATCATTTTCCAAACATATATTGCGATACAAGCGCCCGCCACTCCGACTAAAATACCCATAACGTTCAATCCGTTATCAGTGGGTGTGCCAGGTGCAATAAATCCAAACAAAGCTGTCCCGATAAAACTACCTACTATTCCAGCAACTATATTTGCCATCCATCCCATCTGACCATCTGTTTTCATGATCATTGATGCTATCCATCCTACGATAGCTGCGATTACTAATGTGATTATTATACCCATTATTATTTTTCACCTCTTTTCATTTTTTCCGATCTGCAACTCTATAATTGGTAATTACTAAAGTCGCTTATTATATTGTCTCATATCTTTTGTAATCCTTTTGATCAAATAAAGTAAGAATTAGGTAAGATAAGTTCATTGAGAAATCTCTTACGTCTTTATTACGAAGATAGTTGCCAGAAGCTGCACACTGTATAAATTTGCATCCACAATACTTGCTTCTAATAATACAATGTGGGAGACGGTGTTTCGAGAGAATAAAAAAACATATACGGAGCCTAAATTAGTATTGTTCCGTGATACGACCGAATCAAGATGTGCATATGCTTCTTCGGCTATGGGACCTGGTACAGTAAATGTTTTCGACTTTAACTTTCTGCGACAACAGATTGGAACGATTTGTCCTGCAACAACTACTTCTCCTTGTACATATCCATAATTTAAGTTAGGGAAGAAGCGATATATCTTGAAGTAATTTATACTGAGATTGTAGAAAATTGGACTATTAAATTAAAATTAAACCATGAAGAAACTGAAATGAGTCAAAAATTTGTTTATTAACAGATAGTAGAAGCCACTTTCAAGCTATTTGATTGCTTTGAAGGAAGAAACTACTTGGTCAAATAGCTCTCCAATACCTGTAGAGCAGTAGTCATGGGCTGAAATATCATAATATCCTTTATCTGTTATTACATATGTGTAGGAGTCTGTTCTTTCTGAAGGGTTGCCTGTTAATTTTACTACTGTTTTGCCATCTCCTGTAATAATCTGTGAAGTTTTGAAGCCGTCTTTTATCAATAAGCTTGTATCTGAAACAATTTGCTGTTGAGGCTTAGCTGATATAAAATGAAGAATTCGGATGTTATCATCTTTGTCTTTACCGCAATTTGTACCCACAAAAATTTTTGCTAACTCAATTGGATTAGGGGCTGAACCTCCGCCAGCCCATATTTCTATCTTCCACGTAGGTGGATATTTTAACTCATAGCCCAGCCCATCCACAATAGGAGTTTTATATGTTTTCCAGTTTGCAGGTACTGAGGATGTTGGTTCTGAAGTGTTAGTGGGAGATGCTCCTAATACTGTTGTTTGTTGCTGATATAACATCCGTTGTTGTTTATTTTGATTCGATGTCATTACGATATATGTTCCAATTGAAGCAAGAATTGCTGCGACAAGAGCTGCAATAATAATAGATACGAAGTTAGATGATTTTTGTGGCTGTATATCAGATTTTAGACTAGTCGATTGTGCGGACATTTCCATATCTCCAGTATTCTATACAAGTGGCAATAAATCAAGTAGATATGATACTCTAGAGAAATAATGTCTCATAATTACTCTAAATTCTAGTTCGAAAGTCGGGACGGCGAGACTTGAACTCGCGACCTTACGCTCCCAAAGCGTACATTCTAGCCATCTGAACTACGTCCCGTTAGATCCCTCTCCAAGCTAATAAACCATGGTACTGGAAAGATCTTCTATCTGTATTCTATCAATTTTCAAGCTCAACTGCAAACTGTGAGTTAATTAGCCTTAAATAGGGAAGCAATATAAGAGAAAGGGTCTGATGGCTTCTGTAAATTCTTCAAATCAGTAACTCTTTTATCTGTTGCTTCTTCACCAGCTTTGATAACCTTCTGGGTCTCAGTTGTCGTAAAGAGATTACCCCAACCAACACCATTACAGTCTGGTGAAATTAAAATATCTGCATAAGGCAACTGACTTTTAGCCAATTGATGACAAAGAATATCCACTGAGTTGTTGAAAATATCAAAAAATCTTGGAGATCTATTTGAATCACAGAAGTAACTGTCATAGATATTAACCGCAATGATGACATCTGCTCCCATTTCATTCACTTGGAGAATAGGAATGGGGCAGCATAAAGCCCCATCAACTAACAGCTTGCCATCATGATGATATGGCTTAAAAATCATTGGTATGGAAATACTCGCTCGGATAGCGCTAGTTAAACTCCCACTATTAATTGCTACTGGTTGACCAGTATTCAGATCAGTCGCCATAGCTGTAAATGGAATTTGCAACTCATCAAATATTGTTTTTCCTAGATACTTTTCCAAGAGAGTCTCAATTCTTGTTCCTCCTACAAGTGCGTGTGGTAAAGATACATCCGAAAAAAGTCTCAAGATTTGAGGCCAGTTATTAGTTAATACAACATTCTCAATTTCTTCAATATCCTTTTTAGCAGCGTACCATCCACCTATAAATGCCCCCATACTTGTTCCAGCAATAAAATCGATGGGAATATTATACTCCTGTAGTTTTTTAATAACTCCGATATGAGCGACTCCCTTAGGTCCGCCGCCGCTCAACGCAAGTCCAATCTTTTTCTTTTTGAACATACTATATTATAGCTCAAAAGAGGTATATAATCAGAAATATGAAGCTAATTTTTGGATTGGTGCTAGCTATAGTTCTTGTCTGCGGCGTAATTTGGAAATTTAGTCAAAATAATCAATATTCTGGGTACAAAGTTATCTCATACAATGTTGAAAATAAAAACTACAAACTGCTAGTAGCAGATACTCAAGAGAAATGGGAAAAAGGCCTAATGTTTTATACAAAACTAGAAAACGTGGATGGTATGATCTTTATATTTCCTAATGAAGAAAATAGAACTTTTTGGAATGAAAATACATTAATGGATCTGAATATTTATTGGATCGATAATAAAAAAATTATAGGAAAAAGTGTACTTCCTTCTATTGAAAGGACAAAAAAAGTACTAATTGTTAGTTCTCCCGGGAAAGTAAACACAGTTATAGAACTTGAGAAACTCGATTAAGGATGAGGGTGATGTTTTAAAGCTTCAATACCAGGTAGTGTACCACGTTCAATGTACTCGATCATTGCTCCTCCACCTGTAGAAACATGCGTAATCTGATTTATATATTCTTTTTTGGAAATAGCAGCTAAGGTGTCTCCACCACCAACAATTGAGACTGCATGTCGGTTACCAGAAATACCATAATAAATAAAGTCCGTACCTTCTCTTCCCTTATTGCTTTCAATATATCCCATAGGCCCATTCCAGATAATAGTATTAGCCTTATCAATAATCCAACCATAAGCAGTTCTTGTTTCAGGACCAATATCAATAATATATGCCTCCGAACCTATATCTTCCACACTTTGTTCTGAGTATTTTTTAACATTTTCTTTACAAATAACATCAGTTGGTATCATCATTTTTGTATTTTTACGTTTTGCATAGGAGAGAAGTTTTTTTACCGTATCTGTTTGACTTTTTTCTGTAAAACTTTTACCGATTTTATATCCTTCAGCGACTAAAAATACATTTGCCAAGGCGCCACCAACAAGTACATAGTCCGATATATCGACAAGCCGTTTTAAAACAGGAATTTTTGTCGAAATCTTCACACCACCTATGATTGAGACAACTGGTTTTTTAGGATGATCAATGGCTTTATTTATCATAGTAATCTCCTTCTTAAGAAGAAGTCCACCATATCCGGGAATAAATGTGGGAACCCCTACGACAGATGACTCTTTCCGGTGGCACATAGAAAAAGCATCGTTAACATATACCTGAGCGAGCGAAGCGAGCTTTTTAGCAAAGACTTTATCGTCTTTTTTTTCTTCAGGATAAAAACGGATATTTTCTAACACGAGTATTTCATCATCTTTTTGATTTTTAATGAGCGAGTCATCTTTGGTAAAGTCATCTACAAGTCTAACTTTGTAATCTTTAAGATACTCCTGTAGTCGAGAAACAACAACTTTCAAGGAGTGTTCCTTGTCTCTTTCTTTAGGTCTGCCAAGTTTTGCAACGCAGATAATCTTATTTTTGTATTTTAATAGATGTTTGATAGTTGGGAGATTTTGTTGAATGCGAACATCGTTAGCAATAGTGAAGTCGGGATGGAGAGAAACATCGAAGTCTGCACGGAGTAACACAGTCATTCCATGAATATCTACTTCATCTATATATTTGATTTTTGGCAATGACATACAATAATTTTTTGTGACACACTTGCACTATTTCATTTTAGCACATTTTTCTTAGTTTTATCTTAAATGTATGTAGCTACTACATACTGTTACCAATTTTCCCAACTAAGTCTACTAATCGAGAAGAGTAGCCCCACTCATTGTCATACCATCCAAATATTTTGATGAAGTTACCATTGATGACTTTGGTGTAATTTGAGTCGAAACTACATGAAAGCGGTGATCCGATAAAATCAGACGAAACTAGATGTTCGGTTTCATAACTTAAGACACCTTTCATAGATGTGTCAGCAGCTCTCCTAAAAGCAGCATTTAGTTCTTCAGTTGTGGTACTTTTTTCCACAATAGCAGAAATATCTGTAAAGGAAACAGTTGGGACAGGGACTCTTATAGCCATTCCATCAATTTTTCCTTTTAAATCAGGAATAGTTCTTGCTACTGCTTTTGCTGCGCCAGTTGTTGAAGGAGAAATATTGAGAGGAGCTGATCGGGCTTTATCAATCGATGAGGCTGTATCATCAAGTAAACTTTGAGTAAGTGTATAGGCGTGAGCGGTTGTTAAAAATCCCGAGATAACTTTGTAGTTATCGTTTAGCACTTTAAACATTGGTGCAGAACAGTTTGTAGTACAAGAAGCGTTTGAGATAATATTGTTTTTCTTCCAGTCAAAGGTATCGTCATTTACACCAAGGACCACATGAGCAGTATCTTCATCTTTTGATGGTGCAGTTAAAACAACTTTTTTTACAGAACCTTTGATATGTTTCTGGAGATCTACTTTTGTGGTATATGCACCGGTTGCATCGACAACTACATCAACTTCATATTTATCCCAAGGAATCGTGACAATTTCCGCATTTTGAATAGTGGCAATTTTGGTGTTATTAACTCTAATTCCGTCTTTTTCAGCAGTTACAGTTGCACTAAACTTACGGTATACTGAGTCGCGTTGTAATAGATAAGCCATCATATCATTAGGAGTTTTTCGGGTATTTATTACTACAATATCAAAATTATCCTTAAGGAAAGCAATTCGCGTAAAAGCTCTTCCAATTCTTCCGAATCCATTAAGCCCGACTTTGAGTCGTTTCATAGTTTTTAGGGGTTTTGAACTATCAACTTTATCTTGCGATAAATTTTCTAATTTTTTTAAAAGAGGATCCATGATTTTATAGTAGCAGTAAATAGGAGTGAAAGTCAACCCCGGTGGTTGACATTAAGAATATGGTGAGCAGTAATATATCTAATGGTGCCAGACTCTCCTCTGATAACTAACGAGTGAGTAACGATGTGATGTTCTTTGTAAATAACTCCTTGAAGAAGTGGCCCGTCAATAACGCCCGTAGCAGTAAAAGTAACATTTTTTCCTTTTGCCAAATCATTAACTTTAAAGACTTTATTTAAGTTTGAGAATCCTAATTTATTAAGTTCTTCCAAGTCTTTAAGATTTCTTGGTTTAAAACGGCTAAGCAGTTGACCGCCTAATGTCTTTATCGCAGTAGAAGCCAAAACTGCCTCTGCACTAGCTCCAGTTCCCATGAGTAAATCGATTCCACTATCTGGTAAGGATGGGGCGATTGCGCCAGCCACATCTCCATCGGTGATCAAGCGGACTCGCGCACCAGTTCTCCGGATACTATTAATTAGTTCCTTGTGACGATCTCTATCTAATATTATGACAGTAATTTCTTCCACGTTTTTCCCAAGTGCTTTAGCGACTTTTTGTATATTAACTTCTACAGGAGCATCTAGATCAATAACTTTTGCCGCTTGAGGACCACAGGCAAGTTTCTCCATATAAGTGTCTGGAGCATGAAGAAGTGAGCCAGATGGCCCTGTAGCAATTACCGATAAAGCATTATATCGGCCATGAGCCACACTATCAGTACACTCTAATGGATCGACAGCAAGATCCATTTTTAAACCTTTACCTGTTCCTACTGTTTCTCCTGTAAATAACATTGGTGCTTCGTCCTTACTCCCTTCACCAATAACGACCGTACCTGAAAAATCAATAGTATTAAATCTTGATCGCATCTGGTCAACGGCGGCCTGGTCGGTAGCATTTTTATTTCCGCGGCCAATCCATTCAGCCGCCGCGATGGCAGCCGCCTCAGTTACCCGAACAAATTCAAGAGCTAGGTTTCTATCCATATATTAAGATTGTAAATGTATCCCTTCAGTTTCCATCACTTCAAATGTATTATCATTAAACCTTAACTTAACATAACCGGTGTTATCAACAGCAGAAGCCGGTAATTTATGCGGTTCGGCATAATGAAGAAAATGTAGTAGCGTCCTCATTAAGTTACCATGAGCAACAACAAGGATGGTTTCACCAAGATGATTTTTTCCGATCTCTCTTAAGAACGTAAGTGTTCTATACATTAACTCTTCACCAGTTTCCATCTCTGGATGAACGCGGAGTTTTAATTTTGCTTCAAGGGTCAACCCATCATTTGAGTCGACGAGATCATCATGTTGTTTTTTATTTTTTTTTGAAGTTCTTTGTCATGATGCATCGCATAAATCCTTTCTCTGATAAGCAGGGAAGTAATAACATCTAATTTGTGAGGTTTTATAATGATCCTTGCCGTTTCCTCAGCACGAATAATATTAGATGAATAAGCAGCAGAAAAGTGAATATGTTTAAATTTTTCAGATAATAATTGAGCTTGCTCAACACCTTTTTTTGTTAACGGAGAGCCTTTACCTGGATCGTTTCTGTCAGGTGATTTCCAATATTTGCCTCAGATTCGCCATGACGCACTAAATAAATGAAGCACTCATTTGCCATAGCTTATTAGCCTCGATAAATTACAACTGCTTCTTCAACCGATTTATCCTCAACTGTAACCGCATAAATAGCATTCGCAAATCTGATTGCTTCGTCTTCTGATCTTTGATGAATATTTCTGCCAGTAGCATTTCCAGCAGTGCCTGCAATATGAATCTGAGCGTGTAAACTTTTTAAAAATTTCTCTGCGTCCATATTAGATCCACCTGCACAAACTAATTTTGTTCTTCCAGCTGCTTTTACTGCTTCCTGTAATGCTTCTGCGGAAGATATCCCTTCTTTTTTAGGAGAGTTTACTTTAACAAAGTCGGCACCCAGACAGGCAACTACTCCGGCAGCACCTGCAATAATATGTGGATCATTTTCGTTTTTTACTGCCTCTCCTCGAGGGTATGCCCATATAACGGAAAGCAAACCATTTTGATGAGCTTCGTAAATTAACTGTGACGCTTCGTACAACATATCTGCTTCATTCTCACTGCCAATATAAATTGTATAACCAACTGCCATAATATTTAATCCAGAGTTTTTTTTAAACTCCATTACCTGATCAATATCAATCCAGTGAATACTCATTGGCTCTGCCTGAGCTGTTTTCACCAAGTGAGTTTTTGAGTTCAGTTTTACTAAATAAGGAATATCTTGATAGTCCATTCCGTAACGTGCTATCAGTCCAAGATGTGATGCAAAAATACCAATTTTAGCTTTTGAGGCAATCCTAAACATGTGTTCAGGTTCTGCATTCTCATCAGAAATTCCTTCTCCATAAAAATCATCATTAAGATGCTCAACTTTCTGGTCACCAGCAAATAACATTAATCTTCCGGTTTCATGAGTCATCTTTAAGAAGTTATCAATATAAAGACTCCTATGTTCGTTTGGAACATCTAATGGGACTTTAACATCATATTCAGAAATTTTTACCATAAAAAAATAGAATGGGTAATAAAATTATTATACGTCAAGATAAGTAGAATATCGAGAGCTAAATATATACTATTCTCTAAAATTTTGTTTCAATTAATCAGTTTATATTTATAATACTTAACTTTGCCTGTATAATTTAGATATGGATAACTGTATATTCTGCAAAATTGCAAAAGGGGAAATTCCCTCATATAAAATTTTTGAAGACGATAATTTTTTTGCTTTTTTAGATATTCATCCCAGGGTAGATGGTCACACATTAGTTATTCCCAAAAAACACTATCGTTGGACATTCGATGTTCCTAACTTCGGGGAGTACTGGGAAGTTACAAGAAAAATAGGGTTCAAAATTCAGCACGTTGTTAACGCAGAGTGGATGAATTTCTTTACACATGGTGAGATCCCTCATGCACATATTCATATTCTTCCTCGTACTGATGATGTGAACAGAGCTCAGATAACTCCAGAACCAACATCGATTACTACAGAAGAAATAGCAGATTTACAGAAGAAAATATCACTGTTTTAGCTTCACCTGCTTTTATATATTGACATCTCTTTTTACAACACCTATATTGGAATCATGGAAGACTCTAAATCTCTTGGTCCGGAAATATATACCTTCCTTGGAATATTGACTGTAATTATTTTAATAATAGTCGTTAGTACCGTAATAGTACTATCCACACTAAATACTCAAAAAGTAATCCAGAATAATCACGCTGCAACAATGACTGCTTTACCATCTACTTATTGTGAAAATCCTAATATAGCTTTTGATAAATTTGTTGCATCAAATGGTTCGGATTCTACTAGTTGTGGTAGCTTGAACAGCCCGTGTTTAACTATCCGGAGAGCAGTACAAAATGTTCAAAGCGTTAGTTCTAATAGACCACGAATATTTGTTAGACAAGGTATA
>JBBRMU010000014.1:0-27461 GCA_038230655.1 Patescibacteria group bacterium | reverse complement strand
TGAACTTCAACTCTCTCTGCAATATGTCCCTTCGGGACATTCTGCTCAAATAGTTCCCAGCACAGCACGATTTTTGTTAGTTGTTTCATTTCCATATTGTATCCCTTTCTCCAATGGCGGATATTTAAGGAAAATACAACGGAAACTTGACAAAGATTAAGTTTTGATGTACAGTCGTATCATATAAAAAACTATAATAAATTATCAAAAAAATTTTATATTACACTAGGAATAGCTTTTTTTAACAATCATTACTATACCAACAGTTTTTATTATAAAAACCTTTATTGGAATTAATGAATCAAAAAAAACTGCTGATAATTTCTTTCAAGTCGCTAGCGATATAATTACTACTCTACCTGATTACCCGAATGCTTCTAATAAAAACGTGACATTACGAAAAAGTTATGGACCGGATGCGTCGAGTATTATGGACAAGACATTCCATTCAAATGATGAATATACTAAAGTATTTATTTTTTATGCTGATTATCTAAAAATAAAGGGATGGACTGAAAGTCAAATATATTCTAATAACGCTGCTTTGGGAGTAGAGTATTCTCAAGAGTTTATGAAAGATAGGAGATTGAGATTAAGAATTAACACATTTGTACCTTCAGGTAATCAAACCAGCGTTGTAAATGAAAGAGGTTATTATAAAATAGAAATTTGATTAAAAGTTTAACCACTTATTATCGGTGCCCGAGAGAGGAGTTGAACCTCCACGCCTTGCGGCACAGGTTCCTAAAACCTGCGTGTATGCCATTTCACCACTCGGGCAATTTATAGAGATATTATACCATCCAAGTGGATCTTAGGAGGTAATTTGTCCAACCTCGGAAGTACTTTGGGCATGGCTTTGACTGAATAACTTAGCAAATAAATACCCAAAAATAAAACCTCCGATATGCGCAAACCAAGCAATGCCCCCGTCCTGAAGTGTCATACTAGTTAGTGAACCAAGCCCACTAAAAAGTTGGATAAAAAACCAATAGCCTAAGAACAACCAAACCGGAATATCAATTATGGTAAACAAAAAAATAATCGGCACAAGAGTTTTAACTGTAGATTTTCTGAAAAAAACAAAATAGGCTCCGGCGATAGCAGAAATCGCACCTGAGGCTCCGACCATCGGAATCACCGACGATGGATCTAGAAAGTACTGTGATAAACTGGCTATAACTCCTCCAACAAGATAAAAAATAAGATATCTTATATGCCCCAGTCTATCTTCGACATTATCACCGAAAATGCGAAGAAACCACATATTTGAAAGAAGGTGAAGAAGGCTTCCATGAACAAATAGGGAAGTGAGGATAGGAATATAGGAGTAAGGATTGAAAAAATGAAAGTTTGAAGCAACAAAAGAGTTTTGTTGAATAAATGCTTCTGAATTACTTGCCGATATCTCAAGCCAAAACATATAAATATTTGCAATAATTATAAGATAGTTAACAAAAGGGAATCTTTCTCGTTTTGTCGAGTCGTATAATGGAAACATATGCTAATTTTATCAAAAAACTGTTCTATATCTGGTTTTTATTACAAAACTCTTACTTCTACCGCTATTTTAATATGAGTTTAAGAAGGGGAGTAGTTTTGATAGAATATAACTGCCTGGAAGAGTCGCATAGTGGCCTAGTGCGCACGCCTGGAAAGCGTGTGTTCCGAAAGGAACCGCGGGTTCGAATCCCGCCTTTTCCGCCAAATAGGATGCCACCTTCGTCAATGCATGTAATAGCTTGATAAATGTCTCTAAACTTAGGGTTCGATATACCCGGATAGAGTCATTTAAAACAAGTTAACTATTGGTTACTCTAAACAAGAGATTTATAATCGCTTATTGACTTATGCTCGTAAACATTGTAATACTTACATTATATGAATACTGTTCCCCTCGAAGTAAGTCTGTTGAATTCAGCGCAAGAAGAAAGTCAAAAAAATGCAAGTTCGCCTAAAAAATCACCCAGAAGTATAATCATTATACTTGGGTTATTATTGGTACTTCTTGTCGTGGTAATTGTCTTGTTGAAAAATAAAGGACAAAATAATCTGCATACTATCGAGTCGTCTGTTAATCCTATAAATAGCAAGCCTCAGAACAACAATGTAAAACAAACTGAAATATTGTTAATTACGAATGACTTTGTCGATTTAAATACAATCAAATCAATTTCAAAATATAGAAGTTGTCAGGGTCATGTTGTGGTTTCTTGCGATCAGAAAGAAACGAAAAGGAATATGAAACATTCATTTGATGTAAAAGATCAGTTCGTTCATACCAACGATAAATTAGCATTATATGCGCCTTTTGACGCTATTGTGTTACTGACTAGACAATCACCATGTGCATTCAATGATTCAAACTGTGAATCAGGAGGAGAGTTATGGCTTTATCCTCAATCAGAACAAAGTTACTTTGATTCAACAAAATATTGGAGTTTTAGCATAGAACATATTAAGTCGTTATCAAATTTGAAACAAGGAGATAAAATCAAAGGTGGTGACCTGATTGGTTACGCTGATATGATGGGAAAAATCCATGAATTTGATGTGGTAATAGCAAAATCTACCAACAATTTATCTAAAGGTAATTTTGAAGAAAAAGATGGCAATCGCGAATTTGACAAGATGAGTAAAGAAGGTAATTTTAAAATGAAAGATATTCAAGTAGTTGATGGCTGGACATGCACATTTAGTGATCTTGATAGTGTATACAATTATATGAGTGCCACTGTTTTTGCAGAATATCAATTATATGGAATTAAATCGAGAAATGATATGATTTATACCAAAGAATATAGAGATGCACATGCCTGTACGTATCAAGGATCAGGCCCATTCTTTTCCAATAGTGACATGGTAAATGATTGGGTTTTTTTAAAGAAATAACTGATCAACAAAAAAAGGGAGAGTAGTATATTACCTAAAAAAAGTTCCGACATAGTTAACTAGTACCTCCATTGAATGCTTTTATAAAACTGAATATTTTTTTTCGTATAACACATGGTATGAAAAACAAGGATTTACATTATCAAAAGACCTATTACTTTAAAAGTATTTCACTTTTTCCAGATGTAAAATTGCATCAAATGATAAAAATGTTGTAATATCGCATCGAATAGAGATGCGTCAGCCCACACCAATATTCCCCATTTGACAATCCTTCTAATCTGTGAAAAGATGAATGTATGAAAACATCTGGGATTAATCTTGTACAACCTCCCTTAACTCAAATACCGTCAGAAGTCCAACCTAACAAACCAAATACTCTTGTCATTATATTATGTGCTTTCGTAGTTGTTTTAATAGGTTTCATTGGATTTCTACTGGTTCAAAACTCCAAAACTAATCAGGTTACTGTGCTTCCCCCAACTCAAGCCCCCACGGGATCCTTAATCTCACAAACTATTAATAGTCCTACCCAGCCAGTAAGTAACCAGGCTTCTCGTTTACTTACAGGGACCGTGAAAGAGTTGCCTTCAGATTTAGGAATATTTATACAAACTGATGATCAGAAACAAAATTACATCGAGACGAACCCCAAATACTATGATGCAGGAACATTTATCTCTGGTAAATATAAGGACTATAAACGAATTTTGGCCAAACGAGATCCTATTGACCCTTCCGGCGTAACAGTTCTCACATTAGTTACTAAGGACTATAAAACTTATATTTTGGATAAAGGAAATATACCAGATGTAAACTATCTACTAGATGGAATTGACAAAACAAAAGTTACCAACACGGATTTTATAGAGTCTGACCATACTCAATCCTTAAGGCTAGATGATAAGTTCAGTCTTTATAAAAACGAGATAGTTTCAGATCAGAGGAATACCGGAAGAAAGAGCGCCTCCAAAAACGAAATCTATGAATATTACTTAGTAACGGACTTTAAAGATTATACTCCCTTGAACTCGCCTTTAGCTTCGCTCAAGCTCTATTATAAAAAAATAACGCCATTCCCAGTTAAAGATGCAGCCAATGAACAGGATAAACAGAATATGATTGCGAGAAATACCTATCTATCAGCTAACACAGAAGTTATAGCAGTCGATACAACAGGTTTAGGAGTCAAGTATGATCTCACCAATGACAGTATTATAAACAAATACTCTCAACAGAAAATCCAGAATGACAAGTATATGTTACTTAAAGAACCTGATAAAGCATCTTGGACCGAGGGTCCTCCTAACCTACGATTTAAAAGCAATGAAATTCAGCCGTCAAGTACATATTACTCGACCTATGATCAGGCTTTTCCTGGAGGATGTGGAGTGGCTCCCTACACTTATGTTGTCAATCTCAACGACTCTGATTTAAAACTCTTAGGTTCTACATCCACTTATCAACTCTTTACACTAATCGATAATAACCACCCATTGTATAGGATGGAATATGCTGCGAAAATTCTTTCATGGGGAACAGAAAGTGGAAAAGATAAAGAGTACCCCTTCGACAAGTATATTTCCAAGAATCCACTACTTTTTATGAAAGATTACTGGGGAAGATGGCTAGCACTTGGAGAATATGAACTTCTCACTCCAGGTGGTTGCGGAAAACCTGTCATTTATCTGTATCCTCCTTCAGACACAAAAGTATCTGTTTCATTTCTTCATAAGATGTCCTTAAAAGTAAATATTCCAACATATAAAAATCAATGGAGTGTAATGGCTCATCCTGACGGTTCACTAACAGACCTTCAACCACAGTTCACCAACTGTAACGCAATAGACTCAACCATAATAGGTCTCGAATACGCAAAAACTGCTTGCACTACAAATAACTATCCTTATATCTATTGGTCGGGCGATAGTATGTACAGAGCTTATCCTGATATTAAAAGTGGATGGATTGTAAATAAGTCAGAACTCACAACCTTTATGAATTCAAAGTTAGATGAAGTAGGACTTAACAGTAAAGAAAAATCAGATATGCTGGAATACTGGCTGCCGGAAATGTTACAAAAAAATGCTCCTTATTACCGCATCTCTTTTCTACAAACTTCAGATATGAACACCTTGATACCTATGAAAATTACACCGTATCCTGATACTGTATTCAGAATTTTCCTTGACTATTTACCATTATCTGAGAAGCCGAATTCCATTTTGCCTACTCAACAGCTTCAAAAGCTCCAGAGAATTGGCTTTACCGTCGTCGAGTGGGGTGGGCTTAAGAGATAAATAAGAATTTAATGATCAATCGCAGCATTAGCTAAGTTCATTACTACGTACAGAAGCAAAAGTGTTAAAAAAATCACAACCAGATAAAAAAGGATGGTATAAAGTATTTGTGTCTCTCTATTTTTTTTTGATTTCCCTATCTTTTTCAAATCTTTATATAATTTCTGAACAATACTTAGTATATAGTACATAGTTAATTCTATAAATTTACTTCTTATAAATATGTTTTATCCACATCTCTTTAATAAACGGCAGGGTTAGTGTAGATAACAAAAATCCTATAGATGGGACTATCGCATTTACCCATGGATTAATATGAACAATAAAATATAAGTACATCGAAATAGCTAAGTATGTAAATAGTGCAATGATCGTTCTGCGTGTAAAGCTTGACTCCCAAGATTTATTTATCTCAACTATCTGATTTCTTTCTTCTATTTTGGCTATCCGCATCTCAAGCTCATCAACTGTCGACATATAAATTCCATTGTATCAATGTTATAATGAAGCTACAATATGAAGAGACTTTTTTTTGACATAGAAACCATCCCGTGCGATGAGAAATCAAGAGAAATTTATATTGCTTATAAAAGAAAAGGCCTGAAAGATGAGTTTACAGAGGAGAAAGTAGAGGAAATGTTACTCAGCACTTCGTTTGATGGGACATTTGGAAGAATATGCTGCATTGGATATATCAAAGAAGGGGATAGTCTCACGAAAGGAGTTTTAAGAGGTAATGAAAAAGAGATGTTACAGGAATTTTGGGAGGTATCATCAGATGTAAATATTTTTATTGGTCATAATGTCTTTGATTTTGATTTCCCCTTTATTTTTAAAAGGTCGATTATTCACTCAGTAAAACCACGGTTCGAACTCAGCTTTGCCCGTTATAGGAACTATCCCATCTTTGATACCATGTGTGAGTGGAGTAAATGGAATTTGGGGAATAAATCAATCCTAGATACTTTGGCCAAAGTGTTCGGATTTCCAACTTCAAAAGATGAAATGGATGGGGCTATGGTCTGGCCCTATTTTAAAGCTGGAAAACTCAATGATATCTGTAAGTACTGTATGAAAGACGTGGAACTTACAAGAAAAGTTTATTACCGAATGCTAATAGAACAACCGCCTTTTGAAAATCTTCAGGAAACGATACAGGAGGATATTCCGTTTTAACATTCTTACATCATTCTTACATTATTATGACCCCAGATACATACTGCCGCTGTAAACTTTCTCAGTCAACTTATATGTAATCTATGAAATTTATACACAGAGCCTACATCCACCACCCCGTCTACACAGTCATTTCCATGACAATCCTCCTTTTATTGGGCTCACTTTCAATCGGCTATTTAGTTGAGACTCTCCCGGTTATTAAGTCTTTTGATGCCTATTTTTACACTCATATAAATGGCCTCCCCCATAACAAAACAACAGATACACTGCTCTATCCATTTGATCTCTGGTTTCTCCCATGGAAAATCTTCTTCTTTCCAGGATTTTTCTATTTTTTCTTTACTCCTTTCCTTATCTATCTGTTTTTTAAGGATCGTAGTAAATTTATTACAGCAGTTGTTGCTTTGGTATTTGGGATTGAGATGGTTGCCTTACTTCTTGCCTTTGACTGGCACTTTTTATTCCGACAGCGTCCATTTCTTTTCCTCGATAATGTCCATTTGTCAGATTCGGCAAAAAAAACTCTTGTAAAATGGCCCTCTTTCCCATCAGGCCATACCCGTGATACAACCATGTTTGCCACAATTTTTGCATATTTTTTACCCGAAACTAAGTATCTTATGCTGGCTTTCTCAGTTTTTATTGCATTTACGAGAGTTTATACGGGAGAACATTATCCAACAGATGTACTTGCAGGACTACTTTTCGGGTTTCTCTCCGGTGTTATTGCACTTTTGATTACATTTGAATTTAAAAAAATAATATTTAAATTATTTAAAAAACATTTAAAAACTCATCATCCATGAAAAAAAACACGACTAAACTTATCTATAATCCTCATGCGGGCGATAAACGTAAGTTAATAAACGCAAAACAAACAGTGACTCTTGAAGATATAAAAAATATGTTAAAGCAGTATCAAATACCGGTCGACTATGCACCAACAAAGTATGCTGGTCACGCAACTAAACTTGCCCGGGAAAGCATAAAAGAGAAGTATGATACTGTGCTTGTTGCAGGAGGAGACGGAACAGCGGGAGAAGCTGCAAATGGGCTGGTTGGATCTGATGTGAAACTAGGAATAATTCCGATGGGATCCTTTATGAATATTGCTCGCATGCTTTCTATTCCAACAGATATCGAGAAGGCCATTCTTCTTATTAAAATAAATCGATGCCGCAAAATTGATGTTGGCTGTGTTACAAAACTTGATGGTGAAAAACTCTCAGAACCCTACTACTTCATTGAGACGGCTGGAATCGGCCTAGATGCAGAAATCCAGCGGCACTTTAAAGAGTTTGAGAAGGGTAATCCAATAGCACTTCTTTCAATAATAAAAACGCTAAAGAACTTTTACTCTAACAAAATAAAAATTATTCATGATGATGGCGAGTTAGAGGACAGAGTCACTTTAGTGAATATTGCTAATGGACCATACACAGGTGCTGCACTTGAACTTGCACCAGATGCAAAACTAAATGATCATCTGTTGACCATTGCAATCTATAAAATGGCGAAGTTTGATCTTGCAAAATATTTCTTTAACTTAGTTGTTAAGGGGAAAACTGATAAAAGAAAAATCCAACTCATTAAAACTACAAAAGCCAAAGTAATCTCAAAAAGAGAACTTCTACTACATGCAGACGCATCGCTTTTTGGGACAACACCCGCAGAGTTCAAAATTATTCCAAACGCTTTACAGGTTATCTGCGGCTTCCCAGAATCAGAAGAGGATTCTTCACTAAAATCAAGAACAATTTTGGATCCATAACATGAAAAGGAAATTAAGAAAGATAATTAGAAGTAGATCAGTAAGTACCTTTATTAGGTTTGGTTATCTGAGTAGAGGTTTTTTATATGGAACAATTGGCGTTTTTGCAGTACTCTTCGCAGTTGGACAAAGTAGTAAAACCTTAAATACAGCTGGCGTTGTCAATTTTGTAAACTCACTCTATCTTGGTAGATATCTTTTACTAATATTTATGATTGGATTATCAGGTTATATTTTTTGGAGTGGAGTGAGGGCTTTTATGGACATTATCTTTGAAGATGAAGAAAAGCTTCATTTTTTTCAAAGATTCGGTTACATCATAAGTTTACTTTCATACACCTCGATCGTTGTTTCGATTGCCGCATTTATTTTACATCTACATAAGCTCAGTGACGGAAACGACCTCAATAACCTTGGCAAAACTCTTCTCTACATACCCTTTGGCGGCATCTTACTGCTATGTGTAGCTATTGGTTCTATGATTGGAGGAGTTCTCCAGATGATTAGAGCGATCACGGCTAATAAACCATTGGATTTCTGGAGTTCAGAGAACCGGCCCAGATTTAAAATTCCGTTCATGATATTTGCAAAGATAGGAATAACCATTCGAGGTTTTATTTTTGTCTTGATAGGATTTTTTTTACTCCTTGCTGTTCTTAATACAAATCCTTCAGAAATTAAAGGAATGACGGAGATATTTGAAGTGTTAAAAAAAATACACTACGGATCTTTCCTGTTAGCATCCATTGGTATCAGTCTTATTTTCTTTGGTTTTTACTCAGCATTATTAAGTCTCTGGGTTAAATTACCATAAAACACTGTTATAATTTTTTATAAATATGAGCATACAAGAACAAAAAATGACAAAAATTCAAGAAAAAGTGCAGGAGAAAGTTCAAGATAAAATTGTCTCTAAAAAAATAAGAGAAAGCCGTTCATTACATTTGCAGTCATATGTAATGATTATTTCAGCAGCATTTCTAGCATTAGCTATTGCAGCAAGATTTATTCCCTATTTTCCTATAGATCTAACTATCACAAGAGCAATCCAGCACATATCAGCTGGTTGGTTTTATACTTTGATGTCAGCAATTAGCTTTATTGGATATAGTCCTCAAGAAATGATTATAGTGTCAATCATTGTGGGTGGCTTATTCGTCTCAGGATTAAGATGGGAGGCGATTGTTGGTACTATCAACGCAGTGACCATCACCATAATGAGTATTTTCCTAAAAACCACTGTACACAGAGTTCGTCCTAACATAGATCTAGTTCACGTATTTCGGCATTTAGGAGAGTATAGCTTTCCAAGCGGACACGTACTATTTTATACATCATTTTTTGGATATCTCTTCTTTTTAACGTATTCGTTGATGAAAAAATCGAACCTTAGGACTATCATCCTGAGTATCCTAGGTATGTTTATAGTTCTGATTGCCCCCTCAAGAATTTATTTAGGAGCACATTGGGCGAGCGACGTACTCGGTGCGTATATGTTTGGCAGTGTCTGGCTTCTGCTAATAATCTATATCTATAGATCTGGGAAAAAAAGGTTTTTTCAGACCCAACCTACTGCTTGATAAATAAAAAATTGGCCATCGGTTTAATCCAAATGGCCATTTTAAAACTTAAATTTCTACCTATACACTCTTACCTCTCAGCATTCTTACTACAAATAGAACGAGAGCAACGACTAACAATAAGTGAATCAGTCCACCTGCTAAATGTAGTGAAAATCCTCCGAGCCATCCTATAACCAGAATGGCAATTAAAATTTCAAGCAATCCCATAGAAATTCACCTCCTTTAATAAATTAAAAACTATCGACAAACTACAAAACTTTTTTTCCACTCTTTTAAGTGCATTCATAGGTTGATTTAAAACTGTAGATGTATGATACCTATTTAGCAGCAATAACCAGTAAGATTTATGTAATTGATCTGTAAGAAAGGCCCGAAATTTGACATGTAGACCACTTTGTACCCTCTCTAGAGATAGAAAGGGAGCTGCTTTTTTTTGCCAATCGCTTCTGCGAATGTATAGCTCTGTTTGAATCTATCTACCTCTTAACTTCTTTATCAGCATTCTTTTTGCTTCTATAATCTATTCTGTTAGACTATATTATATACTCAAATGACCACTCTAAAAAATAAAGTTGGCTGGTTGCTAATCATCATAATTAACGTAATTCCTGTAATAATCTGGCTTTCTTCAGGACCAGCTTTCTTTTTAAACCCAGGTTACAAAACGCTCCTCATCAGTCTAGGCCAATTAACTGCCATTATCGGGATCATGTTCCTTGCCATAGCCATCATTCTCAGTGGAAGATTCAAAGTCTTGGAAAATATTTTTGGAGATATAAGCAATATTCAAATTGCACATGAAATCCTCGGGGGAGTTGGGACGCTCTTACTATTAGGACATCCGCTGTTCTTAGCATTAGATAGAGGGTCGAGTTCACTAATGAAAGGAGTGTTATTCATGCTTCCGCGAAACGATTTAGCACCAAATTTAGGTATTGCTGCTCTTATTCTTCTACTTTTACTTGTCTTTTTAACATACTTCGTAAAGCTCAGATATAACATCTGGAAATATACTCATCAGTTCCTAGGGATTGTACTCGTTTTAGGTCTTTTTCATATGGTTTTTGCCCCTAGTAATGTATACGAAATAAAAGTTTTTATAGCTATCTGGTCATTTATAGGAATTGCCGTTTATCTTTACCGAACTATTCTTTCACCCGTGCTGGTTCAAACATCAATTTATATAGTTAAGTCTGTTACGATAATAAATGACGGTATAGTTGAGGTTAAAATGGAGCCGAAAAACAAACCACTTCACTTTCTTCCGGGGCAGTTTGTATTTATAAGTTTTAAATGTAACGGTATACCCTTAGAAGTTCACCCTTTTTCTATTACCTCAGATCCACAAGATAAAATGCTCTCTCTTGATATTAAGTCACTTGGGGATTACACAGCGCATATTTCAGCACTACAACCGGGCAGTGAGGCGAAAATTGAGGGACCTTTTGGAAGATTTTTGGAAGAAAACTCCGATCATCAGATTTGGATTGCGGGAGGAATTGGCATCGCGCCTTTTCTCAGTAAATTAAATTCCCTCCGTTATCAACGGCTATCAATTGATTTGTACTATGTAGTACACACACAGGAAGAAGCAGTCCATGTCAATGACTTACTAGATGTTGCAAAAAACAACCCACACTTCAGAGTTAGATTATATGATAGTTCTAAAGAAGGTCATCTAACTGCGGAAATTGTTCAAACAATGTCTGGGAATTTAAAAAATAAACATATTTATATCTGCGGGCCTCCAGCGATGGAAAAAGATCTTAAAAAACATTTTCAAGATTTAAAGATCCCGTCTAAGTATTTGCATACTAACAGAATCTAAAGTTTTTTTTATAGTTTTATAATATAACTATGCATGTTGTTATAACTTCAAATAATCCAGTTAAAAAAAGGGCTGTATTTGAAGCATTTACTCTTATCTTTCCAAATGAAAAAATAAATATAAAAGAGGCAGCAGTGGAATCAGGTGTCAGTGCCCAACCTATGGACTCTGCTGAGACTTTACTCGGCGCGAAGCAAAGAGTGGAGAATGGTACGAGAGTAGTACCTGAAGCTGACTACTGGGTAGGCATAGAAGGGGGAGTTGAGTCGGTTAAAAAAACAATGGAGTGTATTGCCTGGGTTTATATCAAATCACGTGAGGGAAGAGTAGGGAAGGGAAGAGCAGGAACATTCGAGCTTCCTCAAAAAATAACAACTCTTGTCGAACAAGGAATGGAACTAGGTGAAGCAAATGATGCTGTTTTTGCGATGAAAAACTCTAAACACAATTTAGGAATAATAGGCTGTCTTTCAAACAATGCTATTGATCGGACTGAGTATTATAGGCAAGCAGTCGTCTTTGCTATGCTACCTTTTATAAATCCTGAGCTTTACTAAAAATATTAAGAAAACCATATTTTTTAGTATCGAAGTAATTATAAAAAAAATTTAGGAGTAAATAAGCGTTTTTTTCTTTTTTACTCTTTCCATAGGAACTACAATTTTAAACGACTTTCTTCCTCAAAACATAGCTCAGTACATATCCTAGCTCGAGGACTTTAAAACAACTGAAAGATACTTTATAACGTAGTACATGTAGTTTAAATGAATATACATAAATTGATCAACTTAGCTAAAGCATAACCAAGGAGATTGAAAAACAGCTGAACGTCTATCAAAAGGGACATCTTGACATTTCAATAGTATTAATGAATAATGATCTTAATGATAAAAAAAGCGCTAACTCTACTTTTTCTAATTACGCTATTATTAATAACTACCCCACAAACATTTGCTTCAGCTTTTAGTGTTAATAAAATCGGTAGCGTCGATCTTAAAGGGAAATCATATAAACATATCTGGTATACTGGCTCAAAACCAGCATTCTCTGGAACTTCAGATGCTGGAGCGTCAGTGAATGTAACAATTGACTCAAAAACCCAGTCAACATCTGCCGACGGTAGCGGTAACTGGTCTTCTACTCCCACTACAACTCTAAGCGACGGTGACCACCAGATGCAGATTGACTCAAACGGCCACTCATATCTTTTCACACTTACAATAGGAAAAGATGTTCCTGCAAATGTGTTTGGAGACCCGAGTAAACTTCCCGTTACCGGTGACTCACTCACAACAGCACTTGCTGTCTTAATTGGAGTAGCTTGTTTTGCTGTAGGAATGGTCGGTATTAAAGGAAGAAAAGTTTAAATCTCAGACTAACTTCAGCTAATCTTCAGTAAATTCACACTATAATACGTATATGCGTATCCTGATAATTGAGGATGAACACCGGATTGCCCAGTCTATTAAACAAGGACTTGAACAAGAGACATACGCGGTTGATCTGGCATACGATGGACAGGGAGGATTGGACTATGCACTAACTGAAGAGTATGACCTCATTATCTTAGATCGAATGTTACCAGCTATGGATGGTGTGGATATTTGTAAAAAACTCCGTAAAAAAGGCATTCACGTGCCAATCTTAATGTTAACAGCAAAAGGACAACTTCAAGATAAAGTTGAAGGTCTTGACGCAGGTGCTGATGACTACCTAATAAAACCATTTGCTTTTGAAGAATTATTAGCTCGGATTAGGGCATTAAAACGTCGCCCTCATAAAAATATTGACAATGTTTTAAGGTTAGATAATGTTATTATCGATACTCAAAGTTTTGAGGTGTTTCGAAATGGAAAGCTAGTTAAGCTCTCGCAGAAAGAGTTTGCTTTACTTGACTACCTTATGCGTAATCCCAGAAAAACGTTATCTAAAGAACAGATTATTAATCATGTGTGGGACTACGACGCAGATATTCTTCCCAATACTTTAGAAGCATTTATTAAACACTTACGGAGTAAATTGGACAGAGCTTTTCCTGATCAAATACAACTCATTCAGACAGTAAGAGGATTTGGTTATAAAATTAGTGATGAGAATTAATGTTCCAAGCCGCTCGTATTAAATTAACTTTTTGGTACCTTCTTATCTGTGTCATGATAAGCTTCGTCTTTAGTCTTGCAATATTTACTATTCTTCAAAGAGATCTACAACTCAACGAGATCAGATTTGAACAAAGATTTGCAAGCATGCAAGATATTGATCCGGATTTTTATATACATCTGCAACTTCACAGACAGGATGTTCATGCAACAGAGGATGAACTCTTGACAAAGCTTATCTATATTAACTTATTTATATTAGGTGCCGCCTCAGTCGCCGGTTATTTTCTGGCAGGTAGGACTTTAAAACCAATCAAAATGATGGTCGAGAAACAGAACCTCTTTATTGCGGACGCATCTCATGAATTGCGCACTCCTCTGACGGCTCTTAAAACTGCAATTGAAGTAAATCTCAGAAACTCAAAACTAGACATTAAGAAAGCACGGTTAGTATTAAAAGAGAACCTCAAAGATGTCGATCGACTAAAAAATCTCTCTGATAACTTACTTTCACTTGCAAAACTTCAGGCGAATACTGGTTATTTAAAAGAGCCAGTATCTCTTAAACAGACACTCGAGAATGCAGTAAATAATGTCTCATTTCTAGCGAAACAAAAAAAAATCTCTATTGAGAAAAATTTGCATGACGTAACTGTTGAGGGTAATAAAGATCGTCTTATCGAGCTATTTATAATTTTTCTTGATAATGCTATAAAATATAGCCATGCAAACAGTAGTATAACCATTGAGACATTAGTCCAAAACTCTTCTATAGAAACGATTATAAATGATCATGGTATCGGTATTCATGAAAAAGATATTCCACATATTTTTGAGCGTTTCTACCGCGCAGATAGCTCAAGATCTCATACATCAAATGAAGGGTATGGCTTAGGACTTGCAATAGCAAAAGAAATCGTAGATGCTCATAAAGGTACTGTGTCGGTAGAAAGCAAACAGAGTAGAGGTACATCATTTAGAATTTTACTGCCTATTAAAAGGTAGTGATTCAGCTGTTATTCAGTTATAGGATTTAGAATTGGCTCAGATTAAATCATTTTTTGATTATAAAATAAATCATGAAATTCTTAGATTCTTTCAAACATCGCATAATAGTAGTCTGGTCATGGTATCAAAAAACAACGATCATGAAGAAGTTTTTGATAGCTGCCGGAGTTATACTTATCATATGGCTATCTGTAACACATTTTTTAGGAACGAAACAGACGCCTCAATACCAAACAACTCAGGCTGATCGAGGAAGTGTCATCTCGACATTAAGTGAAAGCGGCAATGTTTCTTCTGTCAGCCAAACAAATATCACCTCCCCAACAAACGGCATTATAGAAGAACTTTATGTTAACAATGGTGAGTTAGTAAGTGTTGGCCAGTCTCTCTTTAAAGTGAAAAGTACAGCAACTGAGCAAGAGAAAGCTTCTGCCTATGCCGCATATCTAAGTTCAGTAAATAGCGTTAAGACCTCACAACAGGGTAAGATTACGTTGAAGGCACAGCTCGAACAAGCACGCCAAGCAGTGCTTGATGCTCAAAGCGCAGTTGATACAATGAACTTTAACCGTGTCCACAATAATAGTGTTAATCCTTCGACAAAACAACCATATACTCAAACTGAGATGGACAGTATTCAGTCTGCTTTAACTAGTTCTCGGGAAAACTTTACGGCAGTTGAGGCGAAGTTCACTCAAGCAGACTCGGCCATTAACTCAGCGTCAGCTTCACAAAATTCTCAATGGTTAGCTTATCAGGCAACCCAGGACTCGGAAGTTAAAGCACCCATTCAAGGGACTGTTGCCAACCTCTCAGCTGTAATCGGCAGCAATGTCTCAGCTTCCAGCAACTCTTCTAATGCAGCTAGTTCGTCTTCAACAACATCCTCAACCACAACTTCATCAAGCTCTCCTGTGATGATTTTAGGCAACTTCTCATACTTAGTTGTTAAAGCTCAGGTTAATGAGATTGATATTCCTAAAATCCGTCCAGGTCAAAAAGTCACACTAACACTGGACGCATTTCCAGATAAAACATTTGTGGGTAACATAGGCAGTAAGGACACGATTGGCACAAGTAGTTCCGGTGTTGTTACATATAATGTATATATTAATCTTATTGCTCCGCCTGCCGATATCCAGCCAGGAATGACAGCCTCAGCAATGATACAAATTGATCGTAAAGATGATGTAATTAAGGTTCCATCGACTGCAGTACAAACTTCAAATGGATCTTCAACAGTGAGAGTGCTAAAAAACAGTAAAGTTACTGTTGTTTCCGTAGAGACAGGAATATCTTCGGATTCAGAAACTGAGATAACAGCAGGGTTAACTGAAGGAGATACTGTCATCACAAGTACTGTTACTACGACAAGAACAGGTACACAAACGACGACTTCACCATTTAGTGGTTTAGGAGGAAGAGGCGGCTTTGGAGGAGGAGGGTTAGGTGGCGGGAGAGGAGGACGCTAATGAGTACAGCAATTATTCATGTTTCTCATCTCTCAAAAATATATAGAACTGATGCACTTGAAACTAAGGCTTTAGATGATGTCTCATTTGATATTGATAAAGGCGAGTTCGTTGCCATAATGGGACCCTCTGGGAGTGGAAAATCAACCTTAATGCATCTTCTTGGCGCTCTTGATGTACCTACTTCCGGTACCTATATCCTTGATGGTGAAAATGTTGAAAACTTAACAGAGGATGAGCTCGCAGATATAAGAAATAAAAAAATTGGGTTTATCTTTCAAGCGTTTAACCTGTTGCCAAGAACGACTGTTCTTCAAAATGTCATGTTACCCATGCGATATGCAGGAATACCTCTGGAGGAACGAGAAAATCGTGCACGCAAATACTTAGAAATGGTAGGTTTGGAACATAGGTTATATCACATGTCAAATCAGATTTCTGGTGGACAACAACAAAGAGTAGCAATTGCCAGAGGATTAGCAATGAATCCGGCTATTCTACTTGCTGATGAACCGACAGGAAATATTGCCTCTGCTCAAGCCGAAGAAATTATGTCGATATTTCAGGAAACAAACGACAAAGGACATACAATTGTCATGATTACTCATGAATCTGATATTGCCGCGCACGCAAAAAGAATTATCACAGTGAAAGATGGCAAAATAATTAACGACAAAAATAATATAAAGCAGATGAAAGCAAAACGCAATCAATTAACAGATTAGTCATATTACATGGATTTACTAGAAATATTTACAGAAAGCCTCGGAACTCTAACACTAAATAAACTTAGAACTGGATTAGCAATTTTAGGAATTGTAATTGGGATTGGAAGCGTCATTGCATTAATTTCACTTGGCCAAGCGACTCAACTCTCAATCCAAAACCAAATTCAGTCGCTGGGATCAAATCTTCTAACAGTCAATCCTGGATCAGTAAATACGGGGACAATAAGAGGTGCTTCAGGAGGAGGAACAACACTGACAAACGACGATGCAAAAGCAATACAAACATCAACTCAGATCTCAACGATCAAAACTGTGTCGCCTGAAGTCCAAAAAAGACTGCAAGTTACAGCAGGTAGAAACAATAGTAATATTCAGGTAATTGGATCTACACCTACCTACGCTGCAGTCCATAAAGTAAGTATGGATGCAGGAACATTCATTACAGATCTCGATAACTCAGGCATGAGTAAAGTTATCGTCATTGGTCCACAAGTTGTAAGCGATCTATTTGGTGAAAATACAGATGTAATCGGAAAAACAATTAGAGTTAACAGTATTTCTCTCAGAGTTGTTGGAGTGACAGTTACAAAAGGTGGAAGTGGTTTTCTTAATCAAGATAATATTGCATATGTACCATTAAGTACTGCCCAGAAACAGCTCTTTGGACAGAGCTATCTTAGTTCTATTGCACTCGAGGCAAAGAGCCCGGAAGTAATGACTGATGCTCAAAATGAGGTGGGTTATTTATTACTGGCGCGTCATAAACTTCAAGACCCTTCCCAAGCAGACTTTTCTATTTTTTCTCAACAGGATATATTAAATACTGCATCGGCAACCACTGGAACTTTCACAACACTTTTATCTGGCGTTGCAGCAATTTCATTACTCGTTGGTGGTATCGGGATTATGAATATCATGTTAGTTACAGTGACAGAACGTACTCGGGAGATTGGTTTAAGGAAGGCTTTAGGAGCTAAAAAGAAAGTCATTATTACTCAGTTCTTAATAGAGTCAATTATCCTCACTTTTACCGGGGGACTATTTGGAATAGTATTTGGTTCACTACTTTCATTTCTTTTTTCATACTTTACTCACTCACCATTTGTACTATCACCCACATCAATTTTATTAGCATTTGTAGTCTCTGCCGGAATTGGAGTCCTATTTGGATGGTATCCGGCATCTAGGGCATCGAATTTGCAACCAATAGAAGCTCTAAGATATGAATAACAGCATGTACTGTCCACCAAGTTTTAAGAAAAATATAATTAATTTGTTTTATAACACACTTACGAAAGGGGGTGAAAATATATGAAAAATAACATGACAGCAATGATTCTTACTGTGATTATTGTCGCTGCTGTAGCCTTTTTTGGAGGGATGAAGTATCAACAATCAAAAACGGGATCAAGTACAGGAACTCTGGGGCAAGGTAATGGGTTTGGGCAGGGAGGTAGACCTGGTGGTCAAAGAGGTGCAGGAGGAAGAGGCTTTGGAGGAGCAACAGTAGGTGAAGTAATTAGTCAAGATGACAAGAGTATTACTTTGAAACTACAAGACGGAAGTAGCAAGTTGGTAAATATTGCTAAAAGTACAATTTACAGTAAAACTGACACAGCTACAATGACAGATGTTAAAGTAGGGGAGAGAGTTGCAGCAATAGGAAGCACGAACTCTGATGGCAGTATCACCGCACAAAATATCCAGCTAAATCCTATGTTTCGTAATGGCAGAGGACCAGGAGGGGGACAACAACCAAGTCTAGGAAGATAAACTCCTGCATTTACAAGGATAGTAGCCTCCTATTATCCTTGTTTTTTTCTTTTGGAAATTTGTATACTTTCTTATGACTGAGAATAACCTGGCAATCGAGGTGGAGCACTTAATCCGTAAATTTGGAGAGAATACTGCAGTTAATGACATCTCATTTAGCGTAAAAAACGGTGAAATATTTGCCTTTCTTGGACCAAACGGGGCCGGCAAATCAACGACTATAAAGATGCTCACTACTCTTCTCCAGCCGACGAGCGGGACTGTATTGATACATGGTTTTGATCCTGTAAAAGATCAGGATAATGTTCGCAGATCATTTGGAATCGTTTTTCAGGATCCGAGTCTCGATGAAGAGCTTACTACATATGAGAATATGGAGTTTCACGGCGTCCTTTATAAGGTTCCGAAAAAGCTTAGGGAAGATCGTATAAAGGAACTCCTTGAAATTGTTGAACTTTGGGATAGAAAAGATCACTTTGTCAAGACATTTTCCGGTGGAATGAAAAGAAGGCTAGAAATTGCCCGCGGACTTTTACATCATCCAAAGATTTTTTTTCTAGATGAACCAACACTGGGGTTAGACCCACAAACAAGAAATCAAATCTGGACTTACATCCAAAACCTTAATAAACAAGAAGGAATCACCGTGTTTTTTTCGACTCACTATATGGAAGAAGCCGAGAGAGTAGCCCAAAGAGTAGCCATAATTGATCATGGAAGTATTATTGCTCAAGGGACACCGGAAGAACTAAAAACCCAGACCAAAAAGGACAACTTAGAAGATGCATTTTTAACATTAACAGGGAGAAAAATCCGCGATGAAAATGCTTCTAGTATCGATAAACTTAGAGGTAGAATGAAAATGTTTAGAAGATAACTATGAGTACAATATATATTTTATGGTTAAGACAGTTGAAGAGATATCTCCGATCAAAATCGAGGATATTTGGTTCTCTGGGTCAGCCTGTTTTATTTCTGTTAGCTCTGGGATTTGGACTTGGACCAATCTTTAAGAAAGCAGGAGGGGGCAACTATATTGACTTTCTAGCTCCCGGCATTATTGCCCAAGGAATCCTTTTTACTGCTATATTTTCTGGTATAGAGTTAATTTGGGACAGACAGTTTGGTTTCTTAAAAGAAACGCTTGTGGCGCCGGTCTCCAGATTTGAGATCATGTTAGGGCGGACTCTTGGTGGCGCCACGATCGCGACCATACAAGGCATTATTGTGTTTTGCTTAACCCTCTTAGTTGGGTTTAGACCTCATTCTTGGGTAGTTATTCCATTAGTAATTCTAACAATGTTTCTTATTGCGCTTCTTTTTACAGCTTTGGGGACTGCAATTGCATCCGTTATGACGGATTTTCAGGGTTTTCAGCTGATTATGAACTTTCTAGTCATGCCCCTCTTTTTTCTTTCAGGATCACTGTTTCCCCTCACTAATATTCCATCTTTCTTAGGATTTATTACCCGAATGGATCCGTTAACATATGGGGTCGATGCCCTTCGAGGTTTGCTGATCAACACCTCTCATTTTCCAGTCTCATTCAGTTTGTCGGTGATCTCAGTTCTCGCTGCTTTATTACTCATAATTGGTAGCTATCTTTTCTCAAAAATCGAGATCTAAAAAAACTGCGGCATATACCGCAGTTTTATCTTATTAAACACAAAATACTTACTCAAAACAGGTGACAGTAATCTGGTTTCCTGCAAATAGAGGAGCAGAGTTATTTTCAGCCTGTATTGACTCAAAAAGTTTACCATTACCACAGACATTAACAGCTATAGTATAGTAGTTATCATCTTCTTGGACAGTGTAGTAACCACTTGTATCAGCTAACGTATTCACCTTCTTCTTTAAAGGTTTATTATCTGCTACTGACATAACTTTCGGCGTCACAGTGACTACTGGTGTAAGAGCGATATCAGGTGTTAAACTGGCAGCTGGTGTTGCTGTAGTATAAGCACCTACACTCGCGATTGAGGTTGCACCTTTTGTCATAACCAAGAACTTTGTTGGTATAGGTGATACAACATTCGATTTACGAGCAGATAGAATACTTAAACTATTCCATGGAATAAGTTTAAAAGATACTGCTAAAACTATAAATGTTGTTATCAAACCAACCCAGAACTCTTTTTGTGTTAGCGTTGTTTTTAGCGTTGTTAACGAGTCTTGTTTTTTGTTGTTGATTTTTTTTGCCATAATTTATCACCTCCTTTATAGGGAATTTCTATTATCAATATTCTGAGAAATAACATTAACTTCTTCTGACTGTACAATCTCTTTAGCTATACTTTGTATAAGCGACGCAACTGTTAACTCGTTATTTTGACTCGTTCTTGGATTTTCTACCCAAGTTCCAAAGACATAATTTTCCGATAACATATACTCGACTAAAGTTGTACTGCCATTTTTTAATATTCTCAGTGATCTAGTGTCTTCTTTATTTTTATTTGATAGTAAGTCTGACACTGTTTGTTGTGTTTCTAATGATGACTCTTTTTTAAAGTATGTTGCTACTTCAGCATCTATAATCTCTATAAATGGATTTAGCTTTTGCATTTTAAAAAGTAAGTTCAGTTTTGTCTGTTTTAAGGTATCAAAGTAGTCAAAAGGCCCTACCATTGTTAGTATGTCTCTATTATTAGAGTCAGAGATAAAAGCTCCTAACTCAACTTCATCAGTGTTTAAACTTTGCTCCAGAAATGCTTTTTGAACTGAGTTTTGCAAATTTAAGTCTAGTGATGTTTTCACTATTAATGACTTATTTTCCAATGTTTCAGAACCATATTTCTGAGTCAGCTCATCTAGTACATAGCCTACAAATGAGGGTGCTCTTATATATGCCTCTTGCGGTAAGACAGTTAGGTCATCTTTTTCAATGATTTTTTTCTTATCTTCTGAAATTTTTTTATCTATAACCATCTGCGAAAGAACCTCATCTGCCTTTTTTACTACTGATTTTTTGTTGCCAAAAGTATCGAAATCATCAGAGATAATACTCGATAAATATGCCGACTCTAAGTTACTTAACTCGGAGGTTCTTTTACCAAAATACTTTTCCCCGGCACTCTGTATTCCAATTGCAGATCTATTAAACAGTTGAGTGTTAAGATAGACCTCTAAAATTTGTTTTTTATTAAAGTTCATCTCTATTCTTTTAGTAATTATCATTTCCTCTATACCTGAAAAGATTGGAAGCCCCTTTTGAGAGATATTTTTCTTCGCCAGCTGTTGCGTGATTGTTAATCCTCTTTGATTATCTCGAGTAAATAAATTATGAAAAGTTTCACTGGTAGTTTTAATTGGGTCAAATCCGCTATGAACAAAGAAGTTATTATCCTGAGATGCCACAACCGCATCTACTAGGAACGGTGGAATTTTGTTATAAGAAATCCAGTCACCTGAGTAAGCACGACTGCTATAGAGTAGTTGCCCATTTCTATCTGTAAGTACTATACGAGACGGCAACTTAAAGTCCTCAATTCTTGTGGGGTTGGGGACTGTATAAAAATAAACTCCTGCTAGTGTGACAAAGATCAAAAATGTAAAAGCTGTTAAAAGAATCCTAGTTTTTTTTGATGAAAGTATTGAGACTAAAAAAATATAAAAACGTCGAAAACTCCGATAAATCACTTTTTTAAAGTAACGAAGACTGCGTTTAATAGATATTTTTGTACTTTGTACGACTGCTCTCACCAATTTTAGTAGATATATAAACACACCAACAACTTTGTTATAAACAGTACTAATAAATCTAACGACCGATTGAAAAATAAATAAACAGAATTTTTTGAGAATGACGAATGGCAAGACTACAAGTTTATTAGTCGTCTTAACTATGAATTTTACAGCTCTAAAGCAGACGAGGAAAAACGATTTCTGAGATGCAACAATAAATGAACCGAATCTGGTTAGGTTAAGAGCACAGTTAAGTAGAAAATTTAGAATATAATTCATTTTACTATAGGGAAACTCCTAAAACCTTTTCAATCTCAAGAATTAGGTATAATGGTGTATTTTACCATACTATGAGTTATTTTTCAAGCTTAAATGCTATATTTTTAGCTACGAATGTCTGTTAGTTTAGGTAAGAAGGATTTGAAAGCAGCTTCGCCTTTACAATGAAACGTTGACTGTAGTCAGCCCCGATACAAGTATACATCGTGAGCTCATACTGATGATGATCATCTAGCACGTCAACTCTATCTGGATTCACCACGAAGATGTCCTCAACTTTGTATACAAACCAGTCATTTTTAGTGAAAACATGAATTATTTGTCCTTTTTTGATCTTAGGCAGGGTTGCAAACATACCTATTCGCGCATGAGAGAAAATGACCGTGTTGCCGATATTACCTGGGAGAGTTGTGCCTTCACCATATGAGGCTCCGTCTAGATGAACTTCCCATGTATCAAAGATGACTTTAGACGTATGTATCGGTAAAGCTAGTCTTAAGGCTGGGATGACAATTTTAGTTGGTGCTTCATCATAGGTACCTGCTTTAACAGAGTAGGGGATTAGCAGCGCAATAAAAAATAGTATAGTCACAAAAAGCTTCTTCATGAAGGCTATTATACAATAATTATAGGATATATTCAAGTAGCTTTACCTCGCATCATTGAAGCTATTTTCGCATATTTGAAATCTGGCTTCATGATCTGATAGTTCACACTGCGAAGGACATTACAATATTAAATTTAAGTGCTATAATTTTCTTATGAGTATATCTCCCTTTTTAGGCCCTAGAACAGTCATCTATGGTGTTAATGATATCGGAAAAGCAAAAAGTTTCTACACAAAGATACTTGGAGTCGAGCCTTACTTCGATCAATCCTACTATGTTGGCTATAATATTGGAGGTTTTGAACTTGGACTGGATCCAAATGCCAAACCAATCGGGGACTCCCATGCGGGCGTAGTTGCTTACTGGGGAGTAGAGGATATTGATATAGAGTATAAAAAGATACTGGCAGCTGGCGGTAAAGAGCACTCAAAGGTTAAAAATGTCGGAGATGACATAAAAGTTGCCACTATATTGGATCCTTTTGGGAACGTATTCGGACTCATCTACAATCCTCATTTTAAGTAAACTATTTTTTAATCTCGCTGGGCCTCCTCTTTGAGATGAATCACCACCCGAGGAATTTTTCCTATAGTTTAATTTCCTTCTGACGATACTAGTAAATAGTCTTTTCCTTCTACCCATCAAAATCTGCCATCTTTTGCCACTTTAAGTCTTTCCTAAAATAGTATTTTTAATTATAAAATCTACAATTACAAAAATCTGATATACTAGCTGCATGATAAAAGAGACATTACCCTTAGTTCCACCGTCTGAAAAAGCAATTCATAACAGGCACTGGGGACTGAAGGCATTAAATTTTCTCTTACCCACAACTTTCACTGAGCATATTGAGAGTAGTCCCGGTTTACAACGAGCTGAGGAGCTTGCAAAGGAAAATTACAGTATTCAAGTAATTTACAATCATTTTTCAGAGAGAGATCCATTTGAGATCTATAAAAATCTTTATAATGAAATACCACTCCTGGAGATGATGCCAACATACGCACCACTTGCTTGGCATGTTTACAATAGAAATTTGGTGCAAAAATTATTAGAAGTATTCGAGATTCAGGTGAGACCGCTAGTGACAGATGATACAGTCGTCAGGGGTAAAGATGTTTACCAAGGTACTAATGATAAAGTGTCACGTGAAGATAGAGTTTTATCCCTTACCAAATACCGCGAAGAAGCTACTGAGAGACTAAAAGCAGGAGGATGGTTATATCCATTAGCACCTCAAGAGGGAAGAAGAGAAAAACTCGAGTATGCTAATAAAAAACCGATTGACCGAGTTTTAAGAGGAACTGATCCAGAGAGTAAAGTCGCTTTGATGTTTGTCGGCATGGGATTTGAGAATGACGGATGGGACTATAATACTAAGTTAACTAAGGGGTTTAACCCATTTAAACGCTTTAGATTTACGGTGGGTCCAACACTCACAAAAGAAGAGCTTAAGTATCTTGCTGATCAGGCCAAACAGTCAGTCGACGAATATGCCTTCACTCTCTTATCTCAATTAGTACCAGAGAAGTACAACCATCCTGAGAAATATCCTGGTTTAATCCAAAAACTTAAAAGTCATTTTTCAAAGTAGATAGATTTTTTACCTTTTCTATATCTTTCTTTATCTGTAGTTTTAACTCTTCCATTGATGAAAAATCCCTAATGTCACGTATAAAATTACCGATTTCAAACTCAACTTTCTTATTATAGATCTCTTGATTGAAGTCTATGACATGAATTTCTAAAACTGTATGGCTCTCTTTTTTGACAAGCCTTGGTCCAAAATACAGAGCACCAAGATATATTTTATTTTTGTATGCAACAGTTGAAACATAGACACCATGTTGGAGATTTTGAGGAATAAGTGACGGTGATAGATTGAGTGTTGGAAAGTCGATCTTTCTGCCATCCTGGTTTCCTTTGAGAACAATTCCTGTATAGATCATGCTTTATTTTATAAGTTTCGATACTTTGTAAATTGAGAAAAGAACAATAGCAACTCCTATTATTTACACAAATCCTCGAAAGAATAGTCTAGTATAGCATAGTGATGGATGGTCATCATATCCCTACATCGACATAAGCGGTAGATTCATGTTAAAATGAACATGATCTCATGAGAAAAAAGAAAGCTGAAAGAACTGAAAAGGTTCGGAAAACACTAGAAAAACAGAAAATAATTTTTGTGTTTAGTTTTTCTATATGCCTTATTGTAGTGTTTCTTGGGTACATAGAAGTTACCCAGCTACTGAGTGCAAAATATTCTGAAAAAATTTTGACACCTGAAGTCTCACCGACTATCAAACTCAGTCCGACACTAACTCCCTTAACTAAAATGACTCTTCCTATTATTATGTACCACTATGTTGAGCATGTAAAAGATCCTAATGACACAACAAGAATTAAACTAGATACATCTCCAGCTTTATTAGAGTCACAGTTTAAGATGCTCAATGACAACCATTATAATACATACTTTGTAAAAGAAATTCCAGACATCCTAAAACAAAAAATTACGTTAACTTCCAATAGTATTATTTTAACTTTTGATGATGGCTATGAAGATTTTTACACGGATGCATTCCCGATACTTAAAAAGTATAAGTTTAAATCAACAATATATATTGTCTCAGGTTTTATTGACAGAGATGGATACCTTAGTAAATCTCAACTTGATGAAATTGCTAAAAGCGGTCTAGTTGAGATAGGGGATCATACAGTTACTCATCCTGACTTAAAACATATTCCACTCTTACAGGTAAAAAAACAGATCCTAGAAAGCAAGAAAATAATTGAAGATATGTTTAATATTAAAATAGAAACTTTTGCTTATCCAGGAGGAAGCTACAATGATGATGTAGTAAATGCAGTACATGAGGCAGGTTATACAGTAGCTGTAACAACAAAACCTGGAATTACCATCTATCGCGATCAACTTTTGACAGTTCACCGGATTAGACCTGGTTTCTTAAATATTATTAGCGTTCAAAACTTTTTCAAAAACTTTAAGCTACAATAGTCTGACTGTTGAATTTGTACAAAAACACTTAGCCAGTTACTTGAGATAATGATTTGCGCTTCAGATAGAGGCATTGCACCATTCAAAGTAATTATTTATTGCAGTCTCGACTGAAGAAATAGAAATTACTCCCAGTAACATACTTTATTGTAGTTGATTCAGTCCTTCTTTAATTCAATGAATTAAACATTTTGAGCTCAAAATTCATGAAAAATCAGATATAATATAACATGACTGAAGAAGTAATTAAATACCGATGGGTAGCATTGATTTTTCTTGCGCTGGGTCTTGCAATTGTAATTATTGACAATACTGTTTTGAACGTCGCCATTCCTTATATACTTAAAGATTTAAAAACGAGTTATGACTCAATCCAGTGGGTCGTTTCCGGATATGCACTTATAATAGCAACTCTTCTGATAACAGTTGGACGAGTTGCAGATTTAGTAGGCAGGAAAAAAATATTTATATTGGGAGCTATTTTTTTTGCTATAGGATCATTTATTGCCTCGATAGCGCCAAACGCGATCATACTATTTATTGGTGAAGCGCTCATCGAAGCGGTTGGCGCCGCAATGATGATGACCACTTCTCTGTCACTTCTTGTCAGTGAGTTCCACGGAAAAGAACGAGCGATTGCATTTGGAGTTTGGGGCTCCGTAGCAGGTGCATCAGCTGCTATAGGACCTCTCCTTGGGGGGTTTTTGACAACATACTACTCTTGGAGATGGTCCCTACGTATCAATGTTATCGTGGCTTTAGTCGCAATTATAGGCTCGATATTTATTAAAGAATCTAAAGGTCAGTCTGACAAGAAATTTGACTGGTTTGGGACGCTTTATTCCGGTTTAGGACTGTTCAGTCTGATATTTGGATTTATAGAAGGAAGAAAGTATGGCTGGTGGAAACCAAATGAACTTACAATTTCTGATACAGTCCAGTGGCCATTTTCTGATATTTCATTAATCCCGTTTGTTTTTCTAATCGCAGCAATTTTTCTGTCGCTTTTTGTGGCTAACGAGTATTTCTTAGAGAAAAAAGGTGGACATCCACTACTGAAGTTGAGTATGTTTAAAAATAGAGCTTTTAGTATGGGTCTACTTACTTTAGGGATTATATCGTTAGGTCAGTTTGGGATTTTTTTTATCATGCCGATTTACTTACAGAATGTACTTGGATATGATGCTTTAAAAACTGGGGTAGCATTCTTAGCCTCATCAATAACTATTTTTTTT
>JBBRMU010000013.1:0-27683 GCA_038230655.1 Patescibacteria group bacterium | reverse complement strand
TTTCCCTCTCATGATGGTACTTTTGATTAATGATGCCTCTTCCTTAATTTTCGGGTGGGTGTCATAATACACAGGTGTAAGCACCAACTGCATAGATACTAAATCACCTTCTGACAGTTGCGTCATTTGCCCTGTGATATATGCAATCGGATCATGTTTGTCCAACTGAGATTGAGAGACTAAAGGAATTGCAAAATGTCTCCCTAGCTTTACCTCAACAATCTGCCAAACTTTATCTACATCTTCTATAGTTTGAGGCAAATAGTCATGTATTTCTCTAATTTCTATATCTGATAGATAAGAACGTAAATTCTTTTGAATTAAGTTTGCATTATACTGTGAGGTCTTTATGATATATCTGATTCCTTCACTTTTTGTTGAGGCTATCTCAAAGCTAAAAGGTCGTTTATTACCAATTGTTCTGTTAATCCAAGAAGAAGGTTCCGTTACTTTATGAAGGGTAGTAAATAACTGTTCAGTTGAGAATTGAGACTGTAAGGTCGTATCTGAGGGAACAAGTTCAAGTAATACTGCTTGTTCTTTTAGATAAGCTCGAAAAAATCTAATACGTAAGATTAACGCTATGATAAGAAGAACAATAGATATTGCACCAGCAATAATAAGATACGGAGCTATAGCAAGCAAGGGTGGCAATGAAGCTTCAATAAGAGGTTGAGCTAACTCTTTGAACATGAGATAGATCAACTTAAAGAAAAGATATATTAAATTAGCTCCTGCCGATGATTGGCTATTTGTGTCCATAGTAATTAATTTTAATCTTAGGGCGTATTATACTCCTAATCCTGTAGTATTTCAATATTAAGAGAGTAATTGGAGGACTTAAGTTGATGGAGTTAGTTCACTGTCAAATTCAGTTTTCGTGAAGGTTCACCTAAATATTCAACTTTGTTATCACGTATAATCAAAGCCTCCTCATCAGTAAGGGGTACTATTGGGTATTTCGATAGTTTCATTTCTTCAAGTAATTCTTGTTCATGTTTTTTCGTATAATGAGTTTTAACTAGAAAAGGGATGAGATTTACTCCCTTAACTTGATTTCCAAACTGTTCAATATCTTCCTTTGACCAAGCAGGAATATGCATGATTGGGCTTAAAATATAATTTCCTTCACCTCGACCAATAAAAATAACTCCCTTATCAAGAAATTCTGGCAAGAGTTTATCAAATCCGCTTTCACGTACCATTTTGAGGAGGTAAAAAGCACTACCATCCTCTATATAAATTACATCCTTGTTATTTAAAAATTCTCTTACTTCATCTTTCGTTTTCTTCTCAAGATCATAATGGACTACATGGAAACCAAATTCTTCCATAACTATTTGATCTTGTCCAATCGGAAGTTTATCTTTCAGTGTTTTTGAGGCAGTTGTGATAAATGCAACCTCAAGGGGTCGCTTCTTAGGAAGTATTTGTAACATTTCACCTACTATCTTCATTAATGACCATCCTGATGATGTAATAATAATAGTCCTCATAGTAATGCTGTTAGTATAGCATGAATGTAAGGATTTTAACTACCAGATACTCAGGTGTTCGAAATACCCCTTGACACTATCGTTATTTAGATATATACTATCTTTATCTCGATAGTTTTAAGATAGAAAAACTAATATGAGCGAACATAACCTACATGCAAATCAAACTCAAATGAAGACAGCGAATGAGTCTGTATATTTATTAGCAAGTGAATCCTCTCAACCACAAATAATTGCAGAGCATACCTTAAACTCTCTTTTTCCAACTCCCGCAGAAGAAAATAAAATTCAACAAGCTCGGCATATGCTCAAGGATACGGGCAAATCGCAAACTGATGAACAAATACAAACAGTAATTGCTGAATTTGAGTTTTTAATCAATGAATGGCTAGATGAGTATGAAAAGCATGTTTTTGAAGGCAAAACTCTAAAAGATCTATTACAAATTACTTTTTAAACTATATGATCACTATGGAAAACGGTCTAGCACAACCGAAAAAAGCCGTGCTCTATTTACGAGTTTCAACTGAAGAGCAGGTAGATAACTTCTCTTTAGGCACACAAGAACAAATCTGTCTGCAGGAGGCACAGCGACGGAATATGGAGGTAATACAGATATTTAAAGAAGAAGGGAGGTCGGCAAAAACAATTACTGGACGACCTGTGTTAATAGAACTTTTAGAGTTTTGCAGAAAAAATAAGCGTTCTGTACAGGCAGTCATTGTCTATCGGCTAGATCGTATGTCGCGACAAACAGCTGATTATCTGGCAATCCGCAAGAAGTTAGCAGAGTATGGAATTGCTCTGATATCGGCAACTGAACCAACAGGCAATAGTCCAACAAATAAGCTTGTGGAGACCATGCTTGCTGCATTTGGACAGTTAGATAACGATGTGAGATCGGAGCGTACTAAAAACGGCATGAGAGCTCGTTTTTTAGCCGGTCTTAACCATGGTCCAGTAGCACTCGGCTACAGAAGTGAAAATGGATATACAGTCAAAGATCCTAAAACGTTCGATAAAGTTAAAGATGCTTGGGAACTGATGGCAACAGGTACTAAATCGCTTCGTGAAATGGCAACCATTATGAATGAATGGGGAATAAAACAGAAATTAAAAGGAAAAGAGTATCCTATGCGTCTTCAGAATGTGTCACGCCTCTTTAAAAATAAATTTTATATAGGACTCTTGGTATCAGAACAATATCCAGAAGAGGTAATCGGTCAACATCCACCTATGATCTCAAAAGAGATGTACTATAAAGTGCAGGCAATCCTCGCAGGACGAAATACAAATATCAAAGTCCCTCTTGCCAGAAAAAACAGAGATAATCCAGAATTTCCCTTAAGACGGATTATCAAATGTAGTAAATGTGGTGCAGTATTTACAGGTGCATGGAGCAAAGGGAAATGTTCTAAGTATGCATATTACTTTTGTCGCAATCGTTGCGGATATGCATCTGTTCCTATTAAAGATCTCAATGACGCTATGTTAGAACGCATGGAGGAAATTAAACCTACAGCTGAAGCGCTGACCTTATTCATTTCTCTTTTGAGAAAAACATACTATAAACGTATAGCAAATCTTCAAAAGAGAAAAGATGAGGCTGATGTTGAGCTTGCAAAACTATATTCTTTAAGACAGGCTCTTATTGAAAAGAACTTGCTCGGAGTATATTCAGATGACATTTTTAAAGAGCAAAATAAGGCAATTGAAGAACGAGTTATTACTGCACAACTCTCAAAAAGTGATGCTTTGATTGATAAGTATAACCTTGAAAAGATTATTGCTTTTATCAAAGAAAAGTTTGCACATCTGGCACAAACCTACGATGACGCTCGACTTCCCGCCAAACGAGTGCTCTTGTGTTCGATTTACCCATCTGGTTTGTCTTGGGAGTACCCAGGCTATTCGAACACCGAGATTAGCGCATATTATCAGGCTATTCGTGACCCTGAAGTTATGAGCGTTTCGTTTGGTGAGCCTGGAGAGAATCGAACTCTCAACCACCTCCTTAAGAGGGAGATGCTCTGCCAGTTGAGCTACAGGCCCGAATTTAGACTACTCTGTGCCTCTGGGGGGAATCGAACCCGCATCACTGGTTTCGAAGACCAGTACTCTATCCATTAAGCTACAGAGGCAGCTTCAATTTCTTTGTATATTATATACTTTTTATCTTAAAATACGTACAGAATACTCTCTTCATATCTCATGACAACTAATCTTTATAGCAAATAAACTATAAATAATCTACAATACCAACATGGCGACTTTTATATACCTGACAGCAATATTTATAGAATTAATTTTCTTACTTTTCTTCTGTGTTTACGTCCTTTCCTTACTTTACTCAGTCTTAAGAGGTGCTTTTTATGTTCCAACTAAACAAAAAGAAATAGATGATTTTTTGGGTGAAGCTGGCCTTAAAAAAGGGCGGTATTTACTCGAACTTGGCAGTGGCGACGGGAGAGTGCTACGCTGCGCCGCAAGAATATATGGGGTTGTTGGTAAGGGAATAGATATCAATCCTACTCTCAATCTGCTAGCCCGCTTCCATACCAGGCGTCAAAAACTAAAAGATATTGTGTTTACGACAGAGAATGTTAAAACAACTGATTTTAGCAAGGCCGATGTTATCTACATCTTCTTAATGCCAAAACTTATTAAGACTTTCGATAAAAGACTCCTTAAGGAAAGTAAAAGAAAGACTTTAATCATCTCGCATGGATTTGAGGTACACACATTATTTAAGTATCGATTTAAAACTATAGAACATAAGCCGTTTTCGACCTACTTCTATAAAATACCTTAACCATTAAAATATAGATTTGAACTACTTGACTGTAAGAACCAGTTTGCCTATAGTATAAATATGGCCTTAAAAAACACCTCACTTTTTGCAGCGTTTATCCTCCTCGTTTTATTCAATATTGTTGTCACAATGAAGGTTATCAGACATCATCAACGACTGACTTCGACTTCTCAACTTCTCTCAGAAATTGAGAACGCGCGAGTTGCAAATAAACAGTTTTCAATACCTTCAGCTCCCCTTGTTCTTGGAGCATATCAGGCTGAAATTGAGACATCTGATGGACGTGCCGCAAACCTCCAAGCCTTCTTTCGACTGCGCAACTCACCATTGTATGATCTGGCTGGCTACATCGTCAAAGTCTCCGATAAATACAGCTTTGACTACAGACTCCTTGCAGCCATTAGTGTTCAGGAATCCAATGCCTGTAATGTAATTCCCGATAACTCATATAATTGTTGGGGATGGGGCATCTGGCCTGGTCATGTGACTCGATTTTCGTCGTTTGAAGAAGGCATTGATACCGTCGCCAAAGGACTCAAAGAAGAGTACATAAATAAAGGACTCGTTACCCCAAAACAGATCATGGGAAAGTATACGCCCTCATCAAACGTGAGCTGGGCAAATGGGGTTTCTAACGTTTGGGGCTGGATTGAGTAGAGCTCTATTATAAATTATCGTAATCATTAACTAAACTATTGAGATAGTCTCTTGATTTATTTATTCCTTCCATTAACTCGGAAGTTTTAGTATCTCTTAGTATCGGTTCCTCATTAAAGACATTGAGGGCGAGAATCAATCGAATTGTCTTGTTCTGTCATATATTTAACTAATTACTGTGTAGACCGTACAAGCTTATGCTCTTCTGACTGAGAGTAGCTCGTTCCACTTTTCTTGGAACGCACAGCGAAGGCTGAACCTCTTTTTTTCTTTTTTGACTGTATCGCCTGTAACCATGTACTCGATTCATTTACTTTTGCCTTTAAAGTCTGAATAAAAGACAGTACTAACTCTAAAAATCTAATGTGATAAACACCAGGTTTCTCGTCAGCAGAGCTTAGGGTTACTTTTTCTATATCTTTAACTTCCTGAGCAAGTGAAGAGTTTGCCTGTTTTAGAGCATGAATCTCGTCATGAATTTTCTTCAGAAGTTCTTTTATTGTATTTTTTTCAGACTCTGCCTGGAAGTCATAAAGTCTTTTAAACTCAACTTTTTTCTGAAAATTTCCAGGAGCATGTTCAGAGTTTTTTGGAGATTTTTCATTGTTTTCCTGTACTCCAGCGCCTAAGAAAGTATCAAGCATATCCTGACCCATGCCTGCACCGATATCACCGAACGTTTGTAAAGTAGTTTTAGCCACACCAGCAGGCATACTTTTTAACATCTCTAAAGCATCTGTGTCGTAAGATGCCTGTCTTTTCTGTGCTCCGGAATTGCTGTGTTGCATAACTCTATTATACTACAGGCTATTTTCTAATTCAAGGCACTTATTAGTAGTTATAGCCCGACTAAGTAATCTAGTGTTTTTTGCTTTCTAAGTACAGAGGCGTAAAAATAGGCATTCTGCCGGGCAGAAGCCCTCTCTTTTTCATTAGATATAGCATTAAACATTTTGTCTAAATCAGTCTGGTCAACAGTAATATGTTCCTTTTCAGCCACAGCCATCAAAATAAACTCCATTTTATACATCTCATCGAGCTCTTTTGCATACTGCTTTTTAAGGTCCTCCATGGTTATATTTTTAGACTTTAGGTAGGTCTCAGTCGTTAAACCGAGCTTCTGGATATCGTCAACTAGTTTAGTTAAACGTTGATTTAGCTCTTCTTCTAAGATAAGCTCAGAGATCTCACACTCGACCTCTTTCAAAAGTGCATTCAATACGTCATTAAGGGCCTTTTGGTCACTTTCTTTTTTATCTGGTTCAGCTTTATCTTTCCCTGGAACCCAAATATCATCCTTCTTGGCTTCAGATTTAGCTTTCTTGACAGCTTCTTTATAGTTTTTCAAGTCTACAAGGGGTCTTTCAGCAAGATGAAACTCAATCTTCCAGTCTTCGTTTTCTTTGGCTGTCTTAAGCTCAATTCTAGGAGAAACAACTGGTTTTAGATCTTCCTTTTTCACAATATCTTCATAGATTCTGGGCATGAACGAGCGAATAAGTTGCTGATACACAGAGTCTCTGGGAATATGTTTTTCAGCAAGGTCAACCGGAACTTTTCCTTTTCGATAGCCTTTCAACTCGAACTGAGCCAAAATTAAATCAAAAGCAGTTTTATATTCTTCTTTGATGTCTATCCAAGGAATGGTGACGTCGATCTGAATAGTATTTTTAGGAAGTTTGTTAAGTTTATGCGTTATCATGCCTATTATTGTACATCATTTGCTGCAGAAAGCAATTGATTTTTTCTTTCTTCAGCTTCAAAAATCCCCAAGAAATTATGTACTTTTTGAGGCCAGGCACCACTCGAAGCGTAGATCCTACCAACGCTCTCAACAGACGAAGCACCTCTACCGATATAGTTGGCTTTAAGTCCTTGTGAGATAGTCTTTATTCCATCCTTGTAGCTCGTAAATCGAATATATCCGCCACCCCAACCTGCACAGTTATTTGAACCGGGAGCGATAGCGTTACAGAACTGAGACTCGACTCCAAATATTGAAGGGAGAAGATAACAGTTCATCTCGAGTGCTGTACACTGTTTCATAAACTCATTGATATCTTCATCTTTTAGCGGTGAATGGTACCTTTGAAGTACAGATTTGATTGTTTGTTTTTTTAGCTCATATGAAGCGGGCTTGGACTCAATTTTTAAGGCCGTTGAGTTTAAAAGTGGATGCTTCAGCATTGCGGAGCTTCCAGCCTCATCTTGAGCGTGAACTGAAGAGGGAATGATTAAGACTAAAGTCAAAATCACTATAATCGAAAACTTTTTTAGCATAAAAAAAATCGTAAAGCTCTTCTAACTTGCGTAGAAAAACCTTACGATCTAAAGAGATTATACCACCAATATGTATTAATGTCAAGTAGTACTGTTGTGATGCTGTAAATGTGATTATTGTCCACATTTTGGCTGAATTAAAGTAGCAGTATCTTTTATAAGATGAGGCTAAGACTCAAAGAGGCTTTCAAAGTCCCACTTTGACAACTCTATCTCATCAATTCACTTATAATATCTGCAGTTTATGCGAGTGAGGCTGTATAATAAATCCTATGAATAAATTTTCTAGTTTTGCTTTTGGCTGCCGAGTTAATCAGGCAGAGAAGGAAGAGCTTGACAGACAGCTAATTCACCTTGGTTATACCTATGATGGCACAGCTCCTGACCTCTATATCATCAACTCGTGTGCTGTTACAAATAAGGCGGAACGAGAAGCAAGGCAGCATATTAATCAAACTAAACATAAATTTCCCAATACAAAAATTATTGTGACCGGCTGTGCAGCATCCAACTGGCTCAAGCAGGGACTTCAGATTCCCAATGTAGACATTCTAGTAGATAACCTTAATAAAGAGTTTTTAGCATCTTTGATATTAAAAAAGTCCGGTCCCCCTCAAAAACTTGTTCAAGATTCTTCAACAAAAGACGCTTATCACGACAAATATATCGACTCGGGAAGGCTCATAATAAAAATCCAAGACGGCTGCCATAGATTCTGTACCTTCTGCATAGTCCCATACTTGCGAGGTCTTCCTAAATCCAAGGCTAAACAGGAAATTGTCGATAAGATCAATTCTTACGAGGATAGGCTGAAGGAGGTAATAGTAACCGCAATTAACACTGAAGCCTACGGAAAGGACAGTAAGGACTCATTTTTGGCCCTTCTGGAGGCAGTTTTGGAGAAGACCTCGGTCCCTCGGATAAGTTTTGGCTCAATTCACCCTTGGAGCATAAATGAGGAGTTCTTTCATTTCTATAAATCTCATCCTAAGTCAGATAGGATTGTTAACTTTTTTCATATTCCTTTGCAATCAGGCTGTGACAAAATTCTAGCTTTGATGAAACGTGACTATAAACGACAGGAATTTATCGAGAGACTTCACGAACTGGATAAAATAAAACCATTTACATTTATCGGAACAGACATTATAGTTGGATTCTTAGAAGAAAATGACAAGGACTTTGAAGACACGTACAACTTTCTTGAACAGTCTCCAATCTCGAAATTTCATATTTTCCGCTTTTCACAACGTCAGCATACAGCAGCTTATTATATGGCTAAACGACTAAAAGAGCCGAGTCCCGAAGACAAAATAAAACGGGCAAAGGCTTTGGCTGGACTAACAAAACGAAAATATGCACAATTTTTGCAGAAGCATGTGGGGCATTCATTTAATGCTTTATTTTTAGAAAAAAGAGAAGGGGAGTATCAACGTGTTGTTTTAGATAATCAAATTCCGGCTATGATTCACTCTTCTAATGATCTAAAGGGAGAGATTCATAGAATAAGCATTTCTGAAATGAGTAACGAGAGTTTGGTTGGGAAAATTAATTAAAAAAACCCGTCTTGCTTTCGTAGTGGACGGGTGCAGGAGGTGTTTTTTTAAAGGTTAACGCTCCGTAAAAAAACTAATCTTATTTTACTGCTTCATTATATAATTACCATAGACTACATGCTACAATCGTTGATTTTGTAATTGATATAAATTTGATTCTTTTTTTTTTGGTATAATTTAAAATCTGGAGTCATAGCTCAATTGGTTAGAGCGCATCCCTGTCACGGATGAGGTTGAGGGTTCAAGTCCCTTTGGCTCCGCTTTTTTTAGACAAACTTTTACAAAAACTAAACAGAGAATTCTTTTGAAAATTCTTTTTAATGGAGATTTTCTGTAAACAATTGTTTGTCAGTCGGACTTGCATTATTAAGATACTTACTAAATGTAGAGTAGTCTAATTCTTCGAATGCTTGTAGTTTTTCATCTTCAAGATAAACTTTTTTCTCGCCAGGAGTTTCTACGATTATAATACAACCAATCTCTCTGCCTTTGTAAGTTGGTAATAGCCTGTTAACAAAATCTTTATCCTTAATAAGCCCGAATTTTAGAGCTACAACACTTACTTCTTTATATTGATATTTGTTTATTTGTTTTAGCACTTCGGGTCTCTGAAGTACTTTAAGTATTCCCTCACTTTCGATGAAAAGTTGAGATCTACAAAATAATTTTGCTTCGAAAGGATCCACTGGTTCATAAAGATACCTATCGTCTGGAAGTGCAATTGCTGGCCTGTTAGTTGGTTTGTAATTTGGATTCAGACGAACAAAAACCTTAATCGGTTTTGAACAATTAACATTTGAGTAATTACTCAATTCTTGAATGCTTACTTTTTGCCAAAATAAAAAAGTATTAGGATGTTCAATATACATGAATAAAACTATAGAAATAATAAGAATTATCCCAATAATAAATAGAATTTTCTTATTCATATGTTTTTATTTTAATACTAATTTAGTCAATTCTCAATCGACAGTCGAGGATTTATGTCCGCCCGACATAGTTGCGATTATTGCTATTGGTCAAATTAGAAAGCAGAAATAGATTTATCTCAAATAGAATAAAAAGTTCTAACTTATTCACTAATACCCGCCAGATTTTTGATATTAAGAGGGTAGATTCCACAAACGTACTTTATGAATAGCACGCTATTGATAGAGAGTAGATGTAGAACTTAATATCCTATAATTATTTATATGGACCTCAAATTGTTCTGACAGATATGAGTGTTGGAGTCTCTAATTAGACTTTCGTGATAGTGCTATAGTCAAATTTTCGAATAATTTTCACTAGTGAATCGATCTATATCGAAGTATATATAGTAAACTCGCATTGACAACGACCGCAAACTTCCTTATTCTAAAAATAATACACATTTATATATTTATTTCTATTTAAAGTATGAAAAAAACAGCAAAAAGAGCTCCAAAAAGAGCCGTAAAAACCAGATCTTCAAGATCAGTATCATCAATGTCTACTGATGCTCCAAGTGCAATCATTCAGTTTGGAGTAGTTTTCATTATTATCGCTGCGATCGTCATCGCCTATATCGTAGGAATGAAGTTATCAATGTAAGCTGAAAACCAGACTGGGTTCAGTTGTGCTGGTTCACTCCAGTTCTTAACAAAAACCGTAAATCGTGGTATATAATGTTCTCTGATGGGCGTATAGCTCAGTTGGCTAGAGCGTTACATTGACATTGTAAAGGTCTCAGGTTCAAGTCCTGATACGCCCACTAAAATGCCCTATATATTCCTCGTTATTCTCAGCTCAGTCATCTTACTGACATTCAAAGCTACTAATTTAGGTATACGTCTCTCAGATACAAATGTCTATTTTTATACTGCCTACCAAATAGCTCATGGTAAAACGCTCTACCATGATATATTTTTTACAAACCTGCCCTTATTCCCCTCTATATCGGTCTTATACTACTGGCTGACTGGAGGGAACATTCAAATATACTACCTGACTTCGGTAATTGAGATAATTGTAACCTCATGTTTGATATTTCTAATTGTAAAAAAAACAACTGGTAAAGAGCTTACGGCAGCTATGGGAAGCTTACTTTATTTATTTTCGTTCATTGTTCTTTCGACCTCTGACCATCAATCTGGAGTATTCCTAGGGAGTCTATTTGCTACAGGTGGATACTTGATGTTTATACGGAGGAGACCTGTGCAATCTGGAGTGCTTTTTGCCTGTGCTCTTTGTACAAAGCTTTACTTTTTACCCATCGTCATAGCATTTATTGTTGATCTACTACTTAAGCGAAAAAATGAACTTTTAAAGTTTAGCTTAGGTTTTGGGGCTACAATCATTTTGATTCTGCTGCCTTCTTTTATTTATGCAGGAAATGATCTGATCAAGGATATAATGTACTCGTTTACCCGATCACAGGGTATTCCAAAGCTTCCAGAAATTTTATTCTTCATTCAACACGACTTACTTCTGTTCTGTCTCCTGATATTTAGCCTTGTTAACTTTAAAAAAAACCTTCTCTTAGGACTAGTTTCGGTTTTTTCAGTCATTTTTGCCCTATTTTATCAAGATGTTTACTATTTGTATCTGAACATAACTGTACCATTTCTCGTTATAAATGTTGCGGAGATATATTTATATATCAAGAGAAAACAGAGGTTTATTTACTTATTTGTAACACTGATTATTTTATGCTCAGTTTATAATCTTTTTGTCTACATTTCTTCATACTCACAACTCGGTAAAGTTCAAGATATAGATAAGATAGTCTCGACAGTTAAAAAAGAACAACCATCATATATTTACGGAGAAAACTCGATTGCCCCGGCAGTAGCATATCTAGCAAGATTACCTCTTCTAGACTCAATTATTGATACAAATCCCAATATTTTCCGCAAAGGGTATCTAAACGCCAAACATCTAACTCAAAATGCTCTCACTTCAAAAACAATTGTTATTACAAATGGTGTGGCATATCCTGAAAGTGGAGTTGTTGAAACTGCCTATAGTGAAATCATGAACCCAGATCAGATAAAGAAAGCATGCAAACTTGTACTCTCACAGCCGATTGTGGCTGAGGGGCTTATCAATAGGCTAAATGTCTTCAAATGTTATAACTCCTCTCTTTAAGGTGTGGGTATAAAGGATCAAAACATTATTCCACCAGAGAGATTTATATATATCAACAAACGTAAGAGCAGAAAAGAAACTATAAAAACCAAACTTATCATAATTCTTGCAACTATTGGCCATCTTGATCCAATCAACAATATAATCCCTGCAATTATTAGGAGAAAACTAAAGAATATCTCCGTTGAATAGATTAAGGTATTTTTATTACTAATATCTGTTGTATACACAGTCAGCACTTCTAAGAGTATGGCAGAAAATAATAGTGGAAGTATAAAAACATCTTGAGTGTTTACTGGAATTTTCTGTAAAGTAGATTTTTTCATACTCTAATGTTATTTGATCGCCTTTTTTTTGTCAAGATAACTCCTTATTTAAGTTAATTAAGCTGATTAACCACCCTGTTAGGTATAACGTCTAAAGAAGGCACTACAACAATGGTTCATTTTTACTATAGGTTTATGATATAATAGCGAGAGAATTACCGAGAACAGGCTCTATCGCCAGGCCTCATTTTCTGGAATCAGCACTTTTATAAATCGCACAGATAAGATCTCAAGTGGGGATCTATAATGTTTAGCCGATTGGACATTATAGGTTCCTTACTTGAGAAAGTAAGAAAATCTTAAAAACTATCGTAAGCATTGTGCCTATTGATAGATTTTTAAGAAAAGAGAGAAGGAGAAAAGATGAAGTTCTTTAGAAAAGTTGACACGGATATGTGTTACAATTTAGCCTTAGCTATAGTAATACCTTTGTTATTTGCCGGGTTGGGAATCTGGACTTCGGTTGTCCTTCTTGGAGGATTCCTCAACACTCATTTAGCATGGGTAAGTTACCTACTGTCATTTATGACAATTGGTGTTTTTCCGATACACTACATTTTTTATGGTAATACCAAAATAAAGAGAAACTACATTTTGTTTGGGATCTTTTACACCTTAGGGTGCCTGTTTGCACTCTATCTTTCACTCAAAAAGTTCGGATGGACAGGCTAGGAGGAGAAACCATGAATACGTTAGAAGACGATAAGTCATACAGCCTCTGGAGAGCCGGACTTTACCATCTCAACACAAAGGGACCTCTGTTCCTATGGTACACATTTGGAGCTGCTCTAGCACTCCTCTTTGTACAGTTAGCAAAGATTTCACACCAAGTTTATATAGGATATGTAGGCATGGTTGTAATTCACTGCCTACTAGTCCTTGTAGACAAGAGGACTGTTGAGTTTTGGGACAAGTGGGAGAGCAGAAAGCTGAACCATCAACTTTTCGCTCTTGGCTGGGTAACAGTAATTACCACTTCAATCTTTAACATCGGATTAACTGGATGAATAACCAAGGCGGCTGCAGGGTATAAACCTTGCAGCCGCATCTTTTTTCAGCTTTTTAAAAGCTTTTTTACTACTATCTGTGCGATTCCTTTCTTTCAAATCAAATTAATCAACAATAGTATACTTATATACTTTTTGAATATATGTGTTACAATTCTAATAACACACGCAAGGAGGTGTGTTTTATTTTTGGAAATAAATTCTCATGGAAATAAAAAATATCGCTATAATCGCTCACGTTGATCATGGAAAGACTACCTTAGTTGATGCCATGCTTAAACAGACACATACTTTCAGAGATAATCAGAAAGAGATGTCTGAGACACTTATCATGGACTCAAACGCCCAAGAAAGAGAACGCGGGATCACAATTTTAGCTAAAAATACTGCTGTCCTTTATAAGGACGTAAAAATAAACATCATTGATACCCCAGGTCATGCTGACTTTGGAGGTGAAGTAGAGCGGATTATGAATATGGCAAGCGCAGCAATCCTTTTGGTCGATGCAGCTGAAGGCCCACTGCCACAAACTAAGTTTGTACTTAAAAAAGCTCTAGAGTCACACTTAAAAATTATTCTCGTAATAAATAAAATTGATAAAAAAGATGCCCGGCCTCAGGAAATTATCCATGAAGTTGAGAGTCTTTTTCTTGAACTCGCTCATGATGAATCGGCTTTAAACTTTACAACCCTTTTTGCCGTCGGGAGAGATGGAAAATCCTTTTTGGAGTTACCAAGTAACTACACCTCGGAAACACCTGGTGACCTACAGCCGTTATTTGATACAGTTCTCAAGGAGGTCCCAAACGTTCATATCAACACAGATAAACCTTTTCAAATGTTAGTCTCAACTCTTGATTATGATAACTATGTTGGAAAACTCTGTATTGGTAAAGTCACCCAGGGTACTCTTAAAAAAAATGCGAATGTAGTCGTTGTTGATGAAGGAAAAATACTTGGCAACTATAAAGTTCAAAAACTATACACAAGTAAAGGTTTACTGCGCGACGAAATCGAGGAAGCTGTATCTGGTGATATCATTGCTATCGCTGGAATTCCTGAGCTAACAATTGGTAATACCGTTACTGACCCCGCAAATCCTATCAGCCTTCCTAAAATCGAAGTTGAAGATCCGACAATTAAGATTACCTTAGGACCAAATACATCGCCTTTTGCAGGCCGCGAAGGTAAGTACACAACATCTAGACAGCTCCGCGAACGACTTATGAAAGAAAAAGAGACGAACTTAGGACTAAAGATTGAAGACGATCCAGAAGGAATAAACTTTGTCATTCATGGACGAGGAGAGCTTCATCTTTCAGTACTTGTTGAGAGTATGAGAAGAGAAGGCTACGAGATGCAGATCTCAAAACCACAGGTTATTTATAAGTCTGTGGATGGGGTCATGAGTGAGCCATATGAGGAAGTCACCATTGATGTTCCACAGGACTATATGGGTCTAGTTTCTGAAGAAATGGGCAAACGTAAAGGAACAATGTTAAACATGACACAAGATCATAACAACAACACCCGACTTGTTTATAAAATTTCCAGTCAAAACTTACTGGGAATACGCAATAATCTTCTCACAAAAACACGAGGCACTGCAATCATGAACTCATTTCTCTTAGGATATGAACCTAAAGGTACGAAAATGGAAACAAATAGGAGTGGAGCGCTTGTCGTTACCCAAAGTGGAACTACTCTTTCTTACGGACTCGCAAATGCCCAGGATAGAGGAAAGTTGTTCATCGGTCCACAAGTAGAAGTTTATCAAGGGATGGTCGTCGGTATAGCATCTAAAGAAATGGATGTTGAGGTGAATGTCTGCAAAGCAAAACAGCTTACAAATAACCGTTCATCAGGAGAAGGGGTAAATATTCAATTAGAGCCACCTTCACCTATTTCTCTTGAACAAGCCCTTGATTTCATTAACGAAGATGAACTGCTCGAAGTTACACCAATCAATATCAGAGTCAGAAAACGATACTTAACTGAAGCTGAGAGAAGAATTCATAACAGAAAAAATTCATAAATAAATAGATATCTTCTAAAACTTGATACAAATAACCTACTCTTTCCTGTAGTTTATAGTCCATTGAACTTTCAAAGACTAAAACATACAATAATTGAATGATCACCGCAACTAAAAGAAATTTACCAACTTGAGAAGAAAATTATCAACAATGTTCAGATAAATATAGACCGACTAATAAAAGTATTTAGAGACGAAATCAGAGGAGTGCTCATTAATCATGAGGTCAGAGTTAAACACCTTGAAAACGAGTTCCCAACTACGTAGGCTTCTTTTCCCCAGATTTATTTTTTCATAAAATACAGTATAATTCCTTTATTATATGGAAAAGTTAGAAAATCTTCAAAAACTAAGACACTCTGCTGCTCATCTACTTGCTGCAGCTGTAATGGAGTTCTATCCAGATGCAAAAAGAACTATTGGTCCCGCGACTGAATCAGGATTTTACTACGACTTTGACTTTAAAGAACCTATTACTGAAAAAGACCTTTCTAAAATAGAGCAAAAAATGCGTGAATTAGGAAAAAAGTGGAACAGTTTTGAGAAAATTGAGGTAAATAAGGATCAGGCTCTTGAAAAAATAAGCAAAAACGAATACAAAAGAGAGCTCATCAATGAAATTGCTCTAAAAGGTGAATCCATTTCCTTTTATAAATCTGGTGGGTTCGAAGATTTATGCCGCGGCGGACATATTGATAACCCAAAAGAACAACTGAAGCATTTTAAATTACTATCGATAGCTGGAGCCTACTGGCGTGGTGACGAGAAAAATAAAATGCTCACCAGAATTTACGGCACTGCGTTTGAAACAAAAGAAGATCTTGAAAAGTATCTATGGCAGATTGAGGAAGCTAAGAAACGGGACCATAAAAAACTAGGAAAAGAACTCGGACTCTTCGTTTTTTCAGATCTAGTAGGTCCTGGGCTGCCTTTATGGACTCCGAAAGGGACTTTACTTAGAAATCTTCTGGATGACTATGTGTGGAAGCTTAGAAAAGAGAGAGGATATATGAAGGTTACTATTCCGCATATCACTAAAAAAGAGCTCTATGAAATGAGCGGGCACTGGGATAAGTTTAAGAACGAACTTTTTAGAATAAAATCAAGAGACGGTCACGAGTTTGCAATGAAACCGATGAACTGCCCCCATCACACACAAATTTTTAACAGTGTACCCCGGAGTTATAAAGATATGCCACAACGCTACACAGAAACTACTATGTGTTACAGGGATGAGCAAACAGGCGAGCTATCTGGGCTATCTAGAGTAAGATCATTTACTCAGGACGACGCCCATGTCTTCTGTAGAAAAACTCAAGTTCAGGAAGAGTTCTCAAAAATCTGGGATATTATCCATATATTTTACAAATCGTTTGGATTTGGTTTAAAAGTCCGGCTATCTCTTCATGACCCAAATAATATGGCTGCCTATCTGGGAACTCCTGAAATGTGGCATGATGCTGAAAAAGCAGTTAAAGATCTAGCAAAAGAAAAAAATGCAGAGTTTGTTGAAGCAGTAGGGGAGGCTGCATTTTATGGACCTAAGATTGACTTTATGGCAATGGACTCTCTTGGCCGCGAATGGCAAGTTGCAACAATTCAACTCGATATTAATATGCCGGAAAAGTTTAACCTCTACTGCACAAACGAAAGAGGAGAACAAGAAAGAATTGTGATGATTCATGCGGCTATCATGGGCTCCATAGAACGTTTTCTTTCTATTCTTATAGAGCATTACGCAGGCATCTTTCCTACCTGGCTCGCTCCAACGCAGGTAGTCATTATGCCGGTTGCTGATCGACATAATGAGGTTGCATCAAAAGCAGCTAAACTACTCGAAGACCAAAGTATTAGAACTCAGGTTAATCTTGATAATAAGACACTGGGTGCAAAGATTAGGGAGTCTACCTTGCAAAAAGTCCCGTATATGGTTATAATAGGAGATAAGGAACTAGAAAAGTCCACTGATACTACAGTTAATGTATCTGTGAGGACGAGAGAAGGAAAAGATCTTGGTTCTCTTGAAATTAATCAGTTTATAAATCAACTCAAAGCGCAAATTGAACACTACGAATAATTTTAGATACACTCCTCGACCAGGTGGCTACAACCGCAGCCGGAACTCGCGATATCAGGATCAGTCAAACCGTAAGTACTATGCCGTAAATCATCGGATTGAAGCTGAACAGATGCGAGTAGTTGATGATAAAGGGGAACAGGTTGGTGTTCTCTCTAAACAGGAAGCACTGAATGAAGCTCAAACCCGTGAACTTGACTTAGTTCTGATTGCACCACAAGCTAAACCTCCCGTTGCTAAGATTATCGACTTTAAAAAGTTTATGTATCAGGAAGAGAAAAAACTTCAGGAAGCCAAAAAAGGCATTAAAAAAAGCATTGTCAAAGATATCAAGCTTTCACTGTTTATCGGCCAGTCAGATCTGGAAAGGTTAATGCATAAAGGTAAAGAGTTTATAGATGGGGGTAGTCAACTTCGCCTCAACCTTACCTTAAAAGGTCGTGAAGTAGCTAAGAAACAGATGGCATTTGATCTTATAAAAAAATTTATTACAGAGCTGGGTGAAGTCAATATCTCTAAAGAGCCACGATTAGAAGGTAGAGTTGTCCGCGCAGTTGTCGCAAAGAAAAAATAACTTGCAGTTTTGTCTCCGGATAATTTGCTTGTAAATTTTAATAAGGTCATGATATACTAAGTGCTGTATTACTATGGCAAACAAACAAAGAACAAATAAGTCTGCTTCCAAGCGATTTAAAGTCACACCAACAGGAAAAGTTACGCACAGATCACCTTTGCGTCACTTAAAAGCTAACAAAAGCAAAAGACAGTTAAGAAGTCTTAAAGTTACTAAGGAGATTCCCGGCCTAATGGGAAAGAAGATCAAGCAGATGCTTGGTAAAATGTAAGTTTTAAAATAAATATGGTACGTGTAAAAGGGGGAGTTCAAACAAGGCAGAATCACAAGAAAGTTCTCAAGCTCGCTAAAGGCTTCTGGATGACCAGAAGAAAACAGTTTAAAAAAGCGGAAGAGGCTGTAATACATGCTGGTGAGTATGCTTTCATGGGAAGAAAACGAAAAAAAAGAGACTTAAGAAGACTGTGGATTGTCCGAATGAATGCTGCTCTTAAAGGAATGGACATGAAGTATAGTACCTTTATTCATACTCTAAAGCAGAAAAATATTGGTATTGATCGAAAAATTTTATCTCAGATGGCTTCAGACCATCCTGTAATGTTTGAAAAGCTTGTCGAAAAAGTTAAGTAACGAATTCACTTCATTTTGAACTATAGACTAACTTCCAGGACGCCCACCATCGTTTACTACAGGAGTGGGTGCCAGTGTAGATCCGAAATTAGAGATAGTACTATCAAATGTCGCCTTCGCGTAGTGGACTCCAAGTAAAAATCCTACGATTGGAAGCAGAATAAAGAGGACATATGCTAACCCTTTTGAGAAAGGAGTAACTGTTGTTAAATGTCGATGTAACTTCATACTTTTCAGTATGACAATAGTTGTAGAGTTTGTCAACAAAAAACGCACATGGGGCTTCATTGAGCCCTAAACCTTCCTATAATTTATTTGGCTGCGTGGGGGAATATACAACTACTGCAATATAAATATCCGGATTGAGATGGTCATGAAAATGATACACCCCTGTTCTTTTTAGCTGAACTTTATACGCTTCATCAGGGCCGAATTTACCAGATTCAGCCGAGCCTTCAGGATGATTATGTTTATGAGAAAATTCATCTCCTTCTCCTTGAGCTATATTGTGAGTTTTTCCATCTTTTGCATTAAATTGAACATACTCGCCAACTTTTATACTTACTACATTCGGCTCAGCTTTTTTCGATTCGAGCGAAATCTGATGAATATTTGAGATATCGGCTGAAGTAGTTTTTACCTTAGTTAGACCGTGTGCTACACTTGCACCGATAACAACTGCAATGAGAAATACTATAATAATTTTCATAGTACTCAATTAACTTCGACTGTCCCTTTCATATAAGGATGTGGCTCACAATGATAGGAAAATGTACCCGAATGGGTAAATGTATAACTAAACTTTTCATTCTTCCCGAAAAATGGACTGTTAAATGAGCCTTTATCATCTGTTATGGTATGTTTTGCAATATCCTGGTTAATCCAGGTTACCGTCTGGCCTTTACTAAGCTTTAGAGTACTTGGTGTAAAAGCATAGTTTTTAATATATACCGTAATATCAGATGACTTTTGAGGAGTACGCAAGAAGAAAAGTACACCAACTCCTAGTATTAAAACTCCGATTAAGATTAGTAGTTTGTTCATAATTTTTATTGCTTAATTCGCCGAAGAAACCCCCGCGGAGGGCCTCTTTGACGTTTTAGTTAAACTTTTCTGGATACTGCTTGACAATAGCTCCGGCTATTGTGTCGGCAATTGTCCCAACCTGTTCATCTGCTGCATGCTGTTTGGCATAGGACTCTTCATAGTTACCTGCGCCGTAGGCATCAACCGCTCCCTTGAGTAAACCGATGTGATCCATAATTACTTGATGGACTGCTTCTCGTGGTAGGTTTGGGTTTGCGCCTGAGAGTAAGTCGGATATCGCATCTGCGTATCCTCCTAAGTCTTTGACTGCTTTATCCATACCTGCCTGATCTCCTTTTTTTGCGGCTACTGTGTAGTTAACAAAAAATGTAATATGGCTTCTCCATATTTCCAGAAATTTTTTCTCTGCATCTGCTCCATAGACACTTCCTATTGCTTTTGATAATGCAACTGAGTTGTTATCTAAGGCACCTGCTGAGGCTTTAAAGTCTGGATTTCCATCGAATCCATTTCTTGTTGCAGCTGAGGCTAAGTTAACATGCTCACGATCTAAAGCATTTAGTAAAACGCGTAGATCTGCAGCTTTATTACTTGACTTCATCATCGCTGGGCTTACGTTTTGTGCCATTGCGGGGTTTTCAGCGGTCTTTTTTTGCATCGCTGAAAATCCAACGACTCCAATAATTAGTCCGGCAACAATCGCCATTAGTAAACCTGTTTTTGCTGTGTTATTCATTTATTTTCACCTCCTTTCATTGAAATAATGTGTAATGTGGTCTGTATGCTCATCGTAATTTTTCTCCGTTTATAATAATTTTCATTAACACCTTCATATACACTGTTCTTTCTTCAACTGTTAGTCCTTCAAATAGCGAGTTTATCAATACCCCCACCTTGTCTTCAATCTTAGTAAGTAACTTTTCAGCTTTTTTTGTCGGTGAGATATTCTGAAATCGCTTATCTTCCTTGTGGATCGTACTTTCAAGTAGTTTTTTTTCAATGAGTGAATTTATAAGGTTTGTAATAAATGGCCGGGATACACCAAGAAGGGGAGCCATCTGAGCAGGTTGAATAGTTCTTTGAGTTGAGATAGTTCCAAGTAACTTCCACTCGGGGATGAGTAAGTCGAACTTTTTTAATGTTATTGAAAGATGGTGTTCTAGTACCCGGTATGCTCTTCCTTGAATTAATCCAGATTCGTAAAGTTTCATAATTTTTCTTAATTAAGTTAGATAATTAACTAACTTAATTATAAGTATAACAACTATTTATTGCTCCGTCAAGGAGATAATCGTAGAAAATGAAAACTCTTACAGAAAGATTACATTGATGCCTATTGACACCATACTAGAGAGTTCTATAATAATATTTTAATGAGTTCATTTCATGAAGAATTTCATAGAAATACTCTCCCTATTGATCTATCTAGATCTCAAGAATTTGTTGGTTCAATTTATGACAGATGGCTCCCGGTGAATAATGTTAAGAAAGAAGAAATTAGTAAAGAATTAGTAACAAATATATCTGAATTTGCAGAGATTGACAGTCCAGTTGCATTTATGCCTCAGTACCTTTGTATGAAAGGAATTGATTCCTCACAAGCTAACTTAAGGTTAGCATTGATCGCTCAACAACAAGAAAAGTACTTCAAAGAAGTTGAGACGCCGCTATCATTTAGCAAGTCGCTTCCAGAGATATTTGATATTTCTCCTATCTCATTTTTCTATTCATTTGCTCCTGGTAAAAAAGACACCTTTAATGTTGACCTCTATCTACTTCAATCACCGGATGGTATAAATGTAAACTCAACCTGGGCTCATGTAAATAGATTATTTTCAGATGTTAATAAACATCTCAGAAAATATTGTTACCCTCCAATGCCGCTCTACTCAAATGAACGTCATTAACCTAAATTCTGTAATTACTTTAAGATAAGCCTAGTCTCAATTCTTATCTTATAATATGTTATAATACCTTCAAGAATTCTTTCTTGCACTTTGGCAGCTTACATACAAAGGAGATGGTGATGCTTTTTTTTGATGAATCCCTGGCAGAAGAAATGCTTCAGTTCGCTGAAGACTATCTTAATCAACTTAGCGCAGACGGTATCGTACAAAAGATAATGCCGCATGTTGGTTTTATGTACATACTCGATGCAACACAGCCATTTGATCCATCTGATGATGGTTTCGAAAATGCAGTTCTTGCCGCCGGAAAACTAAATGTCGATGACTGGCCAAAAGACAAGCCATACCAGGACATTGCTAAGGCCAAAGCCAGACTAGCATGGCGTGAGAAAAGGGACACTATGGAGATAGTTGATAAGGAACCATGGCGTCTGAGAGATGGTGACTGCAGATATGCCGGCGCGATCTACCTGAAAGGGATAGTAATATCTTTCTCAGGCGTAGAACCATATAACGATGATAAAATTTGCAGGCGAACTTCCTCTCACCTTGTCGCAATTCTGCGGACACGGGCAGAGTCAGTGCTTGCTAAACAATCAGCGTTTATTGACTCTTCCAAGTTTCCTAATTTATCACTTATTTAACAAGCTGTCTTAAAGTGCCTGAAAGAAGAAGATGATGGTGCGCGATGCGACATAAAGATAGTTGATGACCCTTCCGGTCATCGCTTGCCTTCGGGCATCTTCTATCTGTCCACTCAAACACCATCATTCCGTTCTTAAAATCTATCGCATGCGAGTTATAATAATCTATTGACAAATAGTTCATTAAAACTATAATTAAAAAGTAATGAAAGAAGCAGTTGAGCTTTTTAAGTTATACTACGATACCCAAGCATTATATCTTCAAGACGAGCAGAAAACAGATCCTTCTGACAAAGAAGAATGGCAAACTCTATCTACTGAACATTTAGCTGCATATAAGCAACAGATATCTCAAGATAAGAGTATACACAGTGAGGTCATTGGACTCTATGAGGTAATGCCAGATGTACTTGTGTCACGAGACTTAGATCACGGTCAGGCATTTCTCCGAAACTGGTTGATAGCAGATAATCAAACAAAAAATATACATGATCCAGAATATCCTTTTCCTATCTATAATTTATTTAATAAAAATTTTATATATTTTCCAGCTTTAATTCGTTCTCATCAATCGTTAAACTCTGAAGGTGAATTAATTACTACAACCTATTTTCACAAACATCCTCGTCTCAGCGATGGTGTGTATTGGTCTTATGTCAATAGGATTTCTAGAGATATAAATAGAGATGTTTTAATCCCAAGCGGCCAGCCTCCTATTCCCTACTACCAAGTGCCTCATTATCCCAGTGAACCTAGATCTGACACAATAGGCCCGGACAAATAAATGCATTCGTATAAACGATCGTTTTATTCTTCATTTATTGCTACAATATATACATGTTTTTGGACAAGATTCTTCCTAACAAAATTGCAAAAGTCACAAGGGATATCTCAGAAATTTATGGCGATATTGAGTCTTCAAACAAACTTCTTTTAGTTTTAGGGAGGGCGGGGACTGGTAAATCTACATTACTGAGAAAACTTTGTAAAGAAACTAGGAAAAAGTATGTGATTCTTGCTCCTACAGGTATTGCTACGGTGAATGTTGGGGGACAGACGGTACATTCCTTCTTTAAATTCAAGCCCGGTATTTTGTATGAAGAAGCGGAGAAACAAGGAATGAGAAATCAGAATGAGATGTATGAAAAATTGGAGTTGCTAGTAATTGATGAGGTCTCGATGCTGCGGGCTGATCTTCTTGACTGTATTGATATTTTCCTGAAGAGAGCCAGAAGAAGCCTCAAACCCTTTGGTGGAGTGCAGATTGTGTTGTTTGGTGATTTATATCAACTGGAGCCTGTTGTAACGGGTGATGAAAAAGAACTTTTGTATAAAAACTATGAATCTCCCTACTTTTTTAGTTCCTGGATATTTGGTGAGTTACTTAAATTACCTGAACAAATCATTGAGTTTGTGGAGTTAACGAAGGTTTTCAGGCAGAAAGATGAAGACTTTATTACTTTACTCGATAAAATTAGAAAAAAAAAGGTTGATGACTATGATCTTGATACAATAAACCGCCAGTTTGATGAATATATTACAGATACGAAAGACGATCATATTTATTTGACTACAAGAAATGATACTGCAGAACGGATTAACTCGAATAATTTAAATCTGATTGATGAACCTGAGCGCTCGTTTATTGGTAAAGTGGAGGGTGACTTTCCGGAAAAATTATTTCCAACGGCCCTGGATATTCGGTTAAAAGTGGGGTCGAGAATTATGCTTTTAAATAATGATACTGATAAGCGGTGGATAAATGGTACGTTGGGTGTAGTTGTGAAAATTGATAAGGATGCAATTCATGTGCGTCTTGATAGTGGCCGAGACTACGTTATTATGAGGTATATTTGGAGTTACTACAAATACTTTTTTGATAAAACGAAACAAAAAATTATAAAAGAAATTATTGGCTCTTATACTCAGTTTCCGATTAAACTGGCATGGGCAATTACAATTCATAAGAGTCAGGGTCAGACGTTTGATAAGGCAATTATCTGGATGGAAGGTAGGGCATTTGCGAATGGTCAGGTATATGTTGCCTTAAGTAGATGCAGAACGCTTGAAGGTATTGTCCTAAACCGCCCTATTCAACACTTTGATATTATGACGGATGATAAAGTTAAGAAATTTTTAATACAGATAAAAAAGTACGTCGCCTCCTGGCGGCTCTCGCCATCTGATAAGGAGAAAATTATTAAAGAGGCAATCAAGAAAAACCTCGTAATAACGATAACTTATCTAACACTTGAAGAAGATATGGAAGAGTATACTCTCAGGCCATCGACGATTGAAGAGATTGATGAAGAAAGTGTTGTGAGAGGGAGAAATGTCAAAAGCGGATCGGAAGAAGTACTACGGTTGGCGCAGGTAATAGATATGTTTAACAATTTGATCAAGTCATCTTTAAAAGGGTAAATAAATTGAATATATTGCAGGTGATAAAATGTTTTGTAATGTCCCCAGGCAATTTACTTATTCCTATAGAGCAGACACTTCCTCTTTGATAGGTATATTTTTTAAAGATAGAATTGCTTCCTGTCCACCTAAGACGGTATTTGGATACGTGAATCTCAAAATTACCCGTATTCTTAAGACATAACTTTTTCCCACGGCAGCCCATCCTTACCAAAATGCCCATATGCCGCAGTTTTTCTGTACATTGGTCGTCGCAAATTGAGACCTTCAATAATTCCATGAACTGAGGTATCCAGTGTTTGTTTCATAAAGTCCTTAATTACTTGATCTGACTTTTTGGCTGTGCCAAAGGTGTCGGCTTCCAACATAACCGGCTTTTTGGCACCGATGAAGTAGGCGAGTCGGACTTCACATTTATCAGCCAGACAATTTGCGACAATATTCTTAGCCAGGTATCTGGCTGCATAGGCACCTGATCTATCAACCTTCGTCGGATCCTTACCAGAAAATGCCCCGCCACCAATCCGCCCCATTCCACCGTAGGTATCAACAATAATTTTTCTCCCCGTTAAACCAGTATCACTTGCCGGACCACCCCGATGCCACACACCAGTGCCATTCACAATAAAGTCCATACCTTTATAAGCAATGTGAAAGTCTGCAATAATAGGAAGAACAATTTTCTCAAGTAAATCTTCTTTAACCTGACCCAACTCAACATCCTCTTCATGCGGGACAGCAATCACAATACTATCAATACTCACCGGCTTATCATTTTCGTAGTTAATAGAAACCTGTGTTTTGCCATCCGGGCGAAGATAGGGAATAGACTTCTTTTCCCGGGCTTCATCAACCCGCTGTGAAAGACGGTGAGCCATTAAAATTGGCATTGGCATGAGAACAGTCGTATCATTACAGGCAAAACCATACATCATACCCTGGTCGCCAGCACCTTCTGCATCAACTCCCTGTGCAATCTCCCTCGACTGAGTATGAACATATAATTCAAACTTCGATTTTTCAGAAAACCCATAATTTTCATCAACATATCCGAGCCGTTTTATCTCTTTTCTCGCAATCTTTTCATAATCAAGCTTTGCCTTTGTGGTAACTTCACCCATCATCACACAAACATCTTGACCAACCATCGTTTCAACAGCTACACGAGAAAAAGGATCCTGTTTTAAAGCCTCATCTAGCACCGCATCAGAAATTTGATCGCAAATTTTATCAGGGTGACCCGCACACACACTCTCAGATGTATAGATAGTAGACATAGTATTTCCTAAATTATAATTGGCGTATCTCCCCGAAAGGGGACGAGCACCGTAGCTTTTCCGCACGGTTGCTGGGTAGAGAAGAACCACTCCACCGCTCGTGATACAAACAACAGTGTAACATAAAAAAAGAGGAAATTGTATAAAATCAACGTGTACCTTTTCATAAAGAAGGCTTTATCTTTATTACATATACACCCTCTTTACTATGAATCTACCTCTCCCCCAAAAGTAAAAACACCCGGCGCAATGTTAGTACGTAATCCTACCATTAACCATTATCTATAAGCTTGAAACAATGAAAAAAGAGAGGGAAATAGCAGAAAATCTCCTTGATTATTATCAGGGAAATATTGTTTATAACAAGAAAACCAGCTTCTTTACTGCTATCAATTTAGATAAATATTGTGATAGTGCTTTTATCAAGAGTAATAATGAAATAATGTGTACATTCAGATCAAATCAGGATAGCCATACTAATATACTTATTAGTATTGATCCAAAAAAACCGAATTTGTGGGGGACTGTTTATGAATCTCCACCTAACAACATTCTCACAACTTTAACTGTAATAAATAATAAGTTGTATGTAGGAGAAATTAATTCTGATACAAAAAAAAGTTATTTAACAATAAATAAACAAACAGCTTCAGTTGAGAATATTGTAAATATTATTTATCCATTACAGGGCACGCCCTATTTTGCTTCATTTCAAAGTGTGTTAAATACTAATAAACAGAATTACTACCAGATACAAAATAATAAAATATTAAAACAAACAAATGAAAAAATTATATTCTATAAATAATGACACTAGTTGTAACAAAAATTGAGGGATAGGTACCTTCTTTTTTAAGAATTAAAAGGAAGAAGAAAAAACTATTTACTTACGTTGATCTACTTTCTCAACCACTCAGCTATATCTTCCCACATAGTATAGTGACCAGCCGAGGAGATGCCCTCATCCCAACACTCTGCAATAGTTTTACCGGTTGGAGAAAGAGTCACTACTTGGTCGAGAGGTTGATAGGCTTTTTTACCTCTTTTTTCAGTTATAAACTGACCCTCTTTTTTCTGAATAAACGTTTTATACCCATTTTCATCTATGAAACATATATACTCTTTAAACTGAATCCTCCTGTCCTCTTTATTACTCATTAAATGTAAAAAATCCTCAGCCGTGAACCACTCACCTACATACTTCATAAAGGGGCCGGGAAAACCATTGTATGCCGGAATATACCAGCCAGCATCGTTGACAAATAAAGGATGTTTAAGCTGTTTATATGCCATTTGTGCTTTATATACTGCAATCTGTTCTATATTTTCAGACTGAATTTCAATCACTTCAGCCGTCTTCTTTTCAACCTTAAATCCGAATTTACTTAAAAATTTCTGAGCAACTGCAACTTTACGGTCATTTGAAGTGATGTAGTAGAGTGTAGGGCTGTTCATAGTAAATCTAATTATAACAATAATAAAGCATTAAGATAATTCTGTTATATAATAACATTCATATGGAAGAGAGACCACCTCGTACCAGACGAGGAATTTTACAAAAACCCTTGCATGAAATTGAGAATTTAGATACGTTATTCAAAGGCGTAGCGAATCAACATCAGGAAATCTTAAATCAAACGAGGAGCCAGAATTTGAATAGTGATGACGGACCACAGTACTTAGAAGATTTATTAAAAATACAAGATAACTCAGATCAAACCAGAGACTCATCTTAATTATTTTATTGACTTTATACTCCAGAAATCAGCATTCAGGTATGTTTACTTAGAAATCCGTAATTAGGTTGAATTGTTTCAGTATATTATTAG
>JBBRMU010000012.1:0-28456 GCA_038230655.1 Patescibacteria group bacterium | reverse complement strand
TCAATAAGAGTAAACTTCTTATCTTTTATAACTGCAGTGGCGACATCTTTACTGAAAGTCACAAAGTAACTATAACCTGGGTTTTTAAGTTCGGGGAGGCTTTTGTAAACAGCTGGTGCTCCTCTTCTATTGGCTAGGAAGAGAAGTGTTGTATCGCCGACTGTATCTGTGACTATCTTATCATCAGGAGCAGTAATCTGATTAATATAACGGGCAATATGGACCAGGTCGACGGAGTAGCTGTAGTAGTCTTTGACTTGATTGTATGAAATTAGAAATGAAAAGACTAATGTAACAAAAATTAAGATGAAGACCCCTATTTTTGAAATAAAAAGAGACGCATTCTCTATTAAGAAGGCCCCTCCTAAGCCAACACTCACCCCTAAGGCTGGGAGAATAAGTGTTTGGTAATAGGCGTGTTGAACATTTCCTCCTTCAAAAACAAAGATGTAAGCAAAAGCAGCGACAATGATCGAGTGTAGAAAGTAGCGTGGCGACTTTACGATTAGGCCAAGGATAAATAAAAATGTCGTGTATCCACCAAGTATGAGATTATTAATTCTTTCGTAAAATATCCATCTGAAGAATGAGGGCCGTAAGAAAATATTCTGAAGTCCGGTTGATGTATTAACACTTGTGATTAACCAGCTGCTGCTGGGAATGCCCTGCGGGAAGTTTAAAATATACTTTCGCCATAAAATCAGCGGAATAAGGCTAAGTATGAAAAAGAGGTAGAAAAAAGGCTTTTTGTAAAATTTGAGTGAGTATTTTTTTATGAATAAATATAAGATTGGAAGTCCGTAGAAAATAACAGTCGGCTTGATTAAAACAGCAGCCGCAAAAAAAAGAACTGCAAAACTAAAAGTAACGAGAGATAATTTTTTTGAGTTTAGAGCAAATCTATAACTGAAGAATAATGAAAGGAACATAAAGGCCAAAGCATTCATTTCTGGCAAGACAACGCGAGAAAAAAAGACGAAGAAAGGGAATGTGGCAAATACTGTTGATCCAATTATTGCAGCAGTCCGAGAGTGTTCTTTAACTAGAAAATAATACATAATAGCCAACACAACTAGAGAAGAAATAATACTAATAAATCTTCCCCAGATCTCTAAAGCCACAAATGGAAAGATACTATATCCAACTGCTATCAAAGCATTATAGAGAGGAAACTCTACGAATCTATATCCCTCAGGATTTTCCTTTCCTGACTGAATATTTGAGAGGTCATCATACTTCGGATGCAGTAAGTCAAAGCCGCCTTTGACAAAGTTTTTCGCTACAGCAGCTGTATCTGCCTGCCTCCAAGAGTGAAAGTCAGCAAGGGGAGTATTATATTTATATACTCTAAAGGTCAGAGCAATTACGAGAATTATACCTAAGATGAGGAAATCTACTTTAAGAAGATTTCTGTGCTCTTCTTTTATCATGTTCTTTTGTGTCATTTATAATTAAGTGCGAAACGCCAACATAAAAGCCTGCTACCATCCAAAAATTGTAAGCTACTTTAGAAGCTTCGAAAACATCCACATAGAAGGCGTTAAGTAAAAGAGCAACAACGCCAAATACAAATCCGCTATAGATCATTTTTTCGTCTCCTTTAACGAACTTCTTTGCTTTTAGAACATATCTACATATACTGAATAGTATAAAAAAGAAGAAAAAAGAGCCAATTATTCCTACCTCTCCAAATGACCTAAAAATATCGTTATCAGTGGCTTCGGTAATTGATGAGGGCCCGGTTCCAACCAGCGGATTATATAAGAAAGCTCCTATGGCTCTTGGCCACTCGACTTGCAAACGCACCGAACAGGAAATATCGCATAAGAGACTTTTTTGAGGTTTGATAAACTTTGAGATCTCGTCTGCTCTTTTCCCGATTTCTGCTGTATTAAGTTTTTTACCTTGTTGCTTCAACTCAGCCTGTGCTTGTTCGATAGCTACAATCTGTATCTGTCCTGGGTCTACTGGTATGGCAGAGTTATCTCTTGGTAGAAACGGTAGAACAATATTTGGTCCACCATGGGGCAGATCTTTTGGACTATTTTTTTGATGAATAGTCGTTTGACTTGTTTGAGTATTCACATAAACGGTTTTAACAGCGAGAGTATCTCTAAACCTTTTGATCATCTGTCCAGTTAGTACTGTCAGAATTGCTGAAGTCACCAAAATGAATGCTAACATCTTGAATTTTTTATTTACTGCAAAAAAAAGCGGAACCGTTAATATATATGCACCGAATGCTGACCTCATAGATGTATAAAGTAACGCAATGAATGAAAGGAAGTATATAGTGATAAAGGTGCGATTTTTTAATCCGTAGTAAAAACCAAAAATGATTGGAAAGGAGAAAGTGAGATAACCGGCGAAATCAAAATGGCCACCAAATGTGGAGTTAATCCGGTCATCTTTGTTTAAAAATAGTACCCTACCGTCTGAGTACGCTGGATTCATCGACTGTATTGAAGGAAACTGGAAGAAACGTTGTCCCAGTCCGTAGGCTGCTACAATTCCCAAAACTACGAGATAGATAACCATATATTGTTTGAATCTTCTTTCTGAGGTTATTGCTGAAGATGCTATAAAAAAAATAAACATGTACTCAATTCTTCTCATGCTATGTAAATACCCGATTCCTTCAACGACAATGGTGTTTTTGATATATGCGCCGACAAAAAACGAGAGAAATACGGCTAACCAATAAAGGCAGAAGATGACAAGGAACTTAGTATTCAGGGTGATTTTTCTGCGGAGAAATTGGATCAGAAAAATCACACCAACAAATGCTGGTAGAAAGTCATCAAGTCGGAATTTGATATAGGTATACTCAATATTCTTAAAAGGAATTTTTGGAAGAAGAGAGACCGCGACTATGAAGAAAATAACGGTAAAATGCACCAAATTATTATCTATCCATTTCAACGATTTTATAAGCTTTTTCATATGTTTCAACCAAATATTTGTTCCTAAAAACTCTTCCTATTGATACTCCAATTACTGCTTTTAATTTTAGCATAATTTTAAGCAAATTAAGGGAGAAACGGCTGTAGTGTTTATGATAAAAAAAGAGGAAACCTTGGTAAACTTGGACTATTGGGAAGGTCCGTTGACCACTGGAAGCTGAGCCCAGATGAATAAATTTAGCTTCAGGATAGAAATACGTGAAGTAGCCTCGTTTAGCTGCCCGATAAAGCAGATCGACTTCTTCCATGTACATAAATATATCCTCATCAAAGCCTCCAAGTTCAGTGTAATATGACTTCTTTGTAAGTATGCAGGCTCCAGATATCCAATCTACCCGTTTTTCAGATGAAGGACTGTATCTAGTAGCTCCCCAATAATCTCCTCTTAGAAATAGGGCAAGAAAAACAACAATGGGACTATAAAATGGGGCTGCGGAAGGCTGTAAAGTCATATCTTTGTTTAATAATTTACCCCCAAGAAACTGTATTTTTTGCTGTCTCTGTTCATAAAAATTGAACAATTTCTCAATTCCACCTTCTAAAACTACTGTATCTGAGTTTAATAGTAAAATATACTCACCTTTTGCCTTTTTGACAGCTAGGTTATTGCCTTTGCCGAATCCCAAATTGTTTTTTTCCTCAATGATTGAGATGAGAGGACTTTTAAGTGCTTTAACTGCTTCGACGCTACCATCTGTGGAGTTATTGTCAACAAGTACTATTTCATACGGCAAATTAGTCCTATCAGTTTCTTCTAAGACTGACTTCAGACAGTTGAGAGTTAACTCTTTCGTGTTATAGGAGATTATAATGATGGAAAGCTTTGGTGTGTCCAGATTGTCGATTTCTCTATGTTCAATTATAATATACACTATTGGGTGATATTAGTCAGCATAGCTCAGCGGTAGAGCTCACGTTTCATAAGCGTGTGGTCACAGGTTCGAATCCTGTTGCTGACACATCGACCTGTTTCTAATTTTTAATACTTGTACTTGCTGATTATGTGGGATTTTTTTATATCATAAATATAATTTTATAATGTAATCAAATTAGGGTAATCTTAAATTGAAATTATTGGATAATTTTATTATCATAAGTTAAATATGATAGATATTACTTCAGAGCTGAATGCGCCTCAAGAAATAATAGATATTACAAAAACAGACAAATCTATCTGGAACCCTCCCGTAGTCCCTGCTTTAGCTTCAAAAATCGCAATGGATCAAGAGCTAGCCCAAGGAACTTTTTCTGCCGGTGATGTACTAAAAAATATCTCAGATGGTAAATACAACAAACCTTCCATAGCTGTTCTTTTGAAAAATAAAAATATTCCTGAAGAACAGAGAACATCACTAGTACATGCGGTAGTTAATGATTTAGTTAAAGCCAAAAAAATCAATATAAACAATGGAGATTCTCTCCCAGTAGATGAATTAGCTACACAATATGATCATTATCAAATTCAATTAAAAATGAGATTGGTGAATGTGGCAGAGTCTTTACGGGGATTAAATACGAGTGTTAATCCTGATGTTCTCTTAGAGAACGGAAAAGCATCTCCAGATTTATTTCAGGCAATTCAGTCATTTTTGGTAGAGGCAGGTTTTGATCCTAATGAAAAAGATCCTAAAATTTTAGCAGAAGAATATAGACGATACTTTCAAAATAATCAATCGTTAAAAGCTGAGTTAACCACAAATTTAATGCAACAAAAAAGTGAAATGGAAGCTCATAAAATCATTGAGGGGATAACACAAAGACTCAATAAAGAACTTCCTCAAGAATGGAGGGAACAGGCTGCAAAATTGGGAGAATGGATAATTGAACTTGATGCCGGTAAGATGCCTTCAGATCCTGCAGTAAAGGATTTTTTATATCAGCTGGCCAATAGTCGTGGAATGGTAGGTAGTATTGAAGATAATAGAGATTTTTTACCTACTTGGTTAATGAAGGATTTCCTAAATAAAAATGGAGTAATTTTTGAACAAGATGTAAATAAAAACAAACTCATTACTCAAGCTCATCTAAATGCAGCCACTGCTGCTCTTAAGAGATATGGTAACGAAAGAGGCTTACGGAACTATGATTATATGAGTGGTCAGTATGTGCATTTTATGCCAAACTCGAACAAAGATCGTTTACCAATGAGCCAACTTTTTAAATGTTATATTGAACCAAGTAATATCCCTAAATATATTGGCGATAATAAATTACCAGCTTTATTTGATCCTTTAGATTCCTTAGTTTTAGCCGGAATCGCTCCATCTGAAATGAAAACTATTGCTGATGGAGGCAGAGTCGCTTTATACTTTAGAGATAGCCCATTGGCAGATTATGTTAAGATTAAACAGATATTTAATGAAAAAGGTATAAGTCTACGAGGTCCTGCTCAAGATATAGAAAGAGTAATATTGGATCAAAAAGGTAATATAATTCTTGATCCTGATGGAGTATCTTCTAATGATATTGCACTTGATATGATGGAGTATCTAGATCAAGATAAACCCTATAATATTGAAGCTTTTTATATTGCTTACCTAAAAATGTGCCTTAAATCTGGTAAAGATCCCTCGTTTCCCTATAAAACTAGTTTTCTTAATTTTGAGCCTGATCGAACTATAGATTCTCAACTCATTCCTAAAATTTCAGAATATTCTAAAGCAAATTTTGGATATCCAATTGTTTATAACCCACCAGGAGGAAAAGTTAATTTATTTTAACTATTATTAAGAAGTTCTCGCATAGTATACTGAACATACCTTTTTGTACAAAGTCTCCTGTTGGATATGGATTGGAACCAGAAATTAAAATTTGTAATTACTTTATTGAAGAGATTAGTAAGTACTATAGGAAAACCTAAAATTTCCACTTTAATTCTCAAGTAATCTATGAGCACAAACATTACACCTTAACTTAAATTTAGCAATTGCAACTAGGAGAGCAGCTTTTTCTTTGCTATTAATTGATAAAGTAAGATAGGTTCGAACTTTGCCCCAGCTGGGATGCGTCGACCTTTTTAAATTTTCGTGTCTGTTAATAGTAGTTTACGAAGAATGCAATAAAGTAATTATAGAGAACCTATTTAATGAATTACCAATAATCTCCCATATAAGTTAATGTGAAAGAGTCTAAATTGAGCTAATTAATGAGAAATGAACTTAAATTCGCATAGGTAATTTAAGATTTAATCTGTTTGTTTGTTGGATATAGCTTGCTAATTCGACTGGGAAATCTCTTGGTGTTTCATCTAAGAAATAAAGCACTCCATCATAATGGTCGAGCTTAGGTGACCCATCTCCGGATGAAATTTGCACATCAACACCTTTTTCTTGTCTTTGTTTTCTAGATTTATGAAGAACACTCATGCAAAATCCTACAGCTTGACCTGCAGACTTTAATTTAGTGGCAACAAGATATAATCATCAAGTAATAAGTTTTCTACAAGAAAATCAACATAATCTCTTATTCCTCGAGTAGTTTGTTGAACAAGAGGATACGCTTCACCTGCTTGACTTTCACTTAGCCCTAAATCACCAGCTGCAGTTCCTCCATCTTATGGTCTATAGATGTGTAAGTAGGTGGTTGCATCTACCCACTTAACAAAATGTCCCAAAGTTTCGGCTGTAAAAGTGGCCTTAGTATCTGCATCAGCACATTCAATTTTTTTTTGTTTTTCAGGAGTAGGAAACCATGCGACAAGTTTAGTCGATTTACTTCCAGCAGAATTAATACGCAACTGTTCAACTGCATATTGTGTAAGCACAAAACAGTAGAAGTTGAATTATTTTTCAATTCAGGTTTCTCTGTCATATTGAGTTCTGTATTATAGTATAGTTAATACTATAAGTCAATATTTATTTAGTACATTATCAATTGTCTATAATTTACTTATTAGAGGAAGTTGTGCTAAGAAATTAAAAAATAGCTGCAAAATCACTTGAAAAATGGGTACAGAATTTTGAAGTTTACAATAAGATGCATCGGATTTATTTTTTAAGTATTTAAAGATTTTTAAGATATTCACCGCTATCTAGCTGTTGTTGAGTGAAGTCAACTTGTTCATCTTTTAAATTCGGATCATATGCAGGCTCTGGATAATTAATTAACCAACCGTCTTCTTCACCGATATTTTCTAGTCCAGTTGGAACATTCGCAGGGATATACAAACGTGTTAAATTATCTGCAGAAAGAATATGTTCTTCTCTTTTACCATCAATATAAAGAATTATTTTCATGGTACCCTTTAAACATACATATCTGGCTGCTCTTACTTTGTGTAGATGATACCCTTTAAAAGCGCCTGGAGAAGCACATGATAAATAAACTTGTGTTTTTATCCCAGTTTCATCCTTAAAGAGTTCCTTTAAAAACCCATTTTCTTTGTGTGAAAGATCATAGGTGGTAACTTTTTTAACTGTTTCTGTTTTTACTTCTGTAATCATAATTTTATTAATTTAGTAACTTCAAGATACTATATTGTATTAATACGATGTTCTATTTTCAACTCATTAATGCGCACAATCTACACAGTAAATACCATCCCGTGTTTTGATAACTGTTTTTTCTTTCATCTCAGCATCTACATCTCCTGGTGTTGCTTGTTTATCGTTATTTTTATTAACAGGAATAGTCTGCTTTATCATTTCAGCCTGGGCTACTGTATCAGTACCTTTAATGAAGTACTCAAAACGGGTCGGGCATCCTTTGGTTGCATCATCATTTTTAGTCGTAACGGTACCTGTAAGCGCACAAACATTTCTATCAACAACATTTTTCGGACGAATTAAACGAAGATCAGGCTGGTTTTTTAACATGGCTTTCATAACACCGTTCCAGATCGGTGCGGCTCCTGTCTCACCAGATTCTACTGCTGGATTCATGAGTGTTCCATCATTATTACCGACCCAGACATCAACTAAAAAATTTGAGGTATATCCGGTTGTAACATTATCTTTCTTATTCTCCGTGGTACCTGTTTTTACAGATACAGTCTTTTTTGGAATTACTAAAGCTGAGCCAGTACCGAATGTTGCTGATCGTGCGTAATTATCAGATAAAATATGGGAGATAATAAAAGCAGCTTCAGGTGAAATAACACGTTTTCCGTCAATTAATAGAAAGTTTGGATTTCTCAGAGGTTGTTTTATATCCTTTATATAGTTTGGGTCCTTAAATTCATAGAGAACTTTGCCAGTTTTATCCTCAATTTTTAAGATATCAGTCAAAGGCTTAGATACTCCTCTATTTGCAAACGTACCGAAGGACTGTGCCATCTCTGTCATTTTTACCTCACCAGCTCCAAGAGTAAGTGAAAGTCCGTATTTATCCTTATCTTTTAAAGATGTAATCCCGAATGCTGATGCGGATGCTAAAAAGGCATCGATACCATTCATTTGAAGCATCTTGACGGCAGGGATATTATATGAGTTAGCTAAGGCAAATCGCAGCTGTACAGGACCATGGACATGGCCATCATAGTTTAAAGGACAGTATTTTTTCCCATCACCACCAGCAAAACAGATCTCTGTATCAAGGAAAACCGTTGCAGGAGTCACTATTTTCCGATCAATGCCAATAGCATAGTTCAATGGTTTAATACTACTTCCTGGTTGTCTTAGTGCAGTTGTCACGTTGTATGCGCCAAAGGGTTCAGCAAAGTAGTCCACAGATCCTACCATGACTAGGATTTCACCAGTAGGAGGCCTCGTTGCCAAGACTGCGCCGTTACTGACTCTTAGATATTTCTGTTTTTCGACACTATCTTTAAGTATTTTTTCTGCCTCTTGTTGAAGATCCAAATCAAGGGAAGTCGTGACCGTTAGGCCACCCTCTTCTACCTGTTGAGTTCCGTACTGATCTTCGAGCTCTTTTTTTACCTGAAATACAAAGTGGGGAGCGTTAATGGTCGTTTTTGGTTTTATGACAGTTACTTGAGTTTTTTTTGCCGTTTCATACTGTTTATCATTAATAAAGTTTTGTTCTCTCATTTTTCTTAGGACATTGTTTCTTCTTCCAGTAGCATAATCTGGATTTACAAACGGTGAGTAGACCGATGGTGCTTGGGGAAGGCCCGCCAGTAGAGCTGCTTCTGCTATCGACAAGTCTTTAGCGTCTTTACCAAAGTGCGTTTTAGAGGCTTCTTCGATGCCGTATGAGTTGCCACCATAGGCGACTTGATTAAGATACATTTCCAAAATCTGATCTTTGGTATAGACTCGCTCTGCCCAAAGAGCCAGTACAATCTCCTTTAGTTTTCTTTGAATGGTCCTCTCCTGAGATAAAAGTGCGACTTTTACCAGCTGCTGCGTGATCGTAGATCCTCCTTGTAAATTGCCTCCGAGTAGATCTTGCCTCAACGCTCTTAGTACACCAGAGACTAACGAAACACCTTTATGACTGTAGTAATCCTTATCTTCAATTGCTATAGTAGCTTCTGGGACATATTTTGGAAGATCTTTTAATTTTATCGGCGTTCTGTTCTGATCGCGGAAAATCTCATACAAAAGTTTCCCGTTACGGTCAAGAATATGTGTGGAAAGTGGAACTGTTTTATAGTTGCTGAGGCTATAAGGTGAAGGTAAGCCGTAAAAGATGAAAAAATAGATGAAAATAAACAGCCCAATAAAGGGAATTATCATCAAAAGTAGCTTTAATTTTGTGTGTCTTTTAAAAAATTTAAACTTCTTTATCATACTTTCGCAATAAATATCTTTTTAAGTATACCATTCTTAGGTGATTTTGCGAAAAATAAAAGTGAAAATCATCAAAATTACTGATCTTTTTTGGGAAATAAAGGAGAAATTTTGCGAATGGGCCCCTTAGTTGCTTTTATGATTTTATCTGCGGATTCAGGTATAAAAGGGAGAAGCATATAGCCAAGTGAGTGCAGTTCTTTTAAGGAAGTTTGTAAAAAGTTACTTCTATTAACCTTTGATTTTTTCCAGGGTTCAAAATCATTTGTCTGTTTATTCAAAAACTTAATTTTTTCCCAAATTCTCTCGAGCACCTTATTGAATTGATATGCTTTCATTAGCTTCGTTGTTTCTACTGTAAATAGCTCTCTAAATTCAAGAGAGAGTGTGTCTAAAATAATCTCATCTTTTTCAGCGAGAGTCGTTATCCTGGAAATAAGATTTCCGAGTTCATTGGCAAGCTCTGAGTCATAGATCTCCACCATACGTTTTTCAGAGTAATCACCATCGTCTAAGGCGGGAATCTCGCGGAGCAAATAGTATCTGAGAGCATCGGTTCCATATTTTTTCACCTCGTCTAATGGATCAACAACATTTCCCAGGCTTTTGCTCATTTTTTGCCCCGCAGCAGTTATAAATCCGTGAATAAAAATCTGTTCTGAGCAGGGTAAACCCGCTGACATTAACATTGCCTGCCACATTGCTGACTGTTGACGAAGGTTATCTTTTCCAGCTACTTGAGTCCCTGGCCAAAACTTCTTGAATTTCTCTGAGTCTAAGGGCCACCCTATTGTTGAGATATAGTTGATGAGAGCATCAAACCAAACATACATTACATGATCAGGGTCATCTGGAACATCTACTCCCCACGGCATCTTTTTTTTTAGCCGTGAAATGCTAAAGTCTTCAAGGCCTTTCTTAACAAAAGTCGTAATTTCTTTCAATCTAAATTCAGGCATGACAAAATCGGGATTTTTAGTGTAGTGTTCTAGAAGCATTTTCTGGTAGTTTGAAAATTTAAAAAAGTAGTTTTCTTCATGCAGTATTTCCATCTCTAGGTTGGGATGAAGCGGGCAGCGCCCATCAACCAGCTCGGAGTCAGTTTTCTCTAGTTCGCATCCAACACAGTACTTCATTTTGTAGTCTTTTTTGTAGATGTCTCCATTTTTCGCACAAAGCTTCCAAAACTCCTGAGCAGCTTTAATATGATAATCATCTGTAGTCCGAGTGAAGTTTGTATAACTTAAATTAAGTGAAGCTTTCAGTAAATTAAATTTTTCTGCAAACTCATCTGTGTATTTTTGTGGCGATTTATTCTCATCAAGTGCTTTTTGATATATTTTTTGTCCATGCTCATCTGTACCTGTGTTAAAGATTACTTCATAACCAAGCAGACGGTACATTCTGGCTAAGGCATCAGCCTGTACAATTTCTAGCGCAAAACCCATATGTGGCGTGGCATTTATATATGGCAGTGTGGTAGTAATATAAAAGGTTTTTTTCATTTTGAGTTATTAGGGTGATCTTTCGGACCCTTGTGGTTATCTCTTAACAGTATTCCTAGTCCCATTATAAAGCAAACCAGGATAAAAGAATTGAGAATTTGGAAACCCACTAGGTAGTTAATCGTGAGAAAACAAAGGATAAAAAGCGGGAGAAGATATATATGAGGTTTAATGAAGAAGATAATGGCCATAAAATAGGTAGAAACTGTCAAAAGTATAATAAATAAGCAGATAATATAAATATTCGTTGGGGGTACTAAAAAAATCATAAGAATACACAGTAAAAGGAAGAGGCCAAAAAGAATGGGTGGGAATTTTTTATTTATCTTCATAAAATTCTTTAAAAGGTAACTCAGCTGTCTGATAGCCAGTAAATTTTAGAAATTCCTCTATGAAAGCCTTTCGGTAAAATCTTTACTTGAGTCCTTATCTCGCCCAAAGTCTGTCATATATGCTATTTTATCAAATCATATGCAGATGAGGTATCTTTGGAATTGCTATTAAGTGTTTATTAAAACCTCTTGCAAGTTGCCTGGTTATCCGCTATAATCTTGCTATTATGGTTACGTTACCTGATGATAAACAAAAATTAATCGAAATGTTCGCCCAAAAAGTGGGTGATACTGGTTCTCCTGAGGTCCAGGTTGCACTCTTGACTCAAAAGATAACCAAGCTATCTTCACACTTGGAAGAGAATAAAAAAGATAATCACTCCAGACGAGGCCTTTTAAAGGTGATTGCTAAGAGAAGAAGAATTATCAACTATCTTCAAAAGCTAGATGAAAAACGGTATAAAGGATTGTTAGGGAGTCTCGAGCTAAAGAGATAAACTTGTTAAAACGCACTTTATAAAATTGTCTTAGATAGGAATTTGAAAAGATTCATTTTTTTTCGCTGTTGCTCAATGTAAATAATCTAAGCCCCTTAAAAGTGGTGTAAAATCATTTCAAGCTCGCTTGTTTACAGTGAGCTCCAGCGAATCTTTCATTTTACCTACATCAATTAAACCTTCAGATCACAACATATAGTTATATCTGAAAAAACCTAAGGAGTACTGTATTATAATTTATAACTTAACTATTTACATTTTTTAATTTATTATGAAAATCGTCGAAAAATCCACTGAGTTAAATGGACACAAATTAACTCTTCAATTTGGGAAGTTAGCACAGGCTGTAGATACATCCGTTTTTGCAACATTAGGAGATACTGCAGTTTTAGTGACTGTTGGAGTTGGCGCAGAAAACCCAAATATAGATTACTTCCCACTGTCTGTTGAGTATGTCGAAAAACTCTACGCAGGAGGGCTTATTAAGGGTTCTAGATGGGTCAAAAGAGAAGGCAGACCATCAGATGAAGCAGTTTTAACGGGAAGATTGATCGATAGATCTATTAGACCACTATTCCCAAAAACCTATAAGAAACAGGTTCAGGTTGTTATTACTTTACTATCAGTTGACGGTGACAACTCACCAGATGTACTAGCCGCAATCGCAACCTCTGCAGCACTCCACGTCTCAAGTATCCCTTGGAATGGCCCGATAAGCACAACAAGAGTTGGCTATATTAAACAGGACGACACCAAAAAGGGAGATTTAGCCATTAATCCAGATGAAAAAGAACAGCAGTTTTCTCAACTCGACTTAGTTGTTTCTTCAACAGTTGATAAAGTCTTAATGATTGAAACGGAAGCGGTGATTATTGATGATGCGATTATCCAAGAAGGTATTGAGATGGCCAAGGTAGAAAATAAAAAAGTCATTGGGTTTATTGAGCAGTTTAGAAAAGAGATCGGTAAAAAGAAAGATTTGGTACCTGTAGAGGATGAATATGAGCAAGTTATGCAGATTATTAAGGAAAAATACGCTAAACAGCTAGATCAAGCCATCGAAGACCAGGCTAATCACAAAGGTACAGGTAATGAAATAATTGCTGAAGTAACAAACTCGATCTATGAAGATATGGAAGGTAAGTATCCTGAAAAATACGACAAGAAAGTTATTTCTGCGGCTATAACCAAGTTTAACTATAAAAATATTAAAGACAACATACTTAAGAAGAAGAAAAGACCTGATGGACGGAAGTTTGATGAGGTTCGTGAACTATATATTGAGCACGATATTCTTCCAAGAACTCATGGTTCAGCAATTTTTCAGAGAGGTCAAACGCAGATTCTTTCAATAGTTACATTAGGGTCTACAACTCTTGAACAATTAATTGAAGGTCCAGAAGGAAAAGAGGCAAAAAGATATATTCATCATTACTCTGATGGCCCTTACTCCTACGGAGATGTTGGCCGGATGGGTACACCGAGTCGCCGAGCAATTGGTCACGGTGCGTTAGCAGAAAAAGGCATTGAACCAGTTTTACCAGATGTTGAACAGTTCCCATATGCCATACGTGTTGTTTCCGAAATTTTAGCAGAGAATGGATCGTCCTCGATGGGTTCAATTTCAGGCTCATCTCTTGCTCTTATGGATGCCGGTGTTCCAATTAAGGCTGCTGTAGCAGGAATTGCTATGGGAATTGTTGGTACAAGTGATACAGACTATGCAATTTTAACCGATATTATTGGTCTTGAAGATTTCTCAGGTGAGATGGACTTTAAAATTGCAGGGACTACAGAAGGTGTAACCGCTATTCAGTTAGATGTCAAAAATCAGGGTTTAACCTCAAAAATGATCAAAGAGACTTTTTCTCAGGCTAAAAAAGCCCGTCTTGAGATTTTAGCTGCGATGACAAAAGTCATTGACAAACCAAATAAAGAGATCTCTGAGTATGCACCAAAAGTTATTGTTCTTTCGCCTCCACAGGAAAAAATAGGTGAAATTATCGGCCCTGGAGGAAAGAACATTCGTAACTTAATCGCACGAACTGAGACTGAGATTAATGTCGGTGATGATGGAAAAGTTACCATTACTGGAATTAATCGTGAGAAAGTCGAAGCTGCAGCTGAACACATCAGAAATATTACTCGTGAAGTTGAAGCAGGTGAACAGTTTGAAGGAGAAGTTATGAGAATTCTACCATTTGGAGCTTTTGTAGAAATATTACCTGGTAAAGAAGGTATGGTACACGTCTCAAAGATGTCGACAGGATTTGTTAAGGATCCAAATGATATTGTGAAGCTTGGCCAGAAGGTAAAAGTTGAAGTACTCCAAATAGATAATATGGGAAGAATTAACTTAAAGATGCTCGGTGACGAAAAAACTAAGGAGTCTCCTCCCGAAGATCGTAAAGCTTAATTTTCATTCTATCTAGCTCTTAAAGCGCAAGTCTTAGGAGCTTTTTTTTTGGCAATGAGTTGTTTGAGTTTTAATAGCTTCATCTAAAGCATGTTGAATCACTTTGTTCCATTTACTGTAGCCTTTTTCATTCGGATGGAATCTATCTGAGGCAAAAAGACTCGGATTATTTCTAAAATCATTTCCTGTTTCTTTCTGGATAGGTGCGAGAGTTAGGTTGAGCTTTTTAACCTCATCATAAAATACTGCATTTACTCTTAGAGTCTGAATACCAGAAAGAAATCTAAGTGGTTGGAGGATTCTTGGAGGCGCCCCCATATCAGGTGAAGCAGTTAAAATTATTTTAACTTCACAATTACTGCTGATTAACTCGGAAATTAGGGTATGTAAATCTGTTTTTATTTTTGATAAAGGAGTTAAATGGGTCACGTCATTGGCTCCGACCGCAATGAGAACTATATCTGGTTTTAATGTTATAGCAACTTTTAACTGCTCTGTGAATACATCTTTAACTTTAGCTCCAGATATAGAAATATTTGTTAAAGTTACATGCCGGTTTTTTGAAAGATAAACTGCAGAACTTACTGCAATTCCTTTCTCATAGTTAGCTCCTTGTCCTGCTCCGGTGCTATCACCCATGATAACGAATTTTATCTTTTCCCCTGAATTGCCATATTCTACTTGAGTTCTTTCAGGGTTGGTAAATTTTTCTTTTTTTCCCAGCATCGAAATTTTCGCTTCCAATATAAGGAAAATAAGGAAACTGATGATTACAATAAGTAAAATGATGATTAATTTTAGCATTTATATATTATATTACTTGATATTCATATTTGCCTATAGTAATATCATAGTATCATGACAGACCTATCCCAGTATAAACAACTTTACATAAAAACTGCTTTTGAATATGTTAAAGCCCTCCAAGATAATCTTGCAGCTTATACAACAACTCCTTCCTCTGAGAAAATTGAAATTTTACATAGAAGTGCTCACTCACTGAAAAGTCAAAGCCTTGTTATGGGCTATGAAAGTACCGGGTTACTTTGCAAAGAAATTGAGTTTATATTTCGTAAGGTTAAAGATAGCGAACTCATCTTATCGGAGCAGCTTATTCACGCTCTTGCAGAAACTTTCCAAAAAATATATGATTCGTTAGAGAGCATAAAAACCTCTGAGATTGAAAGAAACTTAACTTCTGAAACAGAAGAGTTACAAAAAATAAGTGGTGTTAAATTTAATTAAAGTATGAAAGTTTTACTAATTGAAGACGATCAGTTTTTTCAGACATTTTACTCCTCAAAACTTATAGAGGCAGGTTATGAAGTGGAGGTAGCTTCAGAAGGTAAAGAGGGTTTAATAAAAATGATCACAACAAAACCGAACATAGTATTGCTAGACTTAATTATGCCAAACGTTGATGGATTTGAGGTTTTGCAAATTGCCGCCCAAAGAGACGAACTTAGGAAAATACCAATCATCATTTTTTCGACACTTGGAGATGAAGAAGACATTAAAAAAGCCCAACAACTTGGAGCCGTTGATTATATAAATAAAAGCTTTCACGATGTAGAAAATTTAAAAGAAAAAATAAATTTACATCTCCCTCATTAATCCATGGTTATTCCACTTGAAGATTTAAAAAAACTAATTGTCACTGCTGGCCTTATAAACGAAAAGAAGTTTGCTGATATTGAACTATACGCAAAGAACGCCGAGGTCTCATTAGAAGATGCTCTTGTAGAGAAAAATGTCATTACTGATGAAAAATTAGGCCTGCTAATTGGGGATTTTCTAAAGATTCCCTTTGTCTCGCTTTCCAGGATTGCCATCGATAATAATGTATTTAACACTGTCCCAGAAAGAATTGCTAGAAAGCAGAAAGTAATAGCTTTTGAAAAAGTGCCTGAAGGAATTAAACTCGCGATGGCAAACCCCACCAATACGCTCTTGATCGAATTACTACAGAAAAAAACGGGAAGTAAAATTATACCTTATCTTTCAACTGACAGGGATATCTACAATACTCTATATATCTATAGAAAAGATCTGCAAAAGACAATGGATACGCTTCTAAGGGAAGTTACCTCAAAGAGTAATACTTCCTTAGTTGATGCTCCAGTTGAACGCATCGTTGATCTTATCATCAAATATGCAAATCAAGATAAAACTTCAGATATTCACATTGAGCCTCAGGAAAAAAGTTCGCTAGTCCGTTTTAGAATTGATGGTGTACTGCATGATGTTTTAGTTTTGCCTAAAAATCTCCATGATCAAGTAATAACACGGATTAAGGTACTTGCGAGACTGAGAACTGACGAACACTTAACTGCTCAGGATGGAAAAATGCGCATTAAACTTGAAGATGAAAACCTTGATATCCGTGTCTCAATTTTACCAATTGTTGAAGGAGAAAAAGTTGTTCTGAGACTACTCTCTACTCATGCAAAACAGTTTTCTCTTTTAGATCTGGGTATGAGTCAGAAAGATCTTGCCGTAGTTACAAAGGCCTTTAGCAGGAGTTTTGGTATGGTATTGTCTACTGGACCAACAGGTTCAGGAAAATCAACGTCCATTTACTCAATCCTAAAAATTTTGAATATCAGAGAAAAAAATATTACAACTGTCGAAGACCCTGTAGAGTATCGTTTAAAAGGAGTAAATCAGATACAGGTTAATGTAAAAACTGGTCTAACTTTTGCAAATGGACTTCGTTCTATTCTTAGGCAGGATCCAAATATTGTCTTCGTTGGAGAGATCCGAGATAATGAAACAGCAGGGATAGCTATAAACGCAGCATTAACAGGGCATTTAGTACTCTCTACCTTGCACACAAACGATGCTGCAACAACGCTACCACGTCTTATAGACATGAAGATTGAACCTTTCTTAGTCGCTTCAACTGTAAATGTCATTATTGCTCAGAGGCTTATTCGTAAGATTTGCGATATGTGTAAAGCTTCCTATACAATTACAAGAGAAACGTTACTTCAGAATATTTCGGCAGAGATGATCCAAAAGCATTTCAGTGATAAACAGGAGCTGAGAATTTATAAAGGGATGGGATGTAAAGTTTGTCACTTCACAGGATATGCAGGACGGATTGGGCTGTTTGAAGTTCTTGAAGTCACAGCCAAAGTAAAAAAACTTATTCTTGAGAAAGAAGAGTCGGATATTATCGGTAAGGCGGCAGTTGAAGACGGTATGATCACATTGCTTGAAGATGGATTAGATAAGGTTATAAGAGGTGTCACGACAATTGAAGAAGTACTTCGTGTCACAAAAGTTGAGTCATAATGCAAACACAACAAATATCACTATCAGCAAAGGAAAAAATGGTTCTGGTGAGCAACTTCTCAACAATGCTTTCTGCAGGCATCTCTATTCTTGAGGTTGTGGATTCATTACTTGAAGACGCCAAAGGCAACCAAAAAAAAGTACTTCAGGCACTTCGAGCTGATTTAGTTCAAGGTAAACATGTTTACGCATCCTTTGCTCAGTTTCCCAATATCTTTGATAAAGTTACTCTAAATATTCTAAAGGCTTCGGAAGAAGCAGGCACGCTGGATGTCGCTCTGAAAGATTTGAAAGTAAATATTAAAAAGGAGATGGAGTTTGGTGACAGTATCAAGTCTGCACTAATCTATCCGATTATTATCTCGATTGTATTTGTAGGTGTATTACTTGTTATTTTAGTAGTGGTTGTCCCGAGAATTTCGACTGTTTTTTTACGTTTAAAAATGGATTTGCCACTTCCGACAAAAATCCTCATCTGGTCATCTAATTTGATACTTCATAATACAATACCGCTAATCATGGGATTTGTTGCATTATTCTTCACACTAGGGTTTCTCTTCAAAACTAGAAGACAGGCGATTCTAAATGTATTCTTCTCCATCCCTGTAATTAGCGACTTGGCACGGGAGATAGATTTAGCGCGTTTTTCTCGAAGCTTGTATCTCCTACTAAATGCCGGAATCCCGATTTCAACTGCTCTAGAGTTTGCACAAGAGACTGTTAAGAAAAAGGAAATAGTTAAAATTATGAAAAATGCACGCGAAAAAGTCATTGCCGGAAAACGATTTTCTGAAGGTTTAAAAGAGGCAAAAGGCCTTATTCCTAATATAATGATAAAAATTATTGAGGCTGGAGAAAAGACAGGCTCACTCGATAAATCAATGCAGGAAATTTCTGAGTTTATGGATTATGAAGTTGCCCGTTCTCTTCAAGCGGTTACAGCCTTGATCGAGCCTATTATGCTGGTAATGGTTGGACTGATGGTTGGAGGAATGATGATGTCAATAATTGCTCCAATTTATGGTCTCATTGGGTCAGTCGGTGGAAAACACTGATCTTCTTTATTGTTGTAATCCTGGTTTTTTGCTACTATTAATGTATGTCATACTCAGGTTCAAAATCGGGCTTTACATTTATAGAGTTAGCTGTAGTTATTGCAATGATGAGTATCTTAACAGGTATTGCTACACTTAGTTTGACTTCATTACAGAATAATACCAACTTAACAACTTCCATAAATACACTAGTCTCTGATGCGAGACAGCAACAGCTGAAAGCTATGCAAGGAGAAACTGAAGGAAGGTTAAGTAGTGCGAACTATGGAATTCATTTCACCAGTAATAGCTATGTTCTATTTCACGGAACATATTCATCAGTTGATCCTACAAATTTTGTAATAAATCTGGACTCGAATGAAACATTTTCTTCTATAACATTTCCTAGCTCAGAAGTCATTTTTACACAAGTTACTGGTGAAGTAAGTGGCTTTGTAAACGGCTCTAACACAGTGACTTTAAAAAATACGACTATAAACTCTCAAAAGGTAATCACCATTAACAGATATGGAGTAATTACTCAAGTCAATTAGAAACATGATTATGAATAATAAGATTGGAAGTGCTATTCTAGAACTACTGATTGTCATGGGTCTCATGGCAATTTTGCTACCTGCCTTACTAACTGGTTTATACACATCACGTTCAGGTAAAGCTCAGGAAAATCAGAGAGTCCAGGCAGTTGCTTTAATGAAAGAAACTCAGGAAGCCGTTAAGAATATTCGTAACAGGAACTGGAATACATTTGCAACAGACGGTACATTTCATCCGGTGATTGCTCCAACTCCTTCACCAGCAGTCTGGACGCTTCAAAGTGGAAGTGCAAGTGTGAATGGATTTACTCAGACAGTTGTTATTAGTAGTGTAAGTCGAGTCGTAGCTGGGAATATTGTTACACCAACTCCTAGCGTAACAGTTGTTGATCCTTCGACGAAAAAAGTTGATGTAACTGTTTCATGGTCTACTCCCTTGACAACTTCAGTGACTTCTACAATGTACTTGACTCGATATCAAAACGTCACACTATATTCACAGACTACTCAGAGTGATTTTACCGGCGACATCCAGAATAATGTAGTTGTTACGAACACCTCAGGAGGCGAAGTAGTCCTCGGGCCAAATCCGCACGCAAAGTGGTGTAGTCCCACTCTATCTTCAGAAAATATTACTCTTCCTGATGGTCCTCCCGTTGCTGTTGCGGCCAGAGCCGATAGTAATTCTACGGCTGTTCCAAACGACGTTTTAGTTGCAGTTGCGCCATTTGCAACAAGTTCTGCCAAGTTAGCTTATGTGAATGTCTCAGCAAATCAGGATCCACCGGTTTCTACCTTAAAGGGAATATTTAGCTTAGATCCAGCGCAGTATAGCGCTCCTACTTTAGTTCCTACCCCGACGATTATAGGATTAGATAATAGTTTTAAGACGAATAGTGTTAAATACTATACTTCCTCTACAGGTAAACTCTATGCTTTGCTTGCAACTACAAAACCAGACAGAGAGATTGTGGCTGTTTTAGTTAATGATAATGACAACAGCAGTAATAGCGAGTACCAGGATCCAGTTAACAAGATTTTTAAGTACTGGACTTTTTTTAACACAAAAATATATGGTCAGCCAACGCCTACTCCACCTTCACCCACATATACGCCTATTCCAACCTATACCCCTGTCCCTTCCTATACTCCTGTACCAACTTTCACTCCAATGCCAACACCTACTCCATTAACAGTAGTAAATGGGTCTTTTGAAACAGGAAATATATCACCCTTCAACACGATAATAAACAGCGGGACAGGTACTATTGTGAACAGTCCTGTACATGCCGGCAGTAACTCAGCTAGGGTCACGACAACTCAGACAGCTGTAAGCGGTGTCGCTGGTGGAGGAAGCTGTGCTGGAGGGAAAAGAATTCCAGTTAGTACAAATACAACCTATTCTTGGTCGGGGTGGATAAATGTGCCTTCTGCGGGTAATACTAAATTTGTAGATGCAAGAATTCGAGTTTCTTGGTACACAGCATGTACAGCAGGTAGTGTTACAGGTACAAGTGACAGTACGCTCTTGGCAACAAAAACTGGTGTCTGGACACAGGTTACGGGTTTAGCTAGTTCAGCTACTGGGACATTTGCTGAAGTTCAGTTACTGCTCCGCTCAAGCCAGGCTGGTACAACGTCTACAGCTTACTTTGATGATCTTTTAATGAGTCCGGTAGCGCCGACAGTAACTCCTCAGCCAACTCTTACATCCAGTCCAACACCGACTACTCCTGTATTCACCCCTACCCCGACGATTATTCCCTCTCCAACGCCACTACCAAATGATCAAGCACCATTTGGTTATGGGGCAACTGCATTAGCTGTACAGGGAAATACTGGTTATCTCACTTCTGGAGGGTATCTGTATGTCTTTGATTTAAGTAATATTGACTCAAAATCGACGAATAATGGATTGGATCAACTAGGTTGCCGCATTTTACTAGATGGTTACGACTGTCAACCTGGTAGCCCAGGTTTTGGCCAAAAATATAATGCCGGACAAAACGGGGCGACATTCGGGCCGACACAACAACCTATTCATAATGATTGTAGTGATGGGGGCAACATCGAACTAAATGCTGATAATGATGTCTATCCTATTCGTGTAACTGCGCCAAATCCTACACCAGGTACGTTTGCCTACATTGCCGTTGGAGGAATGACAGTACCTGAGTTAAATGTTGTTGATGTCTCTACGCCACCAACGGGAGCTACTCTGAGTAATAATAGCTGCGGTAGAGGATCAACGGCAGGATGGAGTGTTATTAGCAACTTAGACTTCAACGCTGCAAATAATACTGAGGAAGCTGCAAACTCAGTATTTGTAAAATCAGATGGAACAAGAGCATATATGTCATCAAACGGAGGAATTGATGCAAATGGCGATGGGCAACCAGATAGTAAACAGTTCTATATTCTCGATACTTCAGTTAAAAATGCTCCGAAGTTCCTCTTAACAAATCCCAGTCCGACACCTCAGTTTGGCTTTTATACAGGGGGAATAATATCACCCACTCCGAGTGGACCGATCTATCATAATGATCGCCTTTTTCCACGCCGGTCTATGACAGTTTTGAATGGAGCCAGAGCAGTCCTCGTTGGAAAAGATGGCTTAACTCCTACTCCTGGAGTAACTGGGCCTGAAGAGTATCAAGTCCTTAATATTGACTCAAACACGATCAATCCTAATGCGCCGACACCAGGGAGTTCGTACGAAAAGTATCCCGCATACTGTGGGGGAGTGAACTTTGATTCTGGATTCAACGATCTGACTTCGGTGACAGAAGCAGATACAGATACATTCGTCTATATGGTTGCCAATACACCCGACCATCAGCTCAAGCTTATTGAAGGTGGACCAGACGTCACTTATTCAGCATCTGGGACTTTGGAGTCAGCTACTTTTGATGCAGGTTCTAATGTTATATTTAATAGGCTATCTGCAACAATAAATACACCTTCGGGTACGAGCATCAACTTTCAAGCTGCAGTTGCAAACCCTGTCAGCGGGAGTTGCGCTGGTGCTATTTTTACTTTCTTAGGTCCAGCCGGAACAAGCGATCCGGCTGACGTGTACTCCGCTACTGGAGGGCAAATTTATCTTGGATCGAGTGGTTCGTATGTCAATCCCGGACGATGTTTTAGATACAAAGCATATTTTTACTCATCTGACTCTAATACGACTCCAATTTTAAATGATGTCTCTGTAAACTATACGCCTTAATACTATGAAAACTAAAAAAAATAAAAAAAATAAAAAAGGATTTTCTCTTATAGAACTTGTGATTTATATGGGTTTGCTAGCTATTTTACTAGTAGTTTTGGCCCAGGTCTTTACTTCTATAATACAGTCCAGACTTGACTCAGAGTCAGGAGCAAGTATCGATCAGGATGCAAACTATATATTGACCAGGTTAACGTATGATGTTCAAAGAGCTCAAGCTATAAATACTCCCAGCAACTTTGTAACTGGAACTCAGCTGCAGATTAATGTGGGTGGGGTTAACTATACTTATGCATTGAGTGGAGGAAATCTCCAGCTTACAAACAGCTACGGATCTAATATTCTTAATGGCTACAACTCAACAATTTCTTCTCTGCAGGTTACGAGAATTGGTAATGGAACGACCCCGGTCAACACAGATAGTATAAAAATAAACTTTACAATTACTAGTCGGGTACGCAAATTATCAGGAAATGAGTCTAGGAATTATGAAATTACAGTTGCACCACGATGAGAAAACACAGTAGAATTAAGCGTAAAAGAGGGCAGACATTAATCACATTGTTAATCTTTATTGTTGTTGCGGTTACAATTACCACATCGGCTACTATTATGATATTAAATAGCTCACTCAGCGCTAGTAAAGTAGAAGTAGGGACAACAGCGCTATCTATTGCTGAAAGCGGCATCGATGACTCAATGATACGGCTTTTGAGAGACCCGACCTATACAACAGCCGGAACTACCCTGAATGTGGGTCAAGGGACTGCTACGATAGTTGTGACGGGTACAACGACTAAAACTATCACTTCAACAGGTAAGATGAATAATTCAGTTAGAAAGATTCAGGTTACGGCTGGAAATTCTAATGGTTTACTAGTTATTACTCCTCCTTGGCAGGAGATTCCCTAATATGGCGACATTAATCAAAGGCGTTCTCTATTTACAGAGAGATCGTTTTCAGCTTTCAATAGAGAATAGAGCTGATATCATTACCTACACTTTTCCAACCAATTTTGTTAATAACCTTGATATTTTGGATGCAGATGGTCTAAAACAAAATCTCTCAGAATTCATAAAACAAAGTAAAGTTATATTGACCCATATCATTATTGTTTTAAGCACTGGAGTTATCTTTGAAAAGGACTTTAAAACTGAAGAAGAAAGTAAGGTTCAGGAGTTCCTTGACAATGTCCCGTATGAGACTATCAGTATAAAGAAAGTCCCGATAACTGGTGGAACGAAAATTTTGGTTGGTAACGCAACATTTTATAATCTGCTGGCTGATGTCTTTTTAACAAATGGTGTATTTCTGGACTTTGTTATACCAGAAATTGCATTAGGAGCGCCCATAGATGCATTTAGTGCCTCGACAGCTAGATATATACTCACACAATCTGAAGCTTTGTCGCAGTATAAATTTATTGTAGATGCATCGACTGATAACATTTATGAGGCTGCTCCTCATCGAGAACAGAAACAGACAAATAAAAAGAACTCTTCACTAATTTACTTACTCCCTGTTATGGGTGTTTTGTTGATTATACTGTTGTTCATAATCTTAAAACCATTTTTTATTAAAGACAAGCCAAAAACCGATGTCCTGCCTCCTTTGCCAATAGTGTCACGTACTCCAACAGCAATACCTTCTCAGACTGCTAACTCTACTGTTCCTACTAATATACCACTGACTCCAAGCATTGATCAGAGTTCTCCTGAAGCTGGATTAAAAAAACCTTCGTCGGCGCAAATAATATATGATCCTACCTCCGCAGCTAAAGCAGAAGGTGTAAGAAAGGGTCTAAGCTCTCTGGGGATAACTAATATTCAAGCTGTAGCCTCTCCAAGCGATATCTCTGTACCTATTGTGGTAGTTGCAGGGGGAATAGACCCGTCAGAGAAACAGAAAGTTTTGAATGAAATTAGGAAAGTTTTACCTAGCTTAACTCAGCAAGACACTGCTTCCCAACCTGTGGATATATCTGTCACAATCGGTAAATCATCATAGGGAGAACATTTTTAAAAATGTATCTATTAAAAGATTATTGTGATATATATTGAAATAGTAATTACACACGGTTATTGTCTTATAATAATTGAACTATTGACAATAAAAAATAAATCATTTAGTCTCAATGTATATTAATATTTTCAAAAAATCTATGATAAAAACTCAATCGAAAGGTTTTACTCTCATAGAGCTTTTGGTGGTCATAGGTATCTTGGCCATCTTGCTCTCTATTACTTTAATTGCTATCAATCCAGCTAGACAATTTGGATCAGCGAATAACACAAAAAGAAAAAGTGCTGTTCTGCAAATCCTAAATGCTGTTGGCGCATATGCTGCAGAGAATAAAGGTAATCTACCAACTCAGGTAACTGGGTTAGTCGCTTTGACACCTGTGCCAATTAATGCTACACAGATGGCTAATTTGTGTCCGACATTAGTGCCTAATTATATTCCTGCTTTGCCAACAGATCCTCAACTAAATACACCAGATATTGATGCTACGCTGTGTGGAGGAGGATGGGTCACTGGATATAATATCAGTAGAGATGCTACAAATAGAGTCACTGTCAGCGCACCAAGTGCCGACAATTCCGAAGTTATCTCAGTTTCTAGATAACACTCTAATCTAACTTGCCAAAATGCCCCGCCGAAAGGTGGGGTTTTTTGATTAATGCAGCGGTTCAAATCTTGCTTGAAAAAAACTTAAATTCCTGTTAGGATAATGAGATATGAGCAGTAAGATACTCCTAGTTGAAGACGATTTATTTATGCGACAGCTTTATAGCGACCTACTAAAAGAGGAAAAATATGTATTGGACACTGCTGAAGATGGAGATCAGGGATATGAAAAAATAAAAAAAGGTGGATGGGACTTAGTTTTACTAGATATGAATTTACCAGGTATGACTGGAGTCGAAATTATCGAAAAACTTCATAGTGAAAATATTACTAACTTTTCTAAAAAGACAGTTTTCTTAACTAATTCAGATAATGCAAAAGATATTGCAAATATAAAGAAAAATAGTGATGGATATTTGTTAAAGAGCCAGATGGACCCGGAAGAATTTTTAGAGCAGGTCAAAAAGTTTTTATAAATGTATGGGAAGAAGAAAAAAATCAAAACTTAAAATTAATAAGCAGACAATCTTTAATATAATTGGATTTCTGATAGCGGTTGTAGGAATCATTTTTTTGATTTCATTTTTTAATCTTCTATCTAGTGGAAATGGAGAAGGTAAAATGCTACAAAAAATAAACCTTCTGTTAGTGGGCAAGTTCGGAGGACTATCAGTTGTGGTACCTTTCATTATTATTTTTTTTGCCGGACATTTTTTTAATACCAAAAAAATTACGATTGTTAAACCAAATATTACTATCGGATTACTCCTTCTCTATATTTCGTTACTTGGATTCTTTAGAGCCGGAGAGTTGGGAATGCTAATTTTTAGTAATCTAAAATCAGATTTCTCAGTCGTAGGCATGATTATTGTTCTACTGGTAAGTTTCATAATCGGAATGATTCTTATCTTAGATACTTCAGTAGAGGCATTTATTCAGTTTGGCCTCAATATTATCAAGTCTTTTTTTACCGTTATAAGAGATCATGTTTTTTCTAAGAATGTTGGAAAGAAGAAAGAAGATATGAAAAAACATAATAATGAGTTTATTATGGATCACGGTAAAGTTGACAAGTCAAAAACGAATTTAACACCTACGACGCAGCCAGTTCATGCAACTATGGCTGCGCGATCTCAGGCTACTGCAAACGCTGAAACGTTTGTAAATCCGAAAGATATCCAGATAAAGTCAATGTCTAACCCGGTATCATCAACTTGGATCTACCCGCCTTTAAATCTTTTAATGGATGTAGCACAAAAAGAGGCCGATAGAGGGGATGTAACAAGAAATGCTGACGTTATTGAAAAGACTCTTGATAGTTTTGGTATACGTGCAAGGGTCGCAGAAGTGAATAAAGGGCCAACAGTAACTCAGTATGCGTTAGCCATCACCATGGGCACTAAGCTCTCAAAAATAACGGCTCTAGGAAATGATCTTGCTCTGGCCCTTGCTGCGCCGACTGGACAGGTAAGAATTGAGGCCCCGATACCAGGACGGTCGTTGGTGGGAGTTGAAATTCCAAATGTGAGGCCAGAGGTTGTCACTTTAAAACGACTCTTATCATCAGGCACATTTACTCAAAATGCCGATCCGCTTTTAGTTCCACTAGGACTTGATGTATCTGGTGAACCATCTGCAGCAAGTATTTCAAAAATGCCACATGTTCTTATCGCTGGTACAACAGGATCAGGTAAGTCTGTCGCTCTTAACTCGTGGATTAGTACTATTTTATTTAGAGCCAAGCCAGATGAGGTGAGAATGATTTTAGTAGATCCAAAACGGGTTGAGCTCGCTGGATATAATGGTATTCCTCATCTTCTGACAGATGTTATTGTTGAGCCTGATAAGATTCTTTCGGCTCTCAAATGGACAGTAGGAGAGATGGAGGCCCGCTACAAAGAGTTTGCTAAGGCAGGGGTAAGAAATATTGAAGGATACAATGCAACAGAAGGTGTAGAAAAAAAACCGTTTATTTTATTCGTGATAGATGAACTCGCAGATCTTATGATGTTTGCGCCTGGCGATGCAGAAGATCTGATTACCAGGATAGCTCAGATGGCTCGCGCGACAGGAATTCATTTAATTTTGGCTACTCAAAGACCATCAGTCGATGTTATCACGGGTCTTATGAAGGCAAATATTCCGAGTCGACTGGCATTTAACGTCTCATCGTTGATTGATTCTCGAGTCATTTTAGACACACCTGGCGCAGAAAAACTTCTTGGAAAAGGAGATATGTTATATCTCCCTCCAGATCAGGCAAAACCACGACGTATTCAGGGGCCATTTGTGACAGAGAAGGAGGTTATTGATCTGGTTAAGTTCTTAAAATCTCAGGTTCCAGAGGTCCACTATACTGAGGAAATTACTGAGCTCAAGGCTCCTATCATGACTGGTGGTGTAGCTATGGGTGGCGGAGTAGGTTCTGAAAACGATCCTCTCTTTAACCAAGCGATCGACATTATCTCGCAGTTTGATAAAGCATCCGCATCACTGCTTCAGAGACGTTTAAAAGTAGGCTATGCGCGTGCTGCTCGTATGCTGGATGAACTTGAAGCTGCAGGCTATGTCAGTCCCGCAGAGGGATCAAAGCCAAGAGAAGTGATCAAAAGACCGAGTGCAGAAATAGCAAATTGAATTATGGAAACAGTCTGTAAACGCTGGTGGATTCGTTGTATGTAATGACTATCATGGTACAGCGATGCAGTTAAGAAAAAAATGCTGAATTTATACTAAAAGGAGTTATAGGCATCAAAGAAAAAAAACTACAGTTTGATACAGATAGTCCTTCAGATTAATGGGATCAAGTTGAGACTGAATAAGAGTGGAAAACTGCTCCTCACACATGGGGTGCAAAAAAATCATGAAACCGCTGCTTCATGTTTTTGAACAAATTCTGAGGACGAGAGAGAACGTATTAGAGAATTACAAAAAGATTTTAGCTATTGCAAGAGGCGAAGCAGTTAAAGTTACAAACGATTTTCCACTTCCACATACACAAATTTTTGATATGGACGATATGGTACTACTTAATATAGACGTCAAACAGATTGTGTTAGATGTAAACTTACCAAAGAAAAAAGGTAATGTTGACGATATGTTTGTTTTTCAAAAAATACCAACTTAACTGAGGAATCTTCTTAACTTCCGTTATTTTACTTATCCAAGTACTTCTCTATATTCTTTTGATGCTCCTCTGCGGTTGCAGCGTAGTGCATTTTATTATCATTACCTGTGATATAAAACAGATATGGCGTTGAAAGATCAGCGTTCACAACAGCATCAATCGCATCAATTCCCGGATTGCATAT
>JBBRMU010000011.1:0-32711 GCA_038230655.1 Patescibacteria group bacterium | reverse complement strand
GAACTTCAACTCTCTCTGCAATATGTCCCTTCGGGACATTCTGCTCAAATAGTTCCCAGCACAGCACGATTTTTGTTAGTTGTTTCATTTCCATATTGTATCCCTTTCTCCAATGGCGGATATTTAAGGAAAATACAACGACTACTTGACAATTTGCATTTTTTTTAATAAGATATAGAAAGGATTCAGACTGTCATTCTAAGTAAAACGAGAATCTTCATCCTTCAATGAAGCTACTTCTCTGTTACTTTATAGGATGACAAATCTAAATGCAATTTCATATTACTAGTTTTAAAATAGAAAATCTATGGCAAATAAATCAGGTATCAAACCTCTTTTCGATAATGTATTAGTTAAACCTCTCGAGTCAACTCAAACCACCCCTTCAGGAATCGTCTTACCAGATTCAGCAAAAGAAAAACCCCAGATTGGAGAAGTCATGGCAGTCGGAACAGGACGCATGAATGATGAAGGGAAAACTTTACCAATGGTTGTAAAGGTTGGACAGAAAGTTATGTATAAAAAATGGGGCGGAAATGAAGTAAAAGTTGAGGGAAAAGAATGGATGCTTATTGAAGAAAAAGATATTATGGCAATCGTCGACTAATTTGATTATAAATTCATAAAATATTATGGCAAAACAAATAAAATTCGGTGAAGAAGCTCGCCAGAAACTGGCAATCGGGGTCAACACACTAGCAAAAGCAGTTGTGACAACATTAGGTCCACGAGGACGAAATGTTGGTCTAGACAAAAAATGGGGAGCTCCTAGTATAGTACATGATGGAGTTTCTGTTGCAAAGGAAATTGAGCTTCAAGATCCTTTTGAAAATATGGGTGCTCAACTTGTAAAAGAGGCTGCTTCAAAAACTAATGATGTAGCAGGAGATGGAACAACAACATCAACCTTATTGACCCAGGCTATTGTCAACAATGGGCTTAGAAATATAACTGCTGGATCAAATCCAATGATCTTAAAAAGAGGCATAGAGGCAGCAGTTGTTGAAGTCATTAGACAGATTAAAAAAATGAGTCGCCCTGTTGAGGGTGACGAAATTACTCAGGTCGCTACCATTTCTGCTGGTAACGAGGAAATTGGTAAATTGATTGCAGATGCTTTTAAAGAGTCTGGAAAAGACGGAGTCATTACTGTCGAAGAAGGAAAAAGTCTTCAGATGGAAAAAGAGAGAAAGGAAGGGATGCAGTTTGATCGAGGATATGCTTCATCTTACTTTGCAGCTGGAAACGAAAAAATGGAGGCAGAAGTCGAGGATGCATATATCTTGATAACAGATAAAAAAGTCACTTCAATCGGCGATCTACTTCCATTTTTAGAAAAATTTGTCAAAGTCTCAAAGAATTTGGTAATTATTGCCGATGATGTCGAAGGAGAGGCATTAGCAACATTAGTTGTTAATACAATTCGTGGGACATTTAAAGCATTAGTTGTCAAAGCTCCTGGATTTGGAGACAGAAGAAAAGCAATGCTCGAAGATATTGCCATTCTAACTGGAGGAACAGTCATCTCAGAGGACTTAGGTAAGAAACTCGAGAGTGTTGAGGTTGACGACTGTGGTAGAGCTGATAAAGTTTGGGCAGACAAAGAAAATACTCGAATAATTGGAGGAAAAGGCGACAAAAAAGCTCTTCTATCGCGAGTAAATCAGATTAGAAAAGAGATGGACGCGAGTACTTCTGACTTTGATAAAGAGAAGTTACAGGAGAGGCTTGCAAAGCTTACAGGTGGTGTAACAGTGATCCACGTAGGAGCAGCAACTGAAGTTGAGATGAAAGAAAAGAAAGAGCGGGTAATCGATGCGGTTGCAGCAACAAAAGCAGCTCTTGAGGAAGGCATTGTTGCCGGAGGAGGAACCGCGCTCCTTCAGTCTCGAAAGTCGCTTATTGCTTTGAGAGAAAAGATGAAGATGGATGAAGAGAAAACAGGCGTTGATATCGTCTATAAAGCTCTTGCAGAGCCAATAAAGATGATTGCTCAAAACAGTGGGGCAGACTCTGGGTCAGTATTAGTAAAGGTTGAAGAGTCAAAAACTCTAGACTTTGGATTTGACTCGGTCACACTAGAGTTTGGTTCTATGTTTAAAAAAGGGATAATTGATCCAGCTAAAGTAGTAAGATCAGCTGTAGAAAACGCAGCATCAGTTGGGATTATGATCCTGACAACTGAGGCATTAATTACAGATATTCCAGAACCTAAATCTGCACCAGCTGCTCCTGACATGAGCGGTATGGGAGGGATGGGTGGTATGGGAGGATTCTAAAGAATTTTAACATTAATTGTTTCCCGCCAAAACTTATCGCATAGCGCGAGGTCGAGGCGGGTTTTTTTATATAGACTCCATTATTTCTCGGTAACTCCCCCAGGCAAACTCAGGTAATTGAGCTGCAATCTGGATCATAATATAGTCTTTAATAACGTGGTATTCGTGGTTGCGGCTGGCATTTTGTAAATAGTTCAATATTTCAGGTGGAAGTTCATTAATAACAAAAGGATCTCCAATATTTGCGGTGGCAATCTTGCGTTGAAGGGAAGGGGCGAAGATGTTCTGAATAGTTGCGTTCTTAGCTCCTTTAGTTATCTTTGCTGTATCTGGATCGAGTATTTTATTACTATTAATGAGCCCGACTGGTAAAATCAGAGGATTACTTTTTAAAATTTTAAACGCAAAATATCTACCAAGTTCTTCAGAAGGTGTCTGTAAACCGTTGATTCGATGAGGTACGACTATTTCATCATTTATATCCCTTTTCAACTTGCCTCCCTTTGTTGTTCCTTCTGGGAAAAGTATGGTCCCGTATCCATTTCGATAGGCTAAAGCTAGTTTAACCGCTGCCTGCCGTTCTTCTTCTTCCTCTTCTTCAGTCGTCTCAACTGCTCCATATTTTTCATCATCTTCTTTTCTTTTAATATAGAGAGGTAAAATATGATGTTTCTCAAAAAAAGGCAAAGTAGCCACATAGAAGGACTTTTTTTCCTCTCCTTGCTGACCATTAATGAGAGACTTGGCAACGACCATATACCATTTAAAATCTGGCAATGCTTCTTGGACCTCTTCAGCAATATAACCGAGCGGCCTAGCAATAGAAAGTAAATCTCCATGGAAGCCATGATTAGCTACGACTTCAACATCCCTGTTTTTACCTCCCTTTAAGTGCTCTATTGTTTTTTCAAGTGCCCCCTCCGATATATGTAGATCAAAAAGATTAGCGACAGCCTCAATTCCCTGAGGATCACGGAGAATTTTAAGCCCAAGTTCATAATCACTTCCTGAAGAGTGATCGCTCGGATGAACTAGACGGTCTAATTGTGAACCGATTATTTCAGATTTTATTCCCATAAGCCCGTATTATACCACTCATAACAGAGTGATATATTTCAAGTTATACCCATTGTTACCGTCCGGCTGCCCTATGATATAATTACATTTACCCTGATTATGAATACATTTGACCCCTTATCTAAAAAAAAATATCAAATTATATTCTTCGGAGTACTTATTTTTGTTACACTTTTTCTGAGGACCTATAAAATTGCTAGTATTCCAAATGCTTTGTATCAAGATGAAACTGCAATTGGATACAATGCCAACTCAGTACTTCAGACAGGAAAAGACGAATTTGGAGTCTCCTATCCATTATATTTTAAGTCGTTTGGTGACTATAAATTGCCAGCCTATATTTATACAACAGCGGTATTTATCAAGATATTCGGTTTTAACGAATATGCTGTAAGACTTCCGTCAGCTCTGGCAGGATCCCTGACAGTTATTCTACTATTCTTACTTCTAAAACACTTAACAAAAAATGTTACATATAGTTTTATAGTGGCTTTTTTACTTGCAATTAACCCTTGGTCACTCCAGTTTTCGAGGACTGGTTTTGAGGTTAACTTTGCGCTGGGATTTACTTTTACTGGGATATATTTATTTATATTAGGAATAGATAAGAAGAAATTCTTATTTCTTATTTTTTCTATTCTTGCATTTGGAATATCTCTCTACTCTTACAATGTCACAAGACTTCTTGTGCCCATTTTTATTGCTGGATTATCATTGCTATATTGGAAAAAACTTCAACAGTTTACTCTGTTAAAACTCGTGGCTCTTGGCGTACTGGTGCTGTTAATTATGACACCATTTTTTGTTACTCTATTATCACCATCTGGTGCATTATCAGCAAAATCTTCTTTAGTTACCAGCACTGATGTACTCGCCAAAGATCTTGAATTCAGAAGCTACCTTACTAACTTACCTCCATTATATGTCAAAGTTTTTTATAATCAGTACATTTACCTACTATTTCAGTATCTACAAAACTTAGCAAATATTGTTTCAGGTACATTTTTTTATGTTGCGGGAAGTAGTAATCCTAACCAGGGAGTTGGGAATTTTGGGACATTTTATTTATTTGAGCTACCTTTATTCATAGCTGGTCTTTTTTTAATGTATAAGAAAATGATTACAGGAATACAGATATTTCTATATTGGCTGCTGATCTGTGTCTTTGTGCTTGCCTTAAGTAAAGAGGTTCCACATGCAACAAGAGGATACTTTCTCGTCATTCCTGAGGTTGTATTTTCAGGTCTGGGACTGTACTACTTTATTTATTTCCTTAAAGGAATGAGAAATAAAGTGATTCAAAATATGATTGTGCTTTTTGTCATTCTTTTTGTAATGTATGATACTCAGTTTTACTTTGCTTCCTATTATCTGCGTGCTCCCGCCCTTTATGCTGAGTCATGGAGATATGGAGATAAAGAACTCTCACTTTACTTAGTTAATGTCGGTAAATCTTACAATAAAATTATCTTCGATCCAGATATAGATCTCAGTTATACATCTTTACTATTTTATACTAACTATCCACCGGCTAAATTTATCACTTCGGTGAAACGGTATCAAGACGCTTCGCTTCTCAAGGCAAGATCGTGGGATAAGTATGAGTTTCGCCCTATCCACTGGCAACAAGATCTGAGTATTCCTCATGCTCTAATCGTAACAACAGAGTCTAATAAACCTAAATATATTTCTGCTATTAAGTATTTTCGCAACCCGACAATACATCTGGTTTTATCTGTAAATAACGCTATTATATCTGAACCACTGGATAATATAAAGTATGTCCTAATTGATACTGACGAAGTAAATAAAGTTGCACACTAGGTATCTTTAGAAATAGATCTAATGAGGAGCCATCAGAATTCTAATAATCACTGCCGAGACAGTACCCAAAGTATATGTAGCAGCTGTGTAGGTGGTAAATGGATACTGTAGGTATTTTTTTCTTACACTTAGAAACAAGACTCCAGAAGTAACAGTAATCAATACTGAATAAACTAATCCCACAATAACCGTGTCAAAAGCGGAGTATGCAAAAATCGCGAATGAGTATATTACAGCATTGATCAAAGTAAGTAGTAAATTCTTCTTAGAGTAGCTTTGATTAGGATTCATCGTCTCAAGTAAAAGAAGGGGGACAATCATAAGCAAACCTCCGAAGAAATAAAGAATGTTTCCAGTATAGTAGTCATTTATAAAGTAGCTGATGCAGAGATTTCCGGTATAATGTTTTATATTACAGTATGTGTTAAAGTAAAAACACCAAGTTCATGAACTCCATTTCCAGTCGCATAGAAATATATACCAATAATAAATACTACCCCAGAAGAAAGCCCTTCCGTAATTTTATGATTTCGAAATTCTGGGCCATTTCTTTTAAGAGTAAAAAGGGAACAATTACGGTTAATAAAATAAGAACAGACATCTGAACTACCTCATGGAGTCGCAGAAAATTAGCTGGTTGCAAAAGAATGTTGGTCGTTGGAGATAAACGTTCAACTGTCACTAGAATAACTGACAAGGAAGAAAGTGTAAAAATGCGATTTAGACTGTTCATATTACCTCTTTGTAGCGATCCTTTTTAACTTTTGCGCTATTGATTCGCTTTCACCTTCAATATAACATCGACCTAGAATGTGTTCTGAAATTCTATCGTGTCCTCCTGCCTTAGGATGAAGTTTCCAAAAGTCATTTGACTCTAAAATTTTATGTGAGTTCACAACATGTTTATCTACCCCCAGCATCTCAACTTCATCAAAAATTCGTAGAAACATACCATTTATTAACAGTGATCCTGATTTCAAATAATGCCGCATTATTTTATTATTTTCACTTGCTAATGCAGTTGCTTTTTCACTTTGATGCCTTTCAACTGCAAGCATTTCAGTGCCTGGTAAAGAGATTTTTGAGGCATCAGGCAGTAACTTGAAAGTCAGATTTCGTATTTTATCACTATACCTTGAGTTTTTAATAGCAGTCAATAGTCTTCTAAAGTTATCACCGATTGGGACTAACTCATTAATGACTGTACCCGGTACTGGTAAGGCGTGTCGGCTAAGGGGGTTACGAAAAAATTTTTCAAGAACTTCACTTACTCTATCATCTCCTACAGTATTTCTAATAATGTCGATTCCACCAACAGAAATTAAGAGATCCCGATCAATTGTAGGGTCGATTTCACCTGATTCGGCAAAACTTTCAATCTGGGAAATTGTATCTTCAATTGTCGCTCCTCCGAAAGAGTTATTTCTGTATAAGATATCAACTCCTAAGCCTAAACTTAACCCAGCAGCGATAACTTCTCCTTGAGGATGAGGATCTACTTCTACTGGATTGCCATACTCATCTATTATGTCATCTTGAAAGCCACTTTCATAGCTGTCGCCATAGTTTTCCTGTCCTCTGGGTTTTAGCAGACTTGATTTTCTGTAAAGTATCTTGCTGTTAACGAGAGGATGTCTCTCATAATTTTTTGGAAAAGTAAGGACTAAAGCTTGATCTAGCCATTCCATTGCTGGATGAAAATGTGGGATCCACGTTAACATCTTATCGTTAAATGTGTTTCTTTCCGGAACTAAAGGTGAGGAAGTAAATTTACTGTTAAAATCAGCTGTGGAATTTCTCTCAGCGTTCATATTTTTCACGAAATATAACTATGTGGACATTATACCAATAGCTATTATATATTTACTTGACAATTATTAGTTCCAGATAGGATCTTATTTCATGCCTATCTAACTGTATGATTTGGTACAATGTCAGTGCATGATAGAAACATTTAACCATCCCAGTCTTCATGAACGGTCTCAGGCTTCACATATCGATCCTCAAGCTCTTACTCTTCAATTACATCAAGGCGAGCAGAATTTAGTTGAGGCGAATATCTCTGATCCACTGATCAACTTCTTTGATGTCGACAGTTATTCTGCAGAAGAGTTAGTTGCAAGAAGGGGGATAAATTGTCTTTGCAAGCGATAGCTTCTGAACTAGGAGTAACCCGTGAGAGGATCCAGCAAATTGAAACTAAGGCTTTAGATAAGCTAAGAGTCGGTTTTGAAGAGTTAGGATATGATTACCAATCGTACTTAGGATTTTAAGATAGAAATAAAAAACTGAAGGGCCGGCTTACGTTAGTAATGTTTACATTTGTAAACTCAAAAATTAGTGGTAAAATTACAGTATAAAGCTATATGGTAGATACAACCCAAGCAACATACACAAATAGACAAAGTAGAGGGGGCAAAAAGAAAGTAATCGTTATTATCTTAATCGTCATAATCGCTGCAGTTATTGGAGGATTCTTCGCACTTAAACAAGCTAAAAAGCCGGAAATGAAAAAAGAAGTTGTTGTTGAAAAAAAAGAGCCTACCCCAACAGAAAAACCTAAAATTGATAAAAAAACCGTAAAGATCCAGGTATCAAATGGAACTGGAACTCCCGGCCAAGCTGGTGAAGCTGTCGATGCGCTTAAAAAAGCAGGTTATAATGCTGATAATATAAAGACCGGTAATGCAAAAGACTTCGAGAACACTGTTACAACCGTTACTGCTAAAGCTGGATTTGAAGATGTTGCCACAGATGTTAGTGACTCTTTAAAAGCTACATTTACTGAAGTCAAGATCAACTCAACAAAACTTGATGATAAAGGTGATTTTGATATTACTGTAGTTACCGGCGGTAAAAAATTCGCATCAGATACGCCTACAAAATCACCATCGAAGGCAGCCGTCAGTCCAACAACTTCTAGCTCTACACCGACACCAACTACAACTCCTTCAGCAACGCCTACATCAGGAGCAACAACAGCCACTCCTACTCCAACCCCTACTCACACACCGTAATTATCTTTTTAAAATATATTTTTATCTTCACCTCTGCAGTTAGTAAACAGAACAATAATTTTATCTATATCTAAAGGATTCCTATATACTATAATCTTTATATGAAAGTCCGTTCTCATAGAAGCAGCTTAATAAAACTCCTAGTATTCCTCATGTTCTGTATTAGCTACTACTTCATATCGATAATCTTCGCCCTCAAAATTGGCTTTATCATTGCCAATAAAGATTACTATAATATTTGGAATTTAATAATTCTAATTCTAGAGTTAGTAATTTTTGGATATATCTTAAAAAGATTCTATAAAACGAAAGCTTTTCTTATTGGAGGCATTGCTTTGCTACTACTCAGTTACCTAATTACTTTTATCTTTATACTCCTAGTTGATTACTCCATAAATACATCACTTTGATACGGTTGAGGACTCAGTTGGTGGTATGAATACTTTAAATATAGTTATTTCTGACGGAGTTTCCATTAAGTCCATTGTTACAGTAATTTAAGTTAATATCAAGATGGGGAAGACAAAGTTATCACAGTTGCTATTAATTTTAACCTCCTCATTAGCTTCAGTCTACTTTATAGGGAGTATTCCTTTGTATGGCGATAACTGTATCACGGAGTAATTTTATAGCTCCATATCCGATTATAAGACCAATTAGTACTGCAACAGCGGAATCTAACCAATAGAATCTACCTGTAAATAAAATAATTATAGCTGATATGGCGACAGCAGAAGAGGAAGCTCCATCCGATATCGTATCAAGCAAGATAGAACGCATATGCAGGTCTTCTTTAGCTGCATCTGTACCTAAGATAAAAGCACCTATCACCATAAAGATAGTTGCAACAACACTTACTATAGTGACTGGTAAACCTTCAATTGGTATAACATGGCTTGTTAATCGGTGTATACCCTCAACAATAACAATTGTTGTGACAACTAGTAAAGCGAGAGCATTTATAAAAGCTACAAATGTCGTTGCATTGGAATTCCCATGTGAATGTTTGCTAATCTGAATAGCTATTATTCCTAGTAATATGGCGAGTGAATCAGCAACATAATCTCCACCTGCAGCTAATACGCCCAGTGAATGGGTAGCCAATCCTACTAGTACCAATCCCCCGATCATTATTACATTCAATCCTAAAACTAGAGCTAATCGTTTCTGCTGCGTCATAACGGATTTTATCTGATTTAAACTTGATGAATGTTTCAGCCGATCATTAGACATAAGTATTAATAGTATAGCAAGTCATTATATCCTAAAAGTAGCTGGTCTAGGCTTATGGACGACGTTAGAACTTTCTATGCTGAAACTTAAACATTCTTCTTTCACCTAAGTATATCGCAACAATAACAGATAAATTGGCTAATAAAATATAGAAGGGATAACTTAAAAGTATTATATTCCAAGAGCCTATAGACAACATGGTCAGTAACCCTCCAATCGCTGCAATTAACCATGCTGTTGGTTTCTCGCTACTTGGATCTAAGTAAGTTTTATGAAGAGTAAGAAATAGACCAGAAGCGTCAACAAGAATTACAAGATAGACAGCAATTGCTGCTTCTTTCGTAAAATACCACATTAGTAGACTAAAGGCAGCGATAGAAAGAGCTATAAAATCCTTCTTAGTAAGACCTCCTACTCCATATTTGATAGAGATTATAAAGACGATTAAAGAACCAAGAGTTTCAACTCCAGGTAACCAAAGTGATGACGACGCACCCTTTAATAGTTGTGAAAAAAAGGCAATGCTTCCTAAAATAAACCATATAAAAAAAGTTGTTCTCTGAGGTTTAATCTTCTTCTTTAAAATATCAATGATGTACGGAACTGTAGAATATAATGCCAACATTCCACCTACAAATCCAAGTATAGCTAACATTCCTAAAGTATATCAGAAGGGCAGCGTATCAGAAGTGACAGTTGGGATTGTATATTTTGATTGACAGAATAATCTGAAGTAGTGTTAGATAGGGTATATGAGAATATACAAATGTCCTGTGTGTTTAACCACCTCTTCAGTCATAAGACAAAGAAAACGGAATACCAGTCTCGTGTTTTTGTGTAAAGAATGTAATAAATATTTCTCGGTAAACACAGTATGGCTTGATCGGAAACGAATACTAGCTGATCATCTGATGGTCTTTCATTTCGAGATCTAGGTGAACGATATAGTATGTCAGCGATGAAAGTATGGCGGATATGTGAAGAAGAGCTACAGAAGTTACCCAACAACAATCAATTTACTCACAGATTCTGTGATAAATTCTCACATATATTTGTTGTGGACGGTAAATATTTTAATGTAGCCGATTCAAAGTATGATTGGGTTTTACTCTGGGGTGTAGATTACTTCCGACATGACATACCAGTATTCACTCTTGCACCTTCAGAAAACTACCAATCATGGGCTAAATATTTCTCCTACTTTAGAATTCTCTCTCATCATCCTGAATTACTTGTTTGTGATGACAACGTCAATATTAAAATGGCAGCTCGTAATGCCTTTCCTACTGTTAAAATCCAAACCTGCTACAATCACTTCAAGGAAAATATTCGTCGTGAATTACACACAAGAAGTGATGCCACTTACCGTCCTTTTATGAGGCGAATAGAGGCAATACTCAAAGAAAAGACAAATGATGAAACATTCAACAACTGGATGTTTACTCTCTACCGTGACTATCAAAGTGATCCAGTATGTTTGAGTGTACTGACCAATATTCAACGCTACAAACCTGAACTCCTCGCCTACCGTCATATCAAAGCTGCACCAGTCACTTCTAACCTTATGGAGTCCTTTAACTCCCACTTAGAAGCACGTCTCTTCTCACTAAAATATTTTAATTCTGTCGCTCATGCAAGACTATGGCTGAATGGATATATTCTTAAAAGAAGATTCACGAAGTTTACCAGTTGTAGCAAGAAGTTCGAATTTCTTAACGGCAAAACAGGGGTACAACTCACTCAAAAACAAGGGGTTGTCCTACCAACCTTTTTTTAATCTCTAACTGTCATTCTATGGACAGTGCTAGTGCTAAGCGAGTCCAGAGGAAAGGATTCGAACCTTTGAAGGCGTATGCCAGCAGATTTACAGTCTGCCCCCGTTGGCCACTTGGGTACCTCTGGTAAAAAGCTCCCATAATTATAGCATAATCTGCTTTTAACTTTTCTAAAGATTCATTCTCTGTTATCATTACACTATGACGTTAACTGAGTTCGCCTACTATAGCAAAAAGATGATGCCATTTGGAGTTCTTTTTGTACTATTACTACTCATTGGGTTCTACGCTATTAAAATATTCTTTTTCCTAAATACTCCGATAGCCAAACAAAAGATAGATCTTCACCTTTTTCAGGGTGAAAAGATTCAGTCACCAATAATTGCTGAAGCCTCTCCAGGGGCAAACTTTAAGTTTAATCTTGATACAGTCGAAGGAAGGCCTTTCACTGCTACACTCTCTGCAAAAATCTTTGTCATACCGCCAACTTCTACATCCTTTAGCTATCGACAAGCAATCTTATCTATGGCTACAACTCTCGGTTTTGATGTAGAAAACACTAAATATAAGCTAGAAGACAAAAATGCAGTGTTTGAAGAACCTAAACAAACTCTTTCAGTTGATATCTCGAACTATAACTTTCAATATCAGTATAAATTAGAGGATGATCCATCAATTTTTCAGAATACACATGTACCAGCAGAGACAGAGATAATCCAAAATGCTGAGGACTTCCTTAAAAAAGTAGATAAGTATCCAGCTGATTTTGCAAAATCAAAGCCAAATATCATCTACTACACTTATCCAATTACAACCGGTGCTAATCTCTCTAACTCACCTCAACAAAGTACCAATATGGTTGAGGTCGATTTCTATAGACCTGATATAGATTCAGATCCACAACCAATTAGTACTGTTACATCGAAGTTTCCAAACAGCCAAAACTATGTAGCGATGGTATTTAATGAGTCAGGCCAGAAAGTTGTTAAAGCTCAGGTCAAGTACTTTGAGAAGTCAGAAGATCAGGTGGGAGTATATCCTTTGAAGTCAGGGGATGATGCATACCAACAACTCAAAGATGGAAAAGGGTATGTAGTCAATGGAGTTCCAAATCAGACAGATGTTACTATAAAAAAGATGTTTCTAGCCTACTACGATCCGGAAGTGTATCAACAGTACCTCGAACCGGTCTATGTTTTCCTAGGGACAAATAACTTTGTAGCGTATATTCCGGCAGTAAAAGACTCATTGCTGATACAGTGAGACTTCGCTATACTCAACATTCTCACTTAACCACTTTACAACACTTGTTGTATCTGCAAATCTATCCTCGCTTTTCATGATAACAATCAAGAATTGATGGCCATTTTTTTTGTAAAAACTTACGAGATTTTCTCCAGCTTTATCAGTATATCCTGTTTTAAGTCCACCAATTCCCTGTGTTTCGCCGAGAAGTTTATTGACATTAGTCAAGGTATGAAAAATTTTATAGTCTACATCTGAAATAATAATTTCTTTAGTACTCACAATTTTACTGAGAAGTTTATTTTTGAGTAGTTCACGGGAAGCTAAAGCAAGATCAAATGGGGTTGTCGTCTGGTCCATATCATCAAGACCCGCAGGATTTTTAAAGTGAGAGTTTATCATCCCTAAAGAAGCAGCTTTTTTATTCATCAAATCAATAAATTTATCAAATCCGTAGGCGTCTGCAAGAGCATATGCAGCATCATTCCCAGAATGGACGAGTGCGCCATACAGGAGGTTCTCTACAGTTATCTGTTCACCTTCAACTAGACCCATTACTTGGCCCGGTTGTTGAGTGCGTTTAACAGTAACGACTTGGTCAGGATTGTAAACATCGCAGGCTACTAAGGCAGTAATAATTTTCGTCGTTGATGCTGGAAAAAGATGCTCATTAACATTCTTTTCAAAAATAGGGGTATAAGATGGTAAATCGAGAATATAAGCACCCTCGGCTGTGAGGTATAGTGGATACGTATTAAGAACTGATACAACTGGGTGTATTGTCATTTCCTTAACCTTATTTTCCTTCTGAAAGGCTGTTTTATTAAACGCGAAAAAGCTATAAAAGTAAGAGTCTCCGGGATTAAATAAAAAGAGGGCTGTAAAAAAGAGAAATAATAGCACCGACTTGGGTTTCATGTATATATATTACAATAAAACAACTCTTATTTTACTTGTAATTCAGATGATTAACTATATCAAAATACATCATGCTATTGCTCTCTAGTAGCTTATTTGGTATAATTACATACTTGATACATACTAAATAGGCATGTATTGAAGCACTTTTATAATGGATAGGAAAGCAAAACCCCTGACAAAAGCTGTCAATACGGGTTTAGTAATCTTATATTATTTAGAGAAGTTGACTGAATATGAGCATATTTATTCAAATTTTGCTAGATATTATAGCTACAAGCTATCCTCATTTTAAGAAGGTTATAGGGAAATAGCGGATTTTGGTCCTCTGTTTTCCTGTAATCTTCACCGTAAAGATAAGCAGTGTTATATATATCCGGGCGTTCTTGATATAAGACACAGTTCTGGACATCCAGAAGCTAACTTTTTACGTGCCACAGAAGTGGGACAAAGTGAGGACTGCAGCAAGTCATAAGGAGACAAGTCTAATGGCAGAGGCAAGCGTGATTCTAGATGATGAGAATGGTGGGTATTACATCAATGGCAAATTTTTTCCATTTGCCACGAAAATACCAGAAACCACTAGTGCAGCTGAAGCACGATACCTGGCTATACTCGTTCCAATCCCTGACAACGTGATCGTATTACCTAGTAGTCCAGAAAGTGGACAAAATTTGGGAAACTCTGATCACTTAGCTGATAGCTAAAACCGTGCCCGGGTAGAGAGCAAGCACATCGGACTTTTCCGAGGTCTAAGACACTAGTCTTACAACCTTGACAAGGTTTCTTTGTTCTCTCTCTCCCGGCACTATTTCTTTAAAATCAATTGACAATTTAAAAAAAGAGGTTTATACTCGAATTCTGAAGACTATGACACATTATCATTACCAATACTTTACATCCTCAAGATGCTCCATCATTAAATGGAGCAGAGGGCGGTATGTGTAATAAAATTTAAAAACACAACCGCCTCAACAAGGGGCGGTTTTTTTTGATCTATGAAAGAAAACGGATTTATTAGCGGAGCACATCTCATAACTACACCTGATGCAAATATAGCTAAGGCGGGAGCATTGCGTAGAGTTTTTGGACCAGAAATAAGAGATATGAAAAGAATGATGCAAAATCCTGATCTAGCTGAGTTTCATGAATATCGATATTTACGTGATCAACTAGATGGCAATTTTCAAGACTTTATTAATCAACACTTAAGTGTAGATGGTGTGCCGGTTGCAACAACTCAGGAGCTCATTAGAGACTCAAATGATGTGCGATTAGAGGTTGAAAGTAGATTATTTCCAAATGGTACACAATCGCCGGGGATTTTAAATAATGCTCGATTTGCTTCAAAAAGTATTACCGATAGTCGACTTAGGGATCTTTTTTCGAGTAATATCTCAGAAAAAATGGCTCATGAATATGCTCAACAATTGGCCATAGGATATGGTTGTGGGTTAATCCGAAAGCGATCAGAAGAGTTTCATTTACCTGAAAAAGTCTATGAATTAGTGAATGCACTTGAGGATCGAGTATGGGTAGGACCAAAGGGCCATACAGATAGGGTCGAGATTAAAGCAGATCATAATAATGATACTAACAGAGTTCAAGATCCCATGGAGTATGCGCATCCTGCGCAGGCACTGAATTTTCATACAAAAAGACATCAGTATGATGTACGAACAGCAGATCTAGGAGGAAGTACTGTTCAGGTGTTCGCGGATATACGAGAAAAACCAATTCATAAGCAGTATCTAAAAGCGTTACGTGAGTCACTTGCTTTAAAGAAACCTATTAATCCAAATGCAGGTGTTAGAGACTCACTGGGAGCATTATTTGTAATTTTGGGGAATGAAAAACAAGCAGCTGAGTTTGAAGGGACATTTTTTGATGTAATTCATCAAATGTATGGTATTAAAGAAATTTTACCAGATCATAAACCGGAACAATTTGTAAGGCGTTGGAATATAACACCATGGGGCTGGCCAGTACATCTGGAAGCATTATTTTACCACTCATTAGAAGATCATCTTAACTCTAAATATGAAACTAAAGTTGAACCTGATGATGAAGGTATAACGGGAAGAGCGCATGATATTTATGTGATCGATCGATATGTAGATGTAGCACCAATATTCTTACCAGAGTCAGTATATGGCTTGAATATACCCAGAGTTATAGACGAAGCCAAAGAGGCACAAGCAGCGTTTTTATCTCAAAAAAATCGTATTCATACTCCTGAGCTTGCAATTTCAAGATAGATAAGTTTCCCCCTAACTTTCTCATTTCCTCCCCATCTATCAATCTCTGTTTGATAAACAATCTCAACGACTTTATTTTTTGAGAGTTGAGTAAATTTATCAGCACCGGAAAATGCAATTACTTCAAGTGGCATTGACCTTGTTTCAGGGTCTTGAACAACAATCTTCAAATGATCGGATTTCTTCCCAAAAAGCTTCGCATCAAGAACACGCGCTGAGCTATAAAATGTTGGCTGTGGATTTCCGATCCCAAATGGTTGTAATTTTTCTAAAAGTTTTATCAATCCATAGGTGACTTTTGAAAGAGGAAGCTTGATATCCGCTTGGACAACTCGTTCTAGATCTTTTTTGGTGATGAGTTTTTTGGCTTGTTTTTCAACTTCTTTAATAAATTTCTGTAAATTTTCTGATGTAACACTAAATCCTCCAGCTTGGGCATGTCCGCCAACACTTACGAGGTGCTCACGTAAGTCTTTCATAAAATTAGTAATATGAAAAGAGGGAATGGAGCGAGCCGAACCCTTATATACACCATCTCCTTTTGTCATGACAATAGTTGGTCTGTAGTATGTCTCAGTCATTCTCGAAGCAATTAATCCAATAATTCCTTCATGCCAGTCTTCAGAGATCAAAATAATTATATTAGGGATTTTTTCCATACTTTCAACCAGCTTGTTAGCCTCCTCGACGGCTTTTTTCACCAGATCCTGTCTTTCAATATTGATACCTCCAACTTTATTCGCCAACTCTAGAGCCTGTTCTTCTTTTGTAGTGCAGAGCAGCCTTAAGGCATCAATAGCATGTTCCAGCCTTCCAATGGCATTTATTCTTGGCGCAATGACAAATCCAACCTCATAGGGAGTAATTTTTTTTCCTTCGATGCCTGCTTCTTTCAAGATATGACGAACACCGACACGTTTAGATCTAGAACATGCTTCGAGTCCATACTTTACAATACTTCTAGTAGGTCCAACTAAAGGTACTAAATCAGCGATTCCTCCTATAGACGCCAGTGCCACGTAATCAGTCAAAAAATGATCTTGTAATGTTGAGTTATACTTAGATTCGTTACCGAATTCGTCAAACAGCATTTTTGCAAAAAAATAAGCCACTCCAGCACCTGATAAAGCCGGAATATGAAAAACTGCTTCTGCATCTGGAATGGTATCTCCTTTGAGATGGTGATCGGTAATAACAACAGAGATTCCTATCGACTTGGCATATGTAATCTGCTCAACAGCAGTTATGCCATGATCAACGCTTATTACCAGAGTTGGGTTATACTGTTTTTTTATGTTATTTATTCCTAAAATGGAGAAACCATAACCTTCCTTCTGACGGTGGGGAACATACGGCATGCTGTTAAAACCAAGAAGATGTAATGTTTCCCAAAGAATTGTTCCACCAGTAATTCCATCAGCATCGTAATCGGTATATACAACTACCATCTGATTTCTTTCTTTTATAGTTTTAAGCAGCTCAATTGATCTCCGAATTTCTGTTGCAAATCCAAAATCCGATAGCTGAATTGTAACTGGTGGTTTAGGACGGAAGAACTCTTGGGTATTCTCAATACCTCTATTCTTTAGAATAGAGTCAACTATTTCCTGTCCGGTTACTTTATCATCAGATTTTACTTCTTGTTTAAATGAGATTTGCATGTGAAAATACTACCAAATTTAATAAAGTGAAGCGGTTGAGTAATTATCACTTAATCAATAAGCTTACTCTGTCCATTTATGAGTTCATCTTCAATTTCACTTTCTAAAATCTCTTTCTCCGGTGTGCTCAATAAGTGTGTCGAGTTAAGTTTTTGTCCTAACCCATTAAATATCTTTGAGACATTTGAGAGTTGATTATACGAGTTAGCAACATGTTTTTGAAGTACAGATAAAGCTTCCTCAGTTTTTTCATAATCTTTTTTAATAGATTTCAGTGTTGAGAGTATTTCCTTCGTCTGCGACTGAATTTTTTGTCCTTCAAAGGACATTAAAATACTTTTCATATATGCATAAAATGACATCGGAGAAACAGGCAAAACTCGTCTATCTGATGCGAAGTCACAAAGAGTTGCTGTGTTAACGATTTCATAGTAAATAGCTTCAGAAGGAATATACATTAATGCATAGTCAACCGTGCCTTCAGATACAAGAATATATTTGTGAGAGATGTCCTGTATATGTTTTTTAACGTCTTTATCAAAGTCTTTTTGCACTCTCGCTCGCTCATCTTTTCCTTCGCACTCCATCATTTTTCTAAAATTTTCAAAGGGAAACTTTGCGTCTATGGGAATCATTCCCTGGGTTGTTTTTATAACTGCATCTACTTTGTCACCGTTTTTAAAACTATGTTGGAAAGAGTATGAATTTTCCGGAAAGTACTGAATAAGAAGTTCTTTTAAAATATGTTCTCCCATGTTGCCTCTGAGTTTTGGCGACTGAAGTATTTCCTGCAAATCTTGCATTGATCTACCAATCTCAGAAAACTCTCCAATGCTCTTTTGAACCTGAGCCATTAAAACCGAAGTTGAGTCCAGACGATTATTAAACATCTCCATATTCTTACTGAGTTTTTGATCTACTGATTGGGTAGAAACCTCAACTCGCTGACCCAGTTCTCTCAACCAAGCAATTAACTCGTCTGAAGGTTTCGACTTTGCCTCCAGCCCATTCAACCATAATCGGATGATAATTAACGAAGCAACAACAGCGATAATAACGATAATTAATGTAGGGGTCATCTATTCATTATATACACAAATCGGAGGAATAAACAATCGTTTATAATCTTTCATTTTTTTAAGTAGTATTAGACTAATCCGCCGCCGCGGAAGATTTTTGGCTTGAGCCAATCTTGTGGAGCAGCTGCTGGAGCTTCTGCCGAACCACCTTCTTGTTCAACATCCTCAATTGGTTTCATAGTTTCGTCAAGCGGTGCTTGAGGTCTCTGTTGCTGCTGAGTGGGGAATGAAAATGGTCTATTTACTGGTAAGCCGTTATTCAGTTTACGTGGTGCTGGTATTCCGTGTGGGTTCATATTCATAGGTCGAACTCCCTGCTGTGGAATCCCTAGAGGGGGCATTCCAGGCATGGCTGGCATGTTTGGAGCTCCAACTCTCATAGGCGCCTTTTTAATAGCCCCGGCTTTTAGAAGAGTTGAGGCTACCTCAAAAGTGTCGGCGTTGACAGAGTACGATGTAAAGTTATTTGTGGCAACAGTTAATCCTGCATATAAATTTGTTGCGATCTCTTTATCAATCTCAATTTGCAATGTCTGAAGAACTCTAAAGACTAACTCAGACGTAGATGAGGCCGTTTTGACAACTAAATTAACTGATCCGTACAGATCATTTACTAAGTGACGGTCAATATTAATAATATTTTTTCCATTTATTTCATTCTGATTCTCAATAAATAGCTGCCCAAGACTATTCAAATTTGGAGCATCAACAGTAAATATAAAGTCTAATGAACCACCTGTGTAGGAGTACTTTACTTTGCTTGGTTCTAGGCGTGCTTGACCAGGTCGAGGACTGATAATTATATTAAAAAAACTTCCTTGGACTCCGTAGTCTACTTTGTCCAAAGCTCCGTCTTGATATGGAAATGAGATAACGAGGTTTTCTCCACCCGTAGATAGATTATTTTGAATTTTGTCTGAGCCAATAAAGTCGCTTTGCACGGGATTTGCACAGGCGATTGTAACATTTTTACCCATCCTTGATAGTCCTAAATATAGACTACAGGCTGCTGCAAGAGCGTCCTGAGTAGGATTCATTGGGAGTAAGATAACACCAGATGTGCCTTTGGAAAGGGCCTCAGGTATCTTACTCAGTGCGGATTGTGAGTTGCTATTAGTAGGAAACATATTACTATAAGCTGAATTTTATCATATGACCCACCTTTATGTCAAGGGGAGGGCTGAAGACCATTCCAGATTCCATATCTTTTTTTACTTCCTGGACTGATTTTGCTCTGATTTTGAGAGAAACGAGCTTAGTTTTGCCTATTAGGTTTGTGTCTTGATATACCTCAGCAACATCGCCGATATTGACTTTTCCCTTAAGAACCTTCATTCCAAAGATTTTTTCACCTTCAATTACAAATGTAGCTTGGACTTTAGCCTCGCCTTTGACGTTCTTCTCAGACTCTTCCTTTTCACGGAGCAAATCCGAAACCTCTTCTAGCTCCTCGAGGAGTTCGTAGATGATATTATAGGTCTTTATAACTACTTTTTCTTGTTTTGCCAGCTCTTTAACCTCATTATCCGAGTTAACACTGAAACCAACAATAATCGCTTTACTTGTTTTTGCAAGGAAAATATCTGATCTGTGAATATCACCAACACCAGATAAGATTATAGTAATATTGACATTTTTCGCGAGCGTCTGACGGATGGCGTCAAGAGAGCCTTGGGAGTCGGTTTTTATGAGGACGGCAAGTCTCTTCTCAACCGGTTTATCAATAAGTGAGTCGATTGTAAAAGCCTCTTTAGTTGCAGTCGTAGTCTGCGTAGTGGAGGCTGTTTCCATTGTTGTGATAAGTGTACCGACTTCTGGCATATCTGAGAATCCTAAAAACTCAACAGGCGTTGAAGGTGAGATCTGTGAGACGGACTTACCGGAGTCATCAATCATCGCCTTAACTTTAGCCTTATTATTATTTGAGTAGACAATATCACCTGTTTTCAAAGTACCTTCTTTAATAACGATACTAGCTACAATACCTCGTCTGTCTTTTTTGGTTTCGATAATATAGGCCTGAGCTGGTGCTTTTGGATCATACTCCAAGTTATGTTCAGCAGCGATGAGAAGAATTGACTCAAGGAGCTCTGGAACGCCTTTACCAGTCTTTGCAGAAATATTCAATACAGGCACATCTCCACCTTTTCCTTCAACCATAACTTCATACTTTAATAGGTCAGTCTTAACTTTCTCTGGGTTTGCCTCTGGCAAGTCTGTTTTGTTAAGTACGACTATATAGGGGATTTTGGCGTTTTTAATGTGAAAAATTGACTCAATTGTTTGAGGCATAAGTGAGTCTTTGGCGTCAATAAGGAGTATGGCTATATCTGCTACTGTTGCTCCTCTCGCTCGAAGCTGGGAGAAAGCCTCGTGTCCCGGTGTATCAATAAAGGTGATTTTATTCGTGTGGTAACCTTTAATTGAAGTTGTAATTTCGTAAGCTCCAATTCTCTGCGTTATGCCTCCATGCTCACGTGCAGCAACCTGACTTTTACGAATATAGTCTAGTAAGCTGGTTTTACCGTGATCTACATGTCCTAAAATAGCGATAATTGGTGGTCTTGGTTGCATAAAGTGAATCTAAATTTGTACTTAATTATATCATGATTATACCGAGTTCGGAGAGGATGCGTGATGGCTCAATATTTTGAAATATAAATTTATTTAATAAGATTATTTTTTTAAGCCAGTCAAAGAAAGCGGGAGAGAGGGAGACTTTATAACTGTATTTCACTAATTAAATGTCCTTCTTGTGTTCAACACCTTCATTTTTTAATACAATCATGATGTTCTAATAATGTTATAAAAAAGTCCAAGGTAACTCAATAGACTATAGGCACGGTTAGTAGAATTAGTTGAGAATGAAGTTTAGGCACGCAATTCATATTATTTTTTTTCATCGCCAGACTCTTTGGATGAAGGTTGCTTTTCTTGAACTTCAGAAGCTTCTGTTCCTGGGGTGTTTTCTGATGAGACCTGGCCTTTTACTGAAGGTGTTTCACCTGCTTGGGTAGATGATTCAGCGGGAACTGAAAGATCAGAAGAATCTGTTGTAGAAATAGATGGCTCGGCAGAATCAACTCCAGGTGTGTCTACAACTTTCGCATCTTCAGCTGTACTAGAATCGACTACTTCATCTTCAGTTGATGCGAATGCTTGAGGCTCATCTTTTTTGATTTCGGATTCAACCTGTCGGATATTTATCTCCATTTCAGTCAGTTTAGAAGCCAAGGTGACATTTATACCACTTTTTCCGATAGCTAAAGGGGCCTGCGACTCATCAACATTAACATTTGCTGTATTTGTTTTTGCGTCTATCTCAACACTGACAATTTTAGCTGGTGACAAAGAGGCTATTAAAAAGATTTTTGGATCCCTGTTCCACTGAATTATGTCAATTTTTTCCTGGCCTCCAAGTTCATCTGTAACAGTCTGGACACGCACGCCCTTCTGACCGACACAGGCGCCTACTGGATCGACACCTCCCTGACTGCTGTAAACTGCCATTTTAGCCCTTTCACCAGGTTCTCTAACAATTTTTTTAATTTCAACTGTCCCGCTATTTATCTCTGGAACTTCACGTTTGAAGAGTTCTGCAATTAGTTGAGGATTTGATCTTGAGAGCAGGATACGTGAATGACCATATTTATCGTCTGAAATCTCCTTTAGGTAAAAAACGAGAGTATTATTTACAGAGTACTGCTCATTCCTTATTTGCTCTTCCTTAGGCAACACTGCCTCAGCTTTACCGATATCGACATACGCATTATAGCCATCATATCTAATAATTCTTCCCTTAATCGTGCTTCCAACAAGATCTTTATAGTGAGTGATAACTGTTTTTTTCTCGGCTTCACGGATTTTCTGTAGAATAACCTGTCTCGCAGTTTGAGCTGCGATTCTACCAAAACCTGGGGGTGTAATATCTTTGTCATCCTTTACAATCCGGGTTTCCCCATTTTCACGGCTAACTTTCACAGTAATCTCATCTTCAATTTTATCTGGATACTCTTTTTTATATGCAGCTTCGATGGCGGCCTCCATTGACTGAATAACTTCCTCAGGGGAGATTCCTCTTTCTGTTGCGACCTGATTCAGTGCTAGTGCGAACTCGCTCTTTACAATTGCCATATTTTTTTATATTAGAAATAAGACATGAACTTAACATGTCCTAGATTTATTATAACATCTCAGATGATAAAATCAATGTAAGTTTCCCTGTGTTAATACTTTTTTTGAGATATTTATGATATATTTTTAGCATATGGTTGATTCCGCAGAAGTTCCTGTAAATCCTGAAATTAAAGAGTAAGATAGCAATTTTGTTAGATTGCCTGGACTTCACGAAAGGCTGTTCCTCATATGCAGTAGTCGGAGAAAATATTTACAATCTTGACAAAGACGATATTTCCATCTCTGAAGCTCAGTTAGGCAAACTAGATGAAGGACTCCCTGTTGCTGAACTTATTGATGAGCTCCGAAATTCTTCAGAAGCTGAGAGGAAGGAATACTGGGTGAACGCTTAAAAAGTTAGAAAATGGAGAGTTGATTCTTATCGATCCGATGAACAAAGATGGTATACAGAAAGTATCGAAACAAGAAATGCTTGACATGATTGCTAAGTTAACTGCAGGTAGAGCTCAAAAAGATAACTTCTTCTACTTTATTAGAACAGATTAAGATACAACTTTAGCTGCTTAATTACTCTTTCTTCTTTTCTTCTTTAGTTGATTCTTCCTCATCAGTAGCAACGCCACTTTCTTCACCTACAGCTGTTTCACCGGCCTTCTCAGTTGTAATCTCAGTCTCTGTACGTTCAGTTTCAGCTTCGAGACTCTCTTCTTTGTGCTCGACAACAGAAACGATAACTTTATCAGGCTCTTCCTTAATAACGTAGTCACTTGAAGTGGTTAGATCACTTACCTTTATTTCTTGACCTAACTCAGTTATTTTTGAGATATCTATAATGATATGAGCAGGAATTTTTTCTGGGAGTGCCTCGATCATCAGATGGCCTGCCTGTGTTAATAGAACTCCAGAGAGCTGTTCTACAGCAATTGACTCGCCCTCGACCAAAATGGGGACTTCTGTTTCAATTTTTTCTTTAAGGTTAATTTCTCTGAAGTCAACATGGAGAATTTCGTTACTAACAGAGTGTCTGGCAATTTCTCTTATTAATGTTGGGATAGTCTTTCCATCAACTTCAAGATAGACTATTCCCGTCTCACCAGAAGCCTTATGGATAGGAGTAAATTCTTTATGATCTACTGATATTGCTATTGATTTTATATCTGGTCCATAGATATTGCATGGAATAACTCCTTTTTTTCGAAGTTGTTTAACTTTCTTTCCGAGTTCAGTTCTAATTAGAACTTTTAGCTGTAATTTTTTGGACTCTCCTGTTTTTTTCATCTTAATCTTTAAATAACTCAATAAAAAATATTTTGTCTGCTGTCAATGTTGTATTATAGAGTATCTCGTTATGTTTGACAAGCGGCGAAAAATTCTGAGACACAGCGTGTATAGTTTTTGGATATGATAGGTCAAACTTGAACTGCGAGTTAGGAGAGCCTACCTGCTTCTGAACAATAAGCTGATACGCACCTTTTCCCTGACTAAGTTCAGTATCTAGCGAGTAGTCTATTTCAATCTTAGAGGTTGATTGTGGTGGTATCTCAATAAAAAAACCTAATGTCTTTGAGTCTCCGTCAGTCACATCATACTTTTCAATGAGCGTATCATTCTTTGTCAGGTGCTCTACTTGTGCGGCTACAGGGATCATGACTTGAAAGTAGTTTTTATATGTTCCACCTGGGAAAACATCAGTTAATGACTCGTTTGTAAACTTGAAGAATAATTTATTTTCAGCAACTCCTTCAGAATTGATGACAGTTTTCATTGAGACAAGTTTTTTAATAAAAAAATTAGCTTTATTTACTCCAAGATTAGCCTCAAACGGGTAGAGATAGTTATTAATACAGGTTGGAAAGTTCGGCGGACACTTTGGTATTAAAGTTTTACCTGACCAGTACAGACTATCAATACTATCTTGAAGTTTACTGTCTTCAAAGTACAGAACAAGCTGTTTCTCCTCTAAAGATTTTTTAACCATTTGGAGCAGTTTGAGCTGTGAGGTATGCTCCAAGTTCGCAATCATCTGATTTGCGACCGAACCAAGGAATCTTTTCTTCTGAGTTGACCCAGGAAAAAAGTTTTTTTCTGAGTAAAGCTGTGCCTTAATATAAAAGTTATTTTTATTGACTGATTCTTTAAAATCCGGGATATAGAGATCTCCCATACCTTCTAAAATGTTCTGAATTGTACTTGTAGTCAGTAAAATCCCGCCGTCAAAGTTATCAAACTTCATCTCTTCCTTTAGAAAGAGTTTTGCCTCTGCGTAATTTGTCTGAAAGTCTGGAGAAAATGCTGAGTCACGTAAAAACCAGTGAGGTTGTTGAAGATACTCTCGGATGGGGGCCGGAGGGTCTATATGAGTTTTTAGCTGACCGTCAGCGTCATAAACATCATAAATTTTAACCGGTTCTACCGTGTAATTATGTACATTCAAAATACCGAATGATCCGATGAAACCGCCACCTGGCCTGAGTTCCATATTGTTAGCAAATAAAATAAGGTATTTCTTATTGTTGTCTTTTGCAAAAATTGTATCGAATTGAGGTAGCAACTTCTGAACAGTTTTTGTATTGTTTACAACTTCCTTTAAGGTAACTTTTGCATTAGTGAATTGAGTCCAATTAGGAATCTTTTGAGAAAGAATACTCAAATACTGGTCGAAAGAGTCCAGATCATTCGTGAGTTTCTTCTTGTAAGTTTGAATAGCGTCCATGTCGGACTGGGTTTTTTCTTTTTTGAGGAGAAGTTTTGTAAACGCATTGGCTGAGTCGTGTACAGAGATAGCTTTATCAAATGTTAGAGAGACTGTATCGTCAATCTGAACAGGATTATCGGTATAGTAAGCCAGAGAAATAAGCTGAAAAGTAGGTCTGGCAAGATTATAAAGGTTTTTGGTTATATTATAGAAAAACTGCGCTTGTTTATACGCAATGATCGAGGTGGAAAAATCTTCTTTTACTGACTGTACTGTTTTATAGAATAACAAATTAGTGAGAATTAAAGGAGGTATAAATGAAAAATGGAGAAGTGCTGCGACTATAAATATATAGAATAAGACTCTTTTAAAGGATCTTTCTTTTTTGGCATACTTAATGGGCGAATTTCTATTTGGGGCTCTAGGAAGATCCTTAGAATCTTTCTCTACCTTTTTGGGATGAATAAACAAGAGGGTATCGGAGCTTTCAGAAAAAGTAAACCAGAGTATTTTTTCTAGTACCTCATCATTCGGATGCATAGATGTCTCGATATCAATGCACTTGAAATAAGTGTCTTTTGATGGATAGTACCGTTTTATGTACTGCTCAACTTCAACGGCAGTTTTTTTTCGATTAATAAAAATAAATATGAGTTTAGTATTTACACTCTGTTCGAGTATTTTTTTTATGGATGAAAATGGTTCATGGAGCACAAAACAAAGATCAAATGAGTTCAGAGTAGGTAAGATTTTCGGTGAGACGAAGACTTCGTTATCATATTTCCGCAGCTCATTTTTTAATAGTAAGAGTAGTCTTGATGAATATTTATCTACAAGTAGAATCTTCTGTTTCTCAGTATTAGTCTCAGTAACAAGCTGCATATTATCTCATTTTATACTATTTAAAATGCTGAGCATGCTATTTTAGATAGTACTAGCTTCAAAATGTGCGAACAATCCTTCCTGGTATAATAGGACATGGAAGAAAATACAGTTAGCCTGAAGAAAATAGTTGAACTTTCTCACATAAATGATATTTCATCTCTGCCATCTAAGAAAGTATTAGTTGGCGGATGCTTTGATATACTGCATTTTGGGCATATATCTTTTTTAGTGAATGCCAAAAAAAAAGGTGATCTGCTTGTGATACTGTTGGAATCGGATGAATACATAAAGAAGAGTAAGAGGAGGGAGCCGTTCCATAGCCAGGATGAAAGAGCAATGATTCTTTCTCATTTGGATGTGGTAGACGTCGTCGTCAAACTCCCACTACTGACGGAAAATTCTGAGTATTTTGAGTTAGTGAAGAAGATTAAACCATTTATCATTGCAGTAACAGATGGCGACAGTAAGGTTGAGCTAAAGCAAGAGCAGGCTTGTAAGCTGGATGCAAAAGTTGAAGTAGTTATTTCACAGTTACCATTTTCTAGTAGTAAATATGCGTCTTTTTTTAGGGATTGATATACCTGATGATTCAAAAAAACAGCTTTATGACGGCTTAGGAGTACTACGTGGTAAACACCCGGATTTCCGGTGGGTCAGTCAAAAAAATTATCACATAACACTCCATTTTTTTGGAGAAATAGCTAAACCTAAAGATGTAGCAAAAAGAATTGGAGATATTTTATTTGACGCCGAGTCTTTCTACTTAACTTCATTAAATATGGATATTTTCGTCCATAAACAACTTTTACTTTATTTAAAGTTTAAATCTCAGAAAAAACTCAGAGCTATAGATACTAAGATACGGAGTGATCTTGGAATTGATGAGAAAATGGAGTTTGTCCCTCATATTACATTGAGCCGCTCAAGTCTATCATCTAAACAACAGTACTTCGCGCTAAACAATGAAATAGAAAAAACCGAGATTGAGTTAGATTTCTATGTAGATAAACTTTACCTATTTGAAAGTATTATTACTGATAAACAGCCTATTTATAACAAGGTTGCTGAGTTTAGACTTCTTAAAAAAAGATGATCAGTGCTCATAATCTTAGATTTTCTGATATACTATCGGTCTATGCCACTTGAGCAACAAACTGGTCTTAGAAAGCCTGACCCAGATGTAAAAAACAGCTTTCAAAATTCTTTAGTATATACGTCTCATCTATATGATATCCCTCAAACTTCTTTAAATAATTCTCCTTCAACTGTGTCTGATGTTACTATGCGTCTCTTGGAAGGATATGACATGGATCCATCCTTCGGAGATGATCCTGAGAAGTGTCTTTTTGCACTTGCAATAGGCAATGAGTGGATAACGGCTACTTATAATGAGAGGAAATCGCTACTTGATGTATTGAAGGTTATTGCTTATGATGAGCCGGAGAATGAGAATTTAAGTGGTAAAGTTAGAGATCTATCTATCATGGATATATCACGAGGTCTCTACTTCGACCCAATAGCATTAGGACAAGGTAAAGTGAGCTGGGATGATGAACGCGATCTACCATATGAAGAGTACGATAGCATATACAGAAATGCTCATCTTTCAGAAAAGATAGCTGAGGAATTTAGATCAAGTGATTCACTCCTACAGGACGTAAGGAATAGATTAGGTTTAAATACCGAAACGGAGACTCCTTATAAGGTTACTGTGCTAAACAAAACTTCGAGTGAAATGGATAGTGATGTCGGTGGTGCAGCTTGGTGTTTTTTAGACAAAGAGTGTGAAATTGTACTTGCAAGGAATTTTACAAAGTCTCAAGCCGAACACGAGTATGCTCATACCCAGAGTAAGTTCGGAGTCATGAGTGGTTTCAGGTCTTTTTTGTTTAGAGGGTTAAATGAAGCGATTACTGAATCTTTAGTCTCTCAGCCATCTACATATAAAGAACAACGCTTAATGCAAGGATTAATTTTAAATATTCCCGGGTCCGAGAGTCTTCTTTTAGATGCTTACATGAATCCAGATCTGAAAATACCTCTCTACTCTGCTCTTATAAAAAGATATGAACTGAGTGGTTTTTTGGCAGCTGCTAGATTGAATACATCTTCAGAACAGTCTATTCCACTGGAAAACTCAATTTATCTGTCAGCAAGTAAAGTCCTAAATCTCATGTGTGATGTTGAGCTGCCACTGCTATTTAGAAAATATTCATAAAAAAAGTCCTCCGTTTGAGGAGGACTCTTTGTTTTCAAAAACAAAAAACTCAATTAGGATGATCCTATTTTGTACATACCTGTTGCACAAACTGGACATTTACCTTTCATTGCTGGTTTACCATTTTTCATAGTAACTTTTTCTGGATCTTCTACGTCTCTTTTTGCTCTGCATTTTACACAGTACATTGTTGCTGTTGCCATAAATCTTTCACCTCCCTTTTAATTGAAAATTGTAACTACATCGCTATCGGGAAAAATAATTACTTATCCTAGCAAAATGTAAAAATATTTCAAGTGCTAATATTGAAACTATAAAAATCATGCTCTTTCTCAAATCCTGGACAAAAAACTGTCCAATCATAGAATCCTCACGACTTGGTTGCTGCTGTGGTTCGCTTGAGACCAACCGATGTATAGTCGCGGCTGGCTTATCTTGGGGCTCAAATTTTGTTTGAGGCTCTAGGAGAGTATAGTGTAAGGCTTTTCTTTGCTGAGCTGCAATCTTTTCTTTTTTGGTTCTTTGAGGCATGAAGTATTTTTATCATATATTGTGCTGAATGTAAAGATGATCTTAAATCTCGTTCATGATTGACACTTCATAGTAAAGAAGTTACAATAGAACATCGATATAAACGGCATTTATTAACAATTTTTACCTATTCATGAACAAATATCTTGGCATAGTATTATCTGTTTTTGCACTCTTGATATCTGGATTTTTATCCTATAACTACTTCGCAAACTCCGTTTCTTTAAAAAGCTCATTAGCTAATTATAAAGTCCCAGCAGGCTCAACTAACTCAGCTGATGCATCTGGTCCTAAAACTGAGGAGTGTCCAATAAACGGAGAAATGTTAACCAAGTCACAAAGAGATGGTTGGGAAAAAAGAAGACCAATGGGAGTTATGATTGAGAATCATAAAGCAGCCAGACCTCAGTCAGGTATCTCATCGGCTGATGTTGTATATGAGGCTGTTGCCGAGGGTGGAATCACCCGATTCCTGAATATTTTTTACTGTAAAGATAACGCAAAATTTGTCGGTCCTGTTAGATCCGCAAGAGTTTACTTCATCACTTTAGTTTCTGAATATGGAAGTTATCCTCTCTATGTTCACGTGGGTGGAGCAAACTGTAATGAAAATACTAAAAGCGGGTGCGGGAATGGTGCAAAAGCTGATGCATTAGGAACAATAAAAGACCTGGGATGGTATGGTTACAACGATATGAATCTTACATTCTCAGTTGGGTTTCCCTATGTGTGGAGAGACCCGGAAAGACTGCAAAATGTTGATTATGAACATACCGCGTATTCTTCAACACAAAAATTATGGGAGTATGCTGCCAAAAACCAACTTACTAACGTCGATAAAGATGGACAACCGTGGGATAAAAACTTTACAAAGTGGAAGTTTAAGGAAGATTCTCCAGCAACTACACCAACAGCAAGCAAAATTAGCTTCACATTTTGGAAGAGTATGCCTGACTTTAATGTTGACTGGACCTATGATAAAGCAAGAAATTCATATTTGAGAACTACTGGTGGGCAAGCTCATCTAGATAAAAATACCAATAAGCAACTGGAAGCAAAAAACGTGATTGTTGCATTTGCAAAAGAAAGTTTTGCTGATGACGGGTATGATCTAGGACAACATATGTTATATAAAGTCACTGGTTCAAATGACGCAATTATCTTTATGGATGGTAAAGCTATTAAAGGTACCTGGGAGAAGAAGAAAGATACCTCACGTATGAAATTTCTTGATACAGCTGGAAAAGAAATTCCATTGAATCGAGGTCAAGACTTTATTGAAGTCGTGCCCGAAGGAAATACAGTAGACTATAAATAATACTAGCTTGTATTTGAGCAATTCCTAAGACTGTATTATTCATCCTCCATTTCTGTATAAATTTGTTATACTATTTCACATAGTATGTTACAGACAGTAATTCCTTCCAAAGCACGGAGAAAAATATTGGCTCTTTTCTTTCATAATCTTACCGAGAGTTTTTACTTGAGAAAAATAGTCCGTGACGTTTTGGAAGAAGTAAATGCTGTTAAACGGGAGTTAGATATTCTCTCAGAAGGAAAAATTCTCCTTAAAGAAAGACGACTCAATAAAATATTCTACACACTCAACAAAAACTATATTTACTTTGATGAATTTTTGCGCATATTTGCAAAAACAACTCCTTTGGCAGAAGCGCTCTATAAAAATTTATCCCGGATAGGTAAAGTAAAGTTTATCGTCTTATCAACAAAGTTTATAAAAAAACAGTCAATAAAAGACGATGAAATTTATCTTTTATTTGTTGGTATAATGGTGGTTCAAGAAATCGTTACAGTGATAGCGGAGTCAGAAAAACTGTTTGGAAGAGAGATAAACTATACGGTTATGACAGAAGAAGAGTTTGTCTTTAGAAAGAAGAACAACGATCCCTTTATCTGGAGATTCTTGAAGAGTCCAAAAATAATGTTAGTTGGTTCAGAAGAAGATCTTTTAAAATGAAAGTCCTAAAAATTCTCATACCTTTACTCTTATTTATCCTCATTATCTGGATTGATCTTCCTGAAAACTACCCAGTCAAATTTCAGGTTGGAAAGCTTAAAGTAAACTCAAAAATTCAGCCGTTGACAATAAATAAGAAGGTCTTTGGGGCGACACTACATAAGGAGTTTAAGACAAAGTTAGGTTTGGATCTTCTTGGGGGTAGTCATCTCGTCTTCCAGCTTGATACTTCAAAAGTTAGCAAATCAGATCTACAAGATGCTTTAAGCTCAGCGAGAGACGTTATCGAAAAGAGGGTCAATTTATTTGGCGTTTCTGAACCCGTTGTACAGCTGGTAAAATCTAATACAATTTACCGTGTTTCAGTAGATTTACCTGGTATTACAAATGTGAATGAAGCTGTTGGTTTAATCGGCCAAACTGCACAGTTAAGCTTTAAGGAAGCTTCAGAAGGGGCTAAAGTAGCATCTGACACACCAACAATTTTTACATTAACAAAAGATACTGGTCTAACAGGAAAAGACGTCAAAAAAGCCTCAGTAACATTTGACCAGAGCACCGGTAAACCACAAGTCGCATTAGAGTTTTCAGCAGAAGGTGCAAAAATGTTTGGTGATATTACCCAGAGAAATGTTGGGAAACAGGTCGGTATATTTCTCGACTACTTTCCAATATCTGCACCAGTTGTTCAACAGGCAATTACTGATGGCAGGGCGGTTATATCAGGAAGTTTTACTGTTGACGAAGCTAATAAGTTAGCAATCGCAATCAATTCGGGAGCACTACCTCTGCCGATTCAGTTAGTAGAACAAAGGAATATTGGTCCGACTTTAGGAGCTATTGAAGTTCGGAAAAGCGTTATTGCAGGAACAGTTGGGTTACTGATGGTAATGCTATTTATGATTGGATATTATGGAAGGCTAGGTCTGATCGCGTGTATGGGACTTATGATATACGGGCTTATCTCATTTGCTATTTTTAGAGCAATACCTATCGTTTTAACACTCCCTGGTGTAGCTGGATTCATCCTATCGATTGGTATGGCAGTAGACACGAATATTCTTATTTTTGAAAGGATAAAAGAAGAACGCCGAAAAGGCAGAGACTTTGATATTGCCGTTAGGCTTGGATTTGGTAAGGCGATTAACGCTATTAAAGACGCAAATATTACTACACTGATTGTGGCATTTATTCTTTTTAATCCGCTAAACTGGGAGCAACTTCCTCAGTTTGGTTTAGTTAGAGGATTCGCCTTAACACTAGCTATTGGTGTTGCGACAAGTTTATTCACTGGAATCGTGATTACCAAAAGACTTATTAAGTTATTTTATAAAGAGACTGAAGTTAAGAAAAAATAATATGATGAATTTTTTAAAATACTCAAAATTATATTACATAATATCTTCAGTAGTTATCCTGTCGGGTATTCTATCCATATTGATCTGGGGATTTAACTACTCAGTTGACTTTGCCGGTGGCTCGAACTTAGAGTTCAGGTTAAGTAGTAGTGTTAAACAGGAGGATGTAAAAAAGATATTAGTTGGAGATAAGATCGATCTTATACGTTTGTCGATGAAGGATAATGATCTGTCAATTAGGTCAAAGGAGATTGATGAAAAAAATGAAGTAAAATTGAGAGCTGATCTTGAAAAAAACCTTAAAACAAAGATTACTGTCCTAAGATCAGAAACTGTTGGGCCCACACTTGGTAAAGAGACCTTATTAAAGACCTTGTTTGCTTCATTTTTGGCGATTTTAGGAATTTTACTTTACATTACTTTTGCCTTCAGAAGTTTTAATTTTGCATTGGCCGCAATAGTTGCTCTTTTGCATGATTTTCTAGTATTAATAGGAGTTTACTCATTATTTTCCCATTTCCTTGGGGCTCAACTGGACACATT
>JBBRMU010000010.1:0-44496 GCA_038230655.1 Patescibacteria group bacterium | reverse complement strand
GGAGTAAGGAAAGATAAATTCTTGTTATACTTAAAAGAGTCAGAATGGCGATTTAACAATAGAAAAGATTTGTTTAAGTCGTTATTAAAACTGATCGAAAAGAATACCTATAGTTATTAGTTTCCTAGACTAGACCCTAATATTATATACCAATGAAAAAGCTAGAATTTTTTGACTTTATTCTATTGCTTCAAGAGTTTCAGAAAGGATGGTGATTTGAGTTAGACAGATTTTCGATGATATCCGAGTGTTTCCAGCACTTTTTCTGTAGTTTCTCGTTGTCCCATCGAGTAGGTATCCAGGACAATGTGGTAGTACTTCGGGTCCCAGAAGTTATAGTCGCCATATAAATGTTTATACTTTTCAAAATTACCTTTCTCGCGATCGTTGATTAGTTTTTTCGCCTCCTCAATGCTAACTTTCTCACGATTAGCAACTCTATCAATTCGTAGTTCTTTATGACTGCATATTAAAAGAACTCTGAGTGTTTTCTCTAGATGACGTGCGGTAAATCCTCCTAGCCAAGCCTCAACGATCCAGTGTTTCTCTTTCTCTAAAATGGACTTAATTTCATTTTCTAAGTCTCTATTAAATTCATCAGAGACAAGAGACGCTAAGGGCATTTTCTTCTCATGAGAGATGTCTCTGACAATTTGGCCAGCAGACTTAAACTTCCATCCAAGAGGAGTTAATATTTCAAGTAAGTTATCTCTTAACGTATTTTTTCCTACGGCAATACCCCCAGATATTGTGATGTTATCGTAGGTAAACTCCATTAGTGAGCAAATAATTTAAAAACGTCGTTGATGGAGATAAAGACCATCAATAGGAGCAACAAAGCAAATCCTGCTGCGTTAAAGTATCTTTCAAAAGTTGCATTAGGACGTCGTCTAGTAATCCATTCATAGACTACAAATACGAGTCTACCCCCATCTAAAGCCGGGAAAGGCAAAATATTAATAGTTGCTAGCGAAAGACTAAACAAAGATATAATATTCAAGAGGTTGTATATAAGTTTCCTCCCAGATGATTTTAAGATATCTTTAACAAAAGATGCTATCCCTATTGGTCCTGAAAGTGACTGTGACACAGGTCCAACTGACTTAGTAGCGATCGAAGTCTTAACGAGATAACCGATTGTTTTCATATTATAAACAGCCATATTATAAGCATGGAGTACTCCTGAAAATGCTTTCTCAGCTGGGGAGTTGTAGCTGAGAACAACCGTATCTACAAGTTGAGCCCCAATAATCGCCCGCTTCAAAGTTTTGTCGTAGACGGGCGTGATTTGGACTGTTTTTCTTTGACCATCCTTTACATTTTCAAGTTCTAATGAAATTTTTTTATTTTGTGATGACTTTATATCTGAAATCAACTGTGCGGCAGACTGAACATTCATCCATGCACCCGGGTTTGTGTCTGCCTGAGGGTTAAATCGTAGGACGCTCTGTTCTGTCATTACACCTGCTTTATCTGCAGCAGAACCTTTAACAACGTCTGCGATAATGACACGACCTTCTTCATGACCAAAGCGAAAGTGATAATTATTAAAAATAAGAAGAGGCTCTGATTTAAAATTATTACTTCCAAGTAGGCCGTAAAAAATAACCACTGCAAGAAGTATATTCATAACTACACCTGCAACTAAGATCATTGCTTTTTGCCATGGTTTCTTATAAACAAATCCCCTTTCTTTAAGTTCTTTGGTAACATTTTTCAGCTCATGATACTCCTCACCATAGACTTTTACGAAGCCACCAAGAGGTAAGGCGTTAATACTATAGAGAGTCTCACCGAATTTAATTCCAAATACACGTGGGGGGAATCCCAATCCAAACTCCTCGACTTTTACACCGTTCATTTTTGCGGCTATGAAATGGCCGAATTCATGAACAAGTACTAATAGGGAGAGAATTAGTAGAAAGACAATGATGAACATATCCCTTTAGTATACAGTACTTAAAATATTTTTGGGAGATTAATGAAGTTTAAACCTGTTTTATTTCTTCTTCTTTTCTTGCTTTTATTGAGTCTACTTCCTCCATAAAGCCGGAGTTTAAAGTATCGACTTCCTTTTCCATTCTAAACTTATCGTCTTCAGTTATTTCTTTTTTTTCGGTCATTGTTTTGATCTTTCTTCTTACATCATCTCTTTGATTACGAATCATGACTTTTCTCTCTTCAATTTTTTGACTTATAAGTTTTATCATCTTTTCCCGTTGTTCTTGAGATAACGGTGGCACTCTAATTAAAATTTTGGTACCTTCGTTCTGCGGAGATACACCAAGGGGAGACTTCATGATTGCTCTTTCAATATCGTTTGCGGTTGAAGGATCGAATGGCACTATAACAATAGTTGATGCACCATCGGTTGTCATGGTTGAGAGTTCTTTCAATTTCAAGGTTGTCGATCCTCCGTACGTCTCAACCTCGATACTTTCAAACATCGCGGGGCTAGCTCTGCCAGTACGGATTGCCTTAAGATCTTCTTTTAAAGAAGCAATTGTTTTTACAGCGAGTAATTTAAACTCAGATATATCAGGATGCATACTCTTATTTTAACAGAAAATGTTACTTACTGATTTCGTTATTAATGCCAAGAATCCATTTTGAAAAACGGGAAACTTTGGTATTTTCGCCAAACTTAAGTACTGCCTCTTTCAGGAGATCACTCATTGTTTTACCAGGTACCCGGATATACTCTGTTTTCAATAATTCATCAACCGTTTTTGCCTCCACAGATGCGGCTTGCATGGCAAACTCTAATCCAAGTTTCCTAAATTCGTCGTTACCTGAGACAAAGTCGGTTTCACACTGAAGTTCAACTAGAGCTGCAACTTTTCTATTATGATGAACGTAACTAAAGAGACCTCCTTGAGAAGTGGATCTTTCTGATTTTTCAGCGGCTTTCTTGGCACCCCACTCATTTAATTTTTTTTCTGCTGCAGGTATGTTATTTTTAGTTTCTTCGAGGGCTTTTTTACAGAGTGAGAATGAGACACCTGTTTTCTCGCGAAGTTCCTTGAGTTTTTTATAGTCGACCATAGTTTATAGGTTAAAGATTGATAATATTCAAAATAGCGAGGTTAATTTGCTTTTTCTATGTCTTTTGGCTCTTCAGCTTTTTTCTTAGAAGCAACAGCTGCTTTACTTGCGGTCTTCCCTTTAACGAAGGCTGAGATAAGATCTTTGATTATGAAATGGACAACTTCTGCAGAGTCATCGTTTATGACTAGTGGGTAGTCTACGAGCTCGGGGTTAGTATTTGTATCTGTTAAAGCAACTATAGGAAGATTGTACATACGGGCTTCGTTAACTGCATTTTTTTCTTTTTTTATATCTACAATTAAGAGAAGATCTGGTCTTTTTTCAAGATATATTAAACCCCCGTAAAATTTGGATAGTTTAATTATTTCTTTATCCATCTCAATTCTCTCATGTTTAACATATTTTTCCCACTCTCCATTTGTCTTTTCTTCCTGCATTTTTTTGAGTTTTTTAACGTTTTTGATGATTGTGTCAAAGTTTGTGAGTAATCCTGATAGCCATTTAGAGGTTATGGCTGGAATTTGATGTTCCTTTGAGAGTTCTGCAACATATTGAGCTGCGACCTTTTTTGTAGCCACAACTAACATAACTTTTCCCTCTTTACTTGCCTGAGTTAAAACTTTTTTAGCTTTATCTAGCTGTTCAACAGTCTGTGTGAGGTCGATTATTGAGACTCCGTTTACTATTTTATAGATGTATCTTCTTGATTTTGGATGAAGTCGGTTTTTTTTGTGCCCAAGATGTGCTCCCATTTCAAATAGTTTCTTCGTTGCAGAGTCAATTCCCGATGTTTGTTGATTTGCTTCAGTCATAGATCAGATTTTAACAATTAGATACTGTTTTTGCAAGAGTACTTATCGGAGGAGTGATCATTTATTAAGAGTTTCCTCTAGATATTTTCTTAGATCGTCCTTTATCTCAGGGTGTTGCAGGGCTAAATCAACCGCAGTTTTCATATATTCAAGCTTATTTCCGGTATCATAGTACTTTGCATTTTCAATTTCTACCGCGTACAAGGGTACTCCATTTTCCTTTAATAAGTTGATCGCATCAACGAGCCAGATTTCCCCGCCTTTACCGGGTTGAATTGTCTTTAGTGCACCAAATATTTCAGGAGGCAGAATATAGGCGCCATGAGTCGCTATCATCGATGGTGCCTGATCTGGTTCAGGTTTTTCTACAATAGCTTTAATTTTATAGACATTTCCTTCAACTAGTTCAAGATCGGCAATCCCGTATCTTTTCAGATCTTCTTTTTTTTCGATCCTCACTCCTGAGATAACGATTCCGCCGTATTTTTCATAAACAGTTAACATCTGTGCTAATCGAGGAGGTTTTGCATAAATAAACTCATCCCCCCAAAGCACAGCGAATGGTTCATCATCTATAATTGACTCCGCGGCCAAAACGGGTGTTCCATTTCCATAAGGTCCCTTTTGCCGGACATAAATAAAGTTAGCCATGGATGCTATTTTTTGAACTTCAGCTAATAACTCAAGTTTATTGCCGTCTTTCAGCATTTTTGTTAGGTCTTCATCAGGGTTATCAAAATGATCTTCGATAGCTCTTTTATTCGCGCCCGTTACAATTATAATATCTTTAATTCCGGAGGCTACAGCTTCCTCAACAACATACTGAATAACTGGCTTGTCAACGATTGGTAGCATTTCTTTAGGCATTGCTTTTGTTTGAGGAAGAAAACGAGTGCCAAAGCCGGCAGCAGGAATAACAACTTTAGTGATTTTTTTCATATTAGGAGCCTTAAATACACTTAACCGTAACAGTCTTAGTGAGAGTGACTCTACCATCAATTATACCATTAATCTGTGCAACTCCCTGTTGGTTCTGACAGTTAAGTGTAAACTGCACCTTTCCATCAATGTCGGTAATTAGCCTTAAGGGGACTATAGATCCTAGTGAAGTTGTAAGCGCAACTGATTTATTAGTGAGAGCAATGGTTTTACTGTCCCTTACGAATACAGTGATTTTAGAGGTCTCATTATTTGCTCCGTTAACAGTAAGAGGAAAAGCGAGCATAAATGAGTAATCTATAGAAGGATCAGGGCTATTAAATGCCTTTATACTTTTGCCAAGGTTCGTGTCGAGGAGAAGTATTGTAAGAAAAATAATAAAGGAAAGTATGAAAACTGACATAAGACCTGCTAGTTTTTTGTCCATAGTTTCAAATTGGCATTAACTGTTATAGTCGATTATACCAATAGTATAACAGTATACCTTATTTCTTTTTTTTTCAAATGCAATTTTAAAACTTCCTATTGGAGCCTAATTTCAAGCAGTATTTAATTCCGCAGTATTACTGTGTGAATTTTTTATTCTTTATCTTCTCAGGCAGAAAAGACTGGTCCTTCTCTGGGCCAACATGTGTGTCCGACCATTCATAATTTTTACCATAACCAAGCTCTTCCATGAGTTTAGTGGGTGCATTTCTTAGATGGAGAGGAATTGGCTCATTGGGAAAGTCATAGACTGCTTGTTTTGCTTTACTCATAGCATTCGCTACTGTCCGGGACTTTGGTGCTTTTGCTAAATAGAGTACTATATGGGCTAATATAAGCTGAGACTCTGGCATACCTATTTTATGGACTGCTTCAAATGCTGCATTTGCCTGTAATAAGGCTCCTTTATCAGCCATGCCAATATCTTCCGACGCAAATATGATCATACGTCGCGCAATAAATTTGGGATCCTCCCCGTTTTCCAGCATTCTCATGAGGTAATATAAAGCTGCATCAGGGTCTGAACCGCGCATCGACTTAATAAAGGCGCTGATAATGTTGTAGTGTTCGTCTGCTTTTTTGTCATAGAGTCCAGCTGACTTCGTTTGAAAGATTTCTTTAATAGTTTCTGTAGTAATTTCTTTTTGTTGGTAAGAAGTTACGGCAATTTCCAATGTATTCAGAAGAATCCTGGCATCTCCGCCTGAAAGCCTAATGAGGAGTTCTTGTCCATCCGGTATAAGAGTTTTTTTATACTTTCCTAAACCATTTTCTTCATCTGTTAATGCAGTTTTAATGATGGCATCTAAGTCCTCATTCTCGAGACTCTTTAAAACGAAGACCTTAGAGCGTGACAGCAAGGCACGGTTAACCTCAAAAGAAGGATTTTCTGTTGTCGCTCCAATCAGTGTAAGTATTCCCGTTTCAACATGAGGTAAAAGGACATCTTGTTGAGCTTTGTTCCATCGGTGGATCTCGTCAATAAATAAAATCGTTTTGCGGTGATACTGATAGTTTACTTTTGCTTTCTCAATAATGTGCAACAGCTCGGCTTTACCTGCTGTGACTGCAGATAGAGCGTAAAAGTCTGCGTTTATTTCATTGGCGATGATCATCGCAAGAGTTGTCTTTCCAGATCCGGGAGGCCCCCATAAAATTATTGAAGAGAGTGTGTCTGACTCGATCATTTTGCGGATAATCCGATCTTTTCCGACAAGATGTTCTTGCCCAATAAAGTTCTGAAGTTTTTTTGGTCGTAATCTAAAGGCTAAGTTCATATCGTAATTATAGTAAACGATTGTTTACTTGGTCAACTGTAGATTAGACTGCCTCCGAACCAATTATTTCGTTGAGATGTTTTATACCATGGTTGTCCATCCAGTCGACTAAGCCTCTGTTAATTCTTCCGGGCAGTGTTGGTCCAACTTCTCTTATTCCGGTTACTACTTGAACAACTCTAGCACCAGCCTGTATTTTTTCTAAGGCAGTCTGGGCACTATTAACACCCCCAACTCCAATGATCTCAAGTCCTCCATTGGTTATTTTATAGATATGTCTTACTGTTTCTGTCGCCATTTTTCGATACTCTTCATCATTTCCGCTAAGGCCCCCTGCCTGATCTCCATATCCGTATTTAGCTTTGATATCGACATTGTTAGTTGTATTCGTCGCAATGATTCCCGTGAGTCTATTATCCAGGACAACTTCTATAACATCGTCCACATCCTCAGTTGGTAAGTCTGGCGCTATTTTAATAAATACTGGTTTTCTTTCTCCCAATTTATCCATCTGCCCGTTTACTGCTTGAACAATGTCAGTAAGTGGGCCTTTATCTTGTAGAGCACGCAACCCTGGAGTATTTGGGGACGAGACATTGATGGCAAAATAAGATGCATACGGATAAAGCTCATGAATGACATGTGCGTGCATCTCAGGAGCAGCGATTTGAGGAATTAGTTTGTTTAGGCCAACACTGATCCCAATAGGTATACTATCGTTATTATACCGTTCTAAGTTTTTAGCAACTTCATACATTCCAGGACTGTTGAATCCAAGTCTGTTCAAGGCAACACCCGGTCCGATCATAAACTGCCTTTTTTTATCATTTCCAGGTTGAGGGTAGGCAAGCACAGAACCGACTTCTACGCCTGAGGCTCCAAGTTTATGCCATGCTTTCACCGTTTTTCCTAGTTTATCCCATCCCCCTCCAAGCATAACGGGGGTATCAAACTCAATACCCCCTAGATTTACATGAAGTTTTTGATCTGTAAAACGTTCCTGGTGGTAAGCAAATCTTTCGGCTATTGCAAGTCCAAATGGAAGTTTTTCCGCCCAGTAAAGTGTTTCTCTTGCAGCAACATGCATTTTCTCTGAGTCTAACCGATCTAAAAGTGGACTAACAACTTCTTTATACATTTATTGAGAGTCATTCTAAGTGTTACTAAGAAATTAGTCAACTGATTTTTTAAGCGATCTAATTGGAATGTTGATATTTTTGTGTGGAATAAGATGAAGAAAAAACTTCTTTTTTACTTCTTCTTTAACTTTTTCGGGTGTCTGAGCTGCATTTATAAGAAAAAACTCTCGTTTTTCGCCGCATTTTTTTGAGACTTCTGGAAGCTTTAAGTATGCTCGCTGTTTTTCCAAGTGAGTATCTATATGTTCTTGATCCCATACAGTTTTGTCACGGTTATTGACTTCGTTTTCTGCAATTCGTTGACGTTCCAAAAAAGTTTGCTTAAATACTTTTTCTGGAAAGTACATAATCAGGGTATAGTCAGGGAAATAATTTTTTACATATTTTTTTTCTAACTTACGGATTTCTTCAAATGGCATTCCACCAAAAACTCCCTGGTAAATCCTTGTTGAATCAAGATATCGATCGAGAATTACAACCCGATTTTTCTCTTTTTTCTTTCCTAAAAAAGGAAAAACAATATTTTCTAAGTGAATTTTGCGGGCTTCATTCAATAAAAGAGCTAATTCTTCAGTAGGTGCTCCTTCTTTTAATCGTCTAAATATTAGCTGACGGAGTCTTTCTCCTTCAGGAGTTCCCCCAGGTTCTCGGCTTACGATTACTTCTATACCTATTGCAATAAAAAGTTCTTTAAGAAATGGGGCGACTATAGAAGATTTTCCAACAAAATCCCCCCCTTCGATGGTTATTAAAAGACCCATAATTTTCTTAAGTTAACCCAAAAATACTAAAAAAGAAGTAAAGTAATCCAATGATTATTAGGATAACTGCAAAAATAAGAGCTGTTGCATTGGGAAACAGTTTTAAAAGGAAAGTAACACTAGCATAAAAAAGTTCTTTTAGTCTTTCGAGTGGATCAATGATAGGTGCGTTCGCTGTATTTGGAGAGTTGTTTGGCATATTAAAGACTAATTGTATCACCTTCTTTAGCTTTATCTTCCAGAATTATCTTTGCAACTGTATCTTCGATGTGCTGACGAAGCGCACGCTCCATGTTGCGCGCGCCAAACTTTGGATCATAGTTGTTTGCAATAATCGACTCCAAAGTGGCATCGGAAACAAGTACTTTTACCTTATATAAACTATAGACCTGTTCTTCAACAACCTTGAGCATTCCTCTGGCAATTTTTAATGCAGCATTCTGATCTAGACTGTTATAGACAATTACGCCATCAAAACGGTTCAAAAACTCAGGTGAAAACAAATGATTTTCAACTAGGTACTCAATAACATTTATTTTGGGCGTTGAGGTATCTGGATTTTGTTGTTGAAACATAATATCTGCTCCTGCATTACTGGTTGCAATGATTATGAGATTTTTACAATCAACTCGTTTACCAAACCCATTCGTAAAGTATCCTTCATCAAGGATAGTCAGGAAAATATTAATCAGGTCTTTATTTGCTTTTTCTAGTTCATCAAGAAGTAGAACTCCATATGGATAGTTTCGGATACTCTCAGTAAGTAACCCAGGATTTTGAGTTGCCGGAGAACCAATAAGTTTTCCAATATCATCTTTAGATTGATAGAGAGACATGTCAAATCTAAGTAGATTTGTATCGCTCTCAAAGAAAATTCTCGAAATTGCCTTTGCTGTCTCAGTTTTTCCAACGCCGGTTGGCCCTAAAAATAGAAAACTTGCAAGAGGCTTTTTCCTTTTACCAAGAAGTAAAAAAGCTCTCCTTAATGATGATGCTACCTCCTGAATTGCTGCATCTTGATTTACAATCTGTTGGAATAGGAGTGGCTTAATGTTCAGAAGTTTACCTTTTAACTGAGTTGAGAGGCTAACCGGGACATGTGTTTTTTCAGATAGAACCGCATTAATAATCTCCGGAGTAATAATGTTTTTACCAAGCGATTGTGTTGCATATACGCAAGCCGAGTCAAGTAAATGAACAGCTTTTTCAGGAAAAGGTATATTAGTAATAAAAAAATCACTTTTATCTATGGTATTAAAAATTGTCTCATAGGGGACGGCTACACCGTATCGAGTCTCAAGCATTGGGACTGTATCCATGAGTATCTCTACTGCTTCGGACTTTGACACTTCATACACGTCAAGTCTGGTAAATAATCTACTAACCTTTTCGTTTGTAACTATATATTTCTGATAAAAAAAAGGTGATGTCATCCCAATAATTTGAAATAAGGGAGATTTCCCGTGTTTTTCAAGAATAAGGGATAGATCAACCCTTCCATCGCCATTTGAAACATACCGATCTATATTTTCAATGAGTACTATAACATTTTTAGCAGCTGCAGCTTCTGTTAATAGCTGGCTAAAAAACTCTTCTCTCTGTTTCTGGTCAGTAAAGTTGGTTAATACTTTTTCCATGTTTAGTTTTAGTACTCTTTTATATGCAAGCAGGTTATTAGTTTTTCCTTCATAAACGCGTTTAGCAAATGCATCTACTACTGCATGTTTTCCGGTTCCCTCTTCTCCTACAAGCAGGATATTTGCGGCTTCACTTTTAGAAAGTGTGTTCTCAAGAGACTGTATCTCTTCTTTTCTCCCAATAATTGTCTTAATATGAGTTTGATAAGATCCGGCTGTAAGTTCTACAATGTACTCATCTAGTTCCGGGGTATATCCGAGAGACCAATCTTTCGCAATTGGAGGCATAGAAAAAAGATTTTTGACTTTCCACCACTGTGAGTGATGATACTTATTTGAATATAACTTTTCAAACCACTGTTCAACATAAAGTTGATTTTCTGCTTTTAAAAGATGCGTAGCAATGAACTGTTTTTTCATCTCGGCTTTTTTTTCATCTTCTGAAGTCTCTATTGAATCAATAAATAGCTGGATCGGCAAGGTAATAAAAAAGAGTGGCACGACTACAATGAGGCTTAGAAAGAAAGTTATCTGGAAAATAAGGTAAAAAATAAGTATTGATACCCTCATAACAAACCCCATACCTCTTGATATCAAGTTATAGCTTAACCGGCTTAACACATCCTCAAATGAGAAACCCCTTTGAGTTTTTTTTACAACGATATTTTTCCAGGGATCAAATAAAGTTGTAAGGAGTATAGAAACTGAGAAAAAATAGGGCAGAAAGATAAACAAATTTCCAACTGCCTCAAAAAAAGTATGAGTAGCTTCACTAAAAAACTGAGTTACCGATTTCATATATATAATAAATATATACTATATATATAAGATTTTATACTTGTGATAAATTGTGAAACCTAGATAAAAAACATCCACAGCACACCTCAAATTTTTTAAAGATAGCACCATTGTCCCCCTCTAATCGATTACTATCCTAATATTTTATTTTAATATTATCAGAATTTTTACTACGCACTCACTGGTGGGTGAAGTAGTGAGCTACATTTTAATCACTCGATTATATGCAAAACCCTCCAGAGTATTATGGGATTATTAAAATCAAGCAACATATAGCTAGGGAGAGGTCATTAAATAGTTAATGTTTGAGTCAAAATAAAGGAAATGTAGGACGTATAAGGCTAAAAACCAAAAAAAATCCTAAAGCTCTAGACAAAAATAGCTAAAACCTTAGGATCTAACTACAATCATACCACATATTATAGGTCTTGTCAAGAGGTATTTATTAAGGCTTAATAGGTTGTGTTTTACCAAGTTTTGTAGCTAACTGAGTAGTTTCATACAGTAAGACCTCAACCTCTTTCAGGCCTTTCAACCAAAAATCCTTACTTTCCAGATCAATGCCAAGTTTTTTGAATATATTCTTTGGTGATTCTGATTTACCAGCTGCTAAGAACTCCTTTACCTTTAAGATATATGTTTTATTCTCTTTTACCGATGACTGTAAAGATTTTGAAATAAGTAAACCACTTGCGTAGGAATAGTTGTAAAAAAAGTAGCGGATATGAGTCCAGTAGAGCCACCAATTTTCTGAACCGGGAGACTGATCGACAGCATCTCCCATATAGGACAACATGTGTTTATGAAAAAGTGAACCAATGTCATCTTTTGATAAATAAGATTTTTTTCTAAACTCCATATGAAGTTCGAACTCAAACTGATAAGCCGCAATCTGTCTGAAGATAGTGCTAATATCACTGTTGAGTTTGGTCATCATCAAAGATAGCCGTTCTTCATCATTAGCCTGAGTAAGAAGCTCTTGTAGAACAAAGTCTTCCATAAAAGTGCTAGCAACTTCGGCTGTTGAAGTAGGTGTACCAAAATTAAGTGCATTTTGTGTAATTCGTATCAGTTCATTGTTTATTCCGTGACCTGATTCATGAGCTAAGGTCAGAACATCATTTAACTGATCTGTGTGATTGAGCATAATGTATGTCGGATCGGTTAGTAGGTGATGTGCACAGTATGCTCCTCCGCGTTTACCTTTCTGAGGATACACATCAATACGTCCGTCTTTGACAAAGGATGAAAATATCTCAGCAAACTGGGAATCCAAGTTTTCAAATACTTTCTTGACTAAATGTACAGACTCTTCGTAGGTATATGTTTTTTCAACCTCTCCATACTCAATATTTCTTTCATGATAAGCTAAACGAGGAAGTCCAAGGAGCTGTGCTTTGAGTTTATAGTATTCAGCTGATATATGATACTTTTCTGAGACTGCTTTAATAAGATTATCAACAACTGAGCTGTCTATATCGTCTGAGATGTGACGTAGTTTATCTGGTCTTTCGATTTTTCGTAAATCGTCGTCGATTTTTTTATTTTCTAGAATTGAGTTTATTTCTGCTTCTCCAACCTCTACATATTTATTGAGAATTTTGTTAAAAGCTACAGCTGCACTGTCTCTAACGGCTTTATTTCGGCTATTTATAAGACTGAGTATTTCCTCCGAATTTTTATTAGTTTTTTTTCCTGTTTCATCAACAACGGAGCCAGTCTCTTTAGACAAAAAAGTTGAGGTCATCGTTACCCAGTTCGTGTATGAGGTTTTTGATTTTAGATTTAGGACTTTCTCAACTTCTTCAGACAGTAAATACGTAGACTCGATAAAAAGAAGTTCTAAAAAATGTATATATGGTTTTAGTTCTGGAGCAGACAAAAACTTTCCTTGTTGGGTGTTTGGAATTTTAGAAATCCTGTAGGTAAAAAACTGCATTTGGTTTTCTAACTTCTTGCTCAATGATGAGACTGTGTTTAATTTTGCTTTTATTTTGGGATTATCTTCTTCAATTGAAGACCTGAGTGAAAAATAATAGCTTTCTTTTCCAAAACTACCATAAAACTTTTGAAGTTTATCATACTCGGTTAATGCTTCACTCATTATTTTGGGGTCGACTAGGAAATCATTTCTTTTTTCCCACTTCGTTATGAAATTGTTGAAAGCTTTTTCTACTAGTGTTCTTTCCTCGTAAATTGAGGGATCATCATCACTTTTAAATAGGTCAGAAAGGTTCCATTTTGTAGGAAAAGATTGTTGTGATTGCATAATTTAATTATACCAATTTTTATCTTAAAAATACGCTTGACATATACTAAAAAATACATTTAAAATGAAAGAATAATATGAAAATAAGCACTTCTGAGAAAGAGCCTGGTGAAGCGACAAATCAAATACTTTACTCTCAATATTCCCAGTCTTCTTTTATCTTGTTTTTTTATCACGAAAATAGTTTTTATTTGAGTATTAGAAAACACATTTCAAATTGAAGGAGGTGATTGTTCTTATGGCAGCCAAGAAAAAAACAACAAGAAAATCAACAGCAAAAAAAGCAAAAAAAACTAAAAAAAGAAAGTAATTGATTTTTAGTGATTTTCAAATACCCCGTGCATATATGACGGGGTATTTTTTTAAATATTCCCCTTGACTTTATACTACAAAAATTAATAAAATGTAGTATGACTTGTGATATAAAATCTCAAGAAACAGAGTCACCTGGAAAAAACAATTCATATAATCTTCTGCATAATGTAGACTTCATCTCATACCGAAAATATTCATTAAACGAGTCGTTTAATTTTTCAGTTTTTAAAGGAGGTGATATTCATGGCCAAAAAGAAAGCTAAAAAAGCAAAAAAAAGATAAGTAATTACAAGTGAATTTAGGCCCCGCTTATTTTCTAGCGGGGTTTTTATTTTTAAGGATTATGTAACTATTATGAATACCATATATTTCTGTATTTAAGTTTGATACATAGATAGGTAAGCCTGTATTTCTAATTGAATTTTTGATTTCTTTTTTTGAGGGAAATGATGAAGTATCTAAGCTAACGGCTCTTTTACGAAGTGAAGCATAAATATTATCGTTGACACTGTCTCGAATTTTTTTTGGATACTTTGGTAATGGCGGGAGAGTTGAACCAGGTTTTAAATACAGAGACCCATCTTCTTTCTCATCCTTAGGTTCAGTTAAATCTTCTGCAGAGTGTGTAGTTCCTGTACAGAGAGGTGTGCCACAGTAACATTGATGAGTGCATGGATTACAGTCATCGCCTGGTAATCCTAAATCATAAAAAACAGTAAGTTCCTCACCTTTAAATATTTTTCTCAGGGCATAATAAACAAGATGGGTTTTGTGTTCAATCATTCCACAGTTTGACATACATGAGTGGTTGATGATATGAACACCAGGGATTTTGGGGTCGCCATATATCGAAGTATTCTTACCATACCAAATATAGTAGGTCCCGAATTTATGCTCATCTTCATCATCTTCAGCAGTCACAACGCCAATATAATCCCCTATCACAGTTCCTCCCTGGATATCTTTTTTCGCAAAGACTCCCCTATTCTTCACCATCTTAGTATTGGAGACTGTTTTTATTTCCAAAAATGATTCATCTAATAAGAACATACATGTATTTAACTATTTAAATAGAAGGTTAGTTTGTTTACCCTATTATTATATCAAAGACTAAGTTAGTTAGGACAGGAGGGCATTTAAAATTATTTAGAAAATTTCTGCTTTGCAGACCAAAACCACAAAAATAAAACTATATAAATTGCGAGAGATACAAGATCGCCAACCGACACCGTAGCCAAGACAAAATAGTTGTAGATAATTTCTAATACTATAAGGACTACTAATAATCCATTTCCATATACTCCCCAAAGTTTCTTCTGGAATAGTCCAATGCCAACTACAAATGGAATTAATGTTAGACAAGCATTTAAGATCAGCTCTATTGATTCAGATTCACCTGCGTGTACTATTAAAGAGTTAATTTTTAATACACCCAAAATTATGAATAAAAAACCCATTACTTTTGCATTTTTCACTGGATCTAACATATTTCAAGAATACTGCAGACTTCTTCTGATCTCAAGTGAAAGAAGCTGAGGAATATACTATATGTTTGACGCGGGAATTATGTGTCACAGTAGAACAACTATTTTTGAGAGGCTGTAAATGTTGATTAGGAAAGCCCACGGGATTTGATTCTTGAGTTTGATCCATATGTAGATGGTTTGACATCATTATATTGTTGTCAAGTAAGGATCGGTGGCTGCTGAGGGACTTGAACCCCCGACATTTGCGATGTAAACGCAACGCTCTAGCCAACTGAGCTAAGCAGCCGGAATTGGTCCATCGACCAATGTGGGTCTGGATGGGATCGAACCATCGACCTTCGTCTTATCAGGACGACGCTCTACCACTGAGCCACAGACCCTCGACCTATAACTAATCATAAATTATATACATTTTTTCCTGTTTTTGGAAGGAACTTACCGTACTAGCCACAATATTTGAGGTTGACATATCCTCCATCGGGATGAATAATGAATGTATTGCGGAAGCCATGGATTTTTTTTGCAGAGAATTATCAAACTATATTTCTGCAGGTGAAATCCTTCACATAGAGTGGTAGAATAGTACATTCAAACGCCCAAATACTGAGTCTTAACCTTAAAAAAGTCATCGTAACCTAAATAACATAATAAATCGAGTGTACTGCTTATATATTATCTTGTGCTGAATGCTATATTTTTCTGAAATAAAAGGTAAGGAGATCAGAACGGAAGATGGTATAAAAGTTGGTAAGTTAAGTGATCTTATTTTTCTTGCTTCTGATCACCCAACAATTACCAAGGTGTCCATTAGAACTTCAGAAAATACTCACATTATTGTTCCATTCCAGTTCGTAAATAAATTTAATGGAGAAATAGCCCTTAGTAAAAGTTATCTTACATCAGAGCTCGCAGATAACGAACTATATGTTGTGAAAAATCTTCTTGATAAACAGATTATTGATATTCAAGGTAATAAAATCGTCCGAGTTAACGATATAGTTTTACAGGATAAGCCCGATCTTTATATCGCAGGTGTTGATATTGGATTTCTCGGGGTACTAAGATGGCTCAAAATCGAGAGACTAGTCTTCAATGTTTTCTTAACACTTGGAGTCAAACTGACGTCTCAGTTTCTCTCCTGGGGATATATTCAGCCACTTGAACTTGCAAGAGGACGTGTAAAACTAAAGAAAGAAAATGAAAAATTAGCAAGAATCCCTCCGGAGGATCTTGCAGACCATCTTGAAAAGACAAATATTCTAAATATTAAAAAGATATTGAATCTCCTTGACAAAAAGTATGCGGCTGAGGTCGTTGGAAATCTTAATGTTAACTATCAGGGTGCACTCTTTAGGCAGTTAAGTCCAGAAAACGCTGCAAAAATCATAACTTATGTTGATCCTGACGAAGCTGTTGATATTTTATTGACACTCTCTCTTAAAAGACGTGAGAATATTCTGAATTTTCTACCCGATGAAGTGAAGAAAAGGCTGAATTACTTACTGAAGTTCTCAAGCACTCCAATTGGAAAACTTATAACAACTGAGTACATGACCGTCTCGCCCCAAAATACTGCAAGTGAGGTGCTCACCTTGATCAGAAAGTTTACACCGGACTTCTCTTTTCTCATATATATTTATGTTGTTAATCAGCATCTGGAGCTTGTCGGTGTTTTTAGTATCCACGAACTCCTTCTTCAAAAAAATGATGCAATTGTCTATAAATTTATGACTCAGAATGTAAGTATTGTCCACCTAAAAACACCAAAGGAAATCGCTGTAAAAAGAATGTTAAAGTATAAGTTGACTGCAGTTCCCGTAATAGATAACAGTAAAAAAATACTCGGTATTATAACCTTTGATGATGTTACTGAGTATCTTATTGATAAGATATAAACCATTTATCAAAAATTAATATGAACTTTATAAAAGGTTGGAAAAAACGGCTTTTGCTATTCTTAGCAGTGCTTGGCCCATCAACAATTACCACTATGGCGGGTAACGATGGCGCAGGAGTTACAACCTACTCTTTAGCGGGTGCGCACCTGGGATATACAATTCTTTTAACTCTGCCTTTTTTAACATTACTTTATGCAATTACTCAAGAGATGGGCTCCCGTATTGCAGTGGTGACAGGAAAAGGTCTAGCCGATTTAATTAGAGAGAGATTTGGAATTATCGTTGCCTGCGGAATGTTTTTACTCATGTCCATCGCTAACTTTGGATCAATATTAGCCAATGTTTCAGCCCTTAAAACATCGAGCCAGATTCTTGGACTACCTTCTGCACCTTTTATATTTTTCATTATCTTAGTTGCTTTTCTTTTGGTAACAAACGCCAACTATCAGACAAATCAGAAAGTTTTCATGTTAGGAATGATTATCTACCTTTCATATGTTTTTTCAGCGCTCCTTGGGAAGCCGCACTGGGGTGAGGCATTTACTTCCCTCGTTGTACCATCGTCGAATATCTTAACTAAAGACTATATTGTCACAGCTATTGCAGTCTTAGGTACGACAATTACACCCTGGGGTCAGTTTTTTGTTCAGAGTTATATGAAGGATAAAAACGTACCGATAAATAATCTTAGATTTGCTAAATTTGAAGCATTTTTCGGCGCTTCCCTTTCAAACTTCTTTACTTTTTTTATCATTATTGCAACGGCAGCAACTCTTTTTGTAAACAAAGTAAATGTAACAACTGGTGAACAGGCAGCAATGGCAATACAGCCTTTTGCTGGTAAGTTTGCGGGAGTACTATTTGCGGTCGGACTCATGAATGCAGCTTTAATAGGTATGATTATAATTTCACTGTCAACTGCCTATGTTTTTAGTGAGTTTTTTGGATTTGAGGGGACTCTTGATGCGCCTTTTTCTAAAAGTAAACTTTTCTATGGTATATTCTTGTTTAATTTAACCGCGGCTGGATTAATTGTTATGTTGCCCTCTATCAACTTATTTAAAATTGTCTTATATACACAGTCATTAAATGCAATTTTATTGCCAGTCATTTTGTTTTTCCTCTTAAAAATATCAAATAACAAAGAGTTGATGGGCACTTATACGAATAATAAATGGTATAATTATGTAGCAGGAACATCTGCAGTAATGATTGTGTTAGCTGCAATTGCTGCAGTTGTCACATCAATACTTAATATCTAAATATGAAAAAGCTGATCGTTGTTGCAGACTGGGCTGGAGATAGTCTTACATGTCAGGAAGTCCGGACTACTGTTGAGGGTTTTTTAGATAGTCCATCGTCACCTAATATTAACTTCATTTCCTCAACTCCATCCACAATCCATACTTCATTTCTCCTCTCTCAGGTTACACTTGTTGAAGAGAAATATGGCAGACCACACGAAACAGTAATTTTTCAAAATACTGATCCACGCATACAAACTGAATCGGCGGTTGAAGTTTCCCAAGGCGCTGAATTTATAATTCTAAGAATGGCATCGGGTATACTCCTCTGTGGTCCAAATGCTGGATATGACTTTTCATTACTTAAATCGCATCTGGAAAAAGTATATGTCTATCGTGGACTTGATAAAGGCAGTCAGTTCCGTTCAAGGGATTTATATGCTCGTGTTTGTGCATATTTAATGGATGGGAAAGAAGACGATCTAGATTTGGAAGAGATCTCCTCTAATTTGATTCCAGAGTTGAGAGGACATTTTGTTGCCCATATTGACAACTTCGGCAATATAAAGACCACTATAAAACTTGAAGATTTTAAAGGAAGATATGAGTATGATTCGGATGTTCCAGTAACAATAAACGGTATACGGAAAAATGCAAGATATGTAAATAATTTTTTTGGTGGGAAACCTGGTGAATTAGTGATTTTTCCAGGATCGTCCGGCGAAAAAGATAATCCCTATCTGGAAATTACTGTTTGGAGGCACTTTACAGAAGAAGAAAAAACAACTGGTACTCATCTGTTTAATAACCCTCTCCCCGGCATCAAGATTGAAATTTAAGTTACTGTCATGAATAATAAAGTACTTCTCATGGGAATATTTATAGTGATGGTAGTCCTTCTCATATCTGCTATTTTTTCTAAAAAAACTCCCCTGAAGCCTGCTGTAACAAACGTAAATAAGAATGCTGTGTACGACGCTATAAAAAACAGTACCGACTCGGCTACAATTCAGAAAGCGCAGGAGGTAAAGGCGACACTCACTAATGCCCTTGGTAACCATATCATTCAAACATTCCAATCAGGACAAATTGCAGCTCTCTCCCTCCCAGCTGATGTTCCGGCGACTACTTCGGCTCTCATGAGGTCTGGAATAAAAGGGTTTCAGATTACGAGTGAGGACTACTATATAACAATTGAGCATTTAATGAGAGTTGATAGTTCTTTGGGGCTCTGTAACAGTCTAACTAAGACCAATATTCATAGTGATATGTTCTTAGTGAGTAAAAAAAAGCTCACCTCAAAAACTCAAGCGTATGTTTGGAGACTAAAAAATCAGCAAGGAGCGGAGCTTTATCAGGTTAATGCATGTCACTTAGATGGAGGTAAGAAAGCATGGATTATAGATTACTACTTTCCAGTAAAAATATACCTAAAAAAATATGAAAATACCATTAATGAACTTGTTGATAGTTTCATTTTTACTTATTAACCTTAGGTTTTCTGGAAGACCATCAAGAAAATGAAAAAGCTACTACATATGAGTAATGACTAGTTTTTTACCGAAATTCCACCGCTTTTTTTAAATTTTCTTATTTTTTTATCCGTGGTGATCGTATCTTATAACTCCCTCCCCTGATTATTATTTTCTTCTTGGATTTTTATCAGTTAAATTTATGGTCATGATGATTGGAGTTTGTATATCAGTTCATTACTTAGGTGAAATGATTTACTGGTTGTGTCACCAGTTTGCATGAGCGGAGGCACCGTCCCTTCGACCTCGGTTTAAAAAACCTTAATTACAATGCTATTTATATTCTTTATCAGACATTTGCGACTGTATGGGTAGGTGTAGGTCAAGGCATTATGATTTCAGCTGCAATGTTTATGAAGTGAGGGCATAGTAAAACGCATTTCTGAATGATTCTTCAATACTTTGAGTTCTTAATATAGTACCTTTTGTATAAACAGCCCAAGTCTCTTTACCTGGATTACCATCACTTAATTCATTGACTATTTCATAGTGTCTCTCGCCTTCTTTCATTCTTTTGACGATCACCTCAGGCAGTGAAAGGCCACTTGAGTATCCGTAAAAGAATGTATGTTTTTTATTCGATATAACTGCCCAACACTCCTCAAACCATATATCATGTCTTTTAATGAGTCCGCTTTCCAGGCCGATAAAAAAATCTCCTTCGTCTGTGTTTTTTGAGATGAGCATGTCAACGCGTTTTTTGGCATAGGAGAAAGTTTCGTCTTCGAAAGGTGTTATAGGAAGATCATGGTTAACTTTTTTAGATACAATCACGACTTCTTCTTTGAGGAGTTTTTTTACTTTGAATTCTGCAAGAACATTTTGTATGGCTTTCTTTTTGAGAGGGCTCTCGGTTCCAAGAATCAGTTTCATAACGAAATTCTAATATAATTATGAGAAGATTACTTGATGCTATTTTCCTAAGGAAAAAGAACAGAATGATTTACTCATCAAGTAAAGTTACTTATAAAATTCTAGTAGAGTTTTCCTAAAACTGAGGAGTTCATATAATTTCTCTTCAGCACGATTGATAGTATCTTCTCGTTCTTCATTGTGGTTAAAATGGGCGCTAGATATTCGTGCCATTTGAAGTTGGATATGATCTTCTAAAGTACGAAGAAGAAGTAGACCTCTATAGTCTGTAGGGTCTTCAGGAGAGAGCTCGTTTAGAGTCTGTAAAGATCTATCATCGGAAATAATCAGCAATCCTACCTCTGAAAAGTGAATTTTTTCATGAGGTTTAATATTATGGGTCATTTTTTCTATGATAGCAACTGGATTTTCATAAAATTCTGAATTATGAAGCATAAGATAACACTGAGCATTATGATACGATCTTTCAAACTGAAATCTTATCTGGGCAACTTTATTTTTGTCTTGAAGTGAGTCAATTGGGAGTTCATTTCTGAGCATTGGAGCTACAATATCTGCTAAAGTGGGTGTTTGAGGTGAAGTTTCGTTAGTCATAGGAGAGTATTATACAAGAAAACTATGTTTTAGTCAAAAAAAATCCTGGAAAGTAAGCACTTATTGAAGTGATCTACTCCCAGGATTAATTAAAGGCTGCAATTAAACAAGATAGACGGGTTAGGAATACTATTTCCGAGGAAACGTATCCGTATATGTATTTGTAACTAGTTCATATTCTAGTTTCATTTTCTTTACTATGAAGAAAATCACTATCTAATTGACAGTGTAAGAATCCATCAGCTAACCTTTCGGCTTGCCAACTAATTCTAAAGAAAAAAAGAAAGGAGGTGATCCATCCGCACCTTCCAGTACGGATACCTTGTTACGACTTAACCCTCATCGCCAAAAAAATCCTCCTCCCGCTTACGTGGGAGTTCAAATTCTCCCGACTTTGTTGGTTTGACGGGCGGTGTGTGCAAGAGGCAAGAACGTATTCACCGCGGTGTAGCTGACCCGCGATTACTACCAATTCCGGGTTCATGAGGTCGAGTTGCAGACCTCAATCCCTACTGAGAGAAGATTTCGGAGATTTGCTCACCTTTACAGGTTGGCAAGGCTCATTGTTTCTCCTCATTGTAACATGTGTGTGGCCCAGGGTATAAGGACCATGCTGACTTGACGTCTGCCCCGCCTTCCTCCCCGATAAAATATCGAGGCAGTCTCTTATGACATATTTAACATAAGATAGGGGTTGCGTTCGTTGTCCCACTTAAGGGCACTCCTCACGGAACGAACTGACGACAGCCATGCAGCACCTGTGCTAGTCTCCTTGCGGATTTGCCTAGTTTCTTAGGCATAGAACTCTAGCATGTCAATCCCTGGTGAGGTTCTTTGGTTCGTATCAAATTGAACCACATGTTCCACTGGTTGTGTGCCTCCCCGCCAATTCCTTTGAGTTTTAGCCTTGCGACCGTACTCCCCAGGCGGCTTGCTTAACGAGTTATCTTCGCCACACCTGATTTCAAATAAATGAAAAAAGATGCAGCTAGCAAGCATTAGTTTAGGGCTAGGACTACGCAGGTCTCTAATCTGCTTCGCTCCCCTAGCTTTCGTGCCTCAGTGTCAGTCTTCTTCCAGCGATTCGCCTTCGCCACTAGTGTTCCCGAAGGTATCAACGCATTTCACTACTCCTCCTTCAGTTCCAATCGCCCTAAAGAAAACTCTAGTTTGAGAGTATTATCTCCTTAATCCATGTTGAGCATGGAGATTTAGAAGATAACTTTTCAAACCACCTACGCGACCCTTTACGCCCAATAAGACCGGATAATGCTTGTAGCCCACGTGTTACCGACGCTTCTGGCACGCAGTTAGCGGCTACTTTCTAGTAGGGTACCGTCAATTCCTTGCGGAACTTCTTTCCCTACCACAGTGGTTTACGCTCTTTCGAACTTCATCCCACACGCGGTGTCGCGCGGTCAGGCTTGCGCCCATTGCCGACTATTCCTGATTGCTGCCTCCCGTAGGAGTGGGGGCCGTGTCTCAGTCCCCCTCTGGCTAATCATCCTCCCAGATTAGCTACCCGTCATAGGCTTGGTAGGCTATTACCCCACCAACTACCTGATAGGCCGCAGGCTCATCCCTTCCCGATAAATCTTTACTAAGCTAGGCTTAGACTATGGAGTATTACCTCACCTTTCGGTGAGCTATCCTCCGGATAGGGGCAGATTCCTACGTGTTACTCAGCCGTCCGCCGCTCCCTTTAACCTTGCGGTTAAAGGGTCGCTCGACTTGCATATCTCAGGCACACCGCTAGCATTCATCCTGAGCCAGGATCAAACTCTTAAAAAAATTGTGTTTAGGCCCCCCTTTGTCCTTACGGACTTGGGCGGGTCCTAACCCGACTACCAGATTCAATTGCATAGCTTTAATTGTCAAAGTACACTCTACTCTTCTAAGAGAGCAAAGTCATTTTATATAAATCCGCTTTAATTGTCAATCGTGAATTGACATTAAGTTGAAGAAGTATCGTAGAACTAATTATGATTATATCTTTTTAATGGAAGAATGTAAAGTGTGAGATACTCAAATATGTTTAAGGATTTGTGACAGAATAAACACCAGCCCAAGTGTGAGTACAGGATGGACCATAGGGATTATATATGGTAATAGTATTCCCTGCATCAGGATCATTTGCATTTTCTAATCTACTTACTAAAACATAAAATTGACCTGCTTTCACACCTGCACAAGGTAAAAGAGGATCTTCAACCGATGAAGTAAGACTGTAATACCCATAACCAAATCGATTAGAGGCTAAAGGAGAGAGTTGTATTATTAATAGGATCTCTTGGAAGATTAGTAATATATTTTGAGTCTAGCTCAGGTATCCAGTTGGCAAGACATATTCCATTCGGGGGTGGAGCAGGAGGAGGAAAATCACTACTCAACTCCCATACTTTGATAGTGGTGCATGTATTACTCGAGATCGGATAGTGTCCGTTCTCATTTTTATAGAGTTCTAATGCTATTTGTATTCTTTTAATATCTTCTTTTCGTATAACGTCACGGGATTTTCGCACTGTGCCGGTATAACTAAAACCCGCAAAGGCAATTAAAGCGCTCATTATACCAATAACTATGATTAGTTCAAGTATAGTAAAACCTTTTCTCATATTCTTATTGTAGGGCAAATTGTATATGCTGTAAAGTTTTGTCAGATTGACTTTCTTTTTAACGGAAAGTAGAAAGGCCGATTAAGGGCTGGTGAGGATATAGAGATTTGAGGGTAAGGGGTTACCATCTCTGGGCCAATAACAGTCTGCAGAATCATCATTATTTCTAGATACCAGTGCATTTTTATGTCCTTCTGGGTCATTTATATCTTCTAATTGGGTTGCCAAAATATAGTAATTGCCTGGCGTTAGAGTAGAAAGTGATAAACCACATCCAGAGTTGTTCCACACGATACTACTAACATAGCCGTAGGTGAAATTAGTCTCTGGTGCTTGATTCACATCAGGAGCGTTTTGTCTACTTGGAGGTAATAAACCTGAATTAATAGGATCAACAGGAAGATGTGTTATAAATCGGCCATCCAGCTGAGGAATCCATGGGATAGGGTCTGATGGGCCTGTCAGACTGCTTAACCGCCAGTTAGCGGATACGGCAGCATCTGAAATTGGATATTTTCCATATTCTTGTTTATAAAGCTCTAAAGCAGTTTGAATTTGCTTTAAATCTGATTTACGTCTTGCATCACGAGCCCTACGCAGGGAACCTGTATAGGCAAAACCGGCAGATGAGGCTAAAACGCCTATTATTCCAATGGCAATGATTAGTTCAAGTAAGGTAAAACCTTTCTTCATATAATTAATTTAAGCTACTCAACTGCATAAGTCAAGAAAGTAAAAGAGATATTTTAAGGGTTCATCAGTACATATAGATCTTCTGATACTCCTTTACCTGTCATTTGAAATAAACACGTATCATTAATTTTAAAAGGTCCCTGGCTCTGCTCTCTGTCCTGAGGGTTTTCTAGATGAGTAGTAAGTATATAATACTCGCCCGCCGTAAGATCACATCCAAAACCACCTGTAGAGCTCAGATATGCGTATGCGAATTCACCTACCGTATAAGGAAAAATATTCGCATCTAATGCATCTGTATTAACTGGATCAATCGGGAGGGTTTTAATATATGTAGAAGTTAATTCTGAAATCCATCGAGGAGCACCGGCACATGTATCAGTGCTCATTTTCCAATTATGTGCTGGTCTGCATCTGGTATCTGTATCTGGATAATGTCCATTTACATTTTTATATGTTTCCAGTGCTACCTGAATATTTCTCAAATCATCCTTTCTCCGTGCATCTCTGGCCTTTACAAGACTTCCTTGATAGGCCAATCCTGACATAGTAATGAGGAATCCAATAATAACCATCACAATAAGCAACTCAAGTAGAGTAAAACCTTTTTTCATACTATTAATTTAAAGTATTTACTGAGTGAAGTCAATTATATTCTGGGTTTTACTTAGCAGATAATTACTCATTATTAACTGCGTATACACTTTGGTCATCTGGAGGAGGAGTTGCTCTAGGCCATGTACAGGGTGATGACGGTAATTTTGTGGATAGCGTAATTGATCTGGAGTCAGTATCTTGGGGGTTTTCTAGATGTGTCGCCAAAATATAGTACTCACCGGCTTTTAACCCAGTACAGTCTCCCTCTTGTTGAGCCGGTATGCCATTGTCAACACTATAATAGCCATAGAGGAAATTTCCCCGAGTTGTTGGACCACCAGCTCCGACTTCTCTATTCTCTGGATCTACTGGCAGAGGATTAATATAGTCAGCAAAATTTTCTCCCGTTCCAACCGGTATCCAGTTCGTTGAGCGAGGACTTGTTTCCCATTCTAAGGTTACGGGGTAATGTCCATGGTCTTGCCTGTATGACTCCAGTGCACTCTTGATGAGTCTTAAGTCAGCTTTTCTTCTTGCATCACGTCCTCGTCGCAATGAGGTTGTATAGGATACTCCAATAAAAGTTGCCAGAATACTGATAATTACGATAACGACTACTAATTCTATTAAAGTAAAACCTTTTTTCATTTAAGTATCTCGTCTTTAAATAATAAATTACGGATTGGTTACAACATATAAATGCTGTGCCCAAAGTGGGTCAGTTGCTATATGTGGCCAGTCGCAGCTCCCTGTGACAGGATCTCTGGTAATAAGTGTGTCTTTGAAAGGGAAGGTATCCTGATCATTTTGGTTTTCCAATCGAGTTGTCAAGATATAAAAATCACCGCCGTTTTGATCACAGTAGGTGGGTGACTTATAGCTATAGTAATAATACGCAAAGTTAAAAGGTGGACCTGTCTCAGGGGCATCTCCTCCATTATTAAGCGGGTCAATTGGCATTTGGCGGATATACTCTGAGGTTAATCCGGGAATCCATAATAGACTATCGGTACTTTTAAACCATTTATCTGCGGCAGCCTTTGGATACTCATGGTTTTTTTCATGATATAACTCCAAAGCGACCTGTATAGCTTTTATATCTGACTTCCGTTTTCCGTCCCGAGATCGCGACAAGGAGTTAAAATAAGATGATAGACCTACCGTGAGTATCAGACCCATTATTGTCATGACAACAATTAGCTCAAGAATAGTAAAACCTCTCTTCATAGTTTTAAATGTAGCCGATTTGTGCCCAGATGTCAAGAGAGGCTGAAGTCTTTATTTATACCCGAATATTTTAAAGAATTGATCAGGATTTTTATCAATATTCATCAGGCCGTAAATAGTCGAGTCACCATAAAACTCAGAGATATGGGTGTCAATTTTGAGTTCTTGCGAAAAAAAACGGTCAATTCCCTTAACTTTGGCGATATTTCCAGCCAACATGATTCCATTATTAAATATCTCATCTGCAACCTCAGGAGGTGAGCCTTCAATGAGTTCCTTAGCTGCGTCTATAATCTGGTTGAAAGTAGTTACCAAAGACTCTTTAACATCATTTGTTTTCATTCGTACTGATTTTGGTAACCCTGTTTCGAGTGACTTGCCTCGGACGGTGCCTGTCTCATCTTCATTCATAAAGTTAAGAAGGGTAGTCTTTAGCTCTTCGCAGGTCATCTCTCCGAGTATCATACTGTGTTTGAGGTAGGTGTAGTTGGCAATAAGTTTATTCATATGGTCACCGGCGTTTTTAAGGGTTTTCTGGGATACTATACCACCGCCACTAATAATACTGAGCTCTATAACTCCCGCTCCTAGATCAATGATAAAGTAAGGGTGATGAGAAAAAATATCAAAGCCACACCCGGCTGCTGTTGCGAGAGGTTTCTCCATTATGTAGACATAGTTACATCCGGCTTTTACAAGAGCTTCTTCGACAGCCTTTCTTTCAATCTCGGTTGCAATATAAGGGACACAGGTAACAGCTTTAATGCTAGGACGGAAAATTTTATTTTGGGAAAAGTAGGGCATTACGGACTTTTCAATGCATTTTTTAATTAAGGCGACTTCAGCATCGAAATCTGAGAGTACTCCGTTGGCTAAGGGGCGGGTAATTTTAATAAAATCAGGAGTTTTACCGACAATTGTTTTTGCCTCGCTCCCAAAGAAAATATACTCTTTGATTTTTGAGTTATATCCCAAATAGGTTGGCTCTTTCAAGACTATTCCTTTATCTTTGATGGCGATACGGGTATTTGCTGTGCCTAAATCAAAGTATAGGGACATGGACGAGATAAATGGCAGCTTAATTTTCTTGATACTTTCTAAAAAATTGACCATATATTTATATGCTATTCATTTATAATAAAGCGATGACAAGGAGAATGGCAGCGACTTGGGTTGTGCGCAACTTCCAAACGAGTGAGCACGCCCACGGAGCAGACAGACTCATGCCGAGCCTTATTTAGTAAAACTATGCTTAAAAAAATAACTCATACTCTCTATTATATTCTTTTTTTTGTAGCGCCGTTGATAATGTCATCTCAGACAACTGAGATTTTTGAGTTTAACAAAATGTTGTTAATCTACCTAATGGCCCTTCTCATCGGTGGCGTAGGTATAATTCGTTTCCTTCTACAAAAAAATAAGCGAATTTCTCTGAGCCCTTTTCACCTAGCTCTCATTGTCTTTAGTATCACGCAAGGACTATCTACGCTCTTTTCTATTGACAAACACACCGCCATTTTTGGGTACTATGGACGTTTTAACGGTGGTCTTCTTTCAATTATAGCGTACTCAGTGTTATTTTTTGTCTTTATATCAGAGAAATCTCTGTCTTTTTTCAAAAAACTGTTGTTTATTTCTTTACTTTCTTCGGTGTTTGTCATACTGTGGGGACTGCCTGGAAAGTTTAACTTTGATCTTTCCTGTGGAGTATTTACTGGAGTTTACTCAAATAGCTGTTGGACAAATCAGTTTCATCCTGATGAGCGAATGTTCTCGACTCTTGGCCAGCCAAACTGGCTTGGCGCCTATCTGGCGATTCATTTTTTCATAGGTATATACTTCTTCATCAGAGAGACTATTAAGAAGAAAGAGATTAAAAATCTGTTATTTCAGCTTTCGTTTGGTGGATATCTTATATTAAACTTTACGACTCTCTTGTTCACCAGATCAAGATCTTCACTGGTATCTGTTATGGTGGGGTTAATCGTATTTCCGGTTTTACTGTACTTTTCAAAACGGAGTACCTTTAAAGTGCCGACTTTAAAGAAGTATGCTGTCCTTGTATTACTTTTAGTCGTCCCAATTCTCCTATTCAAAACTGGGATTGATAAGGTTGATAGATATCTTCCGGCTATGTATTCACCAAAATCAGAAACTAAAGTCTCCATTAAACCTCAAAAGGCTCACCCCACTCCTCAACAGAAAATAAATGTTACAGACTCTCTAGATATCCGGAAAATTGTCTGGAAAGGAGGCTGGGATTTGGCAAAACAGCATCCCCTATTTGGAACTGGTGTTGAAACTTTTGCCTACGCGTACTACTTTACAAGGCCAATCGAGCATAACGCGACCTCAGAGTGGGACTTTCTGTATAATAAAGCACATAACGAATTTATAAACTATCTGGCCACTACGGGATTTGTAGGATTTACGGCCTATACAGCGATGATAGGGATGGTTTTTTTCTTATTTATAAAGAAATACATTCAATATGATTCTGTCAAAAATATATCAGAAGATAAGCAGTTTGATTACTCGCTTCTAATACTTAGTGTTTTTGTTGCCTATAGTACTATTCTCATCACCAATTTTTTTGGATTTTCAACAACAACAGTAAACCTGACCTTTTATGTTTTTCCGGCTGTTTTTTTACTTCGACCGTCTGATGATGGCGAGGTATATCCTGATTCAGGCACAAACATCTTTAAACAACTTGGGATATTCGCAACAGGTATTCTTGTTGCAGTAGGGATAATCTTTATAATTAGCTACTGGACTGCCGATGTGAACTACTCGAAAGCTGAGAATAACTTTAGATCAGGGCAATACTCTCAGGCAGCATCTAAAATAATCGATATTCTTAAGTATCATTATGAGCATGTGTATGAGGATAAGCTCTCACTGGCGGTAGTCGGAGCCGCTTTAAACGATACTAAAAAAGATGAAGTGAAAAAACTGCTCGTTCTGGCGGAACTTTATAATGAAAAGGCAATTACTGCCTCTCCTTACAATATGCTTTACTGGAAGTCTCGTGGCACGATTCTGTTTAACGACTATCAAATAAACTCAGATAAAAAATACTTGGTAAATGCAATTGAAGCTGTGCAAACTGCAGAACGACTAGCACCAACAGACCCCCGGGTGCCCTATTCGGTTGCACAGTACGCAGTTCAGATGTATGCGGAGGAAAAAGACAAGAAGGATACTTATAAAACTCTGGCCTTGAAAGAGCTTGACAGAGCTCTTTTCTTAAAATCGGACTATATCGATGCGCTGACCCTAAAAGCAGACTTTCTAAAGAAAGTTGGCAAAAAAAGAGAGGCTCTAGAACTCTATAAATTAATACTCGCTAAGTATGATCCGACAAATGAAGATGTTAAGAAGACTATTGAAGAGTTATCGAACTAGGCATTGCGGACGACAAAGTTTTTTATGACGTCTATTCCTTCAAGCTGTAAAAACTCCGTTTTGCTCACCCATCTAAACTCAGTATGTTCATTGCTAATAGTTACCTGATCTGATATAGCTTTACAGGTATAGTTAATGAGAAGAAAGTAAAATCCCATATCTTCTGGTTTCCTTGTGATTACCTCAGCTGGTTTTATGTCTGTAACTTCTAAGCCTGTCTCTTCTTGAATCTCTTTAATAAGCGAGTCTAGATGCAGCTCTCCGTAGAGCACATTTCCGCCTGCCAGATCCCATTTATCAATATTATATTTGTGAAAAAGAGCACGTTTAAGAATTAAAAATTTCTGTTCTGTAGGGTGAAAAATAATGGCTTTTTGAAGGAACTTAATATCATCGGTGAACATGTATCGTCTTTTATCAGGTTCGGTTGGAAGGGGCATATGAGAATTATATCTCATTAGATGAGAATTAACTTTGATTGAAGAAAGTAAGCATAAAAAAAAGGCTCCGATTAAGGAGCCTTTTAACTATAACGTACGCTTGGCTTAATTTAGACATGCGTATGAAGGAGTAGTATTTGTGACAATAATTGCAGCAGTTCCGGATGTATCACTATATAAATGACTATTAGCCGCGACTGCTGCTCCACCAATTGCCGCTAATTTAGCTGCATTAGAAGTTACTGTGTAACATACACGGACATGAGTTATGTTTTGTGTTTTAGCAGGTCTATCTGTAGTGGATACAAAAATATTTGTACCTGTTGTCCCAATTGTATTCAAATAATTACCTTTTAACTCATTCGCTATTTCAAGTCTACCTTGAGCAGTTGTAGTCGTAGGAGGATTAGGACATGTTGTACCACCACACCATATTAAACTATCAACGGCTACAGCAGAAGTGTTTAAATCATCACAAGAGCTACCTGCAACACTGTCGGGACACCATGGCATAAACTGATTACTTGCATAGAATCTATTAATAGAATCAATTATTGCCTTTGAAGTAGCTTGTCTACCTGCATCTTGGCCTCTTTGGACCTGCTCAATTGGATTTAATGCGCCGATTAATGCCACGGCAAGAACTCCCAGAATCGCGATCACGATGATCAACTCGATAAGAGTAAAACCTTTTTTTAGTTGTCTCATATAAAAATTTGAATAAATTAATAAGTTAAATTTATCATATACTAGTTTTTCAGTTCTTGTCAAGGGGATATTGCCGGTGTTTAATGAATAGCATTACCAATGCTGTAGAGTGGCGCGATAATCGCCGTTACTAAAAAGGCAACAGATACGCCTAAAATGACTAGAATTGCTGGTTCTATCAAGGTTGTTAATGCCTTGACCGCAGCCTCTGACTCAGCCTGAAAGTAAGCTGAAACACGAAACAAAGTTTCGTCTAGGTGCCCTGTTTGTTCTCCGACCAAAGTCATCTGAACTAATATTGGTGGAAATATTTCTTCATTAATCATTGCCTGCCCAAGGGATGTTCCTCTCTCAACTTGTGAGTGAATGCTTACAAAGGCATTTTTATAGATGGCATTAGTGGTTGTATCGATGATAATTTTTAAAGCGTCAAGAATTGAGACTCCAGATCCAATCAAGATAGATAAGGTGCGTGTACTATTGACGAGTGTTGATTTCCGGATAATATTATTAATAACTGGCACTTTTAAACTAAATGTATCAAAAACAAACTTACCACCGGGTGTTGCTAAATATCTCTTGGTTAATGTTACCGTTGCAGCGGTAACGATGATAATCAGCCACCAAAAGTGAGAGAAAAAATTTGAGACAAAAATAAGGACCTGTGTCTGGATTGGCAGGTCGGCATTCAAGTCTTTAAAGAGGCTAAGTAAAGTAGGCAGAACAAACGTCATCATAATAAAACCTACGATGAACATGCCTATGATAACAATCGCCGGATAAATCAAAGCGCCTTTAATCTTCGCCATAAACTCCTTTGATTTATCCAAGTCATCTGCCAGTTTTCCGAGAACCTCACTTAATTTACCAGAGGCCTCTCCGGATTTAACCAATGAAATATAAAGATTAGAAAAGTATTTCGGATATTTTTTTAGAGAGTCAGAAAAGCTAGATCCTCCTCGCAGCTCTTTATCAATCTCAACAATTACCGCAAGTAATGCCTTCTTATCAATTTGTTTTTTAAGAATATCAAACGAGTCAATTAAGGTTAAACCAGCGTTCAACATAATTGCTAGCTGACGGGTAAAATTCACAACATCATCAAAACCAACCTTATTGAACAACGCATCAAAAAACTCAGTATTGTTCGCTTCTACTTGTTTCACTTGTATGGGGAAATACCCATTTGATTTAAGATATGTTATCGCGTCAGCTTCATTATCTGCCTCAACTCTCCCATTTACCTCCTGGTTATTTTTGAGACAGCGATAGGCAAATAACATATTACTCTATGAATTTCTTAATTTCATTTGGTCTAACTGCGTAAAGGAGAGCATCTTCTTTAGAAATGAGTCCCTGTTGGTAGAGCTTAGTCAGATACTTTTCAAAAAGAATCATATTTTGTTTCTCCTCGGTCTCAATTACGTTGTCAAGAAGGAAGAACTTCCCTTCACGGATAATGGCGGCTACAGCCGGAATATTGACAAGAATTTCAAGAGCCGGGATGCGCGAGGTCTTATCGATACTAGGCAAAAGCCTTTGAGTGATAACGACCCGTAGAACTGCTGCTAGTTGATTTTTAATCTGGTTTTGCTGCACTGAAGGAAATACGTCCACAATACGATTTAAGGCCTCGGGAGTGGAACTGGTATGGAGAGTCGCAAACACAAGATGCCCTGTCTCAGCGACCGTAATAGCCGCTTGAATGGTATCAAGATCTCGCATCTCACCAATTAGCACGACATCTGGATCTTCTCGAAGGACTGATCTTAGTGCTACAGTCCATGAGTGAGTATCTTGGTGAAGCTCTCGCTGTGAAACAATAGACCTCTCTTTCGGATATACAAACTCGATTGGATCTTCAACTGTTACAATATGTTTTGGATCCGTAATATTAATGTTATTTATCATTGTTGCAAGTGTTGTTGATTTACCTTCCCCCGTTGGCCCTGTCATAAGGACAAGCCCCTGCCGGAACTTGGTGAAATCATAAAGTGAGTCCGGAAGATGTAGCTCTTCGAGTGTTTTAATGATAGCCGGAATATATCTAAACGCGGCGGCAATAGTATTTTTTGCATAGTAGATATTAGCTCTAAAACGATTTCCTTGATAGTCATACCCAAAATCGATCTCTTTATTTGCGAGTAAATTCTGTTTCTGCTCCTCAGATAGAATACCAAACAGTATTGCCTGAGCATCAGCAGACGTCAGCACCTCAAATGTTTTGAGAGGTATCAGGTCGTTGTTAATACGAAGTGTCGGATAGTAGTCGACGATTAAGTGTAAATCGGAAGCTTTCCGGTCGATGGCGGCTTGTAATAATAAGTCAATTGATTGCATAAGTTAATAATAATAGTAATGATCTTTAAAATACAAGTGAAGGTTTTATACTTCAGCCACTCTCAGCACCTCCTCTAAAGTTGTGAGCCCCTCAATTGCCTTAAGAAAACCATCCTGCTTCATAATAATTAGGCCCTCTTTTTGCGCCTGTCCTTCAATCTCCTTGGCGGAAGCTTCTTGTAATATCATCTTGTTTACAGCTGGAGTAATTTTCAGCACCTCAAAAATAGCTATTCTTCCTAAATAACCCGTATTATTGCACTCGTTGCATCCTTTTCCTCTAAATAATTTTATCGATGTACCCGTCTTATACTGTTTAGGTAACAGATCCCCTAATACCAACGTAATATTTGCTTTAATCTCCTCAGGAGGATCATACTCTTGTTTACAGGTTTGGCAGACTCGTCGACAGATACGTTGAGCCAACGACGCACTTAAGACTGAGGCAATCAGAAATGGCTCTCCGCCAAGATCAATCAAACGAGGAATAGCTGTCGCCGCGTCGTTTGTGTGAAGAGTTGAGAAAACTAAGTGTCCTGTCAAAGCGGCCTGTATCGCCAGTTGTGTCGTTTCTTTGTCGCGGATCTCTCCCACAAGAATAATATTTGGGTCCTGTCGCAAAAAAGACCGCAGACCTGATGCAAAAGTCAGTCCGGCCTGGACATTTACCTGGACTTGATTTATACCTGCAAGTTTATACTCTACCGGGTCCTCAAGTGTAACAATATTCACGGTCGGTTTATTGAGTTTTGTTAAAACTGAGTAGAGCGTGGTTGTTTTACCTGAGCCGGTTGGACCCGTAACAAGAATAATTCCATAAGGTCTCGTTATTGCCTCCTGGAGGTCTTTTAGCTGTGTACCTCGTAGACCTAAGGCATCTAGTGTGGGTAATCCTCCTGTTTTTTTCAAAAGACGCATAACAATTTTTTCACCATTTACCGTTGGGAGAGAAGATACACGCAGATCAACAGCCTCAGCTCCAATCCTGAACTCAAACCGTCCGTCCTGTGGAACACGTTTCTCATCAATCTTCATCTCCGACAGAATCTTGATTCTTGATATGAGAGAGTCATGAATAGATCTTGGCAGAGATAACTTCTCCTCGAGAATTCCATCAATTCTGTATCTCACATCAGTTTTTGTTTCCCGTGGTTCAATATGAATATCGGAGGCTCGGCTTTTTAAAGCAAACTCTAGAATTGTATTCACAATTTTGGCCATTGGGGCCTCTCGTATTGTCACATCTGTTGCTTTGATTTTCTTGTTGCCTAAGTTTGGTTCAACCTCTTTCAGGACCTCACTCACTTCAGGAGACAGATCCTGGGCATAGTTCGCATTTAACGCTTTGAGAATGTCTTCAGGAAGAGCGAGTGACAGGACAACTTTTTTTCCGGCTTTCTTCTCAAGAAACTCGGCAATATTAAAGTTCAGAGGATCACTGGTTGCGATATACACTGTATCCTTTTCTGGTTCAAAGTAGTAAGGCAGGATTGCATATCTTCGGCTTACAGACTCCGGTAGTAAACTCAGTGCATGAGGATCAACTGCTGCATTCGTGATGTCAACAAACGGTACATTCAGTAGCTTGGCCTTTATTTTCAGAACCTCATCTTTTTTAATTCCGTCCTGTTGCAGCATGTAGTCTTCAATAGGAGTATTTTTCTGTATAGACTCGATTTCATACTTTTCAGCCGCTTCTTGGCTTATAATTTTGTCATTTACCAGTTCGGATAGAAATTGTTTTGGCGACAGTAACATGGTTTAAATATAGAGAAATTTGTATTAAAATGCAATATATGTTGCCGATATTATTAGTGTCACAAAAATTAGAGCTACAGGAAGAGTTTATCCGTTGTTTCATCACTGAAAATAAGTTTGACCGTAACTATATTTTTAGAGTTCAACCAATAAAAACCGAGATTAGTATTGACCAAATGCGTTCTATAAAGAAAGAGATTATTACCGATCTCCCTCTCAGGCGGCTTTTTGTTATCTATCAGTTCGATACTGCGTCTTTAGAAGCACAGAATGCGCTGCTCAAAACTCTAGAGGAAAGAAATGAAAAAAACCAGTTTGTACTTGTTATCAAAGATATTGAACGAGTGCTACCGACAGTGTCATCCAGGTCAAAATTAATTACTCTTGATGAACACAAAGTTGCGGATATAAACGCCTCAGTAAAAGATCTTTTGGCGTCTTTAGAAAATTCTGGAGGAGTTGGATTTTTAACACCCGTTTCCGGAATCTCCCGTGACGATGCATTAAAGCTTTTTGATCATATAATTGTGGTTTTAAAGGATGAGTTAAGTGAGGGGGAGAAGTTCACGGCAACGGTCTTAAAGAAGGCGCTCACGCAGAAAAGTCTGCTTTTAAATAACAATCTGAATCCTCAACTGGCGGTCGACTCTTTCCTCCTTTATATCAGGAAACAGGCACAAAACTTTCCAAACGAAAGCCGTTAACATTAGTTGATCGTATAACTATCTTGATCTGATAGATCAATTAAGTTGATGGGACAGTCTAAACACTTAAAAGATTCGTTTTTTATATACTAATGCAGCTAAGTAAGTAGTTAAGGGAACGGCCGCAATTATTCCGATACTACTGACTAATGTTCGTATAATTTCAGTCGCAATAACTTCTTGATTGATGATTAAATTCCAGGAACTTTGGGAGTTTGCAAACAGCAAAAAAAGCGGTAATGACGCTCCAGCATAGACAAGAACTAACGTATTGACAAGTGATGCAATATGGTCATTCCCAACTCTCATTGCGTTAAGATACAGGGCTTTGATCGAAAGGCTAGGTTTTGCTATATGGAGACTATTGACAATCGATGCTTGCGAAACTGTGACATCATTCAGCACAGCTAGTATTCCTATGATAAAACCTGAAAGCAGAACATTCTTAATATTTATCTCTGTACCAAGATTTTGGAGATAGGCCGCCTCTTCAGTATCAAAGCCCGAGAGTTTAGCCAACTCAACAAAAAAATAGGCAAAGAAACCTGTTAGCACTAGAGTTATTAACGTGCTAATGATGGCGATTGTGGTCTTTTTGTTTAAACCGTGAGAGATATAGTAGGTAATGGGAATTATAAAGCCAGCTCCTAAGAGCGTGATAAGAAGCGGGTCATTGCCTAGGAGTATGTTGGGAATTATAAACTTACCTATGATGAAAAAAGATATAGTCATGCCGACTAATGAGGCTAATCCCTGCCATCTACCGATTATTATAGTCAGAATGAGGAAGATTACTAAGAGGAGTAAAAGCGGCATCTGTCTTGCTACATCGGTTATATATACGTACTCGGTACCTTGTGGATCTTTGGAGTAAGTAATAATAACGTGATCGCCCACTTTATACGAGATCTGATGGGTGGTGGGCACAACATTATCGTCTATAGTAAACGTTTTATTCTTAGACTTTCCTGATGTTACCTGCACCTGGGTCTTTCGAATCTTTATATGTGTCTGTTGGTTTACCGTGTTACTCTCTTTAATTGACTTCACAACAGCTTCAAACACCTGAGGTTGCGTCTGTTGAGCTTTTACCACGGTTAGAGACGCCGGAAAGGCCCATAGAAATAACATCAGAAGTAAGAGTAGTTTTCTGAGTTGAGAGGTATAACTGTTCATATTGTTAATAAGTTTCTATTATAATACTTTAACATGAAGAAAACAGTTCTCATTACAGGCTCGTCATCTGGTATTGGCAGAGCTACTGTCATCTACTTTCAGCAAAAAGGATGGAATGTTGCAGCCACGATGAGGTCCCCTGAGAAGGAAGAAGAGTTAACCAAGCTTGAAAATGTAATCTGTATAAAGCTGGATGTTACGGATACACTATCTATCAAACGGGCCATTAAGAAGTGTCTTGAGACATTTGGAGTGGTTGATGTGGTGGTGAACAATGCAGGCTACGGAGTTGTAGGACCGTTTGAGTTTGCATCTGAAGATCAAATTGTTAAGCAGTTTTCAACCAATGTTTTTGGAGTAATGACTGTAATCCGAGAGCTTCTACCCTATTTCCGATCAAAACGAAAGGGTGTGATAGTTACTGTTTCCTCAATGGGAGGACGGTTCGGGCTGCCACTTTACAGCCTTTACCACGCGACAAAGTTTGCTCTTGAAGGGTTTACTGAGTCACTTTTTTATGAACTCCGTCAATTTAATATAAAACTCAAGTTAGTGGAGCCCGGAGTGATCAAAACAGAGTTTTATAGCAGATCGGCTGAGTTATTGCTAAACCCGATTAAGGACTATGACAGTTACCTACATCGAGTGCTACCTTCATTTCTACGCTCAGGATCGCGAGGCGCCTCTCCGGAAGTAGTAGCAAAGGTCATTTTTGAGGCTGCAAATGATAGTAGCAGACGACTCCGATACTCTGCCAGCACTCTGGGCAGGCTTCTTATCTTCCTCAGACGGTATTTGCCGGACCGAATCTTCATGTATGCGGTAGAAAGAGCTTCAGTAAAATGAATCTCTTGACATTGATGTAAGTTCTCCTTAGTATTTAAATAAATGACAAAGAAAGACTCAAAAAAAAGAGGTTTTACCCTTCTTGAGATCATTATTGTCCTGGTAGTAATGGGTATTCTCATAGCTGCGGCGGCAATCGGGTATCAGAACGTGACAATTCGATCCCGAGACGCGAGAAGGAGAGCTGATATTGGAAAGGTACAGGGCGCACTTGAGCAATATCGTTCTAACGAGACGTCTCTTAATGGGAACTATCCGGACGAGACATATACCTATGATGGTCTGACTGTACTCTTAGTGCCTAACTATCTTCCTGAAATGCCCCAAGATCCAGTTGCAGGAAGACACTATATATATGAGCCATATTGTTACTTCATTGATCGCTCGTCAGGATTACCTTTGAAGGTGTGCCCGGCATATATCCTTACAGCAACTTTAGAAAATGGGACTGACTATCATATTAATCAAAATGGAGAACTTACTAAGTATCAACCAACTCCGGTGATAACTCCGACACCGACACCTTATTCAGGTACTTTACCAACACCAACACCAACACCAACCTCTATTCCCGGGGGACTTCCTTCAAGTACCCCTGTTCCCAGTTGTCCAAATGATCCTGTTAACTGTGTAGATCTTGGCCCTGGCAGCTGTAAACCAACTAATTGTGGAGGGTTGGGGCAACAGTGTCAGTTTGATTCCGCCTGTGGATATACCGTGTGTTGTACAAATAATTAGCTCCAAAGAATAGAGTTAAAAACTCAGACAATGCTAACTTGGAACAATGATTTGATCTTTATACTTCTTCAAGAAGTAGTTTTTAAAAAAAGTTATGGTTATAAAAAATAAAGGGTTTACCCTTGTAGAACTTGTGATTGTTATCGCCATTATCGTTATCCTCACAGGTACAGGTATTGCCTCATACAACACCCAACAGAATCAGCAAAGATCAGACAGCGAAGTTAAAAAGTATAGAGATGTCTTGGAGTTAGCCCGGAGGAAGGCAATTGGAGGCGAAGGAGTGGATCACTGTCAGAGTATGGGGGTTAATGAAATAGCAGGATATAGGGTGGGATTATTATCAACTGACACCCATTCGTATATAATGGAAATCCATTGTAAAGACAGCACCTCACCTGATAGATATTCAACATTACAGACCTTTACCGTTGACCCGAATATTGAGATCACGTCAGTTCCTCCTGTAGAGTTTAAGACGGTGAGTGGGGAGATAGTTGTGACTCCGGCCGTGACTCCCGATATTGTTGTCCCGATTTTGAATACATCATCCAATAAAATAACGTGTATATCAGTTAATTTAGTTGGTGTAATTGACGAGTATTCATCAACCAACCTAGCATGTCCAACACCCACGCCATAGCGATCAAGAACAAACAAGGGTTCTCTTTACTTGAGGTACTTATATTTATTAGTATTCTGAGTGTTTTTTTTGTGACCGCAATTGCCATCTCTGTGACAAGTTTGAGAGATATGCGGGTAAGTCAACATAGAATAACAGCGACAAGAGCCGCTGAAGAAATGAACGAGTGGTTAAGTAGTGAAAAAGAGAGCGACTGGAACACCTTTTATATTCATGTAACTACTTTACCTACCCTTGGAGGGGAGTACTGTGCATACTTTGATGTAGGCACTATTAAGTGGACAGATTATGAGTCTTGTGACCCTATAGTACGCGGTGTAGTGCCGCTTCGAATGTTGGATGGAATATATACCCGTAAAGTTATATTTACCCCGCCTTCGACCACGACACAAATAACAACTACCATTGACGTTGAGTGGAAGGATGACCGTGTTAACTATTTTGTGCCAATTTCAAACCTGTATACCCCATGGCAGTAGTTGTTTTAAACACATATGAAAAGAATAAAGAATAAAAAGGCATTTAGTCTGATTGAAGTTGTGGTTGTAATGGCAGTAGTCGCGCTTGTTGTGCCGGCGATTTTTTCTATTGTCTTTGCCGTCTTAAAACAACAGGTTAAACTCTATCATATGACTGAACTTAAGCGCCAGGGAGATACTATCTTAAATATTTTGCAGACTCATATTAAGCCCGCCTATGGTATATACGATGTATCAAGTATACCTCTTTGTGCCGCCCCAAACTATCTTCCTCTGGACCAAAACGGTATAAATAATTTTTATAAAAGTGACTTAAATGACTATTCGAGTATTTATCTTAATGGGACAGTTCTCAACTTTTCAAAAATAGCTACGATTGGAGGAATACCACAAATTACAGGGCTTACCAACTCCCATACCGTAATGACTAAATATCTTGTAAGCTGTGCAAGGGCAAATTCCTATGCGCCGGTGGTGGTGACGATAAACTACACTATCGGCTATGGTAAAACGTTATCTCCGACTGAGACATTAACGTACAGGACAAAAATTGTTGTCAGGAACAATTAATCGGTTTTTTAGCACTAGAACCGCTTGACTTCTTGTGCATAATTCGAAATACTTAGATCATATGGCAGACGATAAAGCATTTTCATTGGACATAAACGAAAAATACACAAGAATGGCTGAAGTGAAGATTACCAATCAGGTAATTGAGATTGAGTCGATGGGTTTTGAAGAAACATTTCCCTATTTTTACGCATCAGATACTCATGATGTTCTGGAAAAACAGGCAGAAATTATCTCGCGTCTTCATCGCAACCTCCGCATTAAAAAAAGAAATGTTAAGGTAATCATTCCGGATATCTTCACTTTCTCAAGGGTAATTGAAATGCCAAAGCTGAAAGAAAAAGAGCTGTTGGCAGCTATTCGTTACCAGGCTGATGAGTTTATTCCCATGAATATCGATGAAACAAACCTTGATCTTGAGATTCTCAAAGAAGACCCCAAAACAAACAAAGTTCTTATTTTTATCGTCGCCTCTCCAAAGAAAGTTGTAGAAAAAATCCAGGAGACTGTGGAGTTGGCAGATCTGATGCCTGAGCTTCTGGAAAACGAGCTGAGTGCTGTCGCCCGTCTTGTATCCGTTTTTATGAAAAGACCTCAACAGGCTCAGACCGGTACCACTATCTTAATAAACTTTGGGTATAGTACCACCTCACTGTATCTATTTGATGAAACAAATTCGATTCTCTTACTCTCACGCAGTTTTAAAATTGGTTTGAACTTGTTTATTAAAGATGTTATGGCAAATTTGAGCATAGACGAGCTGAAAGCGATTGAGGCATTACGGGTCATGGCAGGGGGCCAAAATCCCTCATTGAATATCGACTCAATCATTTCTCCCATTATAAAAGAGATTGCCCGAGAGGTTAGTCGGTTTATTCTCATATCAAAAGATAAATACGGCATGCCAGTCAATGAGCTTTACTCATTTAACTACGATAACTCTGTAGCTTCATTTAACCTGAAGCTTCAGGAGAGCCTTTCAATGCAGGTAAATAATCTAACCCTCGCTCAACAGATTCAAGATAATCCGATCAAGCAGTCTTTTTCTGCCACTCTTTCGTCGTTTATTTCATCAATTGCCGCAAATATTTAAATGAAAAAACGTATCAATCTATTTAGTAAGATAGATAGCTCATCTAAAAATGACGAAACAATACATAAAATTAACTTAGCTGGAATAGGCATAGATATACTATTGTTAGTCATTTTCATAAGTATGTTTTTTTTGAATCTTTATTTTAATCTTACGGTTATCGCTCTAACTGAGCAAAAAAAAACAATTGAGGAACAAATTGCCAAGAATGCGTCGCAGACTGACATGAATTATATTGCAAATAAAGAAGCACAGCTGAAGTCTTTTAGCAGCAATGATGCTCAGTTTATTGTTTACTACGACTCCATAAAAAAACTCCTTAATGATAGATCTCTTCCTCCATTGTCGGAGTTTAAAGTTGATAATAAGAAAAAAGTTTCATTTAGCTTCGATGTAACTAATGTCCAGGACTTACATAAACTTCTAAGTTATATCGAGTCAAGCGAGTTCCTTACCCATTTTCTTGATTTAAAACTAGGGACGGCATCTTTTGATACTGAAAGTAAGTCCAGCAATACCTTATTACAATTTTCCGGAACATTCAAAGATGTCTACCCAGCATTTTAAAGTACTATTACGGAGATATATTTCAACAGTAATATTAGCAGTGATTATTATCTCACTCTGCATAGGAAGTTTTATTATGGTTAATAAGGTTCTCGCATCTAAGAATGAGGTCGATATGATGCAACAACAACTTGCTGATCTTCAATCGAAAAACCTTCAGAGTACAAGTACTATTAGACTGAGTAAAGACCAGCTAGAAAAACATAGGCAGATGCTGGCAAGGTTAATTCCCGATTCAGAAGACTTCTTCTCAATATTATATGCCATCGAGAAGCTTTCGATACAAAATGGCTTCATTATTACTGATTATGTAATAAATGATACTAAGTCTAAAGGTGAGACAGTTACACTCTCAATTCAAGGACAGGGAGATGCTCCTTCCTTCTTACGGTTTATTCAGAGTTATCCATTCGAGGGTGGAAGATACATCACAGGCGACACGATCTCTCTCAATAGTAAAGACACTCAAAATAGCGCTCTTAACTTAACGTTTTACTCAAAGCTGGCATCGCCTCTTCAGAAGCCGGCTAAACCATTGTCTCAGGATGACATTAATCTCTTAGATAAAATAGCTGCTAAAACGAGTTTACTAATACAGGATCCTCCCGTCTCAACCGACTATGCAACCAAGAAAAATCCATTCAAATAAGATGATGCTGAGTGTTACTAATCTTAAAGAGGCAGTTATGAAGAGGTTTGATTTTTGGGAGTTTTTGTTTCTTTAGACTCTCTATCTGGTGTTTTCTCGGGAGGAACTGCCTTGATTTTAGGGAGTTTTGGCTCTGTTTTTGCTGTTTTGACCTCTTTTACGGGTTCTTTTTTAGTAGCTTTCTTAACAATTTTCTTTTGTTTAGGGTTCCTTGATGAAAGTATTTTTTTCATTCCTTCAGAAACTACTGCACCAATTTTGAGCCAGTATGACAAACGCTCTTCATCAATGGTGAGTGTTGCGGTTTTGGACATGGGGTTATAGAGACCGACTTTCTCAATATAGGCACCATCCCTTTTACTTCTTTTGTCTAAAGCAACAATTCTGTAAGTAGGATACCCTTTTTTTCCAAATCTCATTAATCGTATTGCGACGGCCATATAAATTTTGCTTTCTGAAAATTGGTCATTCGACTAAAGTCTGGGGACTAGAGCTGTGGACCTAATAACTGTATGTTACAGTGAATGAATCGGTAAACTTCTCAATTATATACTTGCTAAGGTAATTTTTCCAGTGCATTTTTTGCAGCCTGCTCTTCTGCGTGTTTTTTTGATGCTCCTATACCTACCCCTAGGAGTTTATCTTTTAAGTATACTGAGACTTTAAACTCTTTGCTATGTTCTGGGCCTTTCTCTGCCACAGTTTTATAGATGGGTAGGACTCTGTGATTTGCCTGTAAATACTCCTGTAGACGACTTTTGGGCGATAAATAGAGCTTATGCTCTACGATGTATTCCAATTTGTCTTTGAAGAGGTTTCCCAAAACAAAATCATAGGCTTTATCAAAGCTCTTATCGATAAAAATTGCGGCAACTAATGCCTCAAAACAATCAGCGAGAATATTTGTATTGACACGTCCTTTCCCCTTCTCCTCACCCCGTGATAAAAAAAGGTAGTTTCCAAGCTCTAAACGTGCCCCTACCTCGGCAAGACTCTCGGTTCTAACAATTGAAGCTTTGATATCTGTGTAATCCCCTTCCTGAAGAAGAGGAAAGTTTTTGTACAGGTAGATAGATGTGATAAGTGAAAGAACACTATCACCTAAAAACTCAAGTTTTTCGTTGGAAGGTAGATGGTAGTTTTTGTGTTCATTAAGGTAAGATCTGTGAATGAAAACGTTCCCAAGAAGCACTTTATTAGTAAAGGTGATTTCTATTTTTTTTTCTAGTTCAGTCAAAAGAGTCATGGCTTTTCAATAATTTTTCCTAATACTGCATTAATGAATGCATACGATTTGTCTCCACCGAACTCTTTTGCAAGTTCTACAGCCTCATTAATAACAACTTTCCGAGGCTGAGAAGGCTTAATTATCAGTTCATAAACTGCAAGGCGGAGAATTGCGAGGTCTGTCTTAGCTATACGGTCGAGTGGAAATTTAGGGGCACTACTTGAGATCATTTCGTCGATTTTAGTGAGATTTTTTAATACTTGTTGTGTAGTATCGTTTTCTGAGTTAGGAAGATTATCCGGAATGCCAGGAAAACTAGCTGCAAAAAGGTTTTGTACAATTTTAATTCTATCTAAGTGTCGCTGGTCCATAGGTGAGGCTACAACTAGTTTTAACGTACTCAAACTAATTACTTTCCACAGTATTTACAGATTCTGTGGGGCATTTTCTCTTTGCCACATTCTTTACAAGTGACGAGTCTAGGCAAGACAGTCTCGCCTTCTCTATGCTGTAATCTTTTACCTTTTCGTTGAGTCGAGTGTTTTCTTTTTGGTAATGGTGCCATATAACTGAAGATGGAACGCAGAATGTGTTAATTACTATTAAGTCGTCTCCAAATTCAAGTATATGATACCAATAATAGGTAGAAAAGACAAGAGAGTTTATTGACACTTATCCCTTGACGTCATGTAACAAATATTGCAGAACACGGTATTGTTGATAAATTTACTTATTCTGACATTCTAAGACATTATCCTACTGATACAGAATGCCTTGAAGAAATTAAGACTATTCGCTTCCCTGATGGTATTTATTGTAAAGACTGTAAAAAGATAACAAAGTTTCATAAAGTAAAAGGAAGACCAGTATATGAGTGTGCAAATAGTGGCACTCAAGTGTCTCCGCTT